>NZ_LARW01000051.1 GCF_000971055.1 Sphingomonas sp. SRS2
GTCGGCAGATCACGCCATGGACTGCCCGTCCGGACAATCCATAGCACTGCCTCCAAAAATAGACGGTTGTTCCTCCCGCTTCGTCCCGGGTCGGTCGGCTTACCCAGACAATGCGGTTCCATCTTTGGCCACTGGGCGTCGGTCAGTACGAAGCGTTCCATCCAAAGTGTGAATCACATCTCCCCAAAAATGTGAATCCTAAATCCCCACAACCCCTAGTCGCGATAACGGAAACGAGGTGCACTTCTGCACATGCTTTTTGGGTCGTCAGGGCGCTTTTATGCGGGTACGCCACTGGCTGCTATAAGTGCTGCGCGCCCCTGAAGGCGTGGAACGGAGGCACTATGCCAGATCAAGGAGAGCAGGGTTATCATCTTGCGCGGAAACGCGAATGCGAGGTGATGGCGCGGCAGGCAACAAACCCGGCGGCTCGACTAGCTCATAAGGCGCTGGCCAAAGAGCACGAGAAACGCGCCAGAACCGATTAATTCTCTTTGCGGCAAGCTCCAGCCTTGCCGCCTTATCTGGCTAACTCGATTTTTGCATCGCAGCATAGCTTTGCTGCAGCTGCGGCCAGTTGTTGGATTCGGTCGCTAGCCAGCTGGCAACTGTGTTCAAAGTGACAGATCATTCAGCCTCCTCGCCATAATCTCATCCGATCAAAAGGGATTTGGTGATGAAAGCCCGCGATCGTAGCTATTATATCCGACGCGCCGAAGCCGAACTCGCGCTGGCCCAGTCCGCAGCGCATCCCGCCGCCAAGCGCGCCCATTATCATCTGGCCGGCTATTATCTCGACAAAGTGTACAGCCGGATCGAATCCGCCGCTACGACGCTGAACGGAAGCGGCGGTCCCGTGTCGGGCGAGGCCATCTGCGCGGCGTAGAGGCGGCCGCAGCAATTTTGATTATGAAATGTCCCGGAGCGAACCCGCGTCTTGCCGCGCGCGAGGGCGTCGGCTATCGCGACCCCCGCTGGTAGGGGCCTGTAGCTCAACTGGTTAGAGCTGGCCGCTCATAACGGCTAGGTTGCGGGTTCAAGTCCTGCCGGGCCCACCAGCATTTCGGGCAATGATTTTCGTTTCGATGTCGTCACAATGGTGAGCATCCGGGAAACTATCCACCATAACGAACTGTTTACGGCCGGCATGTTCTGTTACGGTGCTGGCACGGGGTCGGCAGGTCGGGCGCGCGCGCTTCCGCCAGTTTCGGAGACATTGCTTGACCGACAGACCAGCGGACGAGATCGCGCGCCAGGGCGCGGATATTGCCGCGTTTCACGACCACGGACTGCAGCCAGCGGAATTCCGCGAACTGTTTCTGGCCGGGATGGTCCTGCCTGAAAAGAGTATCGCCGGGCGGATGCTGGTCGATCGCAGGTCCCCGGCATTCCGGCGCCTTTGCGCCCTGCCCGAATATTACATCGAGCGCAGCGAACTGGAGATATTGCGCGACCAGGCCGTGCCGATCGCCGCCGGGCTAGGGCCATCGATCCAGCTGATCGATATCGGGCAGAGCTTTGGCCCGCAGGTCCAGCAACTGCTCGCGGTCATCGACCGGCCCTGGGGCTATGTCGCGCTCGATCGCGAGAAGGATGCGCTGCTCGATGACGCCCGCCGTGTTCAGGCGCGCTATCCGAAATTATGGGTCGAAGCGGTCTGCGCCGACATGCGGCAGGCGTTCGATCTTCCTTCCAATGCGGGCGGGGGACGGCGGGTCGCCTATCTGCCCGGTAATGCGATCGGCAATTTCGACCCGACCGATGCGCTGGCGATGCTGTCGCTGTGGGCGCGGGGATTGCGGCAGGGCGGGCTGATGCTGATCGGGGTCGATCTGCGCAAGAGCGTGCTGGTGATCGAATCGGCTTATGATGATCCGCATGGCTTGAACGCGGCGCTGATGCTCGATCTGCTCGAGCGGGCGAACCGCGAACTCGATGCCGGGTTCGATGTTCGCCTGTTCGAGCACCGAGTCCATTATGACTCCGATCGCGGCCGCCTGCGTTCCGATCTCGTCAGCATCGCGCGGCAAGATGTGAAGATCGGCGGGCAGATCTTCCATTTCGCTGCGGGGGAAGCGATCCATGTCAGCGACAGCTGGAAATATTCGGTTGAAGATTTCCAGGCACTGGCCCGCGGCGCGGGTTTCCGGCCGATCGATGTCTGGCTCGATTCACATGAACTGTTCGGAATCCATCTGCTGGCGGCGGGTTGACCGCATAAGTGGCTTTTCAGGCGGGCTTGCCCGGCGCTAAAGAAGGCAGATGCCGGGGCCGAGTTTCAGGATAGAGAAGACGCACCCGATGCCGCTCGCCGGCGTCGATGAAGCCGGGCGGGGTCCGCTCGCCGGTCCGGTGGTCGCCGCGGCGGTGATTTTCGATGGCCGTCGCGCGCCCAAGGGCATCGACGACAGCAAGAAATTGACGGCTAACGCACGTGCCGATCTGTGCCTCAAGATACGGGATGTCGCGCATGTCGGGGTCGGCATTGCCACGGTCGAGGAGATTGACGAGATCAATATCCTCTGGGCGTCAATGCTGGCGATGGAGCGCGCGGTCTCGGCGCTGGGGGTCGAGCCGGCGATGGTGCTCGTCGACGGCAACCGCTGCCCACGCTGGAGCCGGCCATCGCAATGGGTGATCGGTGGCGATGCGTTGTGCCTGTCGATCGCGGCGGCTTCGATCATCGCCAAGGAAGAGCGCGACCGGATGATGGCGGACTACGACGCCCACCATCCCGGCTATGGCTGGTCGCAGAACAAGGGCTATGGCACGCCCGCGCATCTTGCCGCACTGGCGCAACTGGGCCCATCGCCGCTGCACCGCCGCAGCTTCGCCCCTATCGCCCAATATTCGCTGTTCTCCGCTGCCAGGCAGGTCGCCTGAGCCTTATACCCCGCCGGTATAGTCGAGGCAGCCGCGCCGGAAGCCCCAGCTGTCATTAGGGCACTCGGTGGACGAACGGATCGCCGCCAGTGTCGCCCAGCGATAGCCGAGGTCGCGTTCGGAGCAGTCGTCGCAACCCGCCACATCGCCGCTGTCCGCATAGCCCAGGTCAGCGTTATTGCTGATCGGCGATGCGACGCCCGTCGGTCCGTAGGCATTTTGACGCAGCCCGTGCACTGCCGTCGCGCCGCCCAGCGCTCCGCCGATGATGGCGGCCAGTGCACAAAATGCAGCAGGGGAAAGGCGTCTGAACCGCGTCGGCATGGGGGGAAAACGAAGAGTTCGGAGCGCCGTTCCAACCATTCGGCGCAAAAGCCCGGATGGTGAGTCCTTCGCGCCACACCACAAGCTGTTGAGTCCCACACCCCTTCCGGGACTCAACATGCGGTAGCGGACTCCTTTCGTTCGCGTTGCTTCCGCAACGTCTCAGACTCTCGGGCCAAACTATTGTTCTTGACCGGAGAGTCCCGATGAATCACCTTTTCGCACAGTCCGAAGGGGGTTTATTTGTCGATGGGTGTTCTTGAGAAGATTCCGGCCGCGCGCCGGGTGCGGCAGACTACGGCCGTCAGCGAAGCGCGCCTGCCGCTCAACGAGATCATCCGCGGCGACTGCATCGCCGCAATGCGGGCGTTGCCCGATCGCTGTGTCGATATGATCTTCGCAGACCCCCCCTATAATCTCCAGCTGGGAGGCGATCTGCACCGCCCCGACGGCAGCCAGGTCGATGCGGTCGACGACGATTGGGACAAATTCGACAGCCTCGCCGTCTACGATCGCTTCACCCGCGAATGGCTGGCCGAGGCGCGGCGCATCCTGAAGGATGACGGCACGATCTGGGTGATCGGCAGCTATCACAACATCTTCCGGGTGGGCACCGCGTTGCAGGACGAGGGCTTCTGGATCCTCAACGATATCGTCTGGCGCAAGGCGAACCCAATGCCCAATTTCAAGGGCACCCGCTTCACCAACGCGCATGAAACGCTGATCTGGTGCTCGAAGGCCGAGAAGGCCAAATACACCTTCAATTATCGTAAGATGAAGGCGCTCAACGACGATATCCAGATGCGGTCGGATTGGACGCTGCCAATCTGTTCGGGCGGCGAGCGGCTCAAGGACGATGATGGTCACAAGGCGCATCCGACGCAGAAGCCGGAATCGCTGCTCTATCGTGTGATGCTCGCCTGTACCGAGCCGGGCGATCTGGTCCTCGATCCCTTCTTCGGGACCGGCACCACGGGCGCGGTCGCGCGCCGCCTCGGCCGCCGCTGGATCGGCATCGAGCGCGAGGACAAATATATCAAGGTCGCGACCCAGCGGATCGCCGCGACCCTTCCACTCGACGAGAGCGCGATGATGTCGATCCCCGAGAAGAAGGCGATCCCGCGCATAGCCTTCGGCCTGCTCGTCGAAAGCAACCTGATCGCACCAGGATCGACCCTGACCGACAGCAAGCGTCGCTGGACCGCCAAGGTCCGCGCCGACGGCGTACTCGCCAGCAGCTGCGGCGCGACTGGATCGATCCACGGCCTTGGTGCGCAGTTGCAGGGCGCCCCATCATGCAATGGCTGGAGCTTCTGGCATATCACGACCGACACCGGTCTCGAGCCGATCGATGCGGTGCGCCAGCGCCATCTTGCGAGCATGGGGGAATAGCGCCTAGGTCGAGCCTCTCCGGCTGCGGACCTGATCCATGACCTTCTCGCGCTACGCCCGCCTTTATTTCCTGCCGACCGCGTTCATCGCGTCGCCCTTCGATCGCGATGGCGAGGTCGCGCGGCTGGCTGGTGGACTGGTCTGGTTCTCGGCCTATGAGGTGATCGCGGTCGATGGCGGCATGCGGACTGGAACCCGGCTGGTGCCAATATGTGAGATCGACGCTTTCATCGCCGGACTCGCCGATGACCAGGCGGAGGCGGCGCGGAGGACGATCGCACGGATCACCGCGCCGCGTCCGCCGATACAGCTTGGCGACCGGACACTGCGCCTCGATCAGCCGCAGATCATGCTGATCCTTAATATGACCCCGGACAGCTTCTCTGACGGCGGCGATCATCTCGATGATCCTGAAGCGGCCGCCGCCAGCGCCTTCGATATGGTCGAGGCCGGCGCGGCGATCGTCGACGTTGGCGGAGAGTCGACCAGGCCGCGCGCCGAACCCGTCTGGGAAGGCGACGAGATCGCGCGCGTCGAGCCGGTAATCCGCGCGCTCGCGCGGGGCGGAGCGATCGTGTCGATCGACAGCCGCAAGGCCGCGGTGATGGCGGCGGCGCTGGCGGCGGGGGCGGCGATCGTCAACGACGTATCGGCGCTGACCCACGATCCGCAAGCGGCGGCGCTGCTGGCCGGCCAGGACTGTCCGGTCGTGCTGATGCACCATCAGGGCGATCCCGCGACGATGCAGGATCGGCCGCATTATGACGACGCGCTGATAGAGGTTTACGACTGGCTGGCCGAACGTATCGCTGCCGCCGAAGCCGCCGGCATTGCGCGGAGCCGGATCATCGTCGATCCGGGAATCGGCTTTGGCAAAAATCTGCGTCACAACCTCCAGATATTGAACGGCCTTGCGCTGTTCCACGGCCTGGGCTGCCCGATTCTGCTGGGCGCTAGCCGCAAGCGTATCATCGGCGCGCTGTCCAACGAGGCGCCGGTGGACGAGCGGCTCGGCGGCTCGGTCGCGCTGGCGCTCCACGGCGCGCAAAGGGGCGCCCAGATATTGCGGGTCCATGACGTGCCGGAAACCTTGCAGGCGATCCGCATCTGGCGCGGCCTGCGCGATGAGGCGCTGACGCCGCCACTTTAAGAAGTACCTGTCCGGGCGGGGCTAGTTCCTAGCTCGCCTGCTCGATGCCCAGTTCGCCGAGTTTGCGATAGAGCGTCGAGCGGCCGATCTGCAGCCGGCGCGCCACTTCGGTCATCCGGCCGCGATAATGGCCGATGGCAAGGCGGATCAGGTCGGCTTCGATCGCTTCCATTGGCCGGACATGACCATCGGGGCCGAACAGGGCGACGTTCTGGATCGCATTATTGACGATCGCAGCCCCGCTGGACGGACCGTCGTCATTGGCCGGCGCATGGTTATGGACATGGGCGAGCTGCGGAAGGTCGCCCGCGCTCAGCCGTCCGTTGCGGCAGAAGATCGCGGCGCGGAACAGCACATTGTGGAGCTGACGGACATTGCCCGGCCAGTCGTAATTGCGAAGGAGGGCGAGCGCGCCGTCGTCGATCGCGAGATGCGCCAGGCCCAGTTGGCGGGCAATCCTGCTGAGCAGATGCTCGCTCAGCGGCTCGATGTCGCTCAGCCGCTCCCGCAGCGGCGGCAGCGTGACCGGCACCACGGCGAGGCGATAGAAGAGATCCTCACGGAAGCGGCCGCGCGCCACGTCATCCGACAGACGGCGGTTGGTTGCGGCGATTACCCGTACCGACACCTTACGCGCCGACGACGCGCCGATCGGGCGGATTTCGCCCGATTGCAGGACGCGCAGCAGCTTCGCCTGCGCGTCGGCGGGCAGATCGCCGATTTCGTCGAGGAAGAGGGTGCCGCCATCGGCATTGGCGAACAGGCCGTGCCTCCGTTCGAATGCGCCGGTGAACGCGCCGCGCTCATGGCCGAACAGTTCGGACTCGACGAGATTGGCGGGAATCGCGCCGCAATTAACCGTGACCAGCGGTGCTTCGGCGCGTGGCGATGCGCGGTGAATCGCCTGGGCCAGCACTTCCTTGCCGACCCCGCTTTCGCCCTCGATCAATATCGTCGCCGGAGCGGCGGCGGCGCGCATCGCGGTGTCGACCGCCTTGCGGAAGGCCGGGGCCGACCCGACAATCTCGGTAAAGTCGAGCGCCTCGGCCCATTTTTCGGCAAGCGGACGCAATTCGCCGGCCTTGTCCTGCGTGGCGATCGCATTATCGAGCGCGGCCAGCAGGCGGTGCCCGGCGATCGGCTTGATGACCACGTCGCGCGCGCCGGCACGAACCGCGCGCACCGCGAGATCGACCGAATCCTGTGCGGTGACGACAACGATGGGAAGCTCCGCGAAGCGGCTGCGCAGCAGCGTAATCGACCGGATCGCATCCTCGTCTGGGGACCATAGATCGATCAGCGCCGCGTCGAGCCGGATATCGCTGGAACGGATGAGATCGGCGGCGGCGGGAACATCTGGCGCGCGCAGCACGCGCCAGCCGGCGCGCTGCGCAAGCGCGCTCATCAACCCGGCCTGGGCGGGTTCGCTATCGATCAACAAGAGTCCCAGGGGACTGTCGCGACGCATCCGCTACATCCTTTCGAGACGCTTTTAACATCGAAAAGCTAAGGAAAATTAAACCAGCATGGGGGCCAAGAATAACTAATCTATTTGCGCCTTGAGGCACGAAAGACCTGAGTCTAGAAGGTCCGCGAAAAGGCCACTCAGCCCCGGGGAAGAATGCATGTCCGACGATCATGGCGCGCCGATGGATTACAAGGCTCATAACAACACCTATTCGGGTTTCCTGTCGCTGCTGAAATGGGGCACGATCCTGAGCGCGCTGACGGGGCTGCTTGTCGTTTTCCTGATCGCCCCAAAGGGCTGATCCGTTGAAAATCGCTGTCCTGAAGGAGGCCGTGGCTGGCGAAAGCCGCGTGTCTGCGACGCCTGAGACCGTCAAGAAATTCATCACGCTTGGCGCCGAGATGGCGGTCGAGAAGGGCGCCGGCGAAGGCGCTTCGATCTCCGACGCCGATTACGAAGCGGTGGGCGCCAGGCTGGGCACGCGGGCGGCGACGCTCAAGGATGCGGACATCATCTTCGGCGTGCAGGGCCCCGATCCCGAATCGATCGGTGGGGCGAAGGCCGGGGCATGGCTGATCGCCGGTCTCAACCCCTTCGGTGAGCGTGCGCGGACCGACGCCTATGCCGCCAAGGGCATCGAGGCGCTGGCGATGGAGTTCATGCCGCGCATCACCCGCGCGCAGTCGATGGACATATTGTCGTCGCAGTCGAACCTTGCCGGCTACAAGGCCGTGCTGCTCGCAGCCGGGGAATATGGCCGCGCCTTTCCGATGATGATGACTGCGGCCGGCACCGTCTCCGCTGCGCGCGCCTTCATCATGGGCGTCGGCGTCGCAGGGCTTCAGGCGATCGCGACCGCGCGCCGCCTCGGTGCACAGGTTTCGGCGACCGACGTGCGCTCGGCGACCAAGGAGCAGATCCAGTCGCTGGGCGCGAAGCCGATCTTCGTCGAGGCCGTCGCCGGTATCGAGGGTGAGGGCGCGGGCGGCTATGCCACCGAGATGTCGGAGGAGTATCAGAAGGCCCAGGCCGAACTGGTATCGAGCCACATCGCCAAGCAGGACATCGTCATCACCACCGCGCTGATCCCGGGGCGTCCCGCGCCGCGGCTGATCACCGACGCGCAGATCGCGACGATGCGGGCAGGTTCGGTGATCGTCGATCTCGCCGCCGAAAGCGGCGGCAATGTCGAGGGCGCGGTGTCGGGCCAGACCGTCGTCAGGCACGGTGTGAAGATCATCGGTGCAAAGAACATGGCGGGCACCCTCGCCGCCGACGCCTCGGCGCTGTTCTCGCGCAATCTCTATAACTTCCTCAGCGCCTTCTGGGACAAGGAGGCCGGCAAGCCGATCCTCGATGAGGAGATCGGCAATGCGGTCCGCCTGACGCAGGGCGGCAAGGTCGTCCACGAGCGGCTGCTCGGCTGATCACGGGAAAAAGGGGGCTAATATGGATTTCATCTCGATCCTGTCGATCTTCGTCATGGCCTGCTTCGTCGGCTATTATGTCGTCTGGTCGGTGACGCCGGCGCTGCACACGCCGCTGATGGCGGTGACCAACGCAATCTCGTCGGTGATCATCGTCGGCGCGCTGATCGCCAGCGCCGCGGAGGGCAGTGCCACCGCCAAATATCTCGGGCTGATCGCGGTCGTTTTCGCGAGCGTCAACATCTTCGGCGGCTTTGCAGTCACCGAACGCATGCTCGCCATGTACAAGAAAAAAGAAAAGAAGGGCTGAGGGCATGCATGAACTCGCCGCCACGCCCGCCTGGGCCTCGCTCGCCTATCTCGTCTCGGGCATCCTCTTCATCCTGGCGCTGAGGGGGCTGTCGAGCCCGACCAGCTCGCGCCGGGGCAATCGCTTCGGCATGCTCGGCATGCTCATCGCGGTCGTCACCACGCTCGTCCTTCACGGCACCGGCCTGGTCGAGATCGCCATCGCGATCGCGATCGGCGGCGCGATCGGCTTCATCACCGCGCGCAAGATCGCGATGACCGATATGCCGCAGCTCGTCGCCGCCTTCCACTCGCTGGTCGGCCTTGCCGCGGTGCTCGTTGCCGTCGCTGCGTTCCTGAACCCGGGCGCCTTCGGCATTCTCGACAGCGCCACGGGCGAAATCCTGACCGTCAGCCGGATCGAGATGGGTCTTGGCGTCGCGATCGGCGCGATCACCTTCTCGGGATCGGTGATCGCCTTTCTGAAGCTCAACGGCAATATGTCGGGCGCGCCGATCATGCTGCCGGCGCGGCACGTCATCAATCTCGGCACGCTGGCCGCGATCCTCGGCCTGATCGCCTATTTCGTCACCGACGACGCGCATTGGGTGTTCTTCACGATCACCGCGCTCAGCTTCGTGATCGGCTTCCTGCTGATCATCCCGATCGGCGGCGCGGACATGCCGGTCGTCGTCTCGATGCTCAACAGCTATTCGGGCTGGGCGGCGGCGGCGATGGGCTTCACGCTGCACAACACCGCGATGATCGTCACCGGCGCGCTGGTCGGCTCGTCTGGCGCGATCCTGAGCTACATCATGTGCAAGGCGATGAACCGCAGCTTCATCAGCGTGATCGCGGGCGGCTTTGGCGGCGGCGATGCAGTGGCTGGCGGCGGTGAGAAGGTCGACCGGCCGTGGAAGCGCGGCTCGGCCGAGGATGCCGCCTTCCTGCTCAGCCAAGCCGAACAGGTCATCATCGTCCCCGGCTACGGCATGGCGGTTTCCCAGGCGCAGCATACGCTTCGCGAGATGGGCGACCTGCTCAAGGCCGAAGGCGTGCGCGTCAAATATGCGATCCATCCCGTCGCGGGCCGCATGCCCGGTCATATGAACGTGCTGCTCGCCGAGGCGAACGTGCCTTATGACGATGTGTTCGAGCTCGAGGACATCAACAGCGAGTTCTCCCAGACCGACATCGCCTTCGTCATCGGCGCCAACGACGTCACCAACCCGGCGGCGAAGACCGACAAGACCTCGCCGATCTACGGCATGCCGATCCTCGACGTCGAAAAGGCCAAAACCGTGCTGTTCCTGAAGCGCTCGATGGGTGGGGTCGGCTATGCCGGCGTCGACAACGACGTCTTCTACATGGACAACACCATGATGCTCCTCGGCGACGCCAAGAAAATGGTCGAAGAAATCGTCAAGGCGATGGCGCACTGACGGCCGGAGCAGGTTCGCCGCTCAAAGGGCGAACCTGCTCCGGGCTTTCCGCTCAATCGACCAGCCGGAAGCTCGCCTCGAACCGCATTCCCAGCACCAGCGCGTCGCCGATCGTTGGGTCGGCGCCGGGATTGCGTACATATTGGATATTGGGCTGCAGGTTCAGCCAGCCGGCGATCGGGGTGCGGTAGCTTAGTTCGATTGCCGTCTCCGCCTTGCCGCCGCCAAAAGCGGTGCGATAGTCCTCCGCGGTGAACGCGCTGGCAAAGGCGATGCCGAGCTCGTCTTCTTCGGCCCAACCACCCGTCAGCTTAAGGCCGGCGCTGGCGAACCGGTCGAACATATTGATCCGGCCGCTCGCGGTGCCGATCCGGAAAAAGCCCGCAAGGTCACCGATCGAGCCCGAAGCGATCGGAGCCTCGCCGCGCAGGTAGACACCGCCATTGCCGCGCCGCCGCCCGCCGCCATGATCGTCGAAACGCGCGGTGTAGCGCCAATGGCCCAGCAGGATCCGGCCGCCGAACAACGGTGCTTCGGCCTCGCCGATCAGCAGCGCGCCGTGATCGCCGCCGATGCCGGGTGCGCCATCGAGCACGGCGCTGCGCAGCGCCCATCCTTTTGCGGGCCGTATTTCCAGCCGGGCGGCGAGCGAGGTCGCCGGAAATATCGAGGGCCCATTGAGGCCGGTCTGGCTGATGTCGGTCCCGATGCCGTGCGCGCTGCCGACGAACAGGCCGGAGGCGTCAAGACTGTCGAACTCCGAATTGAGATCGTAGCGCCCGGCGCGGATCGAGACATGCTTGCCGATCTTCTGGTCGATCCAGGCTTCGTAGAGACGCAGCTTGCGTTTGCCGGTCTCGATATTGCTGGCCCCTTGCGCATCCCCGATCAGGTCCGAGATCGACTTGCCGTTATTGTACAGGCCATAAACATGCAGTTCCGCGCCGCGCCAGCCAGCGACCGCTTCGAGATCCGCCTCCAGAACGATATCGAGATTGTCGAGATAGCGTTCGCCGCGTCGCAGCCCGCCGTCCAGCACCGACATGACTTCGCCGGTATAGGTCGCCTCCAACAGGATCGGACCCTGCATTTCGTCGATCTCGCCGCCCGCATGGGTATGCGCGTGGGGGTGATGACCAGGCGTAGCCCCGCCGATGGCGGTGGCGATCAGGAGAGCCGTCAACATCGTCAGAAGCTCAGCATCATGTTGAGGCGGATGCGATTCAGCCAATCGTCCGGTTGATTCGCACCAGCGTAAAAGCTGCGGAGCGGACGATAATGATAGAGCGTCGCGTTGAGCAGAATATTCTCGGCCGGCACATAATCGACGGCGAGGCCATGCAGCTCATAGTTGGTGGCGATACCGATATTGTCGTGCGAGAAGGCCGCGAACACCGCGTCCACGCCGACCTGCGAATAGTTATAGAATAGCCGCCAGTCACCCTCATGGGCGGCCTTGCCCGCGCTGAACTCGATATTGAAGCCACTGTCCGACGCAGTCCGCGCCCCCCGATTGTGAACGGCATCGGCAGTCAGCATGAGTGGCCAGCGGGAGCCAAGTCCCGTCCATGTCAGCGCCGCCAGCCCGTTGACCAGCCGGAAATCCGACAGATAGCGTCCACCGACGATCAGGTTGCTCCGGAAGTCTCCGGTGTCGCCGCCAGCGAGCGAGCGTAGCCGGTAGTCATAATAGGCGCCGGCGAACAGCAGCTTGAAATCATTGCCGATCGGCGTCTGCACCACGCCCTGCACGCCGATCATGGCGCTGTCCGGCCCACTCGGCGCTTCGTCGACGATGAAATAGATCGCCCGCGCATCGAGTGTCGCATGCCCGATCGGTAGCGAGTAGCTGACGCCGACGCCTTCGGGCGAAACGTCGCCGTCCCAGACCATGTCGGTGCGTTGGAAGATGTTGAGGAATTTGCCGGCATAGGCGGTTAGTCCGCCGGCCTTGTAGCGGATCCAGGCCTGGTCAAGCGAGATGTCGAGGTCGTCGTTGAAACCGGTCAGCGTGACGTCGGTCGAATTCGGATCGTCGGGATCGCCGGTCGTCAGCTGACCACCGACCGAAAAATGCTTGTCGATCTGGTAGGTGGCTCGCAGCCGCGCGCGAAGCACGCTGCGGGTGCGGGTGCGTGTATCGGCGTCGGAGACATTGAATTCCTCACGCACGCGCACATCGCCGGCCACGTCCAGCCCGGGTAGGCGGAAGGCGTCGCCGCTCGGCCTGGCGAAGGATGCGGTCGCAGCGGGCGAGGGCGCGACCGGGGGCTGCGCTACGGGTGCCGTGGCGATCTGTGACGTGGCGGTGAGGCGTTCGAGTGCGGCACTCTGCTTTTCGACCAGCGCCTCAAGCCGGGCGATGCGATCCCTCTGCACCGCAAGCTCACGTTCCAGCATATCGACATGGCTCGCCGGACCTTGCGCCTGCGCCGGAACCGCCATGAACAGCGCGAGGGCGGGCAGCGCCGTCGCGCGTTGCAAGGATAGCCGAAATGTCATGCCCTAGCTCCTGTCTTGCGCCGCCTCGTCCAGAGCCAGAGGCCCAGGATGATCATGACGGTAATTCCGACGCCGGTTACGAGGACCAACATGCGCGCGACCGGGCCGCCGACCCGCCCGGTATGGATCGGCACGATCGCGTTGACGAAGCGGGTGCCGAACGACGCCTCCACGATCGGGAAGCTGCCGCGCAACGATCCGTCATTGGCATCGACCAGCACGAAGCTGGCGCCATAGGCGCGCAGCATCTCCTGTGGCGTGGTGACGCGGACGACATAGGTGGCGTCGCCACTCTCGGGAAAGGCGACCGAGGTAAGCGTGCTGCCGGGCAGGGCGTTCAGCGCCGCTCCCGCAGCCCTTGCGAAACCGACCGGCTTGCCAGTCGCGGCGATGGTAGGAAGGGTCGGCCTGGTGGCGCCCGCCGCCTTGTCCAGCGCATCGGGAAATTTCAGCATCGTTCCGGTGAGAGCGATGAGCATCGCCGGCACGATCAGCCACAGGCCAGCTGCGCGATGCCACGAGTAGAGCCTGGCGATCCCATTGCCCCGAACGATCGGTTTGAGCGCGACCCGCCACTTGCCTCTTCGCGGCCATGCCGAAATCAGGCCGGCGATCAGGTTGGTAGCCAGCAACAGGCCGCTGATCCCCACGATCCAGTCGCCCGCTGCACCCGCCAGCAGATTGTGATGGAGCCCGACCAGCGTATCCAGCACCCCGCCGGATGGGGCGTCGGGACCGCGCAGGACGCTGCCGTCGCCTGCTATGCGCGCGGAACGGCTCTCCCCCTGGCTGTCGGTGAAATAGATGTCGTAACGATCGGGAAATCCCGCCGTCGTCCAGACAGATCCGATCGCGGCAGTGCTGCCCGGTGGCGCCAGCGAGTCCATCCGCTGCTGGATCGCGATCAGATCGGTGGGCGGCGCGATCTGGCTGATCATCGCATCACGCATTTCCCAATGGAAGACGATCAGCGTGCCGGTAATCGCCTGGATAAGCCAGAACGCCGCCGCCGCGAGCCCCAGCCAGCGATGGACTGTCACAATGCGGGGGCGCAGCCCTTTCGTCACGACGGAAGCCCGTCGGCGCGAAGCGCCGCCGCGACGTTGCATCTGGTCAGAGTCATGCGGGCCTCCCGGGACAAGGCGGCAGGCTGCGCGCTAATGATGGACCGGGAAACATCCAATTCGCGAAAGATCTACGGGCCAGATTAGCTGTCGAGCGCCGCCTGCGCGAGGGTGGCGATGGCGGTGTCCGCTTCTTGTTCGGTCAGGCTCGCGAAGCCGATCCGCAGGCCGCGTGGCGCATCGTCCGACGCCATGAAGGAGCGTGATGTGGCGAAGCGAAGCCCCATCGCGGCGGCCCGCCGTTCGATGCCGTCCAGGTCGGCGTCGAAGCGCAACCAGAAAGCGAGACCACCGTCCGGAAGCCTGTAATCGGCAATTCCGGCGAGCGCGCCGTCGACTGCCGCCGCAAAGGCGGTGCGGCGTCGGGCATATATCTTCCACACCTTGCGCGCGTGCCGGCGCAGTTCGCCACTCTCGATCAGGTCGGCGGCGACATCCTCGGTCAGGCTATTGCCCATCCCGTCGGTTAGCGAGACGCCATGCGCCAGGGCATCGATCACCGGTTCGGGAGCTGCAACATAGCCGATGCGCAGCGCTGGCAGCAGCAGTTTCGACAGCGACCCGACATAAAGGACCTGACGCGGCGCATAGGCGGCCATCGGCAGCAGCGGTTGGGACTCGAAATGGAATTCGTGGTCATAATCATCTTCGATGATCGCGAAGCCGAACTGCCGCGCGAGTTCGAGAAGCTTGAGCCGGCGCTCGGGGCGCAGCGACACCGTGGTCGGGAACTGATGATGCGGGGTCAAGAACAGCGCCCGGACGGCCTGACGGCGGCATGCCTGTTCGACGGCCGCGACGTCGATGCCGTCATCGTCGAGCGGAACGGGCACCACCGTCGCGCCCAGGGCGCGGAAAGCGGCGACGGCCGGTTCGTAGGTCAGGTCCTCGACGATGACGGCGTCCCCCGGTCGCAGCAATACCTGGGCCGCGAGGAAGATACCGTTCTGGCTCCCGCGCGTGATGCAGATATTCTCGGCGGTGACGGTCAGGCCGCGTTGGCTGCGCAGCATCGACGCGATGCTTTCGCGCAGCAGGGGAGAGCCACGCGGGTCACGATATTGGAAGCCGTTTTCGCGGGAGGCGCGGTGGGTCGCGGCGCGATAGGCCCGGCTCAGCAACTCGGCCGGGAACAGCCGTCCGTCGGGCGCGCCCTCGTCGAGCTTCAGTCCGCGCCCGGCCGGCAGTGCGAGCGGACGTTCGGGCGCGGCCGTGTAGCGATAGCTGATCGCGATGCTGCCGACACTGACTGCATTGCCGGAATCGGCTCGTTTCGACGTCGGGCCAGGCAGGAACGCCGAGACCATCGTCCCCCGCGTACCCGCCGAAGTCAGCCAGCCTTGAGCGATCAGGTCTTCATAGGCGAGCACCACGGTCTTGCGGTTCACGCCCAGCACCGCGGCGAGTTCCCGGCTGGAGGGGAGATAGGTGCCTGATATCAGGCGCTGGCGTTCTATGTCGCGGATCAGCGCCTGGATGATCTGCATATAGATCGGCACGTCCCGGGCGGGATCGATGCGTTCGCTCAGGCTGACTTGCCATGGCCGCAACATTGGCCCGCTCCATATTCATATAAGGGCTCATCCAATGGTCCAGTCTACGTGGGTATCAACCCCGTCGCAAGGCGGTGCTCTGTTGAGATCGGGGAGGGGGCTGGACCCGCATGATTTCTGGAATTGGGGTTTGTCGGCCCGCTTCGGGCAGGAGAAAAGGGGACAAACAGCCAGGATATCCAATGTGACCAGTCCGCAGTCGACGAGCCCTTTCGAACGTTTCAGCCCTGAGGATGTACGCGCGCTGATCGGCGATTACCCGCTTGCGTGGGTGATAGCGCAAGGCGGCTCCGGCGAAGAGTCCACGCCGCTGCCGTTGATCGGCGTCTATGACGCGGACGGGCAGCTGGTCGAGCTTATCGGCCATATGGCGCGGGCCAATCCGCTCCACGCCGCGCTGGCGGCGGACCCACGTGCGCTGATCCTGTTTCAGGGGCCGCAGAGCTATGTGTCGCCCGATCAGGTTGGACGCCGCGATTGGGCGCCGACCTGGAACTACACCCAGCTCCGCATCCGCGCCGATATCACGTTCGAGCCCGAACGGACTGCCGACGCGCTCGATGTGCTGATCGACGCGGTCGAAGGCGATCGGTCGGCGCCGTGGCGCGCAGAGGAACTGGGGGCCCGCTATGATGGGCTGCTGGCGGCGATTATCGGATTTCGGGCCAGGCTGGTGTCGCTGCGTGGCAAATTCAAGCTAGGCCAGGACGAAGCCCCCGCCGACTATCGCGCTATCCGCGCGACGACCCGGGATCCGGCAATGTTGCACTGGATGGACCGGTTCAACGGATCGCGCGGGTCGGCGAGTTAAAAAGGGGGGCAGTGCCCCCCTTCCTTTAGTTGCCGTCAACGACCGCCTTCTTCTGGGACGTGGTCATGGCGTCGGCATTGACGTCGGCATCGTCGATCGCCTCTTCCTTGGCGTCGCCCGTCTCGCGGATCGCATCGGCCTTGGCTTCGGTGGCGTCTTCGGCGGCGCCCGTCATGTTATCGGCAGCGACGTCGAGCGCGTCGGCACGGTTTTCCATGGCTTCTTGCGCCTGGTCACCGAGCTTGTCATCGCCTTTTCCGCCACAGGCGGCGAGCGAGAGGGCAGCGGCAGTCATCGTGGCAAGCATAAGAATTCGCATGGGAATCTCCGTTCGTGAAATCCCCTGCACAGCGCATGTGCGCCTAGAAGGTTCCGGAAGCGCAATCGATGCGTCGTTCAGGCGGTGCTCTTTTTGCGCGCGGGTCGACGCTCGGCGAGCGAACCGGTCGGATAGGGCATGACCGCCGTTCCGTCAGGGGCGGCGGTGAAGCTCGTCTGCGTCGGATAGGCGAATTCAATCCCCTCGCTGGCGAAGGTTTCGAGGATGGTAATGCAGACCTCGTGGCGGACGCGGTTGAACACCTCGGCATCCTCGTCGATCACATCGAACAGCAGTTCGAAATCGAGGCTCGACGCCCCGAAATTGATCATGAAGCAATGGATGAAGGCGCTCTTCTCCTGTCGCGTTACGATCGCCTTGACCATCTCGGGAATGCGCCGGCAGACGTCCGGCGGCGTCTGATATGTGACGCCGAGCATCAGCGTCGCGCGCCGCCGCATGGTATGGGCGAGGTTGTGGAGCTCCTTATTGAGCAGGTTTGTGTTAGAGATCACCACCTCTTCGCCGGTAGTGGCGCGGACCCGGGTCGTCTTCATGCCGATCCCTTCGACAGTGCCGATGGTCTGGTCCCAGCGCACGGTGTCGCCCCGGCGAAAGGGCCGGTCGAAGATGATCGCGAGGCTGGCGAACAGATCGGAGAAAATACCCTGCGCGGCCAGGCCGATCGCGATGCCGCCGATGCCGAGACTTGCGACCAGGCCGGTGATGTTGACCCCGACATTGTCCAGGATCACGAGCATAGCGACGATGAAGCAGGCCGATGTGACCAGCAGCCGAATGATCCCGATCGCCGATGCGAGCGTCGATGCGCCGCCTTCGTCATCCCCGGCGCGGTGTTCGACGATGCCGATCACCAACTCGCGCACCCATAGCGCCGCCTGGACTGCGGCGGCGACGATGAACAGGAAGCGCACCGTGTCGTCGACCATCTTGGGCGCCGCCGCATAGCCGCTGACGATCTTCGCGGAGAGCATGACGATGAAGAACAGGTTCGTGCGCGTGATCGCGCGGCCGATGATTCGCGGCCAGTGACCGAGATGTTCGCGGCGGCACAGCCGGCCGCCCAGCATCCGCAGGCCGTAGAGCACGGCGATGATGACCGCGCCGACCGCGCAGGCGATCACGATATTGAGATAATGGCTGGAGATCCAGGCGAAGGTCTGGTTCCAGAAAAGGTGCGCATCGGCAGCTGACTGGATCAGCGCGCCATTGTCGTTGGGGGAGTCGGCGGCGTTGCCGGTCTTGCTCATGCGGTCGCTCTGTCTGTCATTTCTGGTTTACGGTGCCCCAACGAGGCTGGGTGCGCCGCCGTTCCCCCATCGAAGGCTCGGGCTCTGTCGGCTCGGGAGGCAGGTCGGGTTCGGGCTCGGGCTCGGCGTCGAAGCCGCGCTTGCGCTTGCGGAACGGATTCCAGGCGCGTTTCTTGACATGGGTCTGGACATATCGGTCGAAGCCGATCTCGACCGCGATGATGAAGTAGATGAACGGCTGGAAGGCGATGCCGACGAAGGAGCAACCGAGCATATAGATCAGGTGCGCGTTCTGGAGCGCGCTCGCCAAAGGGGCGACCCAGGCATTGTCCCCTTGATGCTTGGCATAGGTTCGTCGGACCACCTCCATGCGGAATATGCCGATCAGGTGGACGGCGAGGAACATCGCAAGCCCCGGATAGCCCTGCTCGCCGAGCATCTCGAAATAGGCATTGTGGAAGGACCGCCCGACGTCATAGCCGACCACCTTGACCAGTGTTCCGTCGGCCGTCTTGTAGCTCATGTCGATTTCGAGCTTGTTGCCGATATAGGCATTGAAGCCGCCGCCCAGCGGGTTCTTGCTCGCATAGTCGATCGTCCACTTCCACACCGCGATACGCGTCGAGGCCGATGCGTCGGCCTTGTAGGTGTTGATGGTGTCCATCCGCTCTGTGTAGCTTTTCGGCAGGAACGGAAGTCCCACGACGACGATCGCCGCCATGACGCCAAGATACATCATGCGCCGCTTGGCCGCGCGCAGCTCGAGGAAAGCCATCAGCACGATACAGAGGAGGCCGGTGCGCGTTTGCGTGCCGATCGGGATCAGCAGGCAGGCGAAGGCGAGGCCGTACCAGTAAAGCCGCGCGAAGATGGTCGGCGGTACGATCGTAGAGTACTTCGCCATGTAGAGGATCAGCGGGATCGAGCAGATCGAAAAGGCGGAGATGGTACTGCTTTCGTACATGCCGCTGTTGTTGGCGACCATGAGATTGAGCGTGCCGTAGCCGCCGCCACCGGCGAGCGTCTTCGCGCCGCCGACCAAGGCGATCGACGACAGGCATACCAGCATGACTAGCAGGATGCCTTCGATTCGGACGCGCGTGTACAGCGCCATCGGCATGAAGATCGCGAATATCATCGCCTTCCACACCCAGTCCCACTTTTCCCACGCGGCGTCGGGATGGGCGGCGGTGAGCGTGGTGAAGCCGCTATACAGCAGCAGCAGTATCAGGATGATCTGCCGCGGCGTCGGCTTGCTCAGCGCCTTGTCGTCGTTGATCGCCCAGCCGAGAAAGGAGGCTGCGAAGAAGATCAGCGAGACCGGGATCGAACTGAGCAGATAATAGGAAATGCGCTGCGGCGAGACGATATCGACATAAATGTAGGTACACAGGAACAGGAACGGCCGCCGGAAGCCCAGCACCGTCATCATCATCATGAAACCGATAAGGAAAAGATCACGCACGGTTGGATCCGGGCCTGGATTCCCCGGTTTCGACGCCGGCGCGTTTTTTGGCTTGCTGCTTTTTCGGCAGAACCTGCTTGAAATGGCGGCCCGACTGCGTCGGTTCCTCGTTTAGGTCGGGATGAAGAAGCAGTTTGATCGCGACGAAACCGAGCAGGAAATGCGCCAGCAACAACGATAATGTGTCGATCATCGGTGACGCCCCGACCTGAATCCGGTTGACAATGAAAGGCTGTTCATGCGCGTTTCGACGCTCATGAAAATCCTCCACATTCTCGATCATAGCCTGCCCATCCACAGCGGCTATACATTTCGTACGCGTGCGATCCTGAAATCGCAGATCGCCATGGGTTGGGAGGTGATGGGTGTCACCGGCCCCCGCTATAATGCTCCCGATCCCAACCCCGCCGAGGAGGAGGGGCTGACCTTCCACCGCACGCCCCAGGTCGAGCCGGCCCGCGCGCCGATAGGCGAATGGCGGGAGGTGCAGGCGCTGACGCGCCGGGTCGCCGAAGTGTCGACCGAATGGCGGCCGGATATCATCCATGCGCATAGCCCGGCGATGATCGGGCTTGCCGGGCTCCGTGCCGCGCGCCGGCTGAAAATCCCGTTCCTCTACGAGATCCGGGCATTTTGGGAGGATGCCGCGGTCGGTAACGGCACCGGGCGCGAAGGATCGGCGCTCTACCGCATGACCCGCATGCTGGAGACGCATATCGTCCGCCGCGCCGATGCGGTGGCCGTGATCTGCGAAGGGCTGCGTGGCGATCTGATCGCGCGGGGCATAACCCCCGACAAGATCATGGTCTCGCCTAACGGCGTCGATCTGGAGCTGTTCGGAGATCCGCCGCCGCCAGACACGGCGCTCGCCCGCGAACTGGGCCTGGAAGATGCAGACGTGATCGGCTTCATCGGCTCCTTCTATGATTATGAAGGGCTCGACGATCTGATCGCGGCAATGCCGTTGCTGGTCGAGCACCGTCCGCGCGCCGCGTTGCTGCTCGTCGGCGGCGGGCCGATGGAGGCTGCGTTGCGGGCCCAGGCCGCGGCGTCCCCCGCCGGCGACCGAATTCGCTTCGTTGGCCGGGTGCCACATCAGGAAGTCGAGCGATATTATAGTCTTACCGATGTTCTTTGCTATCCGCGTAAAGCGATGCGGTTGACTGATCTCGTCACCCCGCTGAAACCGCTTGAGGCAATGGCGCAACGCCGGCTGGTCTCGGCGTCCGATGTCGGCGGGCATCGCGAGCTGATCGAGGACGGCGTGACCGGGACATTGTTCGCGCCCGACGATCCGGCAGCGATCGCCGGAGCGCTGATTGCCTTGCTAGACGACCGCGCGCATTGGGACGAGCGCCGCACGGTCGCCCGCGCCTTCGTGGAACGCGAACGTAATTGGGGCGTAAATGCCGCGCGCTATCGGCCTGTTTACGAAAGACTGCTTGCCCGCTGACGCATCCGCGATCATTTCGATCAGACAACGGATGCAAAGAATCCAAATTTTGCCGTAATATAAGGCGATAGATGTCCAATATGGGCTTACCGATGGTTCAGAAAGACACGAGGCGGCGATCGAGCCTGATTTTGGGCGTCCTGCTGGCGTTGCTGCTGGGGGTGGCGGCGGGCTTCCTGGTGCTCGCGGTGCCGATCCGCATGCTCGAGACGGTGACGACCTTCACCCGTCTCTCGAGCCTGATGGTGCAGGCGGAGCCGCCCATCTCGCCGAGCGACCGCACCTTGCTGGCGGTGCTGGCTGGAATTTTCATCGCCGGAATTGGATGGGTGCTGGTCGACTGGCTGTTGTTCGGCCGGGCCGGCATGAGCACGATCATCAAGCCGCGCGAAGATGAATATGAGGATGAGGATGGCGATAATTTCCGTCCGACCGATCCTCTCGACCTCGTTTCCCCGGTTTCGTTGCCCGTACAGGAATGGAACCCGGCGCCCTCTGGCGATGCGCGCCGGCCGTTGTCCGCCCGCACCGATATCGGTGAGCCTGCATCGCCCTTCGGCGCACCCGCCATGCCGCCTTCCGGTGGCGAGGCCTCGCCAAATCCCTTCGGCCAGATATTGCCCGGGGTCGGCACGTCTGCGCCGCCGCTCCAATCGGTGATCCCGCAACCTTCTCAGCCCTTCGGAGCGCTGGTGCCGCCGCCGCTGGTGCCGCAGCTTTCGGGCGGGATCTGGGGGACGCACGATCCCGCTGCTTCCGCCGGCCCGCTTCACGGCGCGCAGCCGCCGCTGGACCTGTCCACGACGGCGCCGGCCGCACTCGATGCTCTTTCCACGGATATGCGTACTGCTGCTCCCTCGATGCGGGGTGGCTGGCTGCCCACCCCTGGTGTGCGACCGGATAGCGGACAGTCGCGGTTCGAGAGCGACGACTGGACCGTCAACGATATCGCGCAGCCTGGAACTCAGTCGGTCGCGCCGCCATCGCGGACGGTTCCACCGGTGCTGACGCCGCAGCCGACGGTCGCGACGGCGTCCGAGCCGCAGCCGGCGCCTGCGACGACTGCACAGCCCTTTTTCGCTCCGCCGGCCGAACCACTGTCACCGGGGCCCGTTGCGGCTAGCTCGCTGCCTCCCTTGCCGGAGCCGGGCTTCGATAAGGTGCGACTGGAAGAATTGCTCGTTCGGCTGGAGCGCGGGCTTCAGAACCGCCGTGCCGTGGCAGCCGCCGCAGCAACCGCTGCTGCGGCGGCCCCGCTACCGCCGGCGCCCGAGCCTGCCATCGCCCAACCGGTGGCTCCTCGTGTTGAGCCGCCTGCCGCCTATGCCGCGCGGATGCCCGAAGTCCCGCAGCCCATGCCAATATATGCGGAGCCGCCCGTAGAATCGGCGCCGATCTTCAGCATTGCGCCTGCCGTGCCGCAGCCGGCTACGCCCGCACCGACTGTTCAGCCCGATCCGGCTAGCGCGCCCGTCGCTCCTGCGCAGGCGGCAGAATCCGCCGCACGGAACGACGAGATGCTCGATCAGCCATTGCATGTGACGCTCGAGCTGCTGCGTAACATGGTGAAGCGCTGAAGCCATGGTCCGCGAACCCCTCAATTGCGGATCGTCACCGCGTCGAGTTTGATGAGCGCGTGATCGGCGCATCGGTCGATCGCCGCCACGCTGATCTCTGCCACCAGATGACCGGGTATGACGAAGTCCGGCACCCCGACTTCATCCTGCAGTGCCACGATGGCTTCATCGATGCGCTCGCCATCAAGCCGCAGCGCGATGTGATGGCGGCCCCCGTCGAACAGCAAGCTTTGCCACGGATCGCTGATTCCCTGTTCGAGCGACAGATCGGCGAGACTACCGCACCGCCGCCGGATTCGTCCTGTGATCGCCTTGATCGGGTCGGTCATCGGCGCGGTCCCATGGGCGCACGAATCGAGCTAAGGTAGGCGGCGACCCGCCGGATCGTTTTATCGCGCGGTTCGCGGCCCCGCCGCAACATCGCGACAAAGCCCGGATCGCCCATCGCATCACGCCCGAAGCGCGATGCGGGGACGCCGCTTTCGCGCAGATAGCGCTCGATGTGACCCGACAATAAATACTCAATGCTAATCCGGGGGATGCCGGGGAATGCCGGGGCGAAATGGGCCGGAAAACGGCGCTTCGGGCGCTTGGGCGGGCTACGGCCCCAACTGGGAAGTTTCTGTCGCGCGACGGCTGATTGCGCTCAGAACGGGCGCTGAAGCGATTTTGAAGGGCCCGTAAAACGGGCATTTCGTCTCGACCGATTCCCGGTTCGGTATCCAGCGATTCCCAGTTCGCGATTCCGCCGAGAATAACGGGGCAGAATCGCTGTCGTCGCCCGTCAGGAAGCCGGCGCGAACTGGGAATCAAGTTTTGCCGCGAACTGGGAATCAAGTGCGCGATCCACCGCCGGTGATGATCAGCTCGCGCGCCTTCGGTCGATCGCCTTTCAACGCCACTGAATAAGTGGTTTCGACCTCCTGAAAAACGAAGGCGGCGAAGATCCTGCGGATCTCGGGATGATCGTTGATGCTGAGAATGAAGCGTCCCCGCAGCGACGCGAGCTGCTCTGCCATTTCGGCGAACTCCGCCCTGTCGAACATCTCCTTTCCATAGTCGTCCTCGGACCCATAATATGGCGGGTCCAAATAGAAGAGCGTGCCGGGCCGGTCATAGCGCTCGAGGAATGTTTGCCACCGCAAGCGCTCGATGATCACGCCGGCCAGGCGCTCATGGATTGCCTCGAGCACCGGGCCCAGCTTTGTGACGTCGAACCGCGCCGACTGCGTCAGCGTCACGCCGAAATTGCGGCCGCGCACCTTCCCGCCGAAGGCGAGACGCTGGAGATAGAGGAACCGGGCCGACCGCTCGAGATCCGTCAAGGTCGAAGGGTCGGTCCCAGCGAGCTGCTCGAATCGAGCTCGGCTCGTGACCTGAAAACGAAGCATATCGAGGAAGGCGACATAGTGCCGCTGCAGCACGCGGAAGAAGGTGGATACGTCTTCCGACCAATCGTTGATGACCTCACAGCGAGGCCGCTCTTCGCGACGCAGGAACACGCCGCCGCCTCCGACGAACACTTCCGCATATACGTCGTGAGGAACGGCTGAGATCAGGCCGGACAGCCGTCGCCATAGGAGCTTCTTGCCGCCGATCCATGGAGCGGCTGGCGCGCATGAGTTGGCCGGTTCGAGCGCAGCGAGACTCGGAGCAGAGGTGGTGCCTTTCATTAACTTTTTCCATTGATTGTGCCCGTGCCCTGCAGGGGTGGCGGGATCGGCCCAATGCGGACCGGTTGGGTCGTGGCGGCTAGTACCCGCCGGCTAGGAGCGTTGGCGCGCTCCTGCCCCCGTCGCGGTCCATGACCGCGCGAAGATCTCGTAAAATCGGGCGTTGGTTGCTGGTTAACGCTTCCCGAGTTATATGATGCGAACCGCCCAGCGGACGCGCTGAGCAGTCCCAATTCGGCCCCGGCGGCTCGGGGGCCCGGAAGACTGCCAAAAACGTGCTTTGGCTTGCCTATTCTCACTCCGATTCGGCGCGGCGATACGCGAGCACGCCGCCCCTCACATTATCGGTGTCGAGATAGGCTTGGTCGCTGTTCTTGAACGCCGTCACGCCGCGCCAGCCGCCCTGACCGTACTGCATGACGACGATGAACGACCGCTCCTTTCCGTCGATATCGAAGCGCGCCACATAGCGCCGCGACAGCCGCGGCCGAGGCGAGCCGTCGGGGGCCTTGGCGTCTACCCAATGCCACCATATCTCGTCGGGATCCTGGAGCGCATCGGCGATGAGGTTGATGGCCTGAATACGTCCGCGGTCGAGCTTGGGCTTGTTGCGATCTCCGCCGCGATAGAAGAAGCTCTCGTCCAGAACGAGCGGCTCGCCCAGCTTGTCGCTCGTCAGGACGGTCGAGCCATCGCTCGGACCTTCGAAGCGCTTGAGGAAGGTGTCGATCGCCGCCTGCGTGCCGCTATTCGGATCGATGAAGTCAGCCGAGCTGCGCGATCGCGCAGGCGGCATCGGAGGCTTCGCTCCAACGATTGGATATGGGCGATCGAGCGGACCGGCAGGCGGTGGCGGGACAAGCCCTTCAAGAAAGTGCTCGCCCGGATTGTATGCCCAGCCCGGATCGATGCCGGCCGGCACCATCACGGTATCGCCGTTCGACCGCTTCCACTCGCGGCGATCGCCGCCGACCTCGCCGTTCGGGCCGATCCACCCGAGCGCCGCCAGTTCGGCATCGGTTGTCACTCGCAGGCCACGGCGCGCGAGCGTCCGCGTGCTCAGCTGCGAGACGCCGCATCTGCAACCCCATCCGCAGGGCGGAAAATAGATCGACCACGCGGGGTGGTCGACAGGCAGGATAATTGGCCGACCGGTGTCCAGGCCGCCCCACAGGCGATGCTCGGGGCGCGTGTGGCGATCGTTGATCGCGTCGTACATCAGATAAGGCGCGACTTCCTTGAGCGCCTGAATCCGCTTCCACTTTCCGGCCGATCGCGCCGCGCGAAGATTCGCGTCGTATATCGTCCGAAGGCGGTTGCGGCCGATGAAAACGGCATGATCGACGCCGGTTATCTCGCGGTCCTGCACGCGGCCATACCAGCCCGCCGCTTCTAGCTTGGGCGTGATGCCCGCTTTCCATTGCTCGAAGGTGCCGCCGTCGCTCAATACGCGATCGAGCGAGCGGCGCACTTCTTCGAGCAGCGCGCCGTTCATCATCTTCGTGACGGTGAAGAAGCGGCCGTGTTCCTGTTGCCAGGTCTCATCCCAGCGCGCTTGGACGGTGTAGCCCTTGGCGCGAAGATATTCGGCCGTCTCGGCGGGCGGCAGACGAAAGGAAGCGCTGATATCAGCCATGCGTCAACACCGGTCGGCAGATCAGGCCGAAGCCGAAGCCGAACAGCTCCAGTTCGAAGATTTCCCACGCCCATGGCCCTTCGAGGCCGATAAGGTGCTGTTCGCCGCGATCGATTGGGCGCCATCCGGCGCGAAACGGTCCGATCCTCATCACAGTCCCTTCAACCGATGCCGCGCATTCCATTTGGGGCGCGGCCGCCCATATCGCGGCTCGCCGTCGACGAGATGATGAAGTCTGCGCACCTCGACCGGTGTCAGATCTTCCCTCGATTCCAGTTCCGCGATCTGGCGAGCGACGACGGCGTTGCTCATCATTCCCAACCGAAAATCGCGTTGATCTCGGTCATATCGATGCGTCCGCCTTCTTCGACGGCACGGCGAACGCTTTCCCAATTTCGGTGATGAAGCCAAGCGATGCGATCAGTCCAACCTCGCTTCTTCGCCAGACGCCGAAGCGCCCGATCGCGATGTCGAAGCCGCTTCGGCCCCAGTCTCCAATGCCGGCCGCACATGACGGCGTGGTGGTACGTGTCGCCGTCCTTCATAGAAAAGGTCCGACCGCAGCCGCTGATCACGCAAGGCAGCCGACCGACATGCTTTTCGCATCGATATACCGCGCTGGTGTCGTTGGCCGAGCCTGCCACCAATCGCACGGCATGGAAATTTTTGACTTGAATAGGGCGGCCACTGCGAAGGTCGTTTACTGAAGCGATCGGCACCCCGCAGCAGCCGCAGACCGGCCGGGAAACCTCTGTCGGTAGGCAGAGCATCAGTCCGTCCCTCCTTCCTCCGCGGTTCGAATGGCGAAGCCGGCGCGCGCCAGCGCCTCGGTGAGCTCGTCGACTTTCGACTGGTCGAGCGACTTGATTAGCAACTCGTCGAGCTCCTCGGCCGACGTGGCGGCAGCGATCGCGGCGGCGATCGGCGAGACGATCGGCCGCAACGGCTCCCAGCCTTCGGCGATGATCATGTCGACGGCCTGGTCCACGGTGTCGCGCGCGATCAAGGCCTCGGCGAAGCTGATCTCTGCGAGCTGCGCCTCGTAGCCGGATTCGATCGCGCGGAACCGCTCGGGCCCGAAGCGCAGTTCGCCTTCGAATGGCTCCAACGCGGCGAGATCGGGATATCCGATTCCGTCGTGGACCGGCGCGATGGATACGTGCGCCTGGTAGGTTGGATAATCCCAACTCGCGCCCTTCTCGCGCATCTCCTCATTGCGGTAGCGAAGGGCCGGACTGTCGAAGTGCAAGACGATCGAGTCGCCAAGCAGGTCGACGCTGCGAGGGCCGCCCGGTGGCACGATCAGTTTGCCATCGGGGCCGTCCCATGAGCTGCCCATCGCGAACCAGTTCACGGGCCGACGCGAATAGGCGACGGTGACGTGAAGCTCCGAGGCCGCGAGCGTAGCGGTGAAGCCGTTCCGTGTCGCCCAGTCGAGCAGCTCGCCGCTGTTGAGCAGAGGGCGGCTGACATATAGCGGCCGCGGATCCGCAGCGGCGAAGCTGATCGGCTTTTGAACCGGGCGTTCATCCCGCTTCAAACTGGGGTCAACAACAGGTTGCGCGGCATTGTCGTTGACCGGCGGCGCGCCGGGCGCACCAATTTTCGCCTTGGGATCGGTCGGATCGACCGTGTTCGACCGCTCGTAGCCGTCGCCATAGGTATCGCGGTAGCTCTCGTCGGTCCGTTCCCAGCCGAGAGCCTTGAGTGCGCCGTCGGTCTCAGCTTGGGTTTTAAGATCCTTCTTAGCGTCGATCAGGCGGACGAGCTGCGGCGGCTCGACGTCAGCGCCGAAATTGTATTCGCACCACCACGTTGCCGGGCCGAGATTGAAGCTCTCGCAAATCAGATCGGCGTCGCCGGTCACGACCTCGAGCTTCACGCCCGCGTGAACTTCGGCCTGGCTCAGCGAAGAGCCGCTCGACGTCGTCATGGTCTGACTGAGAACGACTTTGGCGATGGCCTCGTCCATGTAGCGAACCAGCTTCTCGAAATCGCCGGTTCCCGATCGCGAAGCCTCGAGCAACTCGACAACTACGCCCTCGGGCACGACGAAACCCGCATCCGTCGATATCGCGGCTAGCGCGCCCAGGAGCTTCTCGACGTCGGCCTGCGGGGTGCCGCGGCGATAGGTGCCTTTCGCAGTGGGATTACCGAACTTGTCGAGGAAGGTGTTCCAAAAGCCGATGCCGTTGCGCTTGAACAGCGTCGGCCAATAGAGATCCTCACAAAAGCCGCGACCATAGGTCTCATCGTCGTCGCTGGCTCCCGTCACCAGCGGCCAGAACTTGCGATCCTCCAAGATCTCGCCCTGCATATTGCGCGAGGTCAGCAGTCGAAGGCGATTTTCCTTGTCCCATCGAAAGCGCCGAGCATGGCGGACCTTGATGTCAGCAAACTGCCAGAACCCGTCGCGATACCCCCAGATGAGCTCGGCGACCGAATAGCCATAAGGCAGCGCATAGAGCATCTTGTCGGTGAAGCGATCGACGCCAACCCGCTCGAGGTTCGCCTTGAGCTTGTCAGCGGCGTCCACCGAGCGTGGATTCTTCTTCTCGCCGGGGATGATGTCCCATTCGGCTGAGGTGACAGCGCGGCGGCGCTGCTGAAACGTGGAGCGGACCTCCGGGTCCGCCAGAACGCGGTCATAGACGCCCCAGTCGATAGCGTGGAGAAGCCGGGGGTTGCGCGGCTGCTGCAGCTCCATGATCCATGGGCGAGTGATGTCGCGGCCATCGCGCGTCGTCGCGATCTCGCCCGCGATCGGCGCAGCCAATTCCTTTTTGCGCGGTTGCCTGGCCATCAATAGTCTCCCCAAGATTTACGGCGCTGGACGGTGCCGAACCCGCGCCCGGTATTCGCCATCTCGCCGGCAAGGGTGCGGCGCTGGCCGGTCGTGCGGACTTCGATCGGCACGACATCCTCGTCGGCTGCAGCGACCAAATTCATGAGCGCGATCGCGACGTCGCCGTGGCGCTTGCCCTTTGCGCCATCGGCCTTCGAATTCACCGATCCGCGCGGGATCATCGGGACGCCGCGGACGAGCTTGATCATGCGGAGATCTTCGAGAACCCCTTCGTCACGCGGGATCAGCATCGTGCGATCTTCGAGCCGCGCCTTCAGCTTCGGCATGAAGGCGAGGTACATGCTCTCGGTTGCCTTCAAGGCCTCGATCCGGTCCGCTCCCCAGGTCTGCTGGGCAAATTCGGCCATCGCCGAGCCATTGCCGGTCGCGTCCATCTTGCCGGCCGTGAACAGCGGCACGCGCGCCAGAATCCAGTTGAGGATAAACTCCTGCTCGCGAAACGGCACATTCCGCATCTCAAGCACGAACCGGCAAATGAGATTCAGGCGCTCATCATATTGCCCAAACGCAATGGGAGAAACGTCGCCAGAGCGCGCGAAATCCTGGCCGAAGAAGGTCGACCTGTTCTGATCGAATGTGTCGAGCAGCGGGCGGACATGCTGCTCAAGCCATTCGGCAACATAGTCTTGGCGGACATGCTCGTTTCTAAGCTCGAATCCGTCGGGGCAGCGAAGGCGCACCACGGGTAGGTCGGCCGACATCGCGGCCTCGATCGTCGATCGGGGCAGGTAGGTGCCCGAACCGCGCGCCGGGATCACGTCAAGCTCCTCGGCCGCGCCATCGCCATAGCGTTTGCGCAGGGCACGCTCCCACTCGGCTTCGAGCTCGGGCGTCCATATCTGGCCCGTCCGCAAGCAAATGCGCTTGAACAGGCCCTGGGCAAGCGCGTCAGCAAGATTGAGCCGCATCACTTCGCCTTCGAGCTTCCCCGCGCGAACGTCCTCGATCGTCGTGTTGAAGGCGTTGTCGGCCCCGTCATGGGTCGAGATGACAACCACGCTGCCGCCCCACATGGTCAGCGCCATCGCGGCCTTCAGCAACTCCTCGAAACCGTCGTGGAAGGCAGCCTCGTCGATAATGACCTTTCCCTGCATGCCGCGCAGCGAACGCGGCTTTGAGGAAAGTGCGACGATCGCCTTGCCCGATGGAAAGTCGATGCGGAGGGCCTTGATGCCCTTCTCCGAGCCATCATCGAACAGGATCTCGGACGGCTGCGGCGCGACTTGGTCGAACGCCTTGGCGAACTCACCGCAATAGCCGATGAACTCCCGCGTCATGTCGAGATTATAGGCGATATAATAGACATTCTGCGGGTTCACGGCCGGCGAGGCCGTCAACACCGCATCGGCGGCGAAGGCATAGCTAATGCCCGTTCGCCGGCTCTTCTCGATCAGCAGGAACGGCGTCGTGTGGCTGAGCTCGATAGCCTCGACCTGATAGGTCAGCAGGACGGCGGGCACATCGTCGGCGACAGCCTGGCCGACGGCGAGCGCGGCCTGAGATGGGTGGGCTAGCGAGCTGGGCGCGATCATCCGTAGATTTCCTTCGCCGCGCCCTCAGCGGTGAGCGTCACCAGGGCGACGGCCGCCTTCGCCGAGATCGCTCTGGTCGCCGCGAATGCCACCGCTACCGCGACGCAGGCGCCGACGGCGATCGAATGCACATCGCGATCGTCGCCGCCGACGGCCACCACCTTTGCGGTGATCATCGAAATCAGATCCTCGCTGATCGCGCCCGTCGCGGCGGCACGCTGAAATTCGTCCAGCATCAACGCCTCCGCCGCCGCGGCCGGCGCGTCCGACCGACTGGCAGAATCGCTGCGGTCAGCACGGCGTGGAAAAATGCGGTGATGAGAGCCTGCCCGCGCGGCCCTACGACGTTGACCGCGTCGAAGTCGGGCGGCGTGAGGTGCGCCGGGGAAGCTCGCTCGCCAATGCGGACATGCCACTCGAAGCCGCGGCCATCCCGAAACTTTACGTGACGGGTGGTCGAGTGCCGAAGCTTGCTGACGATCAGCTTCACGTTGAGGAAGCCAAGGGCCACGGCCTGGTCCCGGATGCGCAGCGCGATATCGGATGGCGTCTGGGCGGGTGAGGTCTGCTGAGCGGATGTCATGCGCCCGCCGATGCCTCGCGCTTGATCCAGCGCGTGTCGGTCGGGCCGGTATAGCCGATTTCCCAGATGACCCAGCAATAGTCGATGGTGCCGCCCTTGAAGGCGCGATCGCCCAGCTCGGCGATCTTGTTGCCGGGAGGCATCGACGGCCTGGTCGACAGGACGAGCACCTCTTTCGGCGGAAACTTCGCGAACAGGTCGAAGCGAACCTGCGTGCAAAGCCATTTGATCGGGACCAGCGCGGCAACCTTGTGCCGCGCGAGCTCAAGGGCGCGGCGGACGAATGCCTCGGCGATGCGAGGCCGGTAGCTGTATGGGGAGTTGAAGACGAGGTTATCAATCCCTTCGAACGTAGAGGCGTCCGTCAGGAAATCGGCCACCGCGTCGAGATGTTCATATCCGCGATCGTGTAGATCGGCCGCGACGGTATCGTAGCCATAAGCGCGCGCGGCCGAGGGGATCGTGCCCAGGCCGCAGCACGGGTCGCCGACCTTTCCCAGAAAAGCGACGTGACGGAAAACCAGCTCTGCGGCCCAGCGCGGCTCGACATACCAGTCGAACGGATGCCGATCCTTCCGCGGGCCGGCGCTCCGCTTGCGACGCCGCGTCACGACGAAAGGCCGAGAATGCCGGTGCGGATCTTGCGGAGCGTTTCCTCGCTCGCGCCCGCCGCCCGACCGGCTGTTTCGGCTACGTCTGCCGCCTGGCGAGCCGTTTCCTTGCGCTCCGCCTCGCGAGCGGCACGAAGCTGGAGCTCGAGTAGATTGCCCTGCGTTTTGGTCACGCGCTGGCTCATCTGCGTCAGCGCGCTCAAATCCTTGAGTGAGAGCTCGACGTCCTCGTCTTCGATCAGTGGCAAAATCGCTCGGGTGGCGAGGGTCGTGACCAACTGGGCGAAGACGCGGCTCTGCGTGTCGTCGCTCGCCTGCGCTTCGTCCACGAGGCAGCGCGTAGCCTCCTGAATCTGGCGTTGCCGCTTAATGGATTCTTCGTAACGGAGAGCGTAGCGGCCGACCGCGCTTTTCGAGACCTTCTTGCCGGCAGTCAGCAGCGCGCTGACCACATCCGCCTGGGTACAGCCACGCGTTAGCGCGGCGTCGACAGCTTCACGAATGACGGGGTCGCGTTCGATTGAACTGCGGGGGGGCATATCATTCCCCCGTTTTGAAGCGGCTGATGCCGTCGATGTTCATCCGGCCTTCGGCGACGTCGCGACCGTCGGAAGTGATACGGGCGACGATGAAGATGCCAAGAACCTCGGTGATCAGGAGCTGTAGCTCGGCAAGGTGCGCTATCTGCTCAGCAACATCCCGCCGGGCCACGCGATGGCCCTGAAGGTTAAGATGGGTCGCCAGTGTCTGGTCGTTATGCTCGCCGCCAATGTCGTTGAGCAAATCCAGAATGGCGCGCCGGATGATCGGCGCGATTATCTCATTCATGAGCCTTTCAACCCCCGTTCAATCAGCGTGTGCAGATAGGTATTGGTCGTGCCGAGCTGCTGACCGACGCCCTTCATTTCCCCTTCCAGGCCGGACATGCGTTCGCCCAGCTCGGCGATATCTTCCTGAAGTTCGATCCGGGTCGGCGTCTCGCCGCACAGCTCCTCAAGGCGCTTGAGGCGGCCCTCGTCCTTGGTCTGCTGGTCTTTCATGCCGTAGACCGTCGACTTCAGGGAATTGAACGCGGACACCGATGGGAACCGCATGGCCAGGCCCAAATAGAGACCAGCTCCAACCGCGCCGATCACCGTGACGAGGATAGGCCAGATAGCCCTAATCCAGTCGGACCAGGCCACGGCGGGGGCAGCGTGCTCGCCGGCCGGCTCGGCCCAGGCGTGATCAAGCCCGAGCATGCCGGCGATCAGCACCGTGATCGCCAGCGCGAGAGACACGAACGGCCTCATGCCTGGACGATCGAAACGTCGAAACGGAGCTTTGCAGCGGCCTTGGCCAACGCCGCCATATCTCGATCAAGAAGACGGATGCAGCCGTGCGTCATCTTAAAGACTTCGTCGCCGCGGCCGCCGTGGATGCCGAGGCCCGTGCGTCCGGCGTCCTCCGCCTTCTGCGCTTGGCCGCCAATCGGATCCAGTCCGACCCACAGCGAGCCGATGCCGGTAATCGGCCTGGCCAGCGTCGTGACGAAGGTAACGGCATATTCGCCGAGCGGCGTGTGTCCGCGATATTTCAGCGGGTCGCGGGTAGGATTGTTGGCATGCCCGGCTGAGCGGCCGAGGCAGCTGCACGAAAAAATCGGCTTGTCGGCGGGGCCCGCGGCGGGCGAAAAGAGCATGAGCTTGCCCGGCAGCTTACGATCGCTGGGCAGTTTGATGACAAGATGGCCGACGGTCATAGATCCCCCGCGAGTTGAGATCAGACAGTGCCTTCAGGTGGCTAAGGGGACGCCCGTCCGCTGACAGACGGTTGTCGGGATTGTTCCGTTATTCGGGTTCTTCGCCGAACATATCCATTTGGCGGGTATCGACCGATCGGGCGGCCACGAAGGGCTTCGCGTCTAGACCTTCGCCGGTGTTATTGACCAGCTCGGACATATAGGATCGGGACGTGCCAATCATGCGCGCGGCGCGGGCGATCGACAAGCCTCCGCTGCGAGCGGCTGCAACGACGCCAGCGCGCCGGGCGCGACGTAGGGCATGGCTGGCAACTGGAATCAGCAGTCGGCAGCTACGATACTCGCGGCAAATTAGGGCTGCGCGGTCGAGCCCGATGATGTCCTTGAAGCGGCTGCGCTCCGGGTCGGCCGAGATGTAAACCTCCTCCCCGCCGAACTTCTCGACGATGCGCAAGGTGGCATAGGGCCCAATGAGATTCGCCCACTCGACCATTTGCTCGGTCCAGCCTGGCCCAGGAACAACGTCCTCCGGGATCGGCAGGTGAGCAAGGTTATCGAGATGGTGCTCGCCCATCAGTCGATCTTCCGACCGATGTGGCGGCGCAGCTGCCGGCCGAGGGTTCGGATGGCGGTATCGATCTCCCGCGCCGTCCAATGGTATTGGCTCATGCCAAGGCTGTGTGCGCGCGCGACGAACGACCAAGGCGTAGAATCGTAGACCTGCCCGGCGTCGCGCAGCTTCTCCCAGATCGCATCAATGACGGCGAGGCGATCGGCGACCGGCCGAGTGACCTGCGGGCCGTGGATTCGCGCCATGTCGGCGACCCATGCGTCGCTATGCCAGCGCACACCGGCGCGCGACGCCCAGGACTTGAGCGCCTCGATAATCGACGGGGCGTGACGATGGTCGACGAAGCGCAATGCGGCGAGGCCAGTCTGGCGGCGGGTGAATCCGTCGAGCGCGGCGTCGTTCGGCTCGATGTCCTCGCCGACCCAATAGAGCGTCCACCATAGCGCCCGAATCTTGCCTACGTGCGAGCGGTGCGCCATCGGCGACTTCACGTCGCGGTTAAGGCGATCGAGCACCTTTCCGATCTCGCCCGGCGTCATGTCTGACATCGAGGCCTTCCCCACGACCTCAAGCTGGATAGCGCGGCGGTCATCGTCGGCGAGCTGCAGGCGCTTCGATGCGGCACGAACGGCACCGATCAGCTTGTTGCGGCTGTCGGACTTGCCGGCCGTCGTGCGCAGCTGGCGCTTGGCGAGGTCCGCGAACGACTTAGCCATGATGCGGCAACCCGGCGTCTATGGTGTTGATGAGCTGGCGCACGGGCGAGCAGCCCTGGCGGCGCGCCTCGGCGATCACTCGGGACCAGAGCTCGGGCCATTCCGCGCGTACGACCCGCACCAGGTCGGAGGGCGTCGCCAGCATTTCGCTCTGCATGATCTCAATCGCCGATGCGGCGAGCGGGCGCGCTACCGAGCCAGTGCTGCGCGCATCGCGGCGGCGCTGCCCGGCGCGCGCCGCCTCGACTTGGACGTCCTGAAGGAGAGAGTTAGCCATTAGCGACCATCCGATCATGCTGGGGCATGCGCTCATCGAACTTTTCGAGCGTGAAGCGGATTAGTTCGATCGGGTCGAAGCCCGCGGCGAGCGACAAGAAGGGGCGCGGCAATAGATCGACCTTCAGGCCCAGCGCCTCACTGGCCTTCTGAGCGCCTACGAGCATGGCCAGGACGTGGCTCTGCCACATCGCCGAGCAGTTGCCGTCCTCGTCCAACCAATGCCGTTGCTCGGCGGCGTCGATGATCCCAACGAGGAGTGCGCGCTGCGCTACGCGACGTTCAGCCGCATAGATTTGGATGCCGAACTCCGAGCTCATGCGCGGATCCAGTCGACAATCGTCACGACGCCTACGCCAAAGACGGCCCAGAAAAGGACCACGCCGATAACCATACCCAAGAATACGCCCCCGCATCCGCGCGTATCCTGGCCTACGATGGGCCTCGACAACATCTCAGGGGTTTCACACTGTCGGGGGCCGACAGCAGGCATTTCGTCGATCATTGGAATTGCTCCTTCGTTGCAGGCGTTGTGAAAGCGGCGCAGAGCGCGTTGGTCAGTTCGCGGAACGGCAGGTGCGAAGCGCGAAGCGCCTCAGCGCGGCGAAGGCCGTGGATGACAGTCGTGTGGTCCCGGCCGCCGAGGCGGCGACCGATCTGCGGCGTCGATAAGCCGATCGACTTTCGCGCCGCCCACATGATCGCCCAGCGCGCGCGGGTATGTTCGATCTCGCGCAGGCTGCTCTTGATCTCACGGGGCGCTAGGCCGGTACGATGGCCGACCCATGCGACCATCTCGTCCACCTTGTTGAAGATCGGGCGGTCGCTTAGATCGACGACGGGCCGATAATCGCCGTTGTCGTCGATATCGCTAGGGTTGCTGCTGCGACCCGGCGTTCCCACATTGTCGGGACCATCGTTGCACCCGCACCGGCACAGGTCGTCGTCTGGATCGGCAGGCCAGAAGGGTTCGTCGCTCATCGCGCCGCCCCCGCCGGGATGATGATCTCAGCCGCCGCAGGAAGGCGGCTAGGGTCGAGTTGAGGAGCTCCGCCGTGCCGAATGTCGCAGGCTGGGCACAGAGTGATCCATCCCCGGCCATTCATGAACACGGTGGCACCAAAGCGCGTCGGATAGCGACAATCGCCGCAGACGACGGGATGATCGAGGACGCGCTTCACGACCGCACCTCGTCGGCCGCGAGGTCATCAACCTGCTCTGTCGCTGGCTCCCTGGGTGGAACCCGGTCGACGAAGAACTCTTCGCGTTGCTTGCGCGTGAAACCGAGCAGGATAAGCCGGCCAGCGTCCTCATCGCCAAGCGCCAGCTTCTTGAGCAGGCCTTGTTTATCCAAGCTCAGTTTTTCGCGAAGGAACTGGAAGCCATCGATCCACGGCACCTCCTTCAGCAGGGCGACCGCGTTCTCTTCCTTGCCCGGATAAGCGAGCTTCGGCGTCGTCATCCGCGTGCCGAGCTGGCAGCCGGCAAGCTCGATCGACTTGCGCTTGCCCTCAGTGAGCTCCGCCCCCGCGACAGCCCACCATGGGCTCAGCTGTCGGGCCATGTCCTTCAGCGCCTCCTTCATCGGCGCGGCCAATTTGTCGGCGGCGGCATCGATCGCGGCTTTGCTTTCGGAGCGATCAACCTCAATCTGATCGAGGCCGGCGGAGATCGCGGCGTAACGCGTGAGGAGCGCAACGGCCTCCTCGATCGTGGTAGGCGCGGTCAGCGCCACGGATTTACGGCGGGTCATTGGAAAACTCCCATGAGATGGCGGACAAGGTGGATGGCGCCGATCGCGCCGATCGCGGCGACGACGCCGAGGCCGAAGCGGGCGGACAACTGATCGAGGCGGACGTGGTCAGTGAGAGCGAGGCCGTCGCCGAGCAGCCAGAATCGGAGGAGCGCGCGCATCAGGCCTCGCTCCGATCCGTGTTGATCGGACAGGTCGGGCAGTTCCGCGCCCACAGCCGGTGGACGAGGTTGACTGCCGCGCCCTTGCGGCGGCGGTTGGTGCGGCATCCGGCCAAAGGGATATCGCCGGCCACAGGACAGTTCACCGTCTCGCTACCGTAGGTGGCGCGGACCAAGCTCTCCGCCTCGGCCATGTCGCCGGTGTAGGTCCGGCTGATCAGGCGGCTGACATAGGCGCTGGACTTCCCGAGCTTGCCCGCGACATCGCGCTGGCTGCTCTGGTCGCACGCAGCGGCGAGCAGCCGGACCCACTCAGGCAGAGGTTTGCCCCAGCCCGTCTCGGCGCGCGTGAAGTTAGATTCGGAATTGAATGCCATTATGCGGCGCTTTCCTGATCCGCTGGCCGGCGTGCGATCGTGGCCGGCCCTTTGCGGCGGCGCACTTCGCGCCGCGGCGGGGTCGGCCAGCTGCGGCCGGTGTTCGGATCGAACATTGAGGTTTCACAAAAGACCGGCGCTTTAGGCCCGCTGTCGCGGACGAGCCGGTAGGTGGTTAGCTCGCCAGCCTGGCCATTGCCGTTCGCCGCGATGGTGACATGGCCGGAGCGGGCGAGCTGGCGGATATAATCCGCCGCCGTGGTGTTGTGCGCCTTTGCCTCGCGGGCGATGGTCGATGCATCAAACGCGCCGGTCGCCTTGCGAAGCGCGACCCAGATGCGTTGACGCGTCGATTGTGTGCGCGTCATCAGCGTCGGTATCGGGTTCGGGTCAACGATCTTGCCGCGGCTCACATAAGGAGCTCTCGGTCCCTCGTTGCGGGCAACGCGATAGATCGCCGGCACGCCCTTGGCAGGCGCGCCGGGATTGCCGACCACGAGATGGCCGCTCTTGACGAGCAGCTGAGCATAGGCCGTGGCCACCGCTTCCGTCGTCCCGGCCGCGATGGCAAGGGACACGCAATCGAACTGGCGCAGCACGCGGGCGGCCGACCAGAGACGCTGACGAGAGGGTGCGACCGCGCTCATCAGTGGCTCTTGGGATGGTGGTGGATGGTGGGCAGGTCGCCGGTCATCACCGTGCGATTGCCCCAGGCCTTTTTGTCGATCGTGGTCACGCCGAGTTCGTCGATCGCGGCGGTGTTAGCACGCTGCAGATTGACGATGATCCGGCGGGTGATGCCCTGGCAGCGGTGGGTGAAGTAGTCGACCAGGTCATCGGCGACACTGACACGCTTGCAATAGCAGTCGCGCAGCATGCGCCCGTCTTCGATCGTTGCCGGCATCGCCTGGTTGATGGCGATCAGGCGATTATCGAAGCGGTCCCATTCCTTCAGCTTGGCGGGGAGCTTCTCTTCGCCGATCATCATCACCGGGATATCGGTGGCGTCGTAGATGTCGCGGATGACCTCGGTGACGTTCTTTCGGGCGAGATGGTCCATCTCGTCGATCAACAACGGGCGCGGCTGAACCTGTAGCTGCTCGATAATCTGGTCCATCAGCCGGGTGGCGGTACGCTCGAGGCTTACGAGGCCGACTTCGCGAGCGGTCGCTTCGAGGAACGCGCGCTGGGTCCAGACAGACCGGGCGAGGACATATGCTGCGCCGGTGCGTGCCGTGACATAGGCTGCGCCCACCGTCTTGCCCACGCCCGATCGACCGAAATAGACGGCCATGCGGGGCGCGCCTTCCTCAGCATGGATAGCGGCATTCATCGTGTCGAGCGCGCGGCTCATATTGCCGAGCGCAGCCCAGCTGCCGATCGTGGCAGATGAAAGCGTTGGTGCATTTGTTTCGGTCAAAGTTACCTCCTGTGCGGCAGTGAAAAGTTGATGATTTTGCCGGTGGCGAAGCCGCTCTCCTGCCGTGCCTTGAAGCCGGCGTAGGCAGGACCGCTGGCGAAGGCCTGGGCCCAGGCGAGCTGGTCGGCGGGCACTTCGTGGCCGTCATCCGCCTGCGAGATCAGGTGATCGGCGCGCGCGACGCGCGTTGCGACGACATCAGGGTCGATGGGCTGTGGCAGCGGCGTTGGCTCGGCCAGGCTGTCGAGGACGGGCGTGGAGCGCTCGACTGTGGCGCGCGGCAAGATCGCGAGCTTCCCTGCCGATTCAGCATCGCGGCGAAGAAGGGCGTCGCGCGCGTCCTCGAAGCGAAAGTTATTCTGCTTCTGGCGGATGTCCGCCCGCGCAGCCTTCATATAGGCGGCCTGCTGGCGACGTGCCTCGACGGCGAATGCCTCCTCCGAGATGCCAGCACGCTCCGAGTTCGTGGCCGTGCAGATGAAGCGGCCGTCCTCGCCGAAGATGAACAGCTCGCCGAGCTCGTCTTCGTCGCGACGAACAAGCACCGGCCGACCGACAAAGGCGGCGAGCTCGGGGGCCCAGTACCGCCCTTTTTTCCATTGGACGCCGCGCTTGCCGACAGTGACCGACCCCACCAGGGCCGAGAGGGCCATCAGCAGAACGTCGCGGCTCGGGGCGGCGGCGGGTGCGGCGGTGCAGCTTTGCCATTTCGCCATCGGCGACATGCCGAGCGAGCCGTGCCGTCGCTGATGATAGACCCCGTCGACCCAGGCATCGAGAACCGCCTGAAGCTCCTCCGGCTCCATCTCGGGGATGATGACGGCCCGGCCAGTTTCCTTTTTTGCACGACCGCGGAGGCGCTGCGCATCCGCGACATTGTGGCCCGCATAGCCGCCAAGCAGCTCGGCGCGCTCGCGGGTGAACGTGCCAAACAGCCGCTCGACGAAAGGCTTCTTCTCAGGGCTACCGGGTGGGCAGAGCTTGTGCTCGATTCCCAGCGCCTCAAGTGCCGAGACGATCGATTTGTTGATGTAGCCGGAGCCGTTATCGGTCGCGACCGCTTCCGGCATCACGCCCCACGCCTGGATTGTATCGATCAGGAGGCGGCGAACCGACTGGCCGGATTCCGATGGCGCTATGATGAATCGAGCGCGCCGGGAGAAGCGGTCGATGAGCCCGAGTATCATGATACGGCCGCCCTTTGTGAGGACGTCGGCCTTGGTCGTGTCGAGCTCCCATACTTCGTGGGCGCGGGTGGTGCCTGCGTCGGCGCGGCCAAGGGCTAAGCGATATTTGCCCTTGAAGAGATCGGGGTCGCGCGTGCTGGCGAGCAGCGCCGGCCTGGTCGTTTCATAGTGCTTGATGAAGCGCTGCAGCGACCGATCCGATGGAAGCTCGATATACCTCGTTTCGAGCAGCTCCCGGATGCGCGCCGCCGAGATCTTCTGGCGAGCCAGGATCGAAACGACCGCATCGGCCACCTCGGGGTTTTGCGTCCAATAGTCGGATCCCTTTGGGCGTCCGACGCTGCGTGAGATATCGTTGACCGGCTTGGGTGCGCGAACCGCCAGGCGCGGAGCGGTGCGCTGCTCGAGCGCAGACCGCAGGCGCTCTGGCAAATCTTCGACACGATAGAGGCCGGCATTGCCCCGGCCGCCAGTGGCGAAGGGTTCAACCTCGTTCTTGGTGAGATAGGCGAGGATGCCGCGCTTGGTCGCCGAGAAGTCGGGAAGCTCGAATGCGGCGATTTCGCTCGCGCTGTACAGCTTGGCCGTCATTGTCCGCGCGCCTTCTGAAGCGCGTCGATCAGGTGATCGGCCTGTTTCGAGCCGAGCTCCGATGCGAGACGGGTGAGAGCCGCGCGCTTATCCTCTGGCGGCATGGCGGAAAACGACCGAAGGAATGCGTTGATGCGCTTATCGCGAGGGTTCGGCTTGGGCCGCTTTCGGATGGTCGCCACAGCTTCGGCGACCGACTTCGCTTCGTCGGCCAGGATAAGGCGGATGGCGTCGGCTCGTTCGCCCTGCTCAAGCTTAGCGAGCGCGAGCAGCTGCGTGCCATTGCGCGTGATGGCGTGGCCAGCATCGCGAAGGTCGCTTAGTTCATCCGGCGTGAAGCGACACCGCAGCACAAGGTCGCGCTCGATCGAACGCTTCGAAAGGCGCAGGCGCTCGGCGATTTCCGCGGTGAAGCCATATGCGTGCGACACGATGTCGCTCGCATCCGAAGCTTCGCCCTGGATCGACTTGCTGGCGTCCTTCCAGCGCGCCTGTGCGGCGAGGGACTGGGCCGATTGATCGGGCCGAATGCCCGCCTTCGCCTTCAGGAGGTCGTGCATTTCCCCGACGAAGGTGGCGCGGTCGAGCGGATCGAGGTCGCGCCGCCAGATATTCTCGCCGATCTCGCGGAGCTTCCGTTCGATCGTGTCGCTACCGACTTCGATCGCGCGAATAGCCGGGAGGCCCGCCATCCGAGCGCCGGTAAGCCGGTGAGCGCCAGTGACGAGCCGCCAAGTCTTGCGGCCAGGCAGCTTGCACACGGCGATCGGCGTTTCCTGGCCGTTCGCCATCATGAGGCGGCCGATGGCTTCAGCCCACAGCGGATCTACCCTGCGAAGGCGGTCCCCAAGCTCGATCTGATCGACCGGGATAAGAAGGATTGAACCGGCAATCTGCGGTTCGACTGTTGGATTGTCGGCCCCCTGGCTCATGTCAGGCCCCCCCACCGGCCCAGGCGGCAGCCTGCGGCGTCATTGGCCAGGCCTTGCCGCGAGCGGGCGCGTAATTGCGGGTTGGTTGCGGGGAAAACCGCTCGCCATCCTCGGCGTAGCGCGACGGCCAGATCTGGCTTGCGGGGCGATCGAGCGCCTCGGCCACTGCGCGCTCGACCTGTTCATAGGGGCGGCGCAGCCCTGCCGCTGCCGAGTTGGGACGAAGCCCATATTCGGTTTCAAAATGTTGCAGGCTGCCGAACTTCTTGCGAAGCTCCGCCTTCAAGTCTTCGGGGTGAGAATCACGGACGACTGTCACATACGGCCCTTATGGCTGTCGAATTGGTCAGTGTTTTTTTAAACACAGACTAATTTGACAGTCAAGGGGTCGTTTTTGTCGTGGGGCGAATGGTGGATTTAGATCCTGAGAATGTCGCGATTGGTGAGCGGCTTCGAAAAGCGCTTAAGAATAGTGGCATATCTGTCACAGCTGCCGCCAAAATCGCGGGGGTTGCCGAGAAGACGATGCATCGCTGGCTTGGCGGTGAAGTGAGTGCCGATGCCAAAGGCCTGGCCAAGCTGGCGGCCCATAGCGACGTGACGATCGATTATCTCATCTCAGGCATCAGTTCAGAATCGGGCGATTGGGAAACTGGCGAAGGTGCCACGCCCCCCGGCTTCGTTCGCATACCCATCTATCCCATCGGCATCGGCGCGGGCGGTGGTCGAGCTGCACTCGAAGCCGATCCTCTACATTGGCTGATGTGGCCCGAAGCGTTGCTCCGCCGCTATGGCCGCACCGAAGATCTGAAGCTGTTCCCGATCGTCGGCGAGTCGATGGAGCCGGAACTGCAGGACGGCGGCCTGGCGCTCATCAACGAAAGCGAGAAGTCGCCGCGCGATGGGATCGTCGTGGCGCGCCTGGGCGATGACCTTCTGTTGAAGCGAATGCGGCTGCTCGGCGGCGGCCGTGCTGAGCTGGTCTCGATCAATCCGGCCTATCCGCCGATCCCGGTGAACCTGATGAGTGATGATTTTGCGGTGATCGGCAAGGCTGCAATGGGGTTTAAAGCACTATGATCAAGACGCTGATAACGCTCGCCCTGGCGCTGGCTGCGGCTCCCGCGGCCGTCGCCGCCCCGTTGCTGTGGGGCAAGGTCGAAATAGACATGCCCTTTGAAAGCGCGCGGGCAGCTTATCCCGATGCGGAAGTGTCGACCGGCAAGGGGCTGTTTCGACCGATGCTGTCTTTCGACCAGGTCGTCGATGACTGCCAGGTTTCGGTAATGATCACCATTGATCGGAAAGTTGCTGAGCCGGGAGCCAAGGTTGATTTCGTGCAGCTATCCGGAGAAAAATGCGACGCGAAGATGTTCACGCAGCTGCTCGCAAAATATGGCGAGCCCCTGACGCTCAATAATGACAATCGGGACAAGAAGAAGACGGCGCGCTGGAACGCCGACGGGCGTTCGATTGTCTATAAGCGCGAGGCGGGTGAAGGCTTCTCGCCCGACCGGTGGGAAATCACCTATGCGGCGGTTAAAGAGCTCGGGCTCTAGCCTGCCGAAGGGTTCGATGCCGGGCGCTGGATTTTTCGCCCGTTGAGCCGATCTGAGTGCGTTCAGCGGCGCTCCCCCCAAAAAGTCGCTCGCCACCCCTGGGAAGGCTTCCCACGGCGCTAATGGGGTCATCGTCTCGGCTTCGGTGGCCTTGATTCGCGAAGAACCTCCGCAGCCCTTTGTCGCGCTTCAAACCCGCGCTTGCGGATCTGCCACTCGAGCTCGATCCAGCCATCGGCTTGGCGGTCTGTCCAAAGTGGTCGCATCACGCCGCTTTGATACCGGAAACGATTCCAACCCTTGCAGCCCGCCGTGAGGCGGCAACGTGCGCGCCGGTTGATCAGGGAAAAGTCGGCACCCTTGGTTTCGACGATCGCGGCAAGATCAACGTCGCGCGCTTCCTTGCAGGTGTCACACATCACCATAACGTGCTTGTGGCCACGACCGTCCTGCACGGCCAGCATCTTGCCGACCGTCGTCGCCCAATCGGGGAAATAACTCACCATGAGAACGAAGCTGGAACACCGCCGACGAGTCGGTCAATGGGCTAGCTGGACTAGAGGACTGAGGTTCCGGCAAATTCGTACCCGACGATGTCCCAGTCGCTCTCGCGCGGGGCTGCTTGCCATCGCTGCCAGCGCCGAGCCTTCGCCTTTATCGGCTCTGAGATCTTCCCGTTACGATAGCTGACCCGGACGATGCTCTCCGGCTCGACAGGACACGCGCCGCCGTCATGTGGTTTCATCATCAGTTAGAGCGCGATCGTCAGGTTCCAGATGACCACCCCAGCCTGCACGCCCATCGTGATCTGGGCGGCCCGCCGCGCCCCGGCAGGATCGCGATCCTGCAACAGCGAAATGCCGGTGAGGTAGAGCAGTGACTTGCCTGCCGCATAGGCGGCGAGCTTGCCAGCTGACGGACGGCGGCCGACGATCGCGCGCGCCACTGGGTTGGCCTCCTGCCCGCCTTGGCGGACGACCGAATAGGTCGAGCCAGCGTCAGCGAAAAACAGAGCCGAGGTTCCCCATGCTTCGTCGGGCATCTCGGCGATGCGATCGCCCAGTGAGCGACCGTGCGCCGGACTGGCGGCGGCAAGCGCCAGCGCGATAGCTGCCAGCACCGCCTTCACGATTGCGCCTGGCGCGCGACGAGCGCCGCGTCGAATAGTTGGCCGATGCGCAGCGTTTCGGCATGGGTTCGATCGAGCATCGCCTGAAGAACGGCGAGATCGTCGGTCGCGAACGCCTCGCGCGCCTGGTCGACGGCGGCGATCGCGGTGTCGATCGCTTGGGCCGTCTGGCCGGCGAGTACAACGGCGCGCAGAACGGTTTCCGCGATTTCGAGGTAGGACGCGCTCATTGCGAGCGCGCCGCAATGATGCGGAGGATTTCAGCGGTGCCGAGCGCGATCGCGTCGGCGAGCTGCAGGCGCTGCTCGGCCGTGGGCGCGTTGTAGGCATCACTGAGGGCGCGGACCATCGCCGTGTTGATCTCGCGAAGGCGAGGCACTGCGCTGTCAGGGATTGTGCCATTCGCCACGAACGGTAGCGCCAGCATTGCGGCCGACTGGAAGGCGGTTTCGGCCGCGATCAGGCATTGCATGCTGGCGGCGCGGGCCTTTGCCGGCGTGGCGTTGAGGCCGGCGCGCGCCGCGGCGCAGATATCGACGACTGCTGGCGCGGCATCCGTGCTGGCGGAATTGACGGCCAACGGGCCGCATGCGGTAAGTGTCGGGGTGGCCAAGCATAGCGCGACCGAAGACCCGATCAGGCGGGCAATTTGTTTCATGGGAACCTCCTGCACGATCGACCGGTTGCATCCCGGCGATCGATGTGCAGGCTTGGGGGACGAATCACGCTGCAATAACCGTCCGACATCGGACGGTTAGCGGGATCGATCTTGCCCCTTATCCCTTGGCGTCATGAATGAGACGCCCCCAATCGAGATTTTCCGCCCTGGCACTTTCGAGAGTGCAGAAGGCGAGACCGTCAGCTTCTCCGCGGAGTATCTCGCCTCGATCGCGGCCGGCTATAGCCCCGCGCTTTTCGACGCGCCGATCGTCGTAGGTCATCCGAAGATGAACGCTCCAGCCTATGGCTGGGTCGCAGGGTTGCGGATGGACGGCGACATCCTCGTCGCGGATCCGCAGGACGTCGATGTCAGCTTCGCCGAGCTCGTCCGCGCAAAGCGTTACAAGAAGGTTTCCGCGCAGTTTTATCCGCCGAACCACCCAGCGAACCCCACGCCGGGCGTCCATTATCTCAAGCATATCGGCTTCCTTGGTGCTGCGGCGCCAGCGGTGAAAGGGCTTCGCGAAGTCTCGTTCTCCGAAGAGCAGCAAGCCGACTGCGTCACCCTCGACATTATCGACCAGGAGAAAGACATGAAATCCCAGCAGGAGCAGGAGGCGTCCTTCGCCGAGCGCGACACCGTACTGACGCAGCGTGAAAACGCGCTGAAGGCACGGGAGGATGCCGCGGCCAAAGCCGAGCAGGATGCCCGCCACGCCTCGAACGTTTCATTTGCCGAGGCGCAGGTCGCCGCCGGGTTGCTGCTTCCCGCCGGTAAAGATCTCGCCGTGCTCGTCCTAGATGGCCTCGAAGCCGTCGAAACGATCTCTTTCGGTGAAGGCGACGTGATCGAGCTCACGCCCAACGCTGCATTCCGGAAGCTGTTCGACCAGGCTGTTCCAATGATCTCCTTCGGAGAGAAGGCCAAGGGGTCCGATAAGAGTGAGCCCCTCGACGCCCACAAGCTCGCTGCCGAGGCCCAGTCCTTCATGGAAACCGAGCACAGGGCGGGTCGCATGATCACCATCGCCGCGGCTGTCCGTCACATCGAGAAAAACGGTCCTGCCAAGCCGGCCGCCTGATCTAGCGACAGTTCCGAAACAAAATAACGGAGTTAATTATGACCGGCACCTCTGCCCAAGGCACCAAGGGATTTAAGGCGGGCGGCGCGATCGGCGCGCGGCTCTTCATCAAGTTCGGCTCGGCAGACGATAGCGTCGTCCAGGGCGCGGCCGCTACCGACCTGTTGATCGGGGTATCTACTGACATCTCCGCCGATAGCGGGGAGCCGGTCGATGTCCACACCGACGGCATTCGCGAGATCATCTATGGCGGCAACGTCACTCGCGGCGCGAAGCTGACCTCCGACGCGAGCGGCAAGGCGATCACGGCCGCGCCGGCCCAGGGGGTCAATAATCAGATCGGTGGGATCGCGATGGTCAGCGGTGTGTCTGGTGACATCGGCCTGGTGAAGATCGCGCCCAGCACCATGCAGGGTGCCTAACCTCCCGCCAATTCTCGAAAACGTCCACAGGAGACCGTAACGTGCTTTCCCCCTATCCCATCGATCCGGCGCTCACGGCCATCGCGGTCGCCTATCGCAACGCCGACTATATTGCCGACCTGGTCCTGCCGCGAATCCGCGTGAACAAGCAGAAGTTCAGCTTCATGCAGTATTCCTCGGACACGTTTTTCAACATTCCCGACACCAAGGTCGGCCGTAAGTCGAAACCGAATGAGGTCTCGCTCGAAGGCACCGAAGTGACGGACTCCACCGAGGACAATGCTCTCGACGGTGGCGTTCCCATGGCCGACATCGACAATTCGGACGAGCGTTATGACCCGCTCGGCCTAGAAGTGATGCTCATCCAGGAACTGATCGCGCTCGCGCGAGAAAAGCGGGCGGCCGACCTAGTCTTCACCGCGGCGAATTATCCCAGCGGATTGAAGGCCACGCTGAGCGGCACGAGCCAGTTCAGCCATGCATCTTCGACGCCGATCAAGACGATCAACGACGCGTTGGACCTGCCGCTGATGCGGCCCAATCAGCTCGTCTTCGGACAGAAGGTGTGGACCACCATCCGGTCGCATCCCCAGATCGTCGAAGCCTGCCTGGGCACCGGTGCCGCTGCAGGCAATGTTTCACGCCAGCAGGTCGCCGAACTGTTCGAGGTCAAGGAAGTGCTAGTCGGCTCGGCTCGAGGGAACAGTGCGAAGCGTGGACAGGCCGCAAGCCTGACCCGGCTTTGGGGCAATCAGCTCGCCATGCTCTACAAGGCCCCGGTCCCCGACGCCAAGGATGTCGTCACGTTCGGCGGCACCTTCGAGTTTGGCGATCGCATTGCTTCGAAATGGGAAGACAAGAACATGGGAATGCGCGGCGGCATCGCCGTCCGCACCGGCGAGAGCGTTAAGGAACGCGTGATCGCCCAGGACGCGGCATACCTTTTCGACGCCGCTATCGCCTGATCTCGGGCCCGGCGCGTCAGCGCCGGTTTCCCGGCGAGCGGCTCGGGGGCGTGCCGCTCGCCCAGAAACCCAGCCAGGAGAATTAAGATGGGCTTCACTGCCAAGCATACCGTCCACCACAACGGAACCGAGTCCGTCGAAGGCAAGCCGGTGAAGTTCACTGACGCCGAGATGGCCGAATATCGGAAGGATCAAACAGGCCCGATCGCCGACCTGCTCGAACGCGGAGCGATAGAGGGTGCGCTCGACAAGGAGGGCGGGGCGAAGGCTGGCGGCGGCAAGGCCGCTGACAAGCCGACCGCCGCCGCATCGGCCGACGAGGCGGGCGAGAAACCACTCGCGGAAATGCTGCCAATGCAGCTGGGGGCCCTCGCGAAGAAGCTTGGCATCCCGAAAGAGCCGAAGCTCGTCGGCGAGGATCTGATCGCCGCGATCGAAGCGAAGCGCGCCGAGATCGCCGCTGCCGCTGCGCCCGCCAGCGCCGAGTAATATCACCAGATAGGGGCGCTCCGATGATCAGGATGGCGATCGCTGGATTTTTGACGATCGTCGGCCTGGTCATCGGCTGTGAGGCTGACCGATGATCGTTGTGCAGAACATCGTAAAGCAGCCTGAAGAAGCGCTGCACTACGTCTTCGAGCTCGGCCAGGCCATCGCCTCGGTCACATCGATCGGCGCGATCGTGCGCGAGCTCGTCGCCGGCAGCGCGGACCTTGTCGTCTCGGCCTCGGTCGTTGACGGCGCTGCCACGGCCGAGATCTCTGGCGGCACCGATGGCGAGCGCTATTTGGTGACACTGCGCGCTGTGCCGTTTTCCGACGAAGATGGCGTGGTCGAGGCCGAGCTCGAAGTCGCCGTGGTCGACGGCAAATGGACGATGCCCGACGGCGGCGTCGCATATCTTTCCATCTCCGATTTCGTCGATAGCTTCGGCCTCGAAGAAGTCGTTCGGATGACGGACAACGGCTCCGGCCGGATCGATAGAGCTATGCTGGTCGGCGCGCTGCGCCATGCGCAGGGTATCGTCGATATCAATTTGGGCGGTCGATACGCCGTGCCGCTCGCCACTGTTCCGGACGCCATCAAGACGGCGATCGCCGATATAGCTCGCGCTAGGCTCTATCCACGCGGCGCGCCCGACGGGGTCGCTGATGCCGCGAAGGTGGCCCACCGAATGCTGGAGCGGATCTCCACCGGCTCGCTGCCGCTGAGCATTCCGGCCGGCGAGCAGCCGGCCTCGGCCGAGAGCGATGCGCCCATCATGTTTACGCCTGGCCGAAAGGCCTACCCGGGCGGGCGCGGTTCGTCATGGTAGGCGGCCTCAATCTTTCGGTTGAGTTGCAAGATCAGCTCAGCGCCGGCCTCAAGGGGCTTGAGGGCGCGGCGTTGAACATGACGCCCGCCTGGGCCGGGATCGCGAATTATTTGGTAGAAGAGGCGGAGGAACGGTTCCGCACCGAGACCGATCCGGCCGGCGTCCCGTGGAAGCCGTCGAGGCGCGTGCTGGACGAGGGTGGGCAGACGCTGAGCTTGTCCGGCGATCTCCGCCGCTCGATCAAGCCGGACTGGGGATCCGACTTTGCATCCGCTGGTCCCGAGGCATCAGGCGGCGCGGCCGAGTATGCCGAGATCCATCAACGGGGTGGCATCATCCGCGCGCGCCCTGGTGTGGCGCGCAGCAAGGCGGGCCATGACGGTTCGACCCACTTCACCGCTCGAGCGCTCAATACGCCATTCGGGCCTCGCCAGTCCGTCACAATCCCGGCGCGTCCATATATGGGCCTATCGGCCGAGGGCGTTGACGAAGTGCTGTTCATCATCGCCGAACATCACCAGCGCGCGGCGGGCGGCGGCGAGATCGTTCGGTGAAGGCTGGGCCGATCAAGGACCGGCTGAAGCCACTCGATTTTCGTCAGATTGGCGGCGAGGTCGAATGGGCTGGGCTGCGCCAGGCTCCCCCAGTCGGGCAGTTGCCCGCAGGGTTCATCGTCTTCGAGCAGGAAGTGGCGGGTGGCAATCAGCTCGACACCGGAATCTCTCAGGACGTTCCGGTCGATTTCATGGTCGCCATCATCCTCGACGCCCAAGGCCGTCGACCGGACAAGATCGACGACGCTCTCACGGAGCTGCGCGACGCAGTGCGCGATCATATAATCGGCTGGACCCATCCCGAGGCCAACCGACCCACGCTCTACCGGGGCGGCCGTTTGCTGTCCGTTGACGGACAGACGATCGCCTGGGGAGTCCGCTTTAGGACCGGTTATCATCTGAGGAGGGTTTAATGGACGCTGACCAGGCGGCTGCCGGCACCGGCGGCGATCACACGAGCGATATTATCGAGACAACGATCGCGCCTCCGATCGTGCCGGTCAAGCCGGTGAAAGCTCGCGCGCCGAAAAAGGCTAAGTCTCGGGCGGCCCGTAAGCCCGCGGCGACCACCGTTGCAGTCCTGGCCGACGCCGGCACGACGCGGCCCCGGCCCCGTGACGAGAGCGGCCGCGCCCTGGACGAGCATGGCCTGCCGCTCAATGGCCCAGCTCGCGTCCGCGCGCTGGACGCTCTCGGCAAGCCCGATCCCAACACCCATCCCGATCAATGGCCCGCCCAGGGCGAGGTCCAGGAGTAAGCTATGTCCGCCATTCCGAAGTGCATTCTTGGAAAGAAGGAAAGCGTCTACGCCACCGATCCGACGCCTACGGCGGCGGATAACGCTGTGCTGACGCGCAATTTCGCCTCAAAGGCCATCGAGCTCGACGTCGTCGAGCGCGGCCTCGATCTCCCCCATGCCGGCAGCACGCGCGGTCTGCATGGCAATGAGCGCAAGCGAAACACCTTCGAGATCGAGATTGCCGGTTCCGGTGACGTCGACACCGCTCCGGCCTGGATGGAGTTCCTCGAATGCTGCGGGATGACCGCGCCCGACATCACTCCCGACACCAAAGTCGAGCAGAAGATGTTGGCCGCGGGTGCTTCGGTGTCGTCGCTCGCGATGTACGACTGGTACAATAACCAGAAGCGGGTCGGCGTCGGCGGGCGCGGGACGTTCGGATGGGACTTCACCGCAGGCGCGGTGCCGTTTTGGAGCTTCGATTTCCAGTTCCTCCTGCCTGCCGCCAACGCGATCGTGCAGAATAGCTTCTCAGCACCCACGCTCACCCGCTGGGCTGAACCGGTGCTGGTTAATACTGCCAATACCGACTTCACCGTCGATGGACATGCACTGACGCTGCGCAGTTTCTCAGGCGCGGCCAACGCTTCGGTCGAGGTCCGCAATCTTGTCGGCGGCAACTATGTGAAGCGCGCCAACCATGCCGTGACCGTCCGGATCCTGGCCGAAGCGCCCGATGTGAGCACGAAGAACTATTTCAGCCTTCTTCGCTCCGGCGCTCACGTCCCTGTGCAGCTGATCCACGGCACGGTCGCCGGTAACATCGTGCAGTTCGACAGTACGCACCTCGAGATCGTCTCGATCGACATCAACGAGGAAGGCGAAGTCCCGATGATCGAGATCAACGGCAAGCTGAATATCTCGGTCGGCCAGGACGACATTCTGATCACCACTAAATAACCGCGCCGCGTGGGTCGGGCGCTTCGGTGCCCCGCCCTGTCGGCCGGGGGGAGACTTCCAATGAGCTACAAGATCGTTGCCAACCGTCGGGCCTGGTGGCCGGTGACCGTCCCGGTGACAGCCGAGGACGGAACCGTAGGCGAGCACGCTTTCGAGCTGCGGTTCATCCTGCATAAGGTCGATCGCCAGGAAGAGCTCGAGGAAATCGTAAAGGCCAAGATGGTCGAGGCGGTAAAGGCCAAAGAGGCCGGCGACGACGTCACGTCGTCGATGGTGCAGCGTGACATGCTCAAAATGTTCGCTGACGACTGGCGGGGCGTTCTCGCCGAAAACGAAGAGCCGCTGGTCTGGAATGACGAAAACGTAAGGCTCCTGATGAACGAGCCGCGATTATTCGATCGGGCGATGGTGGCCTATCGCCTCTGCCTGGCAGGCGGACAGGAAATCCGCCAGGGAAATTGAAGGCCGTCGCGCGCAACTGGGCCGGGGAGCGCGGCGGTGCCGAAGCCACGGCCGGAGATCCGCTGACGGCGGCTCTCATCGCGCAGATGCCTCCACGGGCAATGGCGCTCGCCGAGACGTGTGAGATCGCGATCGAGGATGTGCCAACCGTAAAGCTCTTCTTTTCGCTTTCGACGCAATGGACCCATGACACCATGAGCGGGCGACGCATCGGAATCGACTATTCGCGCATTCCGGCAGTTGCCGGGATGCTCAAGATCGACGATCTGCCCGAGCGGTTCCTAGATATTCGGGCGATGGAGGCGGCGGCGCTCGGCGTCTTCGCGGCAAGCCGATGACCCAGCTTGTCTTCGGCGTTGTCCTTAAAGGCGACGGCAGCGGGCTTGTTAGCACGGCACGCGCGACGACGGCTGCCGTTGATGGCCTCCGATCGTCGGTGGGCAGCGCCTCAGTCGAGACGCGGCGGCTAAGCTCCGACACAAGCGCGAACGCGGCCGAGCTGCGCCGCCAAGCAGGCGAGGCACAGCGATCGGCCGAGGCCACGGGCCGGCTGTCAAATGCCTCCCGAGCCGCCGCTTCCGCGCAGCGAGAAGCTACGGGCGCTGCGCGACAGGCGCAGTTCGGCATGCGCAACTTGGGATTCCAGATCAGCGACATTGGCGTACAGGTCGCATCGGGCACGAACGGATTTCTGATTTTCGGCCAGCAGGCGGCCCAGGTCACTGGCGCGATGGCGGACATGGGCGGCAAGGTTGGCCTCCTTGGACGCGCACTATCCGGCCCGCTCGGCGCTGCATTCATCTCGATCGTCGCGATCGCGGGCGTCTTCGCCTCCAAGTTGTTCGAAACGGGTGAAGCCGCCAAGGCCGCCGAAGCTGGAAGCTCTGGGCTGGCAGAGGCCCAGAGCGCGCTCGGTGGCATATTCGATCTCACGTCCGGCAAGATCGATAAGCAAAATGCTCTGCTTATCGCGAATGCGCGCCTGACTGCGATAAACCTCCGCGGGGAAGCTGGCCAGGCGCGGGCCAGCGCTGGCAAGACCCTGCAAGATTCGCACGAAAACTCGGGCGTCCTTTCCCTTCTGCGCGGCTTTGCCTCTGGTGGCTTGAGCGGTGCTGTCGAGGCTCGTCGTCGCAACGCTGCCGCTTATTTCCAGCTGAAGGATGTCGGCGACGCAAAATCCGATGGTGATCGCCAGAAGGCGGTCCAGAATGCGCTGAGCTTCAGTGAAAAGACGGACTTCAAAGGCCTGAACGTCACGGCAGAGCAATTCCGCCAGGCCGTCATCGATCTCGCCGCCGCCGCCGCCAAGGAAGTCACGGCCGGCGAGATCGACAAGGCGCTCGACACCGGCAAGCTGCCATCAGTTTTCAAGAAGGACGTTAAGACACCCAAGCCGAAGAGCCTGGACAGCACGCTAGGTTCCATTCTGAAGGATCTCGACCCGCTCGCGGCCATTCAGAACGACTATGCCGAGCGTCTGAAGAATATCGACAAGCTCGCTAAGGCGAAAGTGATCAGCGATACCAAGGCGGATCAGCTGCGTCTTGAGGCGGAACGCGCCATGCGCGATGCCCGCATTAAACTCGATGACGATGTCGCTAAGGCGTACGAGGAAGGGCTGACAAAGGCGTCATCGCAAGCTTTCCGCGACATGGTGTCAGGGCCGGTCCAAGTGCTTAGCTCTTCTCTTGACCAGGCCGGTGAGCAGCTCGGCAAAGGCGCGCGCAAGTCAATCGAGAAGATACTCCCCTATGTTGCGAACGCGCTGGGGAAGACGCTCGACAGCCTCGGTGCGGGCTCCAAATTTAGCTCTATCGGTGAAAAGTTGCTGGGCGGTAGGTCTTACGATTCCGGCTTCGGTGAGTTCCGCGCCGAGCTAAAGTCTACGTTCAAGGATATATTCTCGGCCGAGGGTGATTTCGGCAAGCTGTTCAAAAGCTTTGGTGAAACGCTGGGCCGGATCGGTGCTGCCGCGAGCCTTGGTGCGGAGATCGGCGGCCTGATCGGTGGTGGAAGCACTGCTGGGAAGGTTGGCGGCGCGCTCGGCGGCATTTTCGGGAAAGAGGCTGGCAAGCTCGCCGGCCCCGCAATCGCCAAGGCGATCGGCGGAGACCTTGGCAAGATGCTCGGCGGCGCAGCCGGCCCGCTCGGCTCAATCGCTGGCGCTGTCTTGGGTTCGCTGGCAGGCAGCCTGTTCGCCACGGTGAAGAAGGGCTCGGCCACGATCGGCAATGTCGATGGCCAGGCCAGCGTCACGGGAACGGCCGGCAACAGCCAGAGCCGGATCCAAGCGGCGAAGGGGCTTGCCGGCAATGTCGGTGACGTCCTTCAGCAGATTGTCGATCAGCTCGGGGGGCAGCTCGGCAATTTCAAAGTCTCCATCGGGGTCCGGAAGGACAAGTTCGTCGTCGATCCGAGCGGCTCGGGGCTGACCAAGGGCGCGGGCACGACGAATTACGGGAAAAGCGAAGCGGAGGCCGTCATGGCGGCCGTGTTCGACGCGATCAAGGATGGTGGCATCGTCGGGGTCTCGGCGCAGGTTCAGAAAGCGCTGCAATCGTCGCCTGATGTCGAAAAGAGCGTGCGCGAGGCGTTGAAGGTGCAAGAAGTCGAGGATCTGCTCGGCGGCCTCGGTGCGTCGATGCAGCGCGAGTTCAAGGCTTTTGAACAACAGGCGGCCGAGCGCCTGCGCGTCGCCAAGAAGTACGGCTTCGACCTGGTCAAGCTCGAAGAGCTTAACGCTAAGGAGCGCGCGGCTGCGTTCGACAAGATCCTGTCGAATAGAATTGAGCCGCTGAAGGCGCTGCTCGACGACATGAACTTTGGCGACCTGGCCGAAGGCACGGCTGTCGATAAGCGCAACGCGCTGCTCGCCCAGGTCGCGAAGGCCCGCGCAGATGCCGAAGCGGGTGTCGATGGAGCATCAACGCAGTATGCGGATCTTCGTCGTCGCTTGCTCGATCTCGACCGCGAGTTCTTCGGCACGGCCGGTGCGGAGTTCTCCGGCGACCGTGACGCCACCAAGCGCGAGCTCGACGCGATCATCAAGATCGAGACCGATCGTGCGCAACAGGCCCAGAAAGATGCCCAGGAGGCACTTCAGGCGGCGAAGGACACCGCAACTGGCGTCGATGAGACGAACGATCTCCTGGCGAAGAATTATTCCAAGCTCGAGGAGATCTTGGCGGCCATCCAGAATGGTACGCTGTCGCCGGTTACGGCGGCCGGGCTCTACGGCTTGCGGGGTGGCGGGTGATGGCGCTTGTTACTCTGGTTGAAGCCAGCCCCTGGACCGTGTCGAACGGCGCAGCTCATCCGGTCCGCCTGGCGGGCGGCGGTGAGCGCGCTTACGATCATCTGGGGCACAGCGACTGGCGCGGCGGTATAGTCGAGGTGCCGACCTTCAAATCCGAGCTGGGCTTTGGGCCTGAAGGGTGGACCGGCGTTACGCTGGCCCAGAGCGGCGACATTCGCTTTTTCCCGTCGGATCCGGCGATCCTGACGAGCTTGGCCGCCCTATTCTGGAATGGCTGCCCAGTGACCGTGAAGCTCGGCGATGACGCGCAGGGCTCGCCCGATTGGGAGACCGATTTCACGGGGACCGTCGCCAACGCCGCTGTTGAGGGCGGCGCGCTGCGCCTTTCGGTGGTTGATAACGGAAAGAAGCTCGAGGTGCCGATCGCGACGACGCGCTTTGCTGGCACCGGATTGATCGAGGGTGACAGCGACGTTGAAGGCCGGTTGAAGCGCCGCTCCTGGGGCGCGTGTTGGAATGTTGAATGCCGCGTGCTCCTAGCCGCGCACAATATCTACGAGGTTGGCGATCCGGCCCACAAACTTCAGGCGATCTCGACGGTCAAGGATATCGGCCGAGCGGCATCAAGCGTGGTTGTCGTAAACTGGCAGGGCTCGATCGCTGCCACCCTGACCGCGTTGATTGCCGCCGCGGCCCCACAGGGCGGCGCGGCGATCGCGCCGTCGATCGCGTGCATCAAGTGGTGGACCCAGCCAATATTGCTGACTGCCGACATCCTGGGCGAGATCGGTAGCGGGTACGTCGATCAGCCAGCGGCGATCGCCGAGCAGCTCGCCGCGATTGGCGGCGTCTCGGTGTCGAACGCGGCGGCCATGATCGCCGCCCGACCGGATGACGCTGGCCTGCATATCGGCACCGAGACTGAGACGATCGCGTCCGCGATCGATCGGGTGCTGTTGGGTGCATCGCTCAACTGGCACCTGGGCAAAGATGGTGTGGTCACGATCCGGGAATGGTCGTTCGACCCCGCCCCGGTCGCGTCATTGCGCTCGGTACAAGTCAGCCGCTCGGCGACCTACCCGCCTATGAAGAGCCGACGCGTCGGATACCGACGCAATGAGCGCCTCCATTCAGCCGCCGAGATTTCGGCCGTCGTGCTCGCGGCCGACGTGCGTTACGCCGACGGCCAGACCGGTCAGGATCTCCAGCCTTATGAGCCGGGCGCAACCGATGGTGCCGTGCTGGATCCGACCGCTGAGCATGGCGCGTTGGTCGATGCCAACGGGTTTCCGATATTCCCGTCCGAGCTGCTCAACACGGCAGTTAGCCTTTCGCCCGACGGTCGGCTGATAGCCGCGATCGAGCAGATCGGCGGCGGCATCGATCAGGTCGAGCTCGGCCGCCTGAGCCTGCCTGATATGGGCGTGGCGACCGCCGCGCAAAAAATGCAGCTCGACAGTGCGATTCTGAAGCTGAGCGAGGCAGTCGCTAGGCTCGCCACCGGGCAAGCGCGGGCCAATGCGATTTTCCGTGATGCCGGGCTCTACACCGATGCGGCTTCGGGCCTGACCAAGCTCTTCGCGATCGAGAGCCGTGCAGAGCAGATCACGAACCTTTCGGTCACGCTCAACGCCGCGATTTCCTCGATCAACCTCAAAGCCAGCGTAGATTACGTTAATACGGCGATCGCGACTGCGGTGCTGGACCCCAGCCAGATTGCCAATTTCGACGCCATTCTTGTGCGACTGACCTCCGCGGAGGTCGATATCGACGGGCTACAGGCTTCGGTCTTGCTGAAGGCCGACGCCACGACGGTAACGACGCTGAGCGGGACAGTCGTCAGCGTGCAGAGTGCTTTGAGCGCCCTGACCGGCACGGTTGCCAGCAAAGCCGATAGCACTACGGTGAACGCCATCGATGTTCGTCTGGCATCAGCCGAGAGCACGCTTACAGCCCTTGGCGACACGGCTTCAATATCGCAGGCCGTGACCGCATCTCGCCGGCTGCCGCAGATCACCGATCTGTCGGCTATGAACATGCTCGCCGCACTGGCCCAAGGCGATATCGCCGCCCGCTCGCTTCAGGTTAGCATTGCCCAGGCGCGACAGGAGCTCACCGCGCGGATCATCAGCGACGTCGCGGCCGAAGCAATCGCAAGGTTGCAGCTCGGCGTAGAGATCGGCACGGTCGCCGCCGCGGTCCAGACAGAGCAGACTGCGCGGGTAGATGGTGACACTGCGCTGGCGTCGTCGCTGGCAACCTATCAGGCCGAGACGGCCTCGTCGTTGGCCACAGTTAACACAGCGGTGAATGCTGTTACGGACGCCCAAAGCGCGACCGCATCATCGCTGACCGCATTTCAGGCCTCAACCGGCGCCAGCTTGGCGTCGATTACCAATACAAATATTGCCCAGACCAACTCACTCAACACGATCGCCGGCAGCGTTAACACGCTCTCGACGACTGTCGGGGGCCATACGGCTTCGATCACCTCGCACTCGTCGTCCATCAACGGGCTGAGCGTTAGAATCGGCGTCGAGACCGACGTGAACGGCTATGTTACGGGCTGGGTATTCAACAACTCGGGGCTCGGCCGCAGCGACTTCCTTATGAGAGTCGACCGGTTTGGCATAGCGTCACCCGGCAATCCCACCCTGGTGCCGTTCGAGATCGTCGGCGGCGTCGCCTATATGAAGAAGGCGGTGATCCGTAATCTCTCGGTGGAGACGATCAAGATCGCCGGCAACGCGGTCACGGATCGCCGCTTCGCTCAGATGGTGGGCACGCGGTCGGGAGCCGGCGCGGGTGTCTGGCAGACCGTATGCTCCGAAACGATCACCCTCGCCTCTGAAGCAGACGTCGTTTTGCAGGCGTCCGGCCAGCATGCCTACTTCGCCGGTACGCAGCCCTGGCAATGGCGTTTTCTCGTGAACGGCGGCCAGGTGCTGATCCGTGGCGGCGATGGCGGCGTCAGCGACCTCCCCTGCATGAATGGGAATCACGTCTCGAGCGCGGGTTCCAATACCTATGCGCTGCAGTGTTGGATGACCAACGGCAACCTTCAGCTGACCAGCGCCAATCTGATCATCGACCCGGCCTACAAATGAGACAAAGCATGAAACATTCCTATGTGCTCACTTACGATCTGAAAACCGGCGCACCACTGCAATGGACCGAAAAGGTGTCGGATGAGGAAATCGCCGCGGCCGCTCGCGCCGCTTCAGAAAGCGGTTGGGGTGTCATCGCCTGCGACGAAATGCCAATCAAGCATGTCGAGATCGTGGTCGGCGACCAGAAATACCCTGTCGTCCAAGTTGATACTGAGGCGGTGAAGCGTTCAGCGCTGGCGCGCATCGATCGCGGCGTCGGCGAAGAGCTGGCGCGGCACATCACCCCAGGCATGGATGAAACCTACCGAGAAAAACTGGACGAGGCGCGATCGCATAAGAAGCGCGGAGCAAAAACGCCGCTCCTCGCTGCCGAAGCTAAGGCGAAGGGTCGCTCCGTTCCGGAGATCGCGGCGGACGTGCTCGCTCGTGCTGACGCGTGCCGCGCTATTCGGCATCGGCTCGAAGACGCGCGGCAAACCGCCAAGGCGATCGTGCGGGAAGCAGACAATCTCATCGACGTGGTCGAAGCGGAGACCACCGACTGGGCGGCGCTCGCCGCAGAGCAGGGAGTTTAAGCATGGCCTGGTACAAGACTGGCACGATCGCGGTCGCCAACGGTTCAGCCGCACTCACCGGGGCGGGCACGGATTGGGTCGCCAATGTCCAGGCCGGGCACGGCGTTATCCTACCGGATGGCCGCGTCTATGAGGTGCTTAGCGTCAATAGTGCCACCAGCATCACGCTGAGCACCACCTATCAGGGCGGCACAGTGGCGAGCCTCGGGGCGCATTTGGTCATACCCACCCAAGGGTTCGCCCAGTCAACGATGGCGGCCGTAACGCAGCTCGTCGTCGAATATTCAGCGATGCTGAGCGGCGCGGGCGCTGGCAAGTTCGGTGATGGGCTCGTCGGCACGCCCGGCATCAGCTTTGCGGCCGATCAGGACACGGGGATATTCCGCAAGGGTTCCAACTCGATCGGTATTGCTGTCGGAGGCGTCGAACGGCTCGGCATCGACGCAAAGGTGACGGTGAACAGTGCGAACGTCCGGCTGTCGAACGCCTATTACCTCAGCGGCAACATCGCAGCCGGGACCGAGGTGATGCTGATCGGCGTCAACGGGTCGGATAAGGTCAGCATAGACGGCGGTGGCTATGGCGTCGTGTTCGGCGGCAAAGCTGGCTTCGGCATCTCGCCCAGCTATGCCGTCCATGTTTCCAACAGCGACAGTACGCAGGGCGTTTTCAAGAACTCAGGGGCTGCCGGGGCGCGGATACTCATAGGCAATACGGTCGGCGACCTCGACATCAGGACAGATGCCAGCGGCCACAGCTTCATCTTTTCCGACGTGAACAAAAATCTGAGCCTTGGAACGGCCGCCTCGGTTCGCCTCCACATGGAGGGCAGCAACGGCAATATCGGTCATGGCACCACCTCGGTGACAGGTTACAATCACAGACAGGTCAAGAACCTGACGGGCGCGACGACGGCGAGTGCGATGTCGCTTGAGCCGATCGTGCAGTCGGACGTGACTTCGGATGCACGGATTTACAACGCGATCCTAACACTCGCGGCAGGCTCCTATACGCTAGCCAACGCATATTATTACCGCGCAACGCAGTCCACGATCGGGGCCGGGGCGACGCTGACCAGTCAGTTCGGCTTCTTCGCCAACAGCAATCTGACGGGGGCGGCTTTTAATGCCGGTTTTTATGGTGCCATCGACGCGGCCAGCGGTCGCTGGAATGCCTATATGGCCGGCACAGCGAACAATGCCTTTGCGGGCAATTCACGCTTCGGCGGCACGAGCGCGCCGACCGTCACCGTCGATGTCACGGGGTCGATCGCAGCGACCGGCACGATCAAGCCGGGTGGCTATACGGTTGCGACGCTTCCTTCAGCATCGGGCGTGGGTGCTGGAGCGATAGCCTATGTGACAGACGCCAGCGCGCCCAGTTGGGGCGCAACCGTCGCCGGGGGTGGCGCGGTAGGCGTCGGCGTTCAATCCAATGGTTCAGCATGGAAGGTGATCTGATGACCGAGACCGTTCGTACCCGCGTGCGCGAAATCCTGATGGTTCAGGATGACGGCAGCCTGGTGTGGAATATCCACCAAAAGAAGATTGTCGAAATCTTGGATGGCGAAGGCAATATAACCGATGCCACCTATCGTGCGCCGACCGTACTGTCCGCCGACGATCTGCCCGGCGTTCTGGATGTCGTTTTCATCGACCTGACGCATGAGCGCGACGCCGCTAACGTGGCCAAGGGTGCGGCCGAGGCCGCCTTGATCGACATGACCAACGATCGCGACCAGCGGGTCGCGGAAGTGGCGCAGCTTACCGCTTCGCTGGAAGCCGCGGTGGCGGCCGGGGAGGCCGTCACCGCCGACCGCGACGCCAAGATGGCAGCCTTCACGGCCGAGCGTGAGCTGCGGGCCACCGAGATCGTTGGGCTGCAGGCTCAGGTGGCGGGCCTGCAGCTCTTGTTGGCCAATCAGACGTCCCCTGTAGCCTGATCGCGGGCGAGATTAACTCATGCCGGTAGAGGCGAGCTATGGAGAGTGGCTGCAGGCGGACGCGCTATATGCGACCAGCGCAGACGGCTTGCTTGCGTCTCGGTGGCCAACACAGGCGATCGAAACTGAGGCCATCTCGCCGTTCGCCCATAAATCGGCCGGTGTTGACGAAGGCGGCCGCCAGCTCGCCTTCCTCGGCCCACCCAAAGTCGGGGACGCGCATGTCGTCCATGGTCGACGTCGCGACCTTGTCGGCACAGTGGTGACGCTGACGATCGACAGCCTCGGCTATGACGCCGGGGTCGCCTGCTATGTCATCGGTGCCGACGAAACTCAGGTGCCGGGCTGCACCGTGCTCACAGTCCTGCGGAGAATCTAGATGTCGCCAATCGTCATCTGCCGACCGGCCGACGCCCAGGGGGTAGACACGACCTCGGGCACTGGTGGTGTCAATCTCCTGACCGATAATCCGAAAGAGGCGTGGATCAGTGGGTCGGCGGCCGAAGTCGCCGCCATCCTCGACCTCGGTTCCGTTCAGGAGATCGACTTCGTCTACCTCGGATCGGTCAATGGCGTCGTTGGTACGACATGGTCCGTGACCTATAGCACCGCCTCCGCCTCTGGGATCGGCGCGACCGCGCTGGGGACCACCGTCGCCGTCATGCCGAGAAAGCGCCGCGGGCTGATGCATTTGCTGACGGTGCTCGATGCCCCGGTTTCAGCGCGATATATTCGCGTGATCGTGAACCAGGGCGACGGTGGGCCAAACCTGACAGCCGGCATCCTGCGCGCCGGTTTGTCGTTCCGCCCCCAATGGGGCCAGGAATGGGGCGGCGGTCGCGCTGTCGTCGACACCGGCACGCGTGAGCGGTTGCCGGATGGGGGCTTCGGCGTCGACCTGGGCGCGCGCAAGTCCGTTTTTCAGTGGACCTTTGCCGATCTAAGCGAGGATGAGCGTGAGGAGCTCTACGCCTTTACCGAGGATGTCGGCGAGACCGTCCCCTTCGTCATGGTCGAGGATGTCGGCGATGGTGTGCCAGCGACAAACGAAGGAACCCACTGGTGTACCTTTGATCGATTGGACTATTACGAGCGGCGCGCGCCTGGCTCCAGCCGGTGGGCCTTCCGCATCGAACAATGGATATGAGTCCGCTGGCGGACGGTGGGCCCTCGCGCCTTCTCCTGCGACATGGGTGCATCGCCGCTGAAGCGGCATTGCAATCCGGTTTCAGGAGCCAAGCACATGAACGCCACCAAGGGCCCCTTCGCATCCCTCACGGTCTGGTCGTCGGCCGGCGCTGCCATCGTCAGTGGCCTGTCGGCCTTCGGCATCGATCTGGGGCCGGATGGCGCGAATCAGATCAACGCGATCGTCGCGGGTGTGCTCGCCACGGTCGCGATCTACGGACGCATTCGCGCCAGCCGGCGTATCGCGACCGGCGTCTAACTTTCGCCCATTGGGGCTCAGTGAGCAGAGGTGCGGGGCGTCCCTCACCAGCCGTGGTACCGGGGCGCAAGCCTTGGCATGGAGCTAATCGGCTAACACAGGACGCACGGTGCTGGGCCCGCCGTATAACGGCCCACCAGATACCCAGCGAGAGCCGGGAGCGGAGACAGGTATGGTACGGCTCGCGAGGCCCCCAGCTTGGTCAGGATAGCCTGGTCCTAATCCGCTCCCTCATGGGGCCTCGGCTCGCGACAAAAATTACCCTCACCACCGCGACAGAAACTCCGGCGAAGCCCGCTAATTTTTGTCGCGAGTTTTTGGCGCGCTACACTCGATGGTCGATAGCAAATGCATGGTCCTGTTCCTCCTCGACTCATGTGTTCGCTATATGTTCTAATTCATTTCCTACTTGTCTAGGAAAAATCCTATCGATAATGGAGGGGAATGGTTGACGATGCCCGTCAGGCGCTAGACGCCCTGATCCGCGAACATGGCGAGGATTACAGCGCCCTATCGCGGCTGCTTGGCCGCAACCCGGCTTATATCCAGCAATATATCAAGCGCGGCTCGCCCCGACGCCTGTCGGAGGAGGATCGGGCGCAGCTGGCAGCTTATTTTCGCATATCCGAGGAACGCCTCGGGGGGCGAGGCGGGGCGATTGCTGCGGCTCCCTCTCCTCCCGCATTGTTGCCGGTGCCGCGGGTGGAAATCGGCGCGTCAGCCGGCCCTGGCGCGATCGCCGAAATCGAGGAGTATGGGCCGCCGATCGGTTTCGACGCCGCGATGCTGCGGGGGCTGGGCGTGACGCGCACGACCGGACTGTCGATCATCAGGGTGACGGGGGCCTCGATGGAGCCGACCCTGCTCGATGGCGACGACATATTGGTGGATCGAAATGCCGTGGTGCTGCGCTCGGGCGCGATCTACGTGCTGCGGCTGGATGATGTGTTGATCGTCAAGCGGCTGGTCAGTGCGGGAGCCGGACCGCTCGTCATCCGCAGCGATAATCCGGCGTTCCCCGATATCGTCGATTATGATCCGGCCACGCTGACCGTCGTCGGCCGGGTTCTGTGGTGCGGACGGAAGATCGGCTAGCCGCGCTTGCGGTCGTACAGATAGAGCGCCAGCGCGATTGCCACGCCGATGGCGGTACCGCCGACCATGCCGATTGACGGCTGTCCCAAGATGTTGCCGATGATCGCGCCGGCCATGATCGAGAGGGCGATGATCGCGCCGCCGGCGCGCGAGGCTTTGCCGCTATGCTGTTCCATTCGCGCCCCATGCCATGCCCCGCTGCTCCGCGCCATAGGGTGTCCCGGCCGTGTCATAACGGGACGTCGCGTCCCGTCCGGGGACTTGGTAAACCTTCTGTCGACCATTCAAGTCGCGCAACTGCGCCATTTTTCGTTTTCTGGCATGCCGCTTGAGTGGTGATACGCGTTCGTTGCTTACCTCCAGTTGCTTATATGAGGTCAATCGCTTGGAAGAGTTGTTCTACATCGCCAATCGCAGCAGTATCGATCAGGCGCATGACCTGCTCGCGCAGTTCGGCACGCTTGCGATGGACGAGGCTGCGGCGCGCAGCCGCCATTATCGAGAGCTGGGCAATGCGATTCGCTTCTGCGAATGGCGTCAGATCGAGCGTTTCTTGATGGTCCTGAGCCAGGATGTGCCCGTGGGCACCGTTCATTAAGAGCTTGAATCCCGGGCGTTCGGCCCCAATCCATTATGATGTGATCGCCACTGCCCACTAGGCTCTGGCGGGCGGCACGCCCTGTCGCTAGGGTCGCGCCATGAGTGCTCCCCGCACGCTGCCCCGTGCTCCGTCGATCATCCTGGGTGCAATGATGTGCGTGTCGGTTGCGGCACAGGCGCAGCCACAGCCGACGCCCTCGACATCTGGGGATCAGGCGGTGCTGCCCGATCTCGATCCTTCGAGCGAGATGGCGCCGCTGCCCGATATGGAAGTCGAATGGCCCGACCCGCTCGGCGACGGCGGATCTGCTGCTGCGGTGCCGAGCGCGACCCCCGTCGAGAGTTTGTCGAGCGATATCCAGGCCGATCGCCGCTATCGCGTCGCGATCGACGGATTGACCGGGCAGGAGGGCCTGTCGGCCGATACCGAAGCGGCGATCCGTGGCCGCTTCCGCACGCTGTCCGCGCTGGAGGAAGGCAAGGGCGTCGGCAACACCGCCCAGATCGATCGCCGCGCCCGCGAGGATGAGGCGCTGCTTGAGCAGCTGATGCGCGCGGCAGGATTTTACGATGCCGATATCAGCACGCGGATCGAGGATGAAACTCCAGGGCGGCTGGCGGTGACGCTCAACGTCGAGCCGGGCGCGCTCTACACGCTGTCCGCCGTCGACCTGCCGGGGATCGAAAAGGCCGGCGAAGATAGTGATGAGTTGCGGACCGCCTTTGGGCTGGCGGTCGGGGCGCCCGCCGATTCGGATCGCATCGCAGCGGGTCAGCTTGCGCTCAGGGCCGAACTGGGCCGGCAGGGCTTCGTCTTTGCCAAGGTTGGCGAGCCCAAGCTGACCGTCAATCATGATGAGCATCACGTCGCGCTGGTGATGGATGTCGACAGCGGCGGCGCGCAGCGGATCGGCAGGATCGTTATCGAAGACCAGAAGCTGTTCAGCGCCAAGCATCTCGGGCGGATCGCACGCTTCCGGTCGGGCGAGGTCTATGACGCGGCGAAGATGGACGATTTCCGGCGGGCGCTGATCCAGACCAGTCTGGTGTCGACGGTCACGATCAAGCCGATCCCCACCACCGATCCGCATGTGGTCGATATATCGGTGAAGCTGGAGCCCGCGCCGCCGCGCACGATTTCGGGTTCGGTCGGCTATGGTACCGGCGAAGGCTATCGGCTGGAGGCGAGTTGGCAGCATCGCAATCTCATCCGGCCGGAGGGCGGCGTGACGTTCCGGGGCGTGCTCGGTACGCAGGAGCAATCGCTGGGAGCGGTGCTCCGCCGCAACAATTATAAGGCGCGCGATCGGGTTCTGACCGGGCAGCTGTTGTTCAGCCATTTGCAGGAAGACGCGTTCGAGGCGCGCTCGGTGACGCTGGCGGCGGGGCTGGAGCGGCAGACCAACATCATCTGGCAGAAGAAATGGACATGGTCCTATGGCGCGGAAATCACCGCGTCGAAGGAGGACGACACCGTCAAGGCCACCGGCGCGCCGCGACGGCGCCAATATCTGACCGGTGCGTTGCCGTCGAGCCTGTCCTATGACGGCTCGGACGACTTGCTGAACCCGACGCGCGGCTATCGGCTAGCGGCGCGCATTTCCCCCGAACTGTCGCTGCAGGGCAGCGCCTTCGGCTATGTGAAGGCGCAGGTCGACGGCAGTACATATCTGCCGGTCGGCGGGCGCACGGTGATCGCGGGCAGAGCCCGGCTGGGATCGATCATGGGCGCTGCAGCCGAGCGTATCGCGCCAACGCGGCGCTTCTATGCCGGCGGCGGCGGATCGGTGCGCGGATTCGGTTATCAGAAGATTGGTCCAATCGACGTCAATGGCGATCCAGCGGGTGGACGCAGCCTTGCAGAATTTTCGATCGAGGCGCGGATACGCTTCGGCGATTTCGGCGTGGTGCCGTTCCTCGACGCCGGCAACCTCTATTCGGCGCGGCTGCCGACCTTCCGGAATCTACGCTACGGCGCGGGCATCGGCGTGCGCTACTATACCAGCTTCGGCCCGATCCGCGTTGACCTCGGCACGCCGATCGACCGCCGCCGGGGGGATTCGCGCGTCGCCATCTATGTTTCGCTGGGGCAGGCCTTCTGATGGCCGGCGAACCCATTTCCGTCGAAGAGAAGGTCGCCGGCTGGCGGCGTCGTCACCCCATTCTGCGCGCCATTGGGATCGGCCTGCTGTCGGTGCTGCTGCTTGTTTCGGCGGCGGTATGGATGCTCGACAGCGGACCCGGCCACCGCCTGATCATCGACCGGATCAGCGCGATAAAGCCGTCCTCGGGGCTGCGGATCCGCATCGGACGGATCGACGGTTCGATCTGGAACAGGGCCAAGCTGCGCGACCTGCGTCTTTATGACAGTCAGGGGCTGTTCCTCGAAGCGCCAGAAATCGATCTCGACTGGCGGCCGGCGGCGTGGATCGCGAACAAGCTGTGGATCCGCACGGTCGAAACTGACCTGCTGATTCTGCACCGGCTTCCCAAGCTGAAGCCGTCGCCCAAGAAGGGGCCGCTGCTGCCGGGCTTCGACATTCATATCGGGAAGCTCGCGATCCGGCATCTCCGGCTTGATCGGCCAGTGGCGGGCCGCCGGATGGTCGCGCGCGTCGATGCCGCCGCTGACATCCATGACGGACGTGTGCTGCTCAAGCTTGCGGCCGCCTCCAACGGCGGCGATCGCGTCAATCTCCAGCTCGATTCGGAACCCGACCGCGACCGCTTCGATATCGACGCCAAGCTCGCCGGGCCGGCTGATGGCGTTATCGCCGGTGTGACGGGATGGAAGCAGCCGGTCGATGGCGTCATCTCCGGCACCGGCACGTGGAGCGGCTGGAAGGGGCGGACGACCCTTGATGTTGGCGATGTTCGCCTGGTCGAGCTGACGCTCAGCGCCGATCACGGCAAATATGCGCTCGATGGTCAGCTTGCGCCGAGCAGCTTCCTCAAGGGCAAGCTCCAGCGGCTCTCCGCTCCGGTCATCCGGATCAGCGGCGCGGCGACGCTCGCCGATCGCAAGCTCGATGGCAATCTGGCGTTGGAGACGCCCGCGATCGAATTCGCTGCGTCGGGCACGCTTGATCTGGCCGCCAGCGCCTTTAACGGCGTCGTCATCGACGCGAAGCTGCTCAGGCCGTCTGCGCTGTTCCCCAACATGACCGGGCGTAACATCCGCGTTCGCGCCACGTTCGATGGGCCATTCGGTACCGCCGCTTATGGCTATGGGCTGACAGCGGATCATGTGGCCTTCGACAATACCGGCTTCGATATCGTCCGGGCGGACGGGAAGGGGCGGCTGTCGAATGCTCCGATAAAGCTGCCGGTGCGGCTGTCGGCGCGGCGCGTGACTGGCATCGGCGATATCGCGGGGGGCATCCTCGGCAACCTCAAGGTCGATGGCTTGCTGCTGGTCACGTCGACGGCGGTCACGGGCGAAGGACTCAAGCTTAGCTCGGACAAGTTGAGCGGCAAGCTGTCGCTGAAGCTGGACCTGCGGACCGGCCAATATGATGTTGCGCTGGCGGGCAAATTGCTGCGTTATTTCATTCCCGGCATCGGCATCGTCGACGTCAATTCCGAGCTCAAGGTCGTGCCCGGCGCGGGTGGGCGCGGGACGATGGTCGCGGGCCGCGGCAAGGCCTGGGTACGGCGCTTCGACAATGCTTTCCTCCGTTCGCTCGCGGGTGGACTGCCGGTCATCGACACGCAGTTGCGGCGCGGGCCCGATGGGGTGCTGCACTTCGATCGGCTGGTTCTCACCGGTCCTTCGATCCGCCTCACGGGTAACGGCTTCCGCCGCCGCGACGGCACCTTCTATTTCAAGGGAGGCGGCACGCAGGCGACTTACGGGCCGGTTCAGCTGACGCTCGACGGCAATATCAGCCGGCCGAAGATCGATCTGCTGCTCGCCGCGCCGATCGAGGCGCTGGGGCTGACCAATGTGGCGGTCAAACTCGACCCCACGCCGCAAGGATTTTCATACGCGGCGACGGGTGAATCGCACCTTGGGCCATGGGGCAGCAATGGCGCGATCCTGCTGCCCTCCGGCCAGCCGGCGACGATTGCAGTGAGAGAGGTCGCGGTAAGCGGCGCCAAAGGCGGAGGCAGCCTGCGGTCCGATCCGGGCGGCTTCACGGGGCGCATCGATCTGGCCGGCGGTAGCGTCACGGGGCCTCTGCTCTTTTCGGTCGAGCGCGGTTTGCAGAAGATCGAAGCGCATCTGCGCGCGCAACGCGCCAGTTTTTCGGGGACGATGCCCTTCACGGTCGGACGCGGACGGCTCGACGGCACGATCCTGCTCGATCCAGCGGGCGTCCAGATCAATGGTACCGCCAATGTGCTGGGCGCGACGATGAACGGGGTAAGCCTCGCGCGCGGCCGTGCCGAGATACGGATGCAGGGCGGCAGCGGCAGCATCACCGCCAATCTGTCGGGCTCGCGCGGACGCGGCTTCCAGCTTACCGCCGTAACGCGCTTCACGCCCGAAAATGTCACGGTCACCGCCGAAGGGGCGATCGATCGACGTCCGATCCGGCTGGAGACCCCGGCGGTGCTGCACCGCGAGGGTGACGCCTGGCGGCTCGAACCGACCCAACTCGCCTTCGCTGGTGGCAAGGCGACCCTCGCCGGACGCTTCGGCGGAGCCGTTAACGAGATCAAGGCGGGGGTGCAGTCGATGCCACTCTCGGTGCTCGATATCTTCTTTCCGCAGCTCGGCTTGTCGGGCGTCGCCACGGGCGATGTCGACTATCGGCTGGAGCGTGGTGCGCGCATTCCCACCGGCCGGGCCAATGTAAAGATCCGAGGGCTTTCGCGGTCCGGTCTGGTGCTGACCTCGCGGCCCGCGGACGTTGCGGTCGCAGCGGTGCTGACCGACAGGGTAGCGGCTGCGCGCGCGGTGGTGTCGAGCAGCGGCAAGGTGATCGGCCGAGGGCAGGCGCGGATCAGCAACCTGCCGGGCGGTGGCGCGCTGCCGGACCGGCTGCGGGCGGGCAATCTCCTCGCGCAGATCCGTTATGGCGGCCCGGCGGATACGCTGTGGCGGCTGATCGGCGTTGAAACAATCGATATTTCCGGGCCGGTATCGATCGGTGCCGATGTCAGCGGAACCGCCGCCAATCCTGTCATCCGCGGGTCGCTACGCTCGACCGATGCCCGGCTCGAAAGCGCGATCACCGGCACGGTGATCAACAAGATCGCCGCAGCCGGCCGGTTCGACGGGTCCCGGCTGCTGATCGACAAGCTGTCGGGCCAGACCCGCGGCGGCGGCACCGTCAGCGGCCGCGCAACCTTCGATTTTGCCGGCGGTAAGGGACTGGGCATGGACGTCGCGATCGACGCGCAAAATGCCCTGCTGCTCAGCCGTGACGATATCGGCGCGACCCTGACCGGGCCGATGACGATCAAGTCCGACGAAAATGGCGGGACCATCGCCGGTGACATGCGGCTCGTGCGCGGGCGCTTCCAGCTCGGTCGTGCCGAGGCGGTGGCCGCGATTCCGCAGTTCGAGACGATCGAGCTCAACCGTCCCGACGATGATGGCGTTACCGTTCGCCGCGCGCCATGGCGCCTCGATATAAAGCTCGATGCGCGCAACCAGCTTGCCGTTACCGGCCTCGGCCTCGACAGCGAATGGCGCGGCAAGCTCGATCTTGGCGGGACGATCGATAATCCGGCGATCACTGGCCGGGTCGATCTCGTCCGTGGCGGCTATGAGTTCGCCGGGCGGCGCTTTGATCTCGATCGCGGTTCGATCCGTTTTCTCGGTGAAGCGCCGCCCGATCCGCTGCTCGATATTCAGGCGAAGGCCAATCTCAACGGCGTCAACGCGACGATCACGGTCAGTGGCACCGGGCAGAAGCCCGAGATAAGCTTCACCAGCATCCCGGCGCTGCCCGAGGATGAGCTTCTGTCGAGGCTGCTGTTCGGCACCTCTATCACTAACCTGTCAGCGCCTGAGGCGCTCCAGCTGGCGGCGGCGGTCGGTTCGCTGCGGGGCGGGGGCGGGG
>NZ_LARW01000052.1 GCF_000971055.1 Sphingomonas sp. SRS2
CAAGTTACCTTGCCCACCTTCCCCCACCCCGCTAATCCGAGGCGATCATGAACAGCCCCGTCCTCATCGCCCCGTCCATCCTCTCCGCCGACTTCGCCCGACTGGGCGAGGAGGTCCGCGCCATCGACGCGGCGGGGGCCGACTGGATTCACGTCGACGTGATGGACGGACATTTCGTGCCCAACATCACGATCGGTCCGATGGTGGTGAAAGCGCTGCGCCCGCACACCACCCGGCCGTTCGACGTTCATCTGATGATTTCCCCGGTCGATAGCTTCCTGGAAGATTTCGCCAATGCCGGGGCCGACATCATCACCGTCCATCAGGAGGCGGGCCCGCATCTCCACCGCACCATCCAGCGGATCAAGGCGCTCGGCAAGAAAGCGGGCGTCTCGCTCAACCCCGCCACCCCGGCCAAGACGCTCGACTATATCATCGAGGAAATCGACCTTGTGCTGGTGATGAGCGTCAACCCCGGCTTCGGCGGGCAGAGCTTCATCGAAAGCCAGCTGCGCAAGATCGAGGCGATCCGCAAGATGATCGACAAGACGGGCAAGCATATCGACCTGGAGGTCGACGGCGGCGTCGACGCGAAGACCGCGCCGCGCGTGATCGCCGCCGGCGCGAATGTGCTCGTCGCGGGCACCGCCACTTTCAAGGGCGGCCCGGCCGCCTATGCAAGCAATATCGCCGGCCTGAAGCAGGCGTGAGCGGCTCGGAATGAGCGACGCGGGCGGTTCCGGCTTCGACGATACGGTCGAGCCCGGCCGGCGCCTCATCCGCGTCGAGCATGACAAGAGCCGCTCGCTCGCCGAACGCCTGTCCGGCCGCCTGCACGAACTCGCCTGGCGCACGCCAGTCCATGGACTACGCCTGCGGGGCCGCTATCCGCTCAAGCTGTACGACGTGCCGCCCGATCCGATCGAAGGGATGGTTCGCCTCGGCGGCGCGATGCTCGACGGTGAGATATTGTGGCTGGGCGAGAGCGTCGCGATCGAAAGTTACGACTTTCGCCCGCGCGATATCTCGGCCGCCTTCTCCGATCATCTCCAGAGCTTCGCCTGGCTGCGCGACCTGAGCGCGGCGGGCCCGCGCCAGCGGGTCGCGCCGATCGCCGAAATCCTCACCCGCCGCTGGATCGATGCGTTCGGCAAGCAGGTCCACGAAACGGCGTGGCGGCCCGACCTGTGGGGCCGGCGGATATTGTTCTGGGGCTGCCACGCGCCGCTGATCATGACCGCCGACGATCTGCGCGGACCGGTGCTCAACGCCCTCAGCCGGGGCGCCAGGCATCTCGATCGCAGCGCCGACAAGGCTGCGCCGGGGCTCGCCCGCGTCGCCGCCTGGGCCGGGGTGGTCGGGGCCGGGCTGCTGATACCGGGCGGCGAACTGCGCCAGCTTCATGGCGAGAAGGGGCTGGCCCGCGCGCTCGACGCCGCCCTGCACGGCGACGGCGGAATCGTCAGCCGCTCGCCGATCGAACAGATGGACCTCGTCGCTCTGCTCGCGATGCTGCGCAGATATTATGATATGCGCGGTCAACGGCCCGCCGCCGCCCTCGCCGACGCGCTGACGAGAGCGGTGCCGCCGCTGCTCGGGCTGACGCTCGGTGATGGCGGGCTGTCGAGCTGGCAGGGATCAGCGCCGATCGACGGCGGGCGGGTCGACGCCGTCGTCACCGCCTCGGGCATCCGCACCCGGCCGCTGCGGCAGTCGCGCGAATGGGGTTATCAGCGGCTTCAGATGGGGCATAGCCGCATCGTCGTGGATGCCGCCCCGCCACCTATCTCGCGCTTCGCGAGCCAGGCCTGCGCCTCCACGCTTGCGATCGAGATGTCTGACGGTCCCTATCGGCTGATCGTCAACTGTGGCGGCGGGCGCGGCGCGAACAATGCGCTCCATCCCGAACTTGCCAATGCGCTGCGCAGCACCGCCGCGCACTCGACACTGATCCTCGACGACAGCAATTCGACCGCGATCCATCCCGACGGTTCGCTCGGCAAGGGCGTGACCGAAGTCGAGATCGATCGGCAGGAGGATTTTCAGGGCAGCAGCATCGAGATGCGCCATGACGGCTATGTCCGCCGCTATGGCTTGTCCCATCGCCGCAAGATCGCGATGGCGCCGGGCGGCGGCGAGGTGCGCGGGCAGGACGTGCTCATCCCCGAAGGGCGTCGCGCGCGCGGCAAGATAGTCGACTATGCAATCCGCTTCCACCTCGCACCCGGCGTCGAGGTATCGGCGACGGCCGACGGCGCGGGTGCGCTGCTCCGCATCGCCGAGGGCGCGCTGTGGCGTTTCCGCGCGATCGGCGGCGAGGTGGGCGTCGAGGACAGCCTGTGGATCGACTCGCGCGGCCGCCCGCAGACGACGCGCCAGCTGGTGATCACCGGCCCCGCCCCGCCCGAGGGGATCGAGGTGACATGGATCCTGGCGCGGTCGGCCTGACGAGGGCCGCCCTTCCCCCGTCGTCATGACGGGTTCGGGCTGTATCCTTGCGGGCGAATAAGAATCCGCGCACCATTGGGCAATGGAGATGATGCGATGAATCAATCGGTAATCCTGACCGTGGTCGGCAGCGACCGGCCCGGGCTCACCCGGGCGATTGCCGATGCGGTGTTCGCGGCGGGTGGCAACTGGCTGGAAAGCCATCTGTCGCGGCTCGGCGGAAAATATGTCGGGTCGGTGCTGGTCGAGCTGCCTGCCGACCGGCTCGGTGAGTTGGAGGCTGCGGCGCGGGCGATCGATGCGGTCGGCCTCAATGTCGCGATCGTGCCATCGGCCGCGGCCGATGAGCGCCGGGGCCAGCCCTTCGGAATCGAGATCGTCGGACAGGACCGGCCGGGCATCGTCCGCGAAGTGACGACCGTACTCGCCGGGCTCGACGTCAACATCGAGGATTTCACCACCGCGATCGAAGACAGCGCCTGGTCCGGCGCCCCACTGTTCCGCGCCAACGCGAAACTGCTCGTCCCCGCCGGGGTTTCGACCGATCAGGTGCGCGAGGCGCTCGAGCGTATCTCGGGCGAAATCATGGTCGATTTCACCGTGCGCCCCGAGACCGCCTGACGGCCGTGACGGGGCCCGCCCGCGCCGCGCCGCCCCGCGAGCGCATCGACGCGCTTCTTCAGCTGGAACGGCAGGGCCGTCATCGCGACCTGCTCGACGAAGGCCGGCGGCTCGATGCCGACCATCCCGGCTCGGCCTTCCTCCAGAAGCTGCTGGGCATCGCTCACGCACGGCTCGGCGAAGGGGCGGAGGCGGTCGCCTGTTTCCGGCAGGCAGCCGCTCTCCAGCCCGGCGATGCCGAATCGCATCATAATCTCGGTGCGGCGCTTGCCATGACCGGGCAATATGCAACAGCGGCGACGGCCTATGCGGCGGCGCTCGCGATCCGGCCCGATCATGAGGCGGGGCATTTCGCGCTCGCGGAGACGCTGCGCAATGCGGGACGGCCGGAGTCTGCGATGTCCTCCTATCGCGCGGTGATCCGCTCAATCCCGATCATGCCGTGGCGTACAACAATCTCGGCAATCTGCTGCGCGGCATGTATCGCTATGACGAAGCGCTGGATTGCTATCGCCGCGCGCTGGCCATCGCGCCCGACTATGCCGCGGCGCGGGCGCACAAGCTCGATCTCGAAGCGCATATCTGCGACTGGGAAGGGATCGCCGCCGACAGGGCAGGGATTCCTCGACTCGGCGTCGAGAGTGCCGCCGTCCCACCGTTCATGATGTTTGCGCTGGATGACCATCCGGCGCGGCACCGCGCCCGTTCGGAGCGGCTGGTGGCGGAGACCTATCGGGCCACCCCGATGCCGCCATCACCCCCGCTGCCGCGCCCGCCGCATATGGCCGGACGATTGCGAATCGGTTATTTTTCGGCTGACTTTCACAATCATGCCACCCTGTATCTGATGGCGCGGCTGTTCGAACTGCACGATCGCGACCGTTTCGCGGTTCACGCCTATAGCTACGGCCCCGATCAGGACGATGAAATGCGGCGGCGGCTGCGCGGCGCGGTGGAGGTCTTCCGCGACGTCCGGCATCTGGGAGACCGCGAGGTAGCTGAACTGGCCCGGGGCGATGCGATCGATATCGCGATCGACCTGAAGGGTTATACGACAGGAACGCGATCAGGCATTTTCGCGTTCCGCCCGGCGCCGGTGCAGATCAACTATCTCGGCTATCCGGGAACGATGGGGGCCGACTTCATCGACTATATCATCGCAGATCCCGTCGTGATCCCTGCACGGCTGCGCGGTGCCTATTCGGAAAAGATCATCACCTTGCCGTATAGCTATATGGCGAGTGACGATCGGCGCGCGATCGCCGATGGACCCGTCACCCGCACCGATATGGCCCTGCCCGAAAACGCCTTCGTCTTCGCCTGCTTCAACAACAGCTACAAGATCAGCGCCGACGTGTTCGACATCTGGATGCGGCTGCTCGGCAAGGTCGAGGGCAGCGTGCTGTGGCTGCTGCGCGCCAATCGCTGGGCCGAAGCCAATCTGGCGAACGAGGCGGCAAGGCGCGGCATCGATCCCGCCCGGCTGATCTTCGCCGACAAACTGCCCCCGGCTGAACATCTCGCCCGCCAGCGTCTCGCCGATATGTTTCTCGATACGTTCGCGTTCAACGCCCACACCACCGCCAGCGATGCACTGTGGGGCGGCCTGCCGATCGTCACGAAGCTGGGCGAGAGCTTCTCCGCGCGCGTCGCCGGCAGCCTGTTGAACGCGGTGGGCCTGCCGGACCTGATCACTGACGATGAAGGGGATTATGAGCGGCTCGCCCTCGATCTCGCAACCCATCCTGAGAAGCTGGCCGCGATCCGCGCCAGACTTGCGGCGCGACGGCTAACCGCGCCGCTGTTCGATTCAGCGCGTCACACCCGGCATGTCGAGCAGGGATATGTCGAAGCCTATCGCCGCCATGCCGAAGGCCTCGCGCCCGATCATATCGAGATCGCGCCCTAGGCCTCCGCCAGTTCCGCCGCGATATTGCGCAACGCCTTTTCGAAGGCGTCGGACGGCTGCCCACCCGATATCAGATAGCGGTCGTTGATCACGATTGCGGGCACCGAATGAATGCCCCGGCTCTGCCAGAAATGCTCGGCCTGTCGGATTTCCTCGGCATAGATATCGGATGACAGTATCTCGTCCGCCGCCGCACGGTCGAGCCCCGCATCGGCGACCGCCTCCAGCAGCACCTCATGATCGGACGGATCGCGCTGCTCGCTGAAATAGAGTTCGAACAGGCAGTGCTTGAGCGCCTGCTGGTGTCCACTGCCCTCGACTCCGGCCCAGTGGAGCAGGCGGTGGGCATCGAAGGTGTTGTAGATTCGGCTGTCGTCGGTGAAGTTGATCGCGAAGCCCACCTCGGCGGCGCGGTCGCGGATCATCGCGCGCGCGGCGAGCGACTGTTCGACGGTCGATCCATATTTGCGCGCGACATGCTCGCCGACATTCTCGCCCTCCTTCGCCATCGTTGGATTAAGCTCGAAGGGTTGGAAGCGGATGTCGGCGCGGACGATGTCGCTCGTCCGTTCGAGCGCGATTTCCAGACCGCGCAGGCCGACGACGCACCACGGGCAGGAGACATCCGACACGAAGTCGATCTTGATGGATTTGGGCATGGCGGCACCCTCTCTCTTATGTCCGCCGATTACACCTATTCGAGCGCGAGGGCCAGTTGCTCGGCGGTAACGACCAGCTCCTCCTCGCACTCGCCCAGACTCGACAGGGTCACGCCGAGCAGGCGCACCCCCAGCTCGACGGGCTCGAGCGGCGCAAGCAGCGCCAGCGCCACTTCGGTGATGCGCGCCGCATCGGCGATCGGCGCGGGCAGCGTGCGCGCACGGGTCAGCGTGCGGAAATCGGCATAGCGCAGCTTGATCGACACGGTGCGCCCCGACTTGCCCGTCCGCTCGGCATGGCGCGCCACCGTCTCGCTCGATTCGGCCAGCGCGGCGGCGAGGTCCTCATGGCTGAACAGGTCCTGGAAGAAAGTGTTCTCCGACCCGATCGACTTGCGCACCCGATCGGAACGCACCGGGCGATGATCGATCCCTCGCGCGGCGAGATAGAAATAATCGCCCGACTTACCGAACTGCTGCGCCAGAAATTCGCGGCTACACCGCCGCAAATCGGCGCCGCTATGGATGCCGAGCTTTTCCATCCGCGTCGCCGTCACCGGACCGACGCCGTGAAAGCGCCCCACCGCCAGCCGCGCGATGAAGGCGAGCCCCTGTTCCGGGCGGACAACGCACAGTCCGTCGGGCTTATTATGGTCGGAAGCGATCTTGGCGATGAACTTGTTATAGGAAACGCCCGCCGAGGCGGTCAGCCCCGTCTCCGCGCGAATGCGTTCGCGGATCGCGCGCGCCACCCCGGTCGCGGTGGCGATGCCCTGATGATTCTGGGTGACGTCGAGATAGGCCTCGTCGAGCGACAGCGGCTCGACCAGATCGGTATAGTCGGCGAAGATCGCCTGGATCTGGCGCGAAACCTCGCGATAGACCTCGAAGCGCGGACGCACGAAGATCAGGTCCGGGCATTGCCGCCGCGCCACCGCCGACGCCATCGCCGAGCGCACGCCATATTTACGCGCTTCATAGCTGGCGGCCGCCACCACCCCGCGCTCGCGGGTGCCGCCCACCGCGACCGGCTTGCCGCGCAGCGCCGGATCGTCGCGCTGCTCGACCGAGGCGTAGAAGGCGTCCATATCGATATGGATGATCTTGCGGCCGCCTTCGGCCGCGCCATCCCATTCGGGCGCCTGATCGGGTCGATCCATGGAACAAAGCAGATACAACAGAGCGCCCGGCCACGCCAGCGCGCGTTTTAACGCATATCAGGCCCCTGGACGGAACCCTGCAATCAGCACGGCGTTTCTCGTGCAAATCCAATATCCTCGATAGGAGAAGGCGATCATGGCTACTACCGGCACGACGACTCGGAAGCGCTCGACCACCACCGCCAAGCGCACCCCACGCAAGCGCAGCGCCACCGCTGCCACGACGGCGCGCACGACGCGCGCCCAGGCACTCACCGACGAGGCGAAGACCGCCGTCCGCTCGGCCCGCACCCGCGCGACCCGCGCGATCAAGAATGTGCCGACCGACCGCACGACCATGTCGATCGCCGCCGGCGTCATCGCCGGTCTCGTCGCGGCGGGTGTGGCAATCTTCATGAACCGCGACAGGCTGCGCGATGTCGCCTCGTCCAGCGGCGAGCGTATCAAGAAGGCCGCCGACGACCTGTCGACGATGGCGCATGAGCGCATCGATCAGGCGCGTGACAACATCACCAAATTCCGAGGTCGCGCCAACAGCTCGGACGCGGCTACGCCGGCGTCGACCCCGGTCGACTCGGTTGCGATCAACGGATAATCCTGCCGCATGTCCCCGTGCGGGACGGGGCTAGCGGGAGTGGATGGCGATGCGGCTTCACAGCCGTGTCGCCATCCTTCATTTTAGCGATATGCGATTCGACCCCACCAGCGAGAAATGGCGTTATGACCTGCGCCTGTTTCTGCTCGCCTATATCTTTGGCGTGATCGCCTTCAGTGCGGTGATACCGGGCTGACGAGCCATTTGTCATGCCAGCGCAGGCTGGCATCTCGTGCCGCAAGGAGGACTAGCGCCTTAGAGCCCCGCCTTCGGCAGGACGGAGATGCCGTCTCAATCACACGCCTTGTGCAGCAACCACGCCAGATAGGCAGCGCCAATGCTCGCCACCGCGACCATCAGCAGCGTTTCGGCAACCGACACGCCGACATGGACCAGTCCGGCCAGCAGCAAGGTCGCGCCGACCATAGCCCCCGAATTGACGATATTGTTCGCCGCCACGGTGCGCGCGGTCTGCGACTTGGCGACGGTCGTGGTCAGGAAGGCATAGAGCGGCACGACGAACATGCCGCCCGCGATCGCAATCCCCAGCAGGTCGATCAGCACGCGATACGCGCCGGGTAGCGAGAGGAAGCCGCTCAGTTCAACCAAGGGACCGGATGGCGCGGGCCAGTAATGCGCTGTCCACCACAGGTCGCAGACGAAAGCGCCCATCACCAGCGCGGCTATCGGCGAGCAGCGCGCCGACACCGCGCCGCTGAGGATCCGGTTCACGGCCACCGAACCGATCGCGACCCCCACCGAGAAGACTGCGAGGAACAGGGTCGCAACCGACTGATCGGAGCCCAGCACATTTTTGACCAGCGGTGGGAATTGCGCGGCGAGGATAGCGCCCTGCGCCCAGAAAAAGCTGATCGCAAGGATCGCGAGGAACAGCCGGCGGACGTGCATCGTGTCCGACACCAGCTTTATCGACGAGCGGACGATGTGGAAATCGACACCCGCATCCTGGACCAGCGGCGGCGCCGGGGGCACCTGCCGCCCCGACAGCCAGCCGATGCAAGCAACGATGAGAACGCCGACCGCGGCATGTTCGGCGGTGACGATGCCGCCGACGATGGTGCCGGCGAGGATCGCGATATACGTGCCCGCCTCGACCAGGCCGGTGCCGGGCAGCACCTGATCCTCTTGGAGATGCTGCGGCAGGATCGCATATTTGATCGGACCGAAGAAAGTCGAGTGCGCGCCCATCGACAGCAGCGCGAGCAGCATCAGTGGGATATTGTGCAGGACCAGCCCCGCGGCGCCGACGATCATGATGGCGATTTCCGCCGTTTTCACGATGCGGATGATCCGTGCCTTATCGTGGCAATCGGCAAGCTGCCCAGCCAATGCCGAGAACAGGAAGAACGGCAGGATGAACAGTCCGCCGGCCACCGCCGAGAAGGCCGCCTCCTGCGCCGGATCGTTATAGATGCGGTAAATCACCAGCATGATCATCGCGGTGCGGAACAGGTTGTCGTTGAAGGCCCCCAGGAACTGGGTGACGAACAGCGGCAGGAACCGGCGCTTGGCGAGAAGCCGGAAAGACGGGGTCATGCGGGGATTTTCGCCTTTTGGACCGTTATCGGCATTAGTTGGGCGTCCCCATAGCCGATAGCTGCGACAAGGTCCAAGCCGATAACGCCCCGTAATGTCGCTTCGATGACAGTTCGGACCATCGGCCGTCGGGACGGGACGGGAGCCAAGGCTTTCCTACCGCGCCGTTCCCGCGCCAGACGTTGATCATTCGGGCTGAATCAGCCCGAAACGTGAATCAAGGTCGAATGATTGATGGGCCCCGATCCACGTTTCAGGTGGAAGCGCAAACCGCTTCCACCTGAAACGATCAGGCTCTAAAGCTTGCTCAGATGTTGACGCTGCCGAACATTCTCACCCTGTCGCGCATCCTCGCGGTGCCCATCCTCGTCTTCCTGCTCTGGCCCGTGCCCGAGCCGAGCCGTTTCGATTATGCGATGGCGTTCAGCCTCTATGCGCTGATGGCGATAACCGATTATTTCGACGGCTATCTAGCGCGCGCGCAGGGCACCGTGTCGAAACTCGGCGTCTTCCTCGATCCGATCGCCGACAAGATCATGATCGCGGCGGTGATCCTGATGCTGGTCTTCACCCGCGACGTCTCGGGCTATGCGACGATCGCCGCGCTGATCATCCTGCTGCGCGAGATCGCGGTGTCGGGGCTGCGCGAATTCCTCGCGGGCATTCAGGTGTCGCTGCCCGTAAGCCAACTCGCCAAGTGGAAGACGACCTTCCAGATCATCTCGCTCGGCGCGATCATCCTCGGCAATGCGCTGCCCGACTGGGGCTGGATCGAGCAGACCGGACTGTTCAGCCTGTGGGCGGCGGCGGTGCTGACGCTGGTCACCGGCTGGGACTATCTGCGCGTCGGCATCCGGCACATGGACTGAACCGTGCCGATCGATATCCTCTATTTCGCCGGGATACGCGAGGCGATCGGCCTGAGCGCCGAGACGGTCACCCCACCCCCCGAGGTTGGAACCATCGCCGATCTGGTCGGCTGGCTTGCGTCGCGCGGCGCGGGCCATGCCGAGGCATTTGCCGATCGTGCCCGGGTCCGTGCCGCGATCGGCAGCGATTTCGCCGATCCCGATACCCCGATCGTCGGCGCGCGCGAGATCGCGCTGTTTCCGCCGGTGACGGGCGGATGAGCGCCGACTTCCACATCCGGGTCGATACCGCCGACATCGACATCGGCGGCGAGCTTGCCCGGCTCGAAGCGCTGGGCGGCGGCGGAGTCGCCAGTTTCACCGGCGTGGTGCGCGGCGGCGGCGGGCTGACCGCACTCGAACTCGAACATCATCCCGGCATCACCCTCGCGATGATGACCAGCATCGCCGAACAGGCCGCCGCACGCTGGCCGCTGCTGGGCGTCACCGCGATCCACCGCCATGGCCGGCTCGTGCCCGGCGACCGGATTGTGCTGGTCGCCGCCGCCTCACCGCACCGCGCCGCCGCGCTGGAGGCGACGGCTTTTTTGATCGACTGGCTCAAAACCCGCGCTCCTTTCTGGAAGAAGGAGCATTTCGCGGACGGCGCCAGCCATTGGGTCGAGGCGCGCGCCGCCGATGATGAGGCCGCCGCGCGCTGGAGCATGAAAGGATGAGCGTCGAAGAGCTTCCCGAGTTGCTGTTCGCGGTGGCCGACGGCGACCGTGCCGCCTTTGCGCGCTTCTACCAGCGGACATCGGCAAAACTTTTCGGCGTGGTCCTGCGTATCTTGCCCGAAAGGTCTTTGGCGGAAGACGCAATGCAGGATGCTTATGCGAAGATCTGGCGCAACGCCGCGGGCTATGATGCCCGCCGGGGCAGCCCGATCACCTGGGCGGCGACGATCGCCCGTAACGTCGCGATCGACCTGCGCCGCCGTGAGCGGCCAGGCGGGCGCGTGCGCGACGACGATTTCGATTTTGACGCGATGGGCGATCCGGCGGCAGGGGCTTCGGCCGAGGACAGGGCGGCGCTGCGCGCCTGTCTCGACCGGCTCGATCCCGATCAGCGCGCACTGATCCTCGCCGCCTATCTCAATGGCGAGAGCCGCGAGGAACTGGCCGAAAGGCTCGGCCATCCCACCGGCACGATCAAGAGCTGGCTGCACCGCGGCCTCGCCCGGCTGAAGGGCTGCCTCGATGGCTGACGACATCGACATGCTTGCCGGCGAATATGTGCTCGGCACGCTCGACGAGGCCGAACGCCGCGCCTTTCAGCGACGGTTGCTGACCGATCCGGCGGCGGTGGCGGCGGTCGCCACCTGGCAGCAGCGGCTATCCCCGCTCCTGCTCGCCGTGCCCGATGTCGCCGCGCCCGCGACGCTGTGGCCGGCAATCGAGGCTGGCAGCACCGCCGCCAACGATAATCGCGTCCGCCGCTGGCAGGTCGCGACCGCCGCCGCCGCGCTGGTCGCGCTGGTGACATCGGGGCTGGCGCTGCGCCCGCCGCCCAGGCCGGCGACGCAACCCGTCGCCGCGCAACAGCCGCTGTTCCAGTCAGTCGCGGCGCTCAGCGAAAGCGGCGGCGCGCCCGCCCTGCTCGTCACCTATGATCCGGGGACGAAGAAGATGCGCGTCACCCCTGTCAACGTCTCGCCACGCCCTGGGCACAGCATGGAATTGTGGGTGATCGCGGGCAAGGCCGCGCCGAAATCAATCGGCCTGATGCACGACGAAGGCGCGACCGCCCTCGACCGGATGGCGCTCGACATGCGGCAGCAGATGACGATCGCGGTATCGGTCGAACCGAAAGGCGGCTCCCCGACCGGCCTGCCGACCGGACCGGTGATATATTCGGGGCAGATGATCACCCTGCCGACAAGCTGACCGCGCGATGCGGATCGCGGCGATCTCCGACATCCACGGCAATCTCGCCGCGCTCGACGCGGTATTGGCCGATATCGCGGCGCGCGGCGTCGATCTGACGGTCAATCTCGGCGACATCCTGTCGGGGCCGCTCCAGCCGGCAGAGACCGCCGACCGGCTGATCGCGCTCGACCTGCCGACGATCCGGGGCAATCACGAACGGCAGTTGCTTACCCTGCCACCCGGGAAGATGGGTGCATCCGACGCCTTTGCCGCGCAGCGCCTGTCGGATGGACATCGCGCCTGGCTGGCGGCGCTGCCGATCGACATGCGGATCGCACCCGACGTGCTGTTGTGTCACGGCACCCCGGCGAGCGACCTCGATTATTATCTCGACCATGTCGAAGAAACCGGTAGCCGCGCCGCCACGCCCGGGGAGATCGAGGCACGCAGCGGCGGCGAAACCGCGGCGTTGATCCTGTGCGGCCATACCCATGTACCGCGCGCCCATATCCGCGCGGGCGGCGGGCTGATCGTCAATCCGGGATCGGTCGGCCTGCCCGCTTATGAGGATGATCGCCCCTGGCCGCATGTCATGCAGGCGGGCAGCCCGCATGCCCGCTATGTGATCGCCGAGCGCGGCGTGGAGGGCCGCTGGACCGCCGAGCTGATCGCGATCGACTATGACTGGGAGAGCGCCGCGCAGCTGTCCGAGGAACGCGGCCGGCCCGATTGGGCGGTGGCGCTGCGGACGGGACGGATGGGCTAGAAAGCAGCCGTCGCCCCGGCGGCCATAGTGGATGCGATACCGTCGCCGCAGGAGCCTCTGGCGGCCCGGCCTCCGCCGGGACGACGTTTCCGGCCCGCTATTCCGCCTCCCGCAGCGCATCCGCCAGCAGCTTGAACTCCTTTTCGCGCGGCGAGCCTTTGCGCCAGGCGAGCGCGATGCGGCGGGCGGGATGATCGGCGTCGAGCGGTCTGGCGACGACATGGGTGTTGTCGAGGATGCCCGCGTCGAGCGCCATCGCCGGGAGCAGCGTCACTCCAAGCCCATTGTCGACCATCTGCACCAGCGTATGCAGCGATGTGCCGAGCATTGCCGCCTCGGCGCGTAGCTCGGGCCGGTTGCAGGCGGCGAGGACATGGTCCTTCAGACAATGGCCGTCCTCGAGCAGCAACAGCCGTGATTCATCGATGTCATTGGCGGAAATACCACGCGCGGGACCCTCCATCTCGCCCTCCGGGAAAGCGATGAACAGCTTGTCGAGGAACAGATCGACCGATTCGATATCGCCGCAATGATAGGGCAGCGCGAGCAGCACGCAGTCGAGATGGCCGCGATGAAGCGAGTCGCATGCCGCGCTGGTCGTCTCCTCGCGCAGATAGAGCTTGAGATCGGGCCAGGCCGCCCGCAGCTTGGGCAATATGCGCGGCAGCAGGAAAGGCGCGATCGTCGGGATGACCCCCATGCGCAGATCGCCCGACAGCGGCTTGCCCGCCGCACGGGCGAGATCGCCCAATTCCTCCGCCTCGCGCAGCACCCGCTGCGCCTTCTCGGCGATGCGCAGGCCGAGCGGGGTGAAGCGGACGACCCGGCGGGTTCGCTCGACCAGGGTGATGCCGATCAGCGACTCAAGCTCGCGCAGGCCCGCGGACAGCGTGGATTGGGTGACGAAACAGGCTTCGGCGGCCCGTCCGAAATGGCCGTGATCCTTCAGCGCCACCAGGTATTGCAGTTGCTTCAGCGTCGGGAGATAGGTCGCCATTCATCGCCTCAATCGATCATTACCGATGGAATAATCAATTAGAACACTTATATCCAGCCTGCCAATAACAGCGTTCCAGATTCCCGCATCTCAAAGGAGACACACCATGGCCCTTACCGTTGGCGACAAGTTCCCCGAATTCGTTCTTCCCGTTCAGCAGGGCGTAGCCGCGCTCCCGGGTGGCGAGACGATCGACACCGGCGATACGCAGGGCAAGTGGAAGGTCGTGTTCTTCTGGCCGAAGGATTTCACTTTCATCTGCCCGACCGAGATCATCGGCTATGGCGAGCTGCAGAAGGATTTCGCCGATCGTGACGCGGTGCTGATCGGCGCGTCGACCGATACCGATTTCGTCCACTTCGCATGGCGCAAGGCCGATGAGCGCCTTGCCAATTGCGATTTCCCGTGGATCGCCGACAACCAGAAGAAGCTCGCCAACGCACTGGGCATCGTCGATGCCGAGGCCGGCGTCGCTTATCGCGCGACCTATATCGTCGATCCGCACAATGTGATCCAGCACGTCACGGTCAATGGCCTCAACCAGGGCCGCAACCCGGCCGAGGCGATCCGCGTGCTCGACGCGCTGCAGACCGACGAGCTGTGCCCGTGCAACTGGAAGGCTGGCGAAGAAGTCCTCAAGCCCGCTGCCTGATTCCCCTTTTCAGGTAGCCAGCCGGGCCGCTCCTCGCGGCCCGGCGATATGGGCGCGGAGATCTCTGACCTCCGCGCCCTTTTTCTTTCCCGACCAATGAACTGGAACCCTCTCATGTCGCTCAAGGAATTCTCCGACGCGCTGCCGGACTACGCCAAGGACATCCGCCTCAACCTCGGCTCGCTACTCGGCGACCAGACACTGGGTGACCAGCGTAAATATGGCCTGCTGCTGTCCTGTGCCCATGGCAGCGGCTACAAGCCGATCGTCGACGCAGCCGAGGCCGAATGCGTCCCGCATCTGAGCGAGGAAGCCGCGAACGCCGCCCGCGCCGCCGCCGCGGTGATGGCGATGAACAATGTCTATTATCGCTTCGTCCACCTGTCCTCGAACAAGGAATATGGCCAGATGCCGGCCAAGCTGCGGATGAACGTCATCGGCTCGCCGGGCATCGAAAAGGTCGATTTCGAACTGTTCAGCCTCGCTGTGTCGGCGATGAACGGCTGCGGCCTGTGCATCGACAGCCATGAAAAAGTGCTGCGTCAGCACAATATCGGCACCGACATCATCCAGTCGGCCGCCCGCGTCGGCGCTGTGATCAAGGCCGCCGCGACGGTCCACGCGACGGCTGTTTAACGTCCGGGCTGCGGCCCGAACGGCGGAACCGGCCCACGCCCCCGTCCGATCTCCCAGCAGGTTTGCGCCGGCGGGAGGTGGATGGGAGTTGGGCCGATGCCGCCGCGCAGGGCATCGTCCAGCGCTAAAACAGGCGCTTAACAAGCTCTCCTTATCACGTACCGCTCAGGAACATCTTTGCAGGACTGAACTGCGGCACTATATTGCGCATTCGCGCTGGAGTGGGCCCAGAAGGAAGACCGATGCTCGACGGACTGATTTCCTATCTCGACTCGATCAAGGCGCGCGATCCCGCGCCGCGGTCCCGCTGGGAGATTTTGCTCTATCCGGGCGTGCTGGCCATAGGGCTGCATCGCATCGCGCACTGGCTGTTCCAGGCCGAACTTTATTTCCTCGCGCGCTTCATCAACCATTTCTCGCGGATGATCACCGCGATCGATATCCATCCGGGCGCGCTGATAGGCCGCAACTTCTTCATCGATCATGGCTTTGTCGTGATCGGCGAAACCGCGGTGATCGGCCATGACGTGACGATCTACCAAGGCGCGACACTGGGCGGCACCAACCCCACCAGTGGCCAGGGGGGCAAGCGCCACCCGACGATCGGCGACGGTGCCATCATCAGCCTGGGCGCGGCGATCCTCGGCCCTATCACAGTCGGTGCGCGGGCGCGGGTCGGCGCGAACGCCGTCGTGACCCGCGATGTCGCCGAAGGCCAGGTCGTGGTCGGCATCCCGGCCAAGCCGATGCTGGTCGACGCCAAGGAATATCAGCGCGGCTTCGTCCCCTATGGCACGCCGTGCAGCGAGCGCTTCGACCCGCAGACCCAGCAGCTGGAAATCCTGCGCTGCGAACTGGAAACGCTGCGCGGACGGATCGGCTCGCTGATCGACGAGCGCGATGCCGCACTTGCCAAGATCCCTGCCAAGAATGTTGCCGGCGGTAAGATAGCAGAGGACCGCGAATCGGCCTGATGGGGACGGTCGCACCTTTCCCCGGCAAGCCGCTGCAGATCGGCTTCGATCGCCTCGAACTGACCCGCATCCTCGATCTCTATGGACGGATGGTCGCCGCCGGGCTGTGGCGCGACTATGCGATCGACTTTGACCGCGACGCCGCCTCCTTCGCCGCCTTCCGCCGCACCGCCGAGCGGCCCGAATACCGGATCGAGAAACGCCCTGCACTGCGCAATCGGCAGGGCATGTGGGCGCTGATCGGCGAAGGCGGCGCTGTTCTCAAGCGTGGGGCCGAACTCGGCCCGGTGCTGGCCCCGCTCGAACGCCGGCTGATGAAGCTGGTGGACGAATAGTCACGTCGCCCCGGCGAAGGCCGGAGCGACGACCCGGCTACGCCAGCGCCACCCGATCGACCACCGGCAGCCGCCCGGCCACGTCGCCGGGCAGATAACCGACCACGAAGCGCCGCGCCACGGTCCAGAAGGCCGAGAGCAGGAGCAGCGCCGAGCCGATGATCAGCGCGGTGAGTCCGAAGGACAGGTCGACCACGCCGCTCGATTCGATCAGGCTCGACAGCGCGAAGAGGACATAGACCAGCGCCGAGACCATCAGCGCGCGGCGGTCGATCGCCAGCGCGACGACCCCCAGCGCGATATAGAGCAAGATCACGATCGACGCCTGCGCGGGGGCCGCTGTACCTTCAAGCATGCCCATCATCGCGAAGATCGGATGGACCAGCATCGGCGCGGCGAGCAGATGCAGCCAGAAGGCCACGTCCGAACGGCGCGTGGTGCGCGTCCGGTCACTCATGTCCCACCACATCGCCAGCGCGAAAACCCCAACCCCCGCGATCAGCAGGAGCGGCAGGAGATGATCGCTGAGCGACGGTATCGCCGCCACGACCAACGACAGCGAAAGCCCCGCTACGGTCGCGGCGCCCGCCGCCACGGTGATGGGCACCCGGAAGCGCCGCCAATGCAGCCATACGCCGCCCGCGGTCAGCGCCGCCGCCAGCGCGAGGGTGAACGCGACCACCCGGCCTTCGCCCAATTCGGTTTCGGTGGCGTTGAACAGCACCGCAAACAGAGCGCCAAACCCGCCGAACAGCCCTGCGGCAAAGGCCAGCAGCAGCAATATGCTGGGCAACGCCATGCGCCGCTCGCGTGTGAAATATTCGGCCAGGCCCCAGGCGGCGGCGGCGACCGCGAAGCCGGAGACCGGCGCGGGTCCGTGCTCGGTCGCCAGGAAGCGGACGCCGTTGCCGAGCCAGCCCACCGCGACGAGCATCAGCACCGCCGCGATCGATACGAAGATGTCGTTGAAGCCGGTCAGCAGCCGGAAGCTTTCCTCGTCGACCGCGGGCACGGCGCGGACCGTGGCGACATGGCCGCGGAACGATGCCGCCGCCTCCGCGCTCAGGGCGCCGGCCTCGACCGCGCCATCGATATCGCTCTCGCTATACACGGACATCTCCCATCATTCGGGGAGAAACTATCACAACTGTGTTATCGGTACAATACAGTTGATGTTCGTTTACAATGCGCCTTCGCTATCGAGCGCATAACCCGCCGAGCGTACGGTACGGATCACGTCGGGCGCGTCGGCGAGGTTGATGGCCTTGCGCAGCCGGCGAATGTGGACGTCGACCGTGCGCGGTTCGATATCGCTGTCGCGGCCCCAGACCGAATCGAGCAGCCGCTCACGCGAGAAGACGCGGCCGGGATGTTCGAGGAAATGCTTGAGCAGCCGAAACTCGGTCGGCCCCAGCGTGACGGGGCTGCCGCCGCGACGGACGCGGTGGCTCGCGGTGTCCATCTCGATATCGGCATAGGCCAGCCGCTCGCCAGCAAGGCCCGGGCGCACCCGGCGTAGCACCGCACCAACCCGCGCGAGCAGCTCGCGGGGGGAAAAAGGCTTGGTGACATAATCGTCGGCGCCGGTTTCGAGACCGCGCACGCGGTCCTCTTCCTCGCCGCGCGCGGTCAGCATGATGATCGGCACGTTCGCGGTGTCGGGCATGCGGCGCAGGCGACGGCACACTTCAATCCCGGAAACGCCCTCGATCATCCAGTCGAGCAGGACGAGGTCTGGCGGGGTCTCGCGCGCCAGCAGGATGGCCTCTTCGCCATCGCCGGTACGCTCGACCTCGAAATCCTCACGCTCAAGATGCCAGCTCACCAACTCGGCCAGCGCCGCATCGTCCTCTACGAGAAGGACCTTGGCACGCGCCATCAGGCGTCACCACTCGTCAGGGGATCCTCTCCCTTGGCGCGCTCCGCCATCTGGCGGCCGGTGGCGGCGAAATAGACCATCTCAGCGACATTAGTCGCATGATCGCCGATGCGCTCGATATTCTTGGCGATGAACAGCAGATGGGTCGACGCGGTGATGTTCTGCGGGTTTTCCATCATGTGGGTCAGCAGCGTGCGGAACAGGCTGTTGTAGAAATCGTCCACGGCCTTGTCGCGCGCGCAAACCGCGACCGCCGCGTCGGCGTCGCGCAACACGAAGGCGTCGAGGACGTTGCGGACCATCTCGGTCGCGACCTTGCCCATGGCCGGCAGCACCGACAGCGCTTCCATGCCCCGCGCGTCCTGCAGCACCGCGGTGCGCTTGGCGATGTTCTTGGCATAATCACCCATCCGCTCCACCACGCCGGCGATCTTCAGAGCGGCGAGCACTTCGCGCAGATCATCGGCCATCGGCGCGCGCAACGCGATCAGCCGGACCACCTGCCGCTCGATCTCGGTTTCGAGCTCGTCGATCTTGCGATCGCCCTCGACGATCCTGGCCGCCGAATCAACGTCGCGGTTGACCAGCGCCTCGATCGCCCCGGTGATGGCGGCCTCGGCGCGGCCGCCCATTTCGGAGATCAAGGCCCTGAGCTGGCCCAGATCCTCGTCGAACGCCTTAACCGTATGTCCCGTTGCCATGGTCTCGCTTTCCTTCGGCCTCGGATGAAGCCGGCGCCGATATGACGCCGCCTATGTGAGGTGGATGTTGCACTATGATGACAGTGGATCGGCTTCGGCTGCCGGAAATGTGACAGTCACTGCCGTCCCTTCGCCCAGCCGCGACGCGATATCGAGCACCGCGCGATGCCGTTCGGCGATATGCTTGACGATCGCAAGGCCGAGTCCGGTCCCTCCGACCGAGCGGCTGCGGCCCGGATCGACCCGGTAGAAGCGTTCCGTGAGGCGCGGCAGATGTTCGGGGGCGACGCCCTCGCCCTGGTCGACAACGCGCAAAAGAACCTTGTTGCCCACCGGCTTGAGCACCACCCGGATCGGGGTGTCGGGACGGCCATATTTCATGGCGTTGCCGATCAGATTGTGGAGCAACTGCCCGATCTGGATTCGATCGGCACGGATCGGCGGCACCTTCACCGCCTCGACCTGGATGCGGCCGCCGTCCTTCTCCATGCCCGAGCGGATGACGCCGACGACTTCCTCGATCACCGGCCCGAGCGCGAGCTGCGCCTGCGGCACCGCGAAGCGGTCCGCCTCGATCCGGGACAGCGAGATCAGGTCGTCGACCAGCTGCTGCATCCGCTTGGCTTCGCCCATCATGATGCCGAGGAAGCGGGCGCGCGTCACGGGGTCTTCGCCCGCGCCGCCCTCGTTCAGCGTCTCGATGAAACCCAGGATAGTCGCCAGCGGAGTGCGCAGCTCATGGCTGGCATTGGCGACGAAATCGACACGCATTCGCTCGGCCACCCAACTGTCGGTGCGGTCGCGCAGCGTCACCAGCCGCGCCCCACCCTCGATCCGCCGGACGCTCATCACCCAGCGCCGGTCGGGATCGCCGAGGCCGGCAATCTCCACCGGGGCGCCCGTTTCCTCTTCGGAGGCGATCAGGTCGGCGGCGATCGGGTGGCGCAACGCCAGCCGGAAATCACCTTCGATCTTCTCCGCGCCGAACAGCTTACGCGCGGCGGCATTGGCATGGGTGATCCGCTGCCCGTCGATGATCAGCAGCGCGTCGTCGACCGCGTCGATCAGCTCGCCGGTGCGATCGGGCACATCGATAGCCGGGGCGGGCAACATGACGGCCGGTTCCTCGGCGAACGTGGTCAACAGACCGATCAGCACGGCGGCGATCACGCCTGCGGACAGCGCGGCGGATATCGGCGCGGCCAGCGCCCATGCGGTCCCACCCACCAGCGCAAAGGCGATCAGCGCGCGTGGAAGCCGCCGGTCGCTCATCCCGGCATCCTGACCCTGCAATGGCATGAAATCATGCTTCATCCGTCTCCCTTATAACCATATTGTGAAATCTTTCGGACATAAAAGCCGATGCGTCACGCGCCAGCGGAGCAGCCGCATTCTGCCCCTCGCTTCGGCGGACGATTGACGATATTATGGCGGAGCCCAAGGGCGAGTGTGGGGGTGATTATGCGTGAAACAGGCGACCAGCCGGAACAGCTTCCGTCAGAGGTTTTCCCGGAGGGTGAGGACGCGCTCCGCACGCGGCGCAGCATGCTGCGGATCGGGGCGCTCGGCGCGGCGGCGGTGGTGACGGTTCGCCCCGGCATCGCCCAGGCGGCGACCTCGGCGCTCACCTGTTCGATCCCGGTGCCGCAGAGCACCCAGCCCAATAAGTGGATCAAGAATAACGGCGATGTCGTGAACCCTAATACGGGCAACAGCTTCGCCCCGCCCACCGCGCCCCTGAAGGGCGAGGATGTCAAGAACTCGCTGAAATATGGCACCAACTATCCGGGCTATAATTCGCAGAAAACCAGCGCCTATAATAATTACATCAAGAAGCTGACGATGGGGAAGCAGGGCTATACCTGCTATGCTTCGCTGCAGAGCCCCAGCCGTCAGTAGGCGGCCCTGTCGTGAGCTCGCAAATTTACCGCACAGACTTTCCCAATCAATGCCGGACGCACGCGATCGACGGGATGACGCTGATCTTCCATCGTCCATCCGGCATGACCCATTTCCTCGACAGCCCGGTGCCTGAGATGCTCGCCCTGCTCGGCGAGACACCAATGAGCGCCGCCGAACTGTCCGTCAGCCTGTGCACCCGGCTGGAAATGCCGCATGACGCGGAGGCGCTGGCGGTGGTCGAGGCGCGACTCGCGGAGCTTATCGCCACGGGCCTGGTCCAGGCCGGCTGATGCACAGCTTTTCCCTGCGAGTCGGCCCGATATCCTATCGGGTCGGATCGGCCTGGCGGGCGCCGATCGCCGCTCTGCGCCGTCTCTATGCCGGCTACCCCCCACCCGAGGGCGGCTTTGCGACGGTCACGGCGCGGATCGATGCGCCCCGCCCCTGGCGGCGCTGGATCCGCCCCCAGGTCGCGATCGGCGGCGATCACAGCCTGCCCGACACCGTACCGATGGCGCTGCGCCATGCCTTGCTGGCGGCCGAGATGGCGATGAATATGCAGGTCGCGCTGGGCGAGCGCCGTCATCTGCTGCTCCACGCTTCGGCGGTCGAGCGCGGCGGCAAGGTACTGATCATGCCCGGCGAGTCAGGATCGGGAAAGTCGACGCTGGCGGCGCTGCTCGGCGAATCGGGCTGGCGGCTGATGTCCGACGAATTCGTGATGATCGACCTGGCCGATGGCATGGTGCTGCCCTTTCCCCGCGCGATCAGCCTGAAGAACAGCGCGATCGCCGAGATGGAAAGCCACATCGCCGATCCAGAGCGCTTCGGCCCGCACCTCGCCGGCACGCCCAAGGGCGAGCTGCGCCATCTCCGCCCCAATGCGGAGTCCATCGCGCGGATGGACGAGCCGGCGCGGCCCGCGTTGATCCTGTTTCCCTCCTATGGCTTCGAGCCCGCGAGCGACGGGGTCAGCCGCTCCGAGCTGTTCGCGCGGCTGACCGAGGGGTCGACCAACTATGTGGCGCTGGGCCAAGCCGGCTTCGGGATGATGACGCGGATCGCCGACGCCATTCCCGCCGCGCGCTTCGCCTATCCCGACAGCGCGACCGCTATTGCGATTGTCGAGCAATTCTGCGCGGAAGTCGGGATATGAGGGACGCACGGCCGCTTGCCGTGGCGCTGGCCGATCCGGTCTCGGTGCTTCGCTTCACGTCCGATGAATGGACCGGTCTGCTCGCCATCGCGCGCGCCGAGCGGCTCGACGGCAGCCTTGCCTATCGACTTGCGGACCTGCCGCTGCCCGAACCGATCGCGCGCGCGTTGGAGGATGCACGCGCCCAGGCGGTATTCGGCCGCACCCAGGCGCTGTGGGAGGTCGAAATGGCGCGCCGCGCGCTGACGCCGATCGGCATCGAACCTATTCTTCTCAAGGGGAGCGCCTTCGCCTTTGCCGGGCTGCCCGCCGGAGTCGGCCGGCTGGTCGGCGATCTCGACATATTGGTGCCGCGCGACCGGCTCGATGACGTCGAGGCGGTGCTGTTAGGCACCGGCTTCGAGTGGGTCAAAACCGACACCTATGACCAAGCCTATTATCGCCGCTGGATGCACGAACTACCGCCGCTGGTGCACAGCGAGCGCGGCAGCATGATCGACGTCCATCATACCATATTGCCGCTCACCGCGCGTCGTACGCCCGATGCCGCCGCGCTGATCGCCGACAGCATCGGGATCGCGCCCGGCCTGCGCATTCTGAGCCCGGCCGACATGATCGTCCACGCGGTTACGCATCTCCTCGCCGACGGCGACCTCGCCGGCGGGCTGCGCAACCTGTGGGATATTGACCGGCTGCTGCGGCTGTTCGCGGCCTCTCCCGAATTCTGGACGAAGCTGCAGGTCCGCGCGGACCTGCACGAGATGCGCGAGCCGGTCGCGCTGGCGCTGCGTCTCGCCGACCGCGTCTTCGCCACCCCGGTCGAACCCCGGCTGGCGGGGCACGACCGGATGCGCGACGCACTGTTCATCCGCCGGCTGCTCGCCCGCGATGGCTGGGGGCGTTCGATCCGCCCGGTCAACCGGCTGGGCTTCTACATCCGATCGCATGCGATGCGGATGCCGCCGCTGATGCTCGCCCGCCATCTGTGGACCAAGGCGCGCTCGAAATGAGCGAAGACACGCTGCTCGTCCGCGAACTGCCCTGGACCGAACCGGCGGAAATCTTCGCCCGGCTGGCCGGGGCGCCTGGTATCGCCTTTCTCGACAGCGCCGCGACCGGCGACCCGCGCTCCACCGCATCCTATATCGCGGTCGATCCGGCGGCGGAGGTCCGGCTTGCGGCGGGCTCGATGGCCGAGGCGCTCGCCGTGCTGCGGCATCTGCATGTCGCGTCGAATGCGGTGGGCCCGCTGCCATTCACGGGCGGGCTGATCGGATTGCTGTCCTATGATCTGGGGCCGAGCGCGACGGGCGTCGGCAGCCGGCATCCCGCCGATCCCGAACTGCCGGCGCTCATCGTCCGCCGCTATGATCTCGTCATCGGGTTCGACCATGAAGCACGGCGCGCCTGGGGCTTCGCCCGGCCGCGCGACGGGATGGACGCCGATAGCCGGCTGGACCGGTTGCTGGCGCAATCGGCGCCGGCCCCCGCCGGCGATGCGGCCCCGCACTGGACCGAGGAGACCAGCCCGGCACGCCACGAGGCGATGATCGAGGCGGTGCTCGGCTATCTGCGGGCGGGCGATATCTATCAGGCCAATATCAGCACCCGCTTCGTCGCGGCGCGGCCAGCGGGCTTCTCGCCCGCCGCGGCCTATCTGGCGCTGCGCACGCGCACCCCCGCGCCGTTCGCCGCCTATCTCGACCTCGGAGAGGGCTGCGCACTCCTCAGCGCATCGCCCGAACGCTTCGTGCGGTGCGATGCCGATGGCCATGTCGAGACGCGGCCGATCAAGGGCACCGCGCCGCGCGCCGCCGACCCACAAGAGGACCGCCGCAATGGCGAGCGGCTCGCCGCATCAGCCAAGGACCGGGCCGAAAATCTGATGATCTGCGACCTGCTGCGCAACGATCTGTCGCAAGTCGCCGAGGAAGGCAGCGTCACCGTATCGCAGGTCGCAAAGCTGGAGCGTTTCGCATCGGTGTGGCACCTCGTCTCCGCGATCCATGCCCGGCTGCGCGAGGGGCAGGACGCCATAGACCTGCTGGCGGCCACCTTCCCCGGCGGATCGATCACCGGCGCACCCAAGCGCCGCGCTGTCGAGATCATCGACGAGATCGAGGAATCGGCCCGCGGTCCCTTCTTCGGCATCGTCTTCGCCCTGGGCGGCGATGGGGCGATGGACAGCATGATCGTGATCCGCTCGCTCGCCGTCACCGCCACCCGCCTGATCGCCCGCGCCGGCGGCGGCATCGTCGCCGACAGCGACCCGGCCGCCGAATATGCCGAGTTGCGCGCCAAGGTCGATCCGGTGCTGGGCGGCTGATAAAAGCTAATCGGCGGACTGCAGGCCCAGCAGGATCGCCACCGCCTCCGATGCCGCCTCGCCGGCCGCGACATTGTCGAGGCCCAGTTCATGCAGCATCGACCGGCCATGTGCGTTACGCATCAGTTGCACTGCCGCGGCACGCCGCCGGGCGGCATGGTCGTCAAGTGCGGGCAAGGCCGCGCGTACCGATTGGAGCATCTGGCTTTGCAACGACGCCAGCTCGCCCGAATCAGGGCGTCGCCTGTGCTGAAATGGCGAGAGACGGTCCGCTCGGTGACGCCGGCCCGGACAGCCACCCGGCCCATGGTCAACAGATCGGCCGCACTCTCGCGCAACATCGCGACGGCGGCATCGATAATGCGCCGATGGGTGAGATCCTTGTGGTTCCGCCTGATCGAGACATGGTCCTGGCCCATCTCTGTATTGATATTATAATACAGTGGAGCGTCAATCGCGGCATGTCCAAGGGCTGTGCATAACCTATATTGAATACGGCGTACCGATCTGTTACATAACATGAAGTTGTCAAGGATGGGACCGCCTGTGCGTGTACTGAAAGCCGCCTCCTGCTGTGATGGCGACGGCGTGAAGAAGACTGCCGCGACGCGCGTGTTCGAAGCCGCGCGTGACCTCTTCTATCATCGCGGCATCAGGGCGGTCGGCGTCGATGAGATCGTCTGCAAGGCGGGCGTCACCAAGCCCAGCCTGTACCGCGCCTTCGCATCCAAGGACGATCTGATCGCCGCATGCCTTGAGGAGAGCGGCCGCGAGAGCCGGGTCGCGCTCCAGGCCACGCTGGAAAAGGTCGGGGAAGATCCCCGCGCGCAAATCCGCGCCGTGGTCCGCCATTTCGCCAGCAAGGTCGCCGCGCCCGATTTCCGCGGCTGCGCGATGAGCAATACCGCGGTCGAGATTCCCGAACCCGGCCATCCCGGCCGTACGGTGCTGGAGAATTGCAAGGCCGATCTGCGAGCGACGATCGTCAACATCACCCGTCAGCTGGACATCGCTCGCCCCGAGGAGTTGGCCGATGGTCTGCTCCTGATCATCGAGGGCGGCATGGCGGCGCATCATATCTTCGGCAGCCAGGGCCCCTGCATGGCGATGGTCGCGACGAGCGACGCATTGGTCGACGCGCATCTCGGCGCAAAGATCGAGGTCTAACCGCCGTCGCCGACCGCCAGCGCGCGCGCCTCGATGGCGCGTAGCATGCTGATGAAACGATCGAGCTCCTCGACCGGGAAATGGTTGAATATGCGCCCCTCGAACTCGATCGCCTTGGGCGCGACGTCCGCATAGAGCTTCTGTCCCGCCTTGGTCAGCGTCAAAAGCCGCGAGCGGCGATCGGCGCGGTTGGGCGTCCGCACGATCAGTCCCCGGTCGACCAGCGCGATCGTCGCCCGGCTGACCGTGACTTTGTCCATCCGCGTCTTCGCGCAGATTTCCTGCTGGGTGACGCCGTCATTTTCGGCGACCACGGCAATGACCCGCCATTCGGGGATCGATAGCCCGAACAACGCCTCATAGGCGCTCGCGATCACGTCGCTGACGACGTTGGACGTCACCGACAGGCGATAGGGTATGAAATCGTCGAGGATGAGACTCTTGGCCGCCATGCGCGTTGGTAACATTTGACACGACTCCGGGCAAACATCTATTGGTGTCAAATGATACTATATGCGAGGCAGCCATGACCGACCCGAATCTCGAACCGCATCACAATCCGCTGGGGCTCGACGGCTTCGAATTCGTCGAGTTCACCGGCCCCGACCCCCAGGCGCTCGCCGCGCTGTTCGAGACGATGGGCTTCACCCATCTCGGCGATCACCGGTCGAAGAATGTCCGCCGCTATCAGCAGGGCGACATGAACTTCATCCTCAACATGGACGCCGGCGGCCAGGCCGCCGATTTCCGCGCCGCGCACGGGCCATCGGCCAACGCGATGGCTTTCCGCGTCCATGACGCCGCCAAGGCGCTGGAGAAGGCGGTCAAGCGCGGCGCGAAGAAGGTCGAGGGACCGGTCGGCCCGATGGAGCTCAACATCCCCGCGATCGAGGGGATCGGCGGATCGAACCTCTACCTGGTCGATCGCTATGGCGCGCAGGAAATCTACGACGTCGATTTCCGTCCGGTGCCCGGCGCGACGAAGGATCAGAATTCGGCGGGCCTCCACACGCTCGATCACCTGACCCACAATGTCCATCGCGGGCGGATGAATCATTGGGCCGAGTTCTACGAGCGCATCTTCAACTTTCGCGAAATCCGGTATTTCGACATCGAGGGGCAGGCGACCGCGCTGGTCAGCAAGGCGATGACCGGGCCCGACGACAAGATTCGCATCCCGCTCAACGAAAGCCAGGACGAACACAGCCAGATCGAGGAGTTCCTGCGCGAATATAAGGGCGAAGGCATCCAGCATCTGGCGCTGGCCACCGACGACATCTTCGCGACGGTCGACCGGCTCCGCGCCAACGGCGTCCGTTTCCAGACTTCGCCCGACACTTATTTCGACGGCATCGACCAGCGCCTGCCCGGCCACGGCCATGATATCGAGGAGATGCGCAAGCGCGGCATCCTGATCGATGGCGCACCGGAAACCGGCGGCGGCCTGCTCCTCCAGATCTTCACCGAGAATATGGTCGGCCCGATCTTCTTCGAGATCATTCAGCGCAAGGGCAATGAAGGTTTCGGCGAGGGCAATTTCAAGGCGCTGTTCGAGTCGATCGAGCAGGACCAGATTCGCCGCGGTGTCGTTAAGGTGGATTAATGTCCGACGGCCCGCGCTACTTCCCCGGCTTCGGCAATCACGTCTCGACCGAAGCGGTCGCGGGCGCGTTGCCGGTCGGGCGCAATTCGCCCCAGCGCGTGCCGTTCGGCCTCTATGCCGAGCAGCTTTCGGGGACCGCCTTCACCGCCCCGCGCGCCGAGAACCGACGGAGCTGGCTCTACCGCATACGCCCGGCGGCGAACCATCCACCGTTCAGGCCCTATGCGGCGGCGTCACTGCTTCGCTCGGCCCCCTTCGATGAAGCGCCGCCAACGCCCAATCGCCTGCGCTGGGACCCGCTGCCACTGCCCGGCGAGCCCACCGACTTCATCGATGGCCTGATCAGCATCGCCGGCAATGTCGGCGCCGGTGTGCATCTCTATGCGGCGAACCGATCGATGGAGCGTCGCGCCTTCTACAATGCCGATGGCGAATTGCTGATCGTGCCGCAGCAGGGGCGGCTGCGCATCGTCACCGAACTGGGTTTGATCGAGATCGAGCCGCTCCAGATCGCACTGATCCCGCGCGGCGTGCGGTTCCGGGTCGATCTGCCCGATGGCGCGGCCAGCGGCTATGTCTGCGAAAATTACGGGCCGGCCTTCCGCCTGCCCGATCTCGGCCCGATCGGCGCGAACGGCCTCGCCAATGTCCGCGATTTCGAGACGCCGGCCGCATGGTTCGAGGATGTCGACGCACCCACTGAGCTGATCCAGAAATTCCAGGGGACATTATGGACGACGACGCTCGATCATTCGCCGTTCGACGTCGTCGCCTGGCACGGCAATCTCGCGCCCAGCCGTTACGATCTCCGCCGGTTCAACACGGTGAACACGGTCAGCTTCGACCATCCGGACCCGTCGATCTTCACGGTGCTCACCTCACCCGGCGATATGCCCGGCACCGCCAATTGCGACTTCGTAATATTTCCGCCGCGCTGGATAGTGGCCGAGGGGACCTTTCGTCCGCCCTGGTTCCACCGCAATGTGATGAGCGAATATATGGGGCTGATCGAAGGCAGCTACGACGCCAAGGCAGGCGGCTTCGCGCCGGGCGGCGGATCGCTTCACAATCAGATGTCCGGCCATGGCCCCGATCAGGCGAGCTATGACGCCGCGATTGCCGCCGAGCTGAAGCCGCACAGGATTGATAAGACGATGGCGTTCATGTTCGAAAGCCGCAGCGTGTTGCGCCCCACCCGCTTCGCGCTCGAAACCCCGCTGATGCAGCTCGACTATGACGATGTCTGGACCGGCTTCACCAAGGCGGAGTTGCCGAAATGACGATGATCGACGACACCCATGATCCGGCGCTGACCAGCTGGGTACCCGGCGCCGATGGCCACGCCGACTTCCCGATCCAGAACCTGCCTTATGGCATCTTCTCGGTGGGTGGCGACACGCCGCGTCCGGCCGTCGCGATCGGCGACAAGCTGCTCGACCTGTCCGCGATCAGCGGGCTGCTGCCGGTCGAGGTGACGGGGAGCACGCTCAATGCGCTGTTCGCGATCGCCCCGGAACGACGAACGGCACTGCGCCGCAAGCTGTCCGAATTGCTGTCGGCCGGTCATCACAGCGCCGCGCTCGCCGCGCATCTTCACGACATCGCGGCGGTGACGATGCACCTGCCGGCTGCGATCGGCGACTATACCGACTTCTATGTCGGCATCCATCACGCCAACAATATCGGCCGCCAGTTCCGGCCCGACAATCCACTGCTGCCCAATTATAAATATGTCCCGATCGGCTATCATGGCCGCGCCTCGTCGATCCGCCCCTCGGGCGTGCCGCTGATTCGCCCCAAGGGGCAGCGCAAGCCGCCCGAAGCCGACGCACCGCTGTTCGGACCCTCGGCCCGGCTCGACTATGAGTTGGAGCTGGCGGTGTGGATCGGCCGGGGCAATGATCTTGGCGAGCCGATCCCGATCGACGAGGCCGCCGATCATATCGCCGGCTTCTGCCTGCTCAACGACTGGTCGGCGCGCGACTTCCAGGCGTGGGAATATCAACCGCTCGGCCCTTTCCTCGCCAAGAATTTCCATTCGACGATCTCGCCCTGGGTGGTGGCGGCCGAGGCGCTCGCGCCCTTTCGCACCGCGCAGCCCCCCCGGCCCGAAGGCGACCCGCGCCCGCTCGACTATCTGTGGGACGAGGCCGATCAACGAGGCGGCGCGCTGGCAATCGATCTCGAAGTCCATCTGTTGACCGCGAAGATGCGCGCGGCGGGAATGACGCCCCACCGCCTGAGCCAGGGCCCTGCGGCGAACATGTACTGGACCGTCGCGCAGATGGTCACGCACCACAGTTCGAACGGCTGCAACCTTCACCCCGGCGACCTGCTCGGCACCGGCACCATATCGGCCCCGACCGAAGACGGCTTCGGCAGCCTGATGGAGCTATCGCGCGGCGGCAGCCAACCGGTGAAACTGCCGGGCGGCGAGGAGCGCAGCTTCCTGTCCGATGGCGACGAGGTGATCCTGCGGGCGCAAGCGCGCGCCGAAGGCTATGCCCCGATCGGCTTCGGCGACTGCCGCGCGGTGGTGCTGCCGGCGCGATAGAGGTCAGAAGAACAGCTTGCGAAATTCAATCCGGATCGTTCGCCCCGCCGGGTCGAGATAGCCCGGCTGGTAGCGCAGCGGCGTCGCGCCGGTGGCGTCGCGGACCTTCTGCTGGCTGTCGAACAGATTGTCGACCCGCAGCGACAGGCGCGCGCCCTGCGCCCAGTCCGAATCGATCAGCATGGGAATCTGCGCCAGCTGGACGAACAGGCGGGCGTTGATCTTCGCATAGGGCGAGAAGCGCAGACTGCCGGTGGGCGATCCGACCGCGCCGTCGACGGTGGTGCCGCTGCGCCAGTTGGCGTTGATCCGCCCGCCGATGCCATTGTTGGCGTAGTTGAGCTGCGCTTCCAGTTCATGTTCGGCGGTGCCCCCGCTCGAACCCAGCGTGTCGCCCCTGAGCAGGTCGAGCACGGGCAGGCCCTGACGGATCAGCACCTCATCCTTGAAATGCCAGGTGTGGAACAGCGAGAATTGCAGGCGGCCTCCCTGTCCCGCGCCGCCGCCGGGACCACGCCCGCCGCCTCGCCCCCCAAAACCGCCCGGGCCACCGGGGCCGCCCGGCCTGCCCGCGCCTTGCCCGCCGCCGGGCCCGCCAGCTTGCCCGCTTTGCCCCGCTGCCTCGCGGGCGGCCTGGGCGGCGGCGCGGCGTTCCATCGCCTCCTTCGCGCGGCGGCTGTTGCGCATCGCCTCGATCAGCGCTTCGGAGGTCTTGAGCCGGTGGCTGAAGGTCACGCCCCATCGCAGCTCGCTGCTGCTCAGCCGCTCGAAATTGATCGGACGCGCATCGACCCGCACCAGATTGCCATCGGTGTCGCGGGTGAAGCGATCGGAAAAGGCCGCCTCGATTGCCGCGGTCGGCTCGGGAAAACCCGCAACCGCGTTGCGGATGCGGCTGTTGATATAGTTCGCGGTCAGGGTGATGTCGGCCTTGAAAGGCTTCGCGGTCAGCCCGAGCTTCATCACCCGGCGGCGATCGCCGTCGAGCAGCGGATTGCCGCCGCTGATCTGGCTGATATCCACGGTCGTCCCGCGCACATAGTCATAGGTGCGGACGTCGGGAGTGATGACGGTGGGATTGCCAAGCTGCTGGACGGTCGGCGGCGTGCGGTCCTCATTCATCGAGAAGATCAGGCTGACGCCCGATACCGGCTTCCAGTTCGCGCCATAGCCCCAGCCGCCGAGCGTGCCGAAATCCGAATAGCGGTCGGCGGTGGCGTTGACGTTGAGCGACAGATCCCCGATCGCGGCGAGGATATCGTCGCGCCGGCTCGTGATCGGCAGGTCGAAGCTCGCCTGGCCATTGAGATTGGTGCGCGACAGGTCGCTCGACGATACGACGCCCAGTCGGGTCGAGCTGGCGTCGAGCGCGAGTATGTCGAACCCGCCCTTGAAGCTGGCGTTGAGCGGGCCGGCCGGAAGCTGGGCGAGCGAACCGGCGGCGACGAAATCGACATTGCCGCTGTCCGATACCGATCTGGCGCGGTCGGTCAGCCGCGTGTCGAGCAACGCGGCCGGGATCGTCCCGAACGGGTTGAGCGCCGGATCGCCGGCTATGAGCCCGGCCTGAAGATCGGTGATGTCGATGCCGCGCACCGTGCGCGTCCGCGACACGCCATGGTCATAGCCGCCGGTCAGCGACATCCGCCATTTGGCGACATCCTTGTCGAGAGTGACGCCGAGATGGCCGGTATAGCCCTCGCTGCTCTGGGTGAGCGGATCGGTGCCCAGATAACGCAGCAGCGTCGCATCGGCGCCGAACGGCGAATAGGGGTTGGCCGCCGGCAGCAACAGGCTCGCGCCCGGAAGCCCGCGCAGCGAATCGCTGTCGGTGACGTCGAGCGTCGCGTTGATCGTTGCCGCGACGGTGCCGAAGATGTTGCGCGCATAGACCGAGTTGAGGCTGAGCGTCTTCTGTTCGGCCCTTATCGTACGGTAACGCCCGACATCGGTCCGGTTGGGACGGTTGGCGGTTCCCGCAAAATCGGCAAGCGATGGTACGCCATTGGCTGCGGAGACGGGAACCCCCGCGCTGGTGACGGGAGCACCCGCCAAGGCGCTTAGCGCCGGATCGATCTCGGCCCCATTGGGTATGCCGACGATGTTTCCGGTCGTGTCGAACGCCCGCCCGCCGCTGCGCGAAACGAGATTGCGCTCGGCCTCGGTGATCGCGGCAACGGCTTCATATTCGAGGTTGAGGTTGAAGCGCTGGTCCTGCCGGATGCGAAGCAGGTTGAGCTCGATCTCGCCCTGCCTGCCGCCGCCCTGGGTCGCCAGGCCGCCCTCGACCTCGCCCACGATCGAGCGGAAGCGGCGGCGCAGGACGATGTTCACGACGCGCTGATTGGCGCTGTAGCCATATTTGAGCGCGGCTTCCTCGGGCAGGATGTCGACCCGCTCGATCGCTTCTGAGGGGATGTCGCGTATCTCGGCGAAGCCCGAAATACGGCGACCGTTGAGCAGCGTCACCGGCTGCTCGCCGCGTCCGCGGTCGCTGCGCGTCTGTGGTGCGAGCTCCTCGAGCAGTTCAGCGACCGAGCTGACGCCCAGCGCGCGGATATCGCCGCTGTTCAGCTGGCGCTCGGGCGCGATATCGCCAATTACAGCGCCGCGTTGCCGCTCGCCGGTAACGGTAATCTCGGCACCCTCATCAAACTCCGCATCGTCCTGCGCGCCGCGCGGCGGCTCGACGGATTGCGCGACGGCCGGCGCGCCACCGGAAAGCACGGCCAGCAGGACGACACATGCGCTACCAGACCACCTGTTCAACCGCACCAAGATACTCCCGCCCGAATCACTATACGGGCGCTCTTAGCCGATAATTCTGACGGGATATGTCAGGGGTGAAATGAGCCGCGGCTCAGATAACGTTGAACAGCAGCAAGGCGACGATGATGATGCCCGGAACGCCTAGCAACCACAGGATAATGCCTTTGCCCATCTCACTCTCCCAAAGGGCGGAATTCCTTTCGAACCCGCCAGATCACAACGATAGCGTTCGGCTGCTGTTCCATGTTGTTGCCGCGTCCGCAGGGGCCGGTCAGTGGCGCGCACGGCACTCGCCCGAGCAGCGCCGGATAGGGCGGTAAGGGCTTATCTTTGCCCGCCACTGCTTTTATACCGTGGGCATGACCCCGTTCGCCCAGGCCAGGCTCGCCGCGCTTCTGCTTCCCGCCGTGCTGATGACCGGCGCGCTCGGTTCGCAATATATCGGCGGGCTGTTTCCCTGCGAAATGTGCCACTGGCAGCGCTGGCCGCACGAGGCGGCGATCGCGCTGGCGCTGTTCGCCTTTCCGCTGCGCGAACGCCCCTGGGGCCGCATCCTCGTCGCGCTGGCGATCGTCGCGATCCTGATCAGCGGCGCGATCGGCCTGTTCCACGCCGGGGTCGAATATCACTGGTGGCAGGGGATCACCCGCTGCGCTGCGCCGGTCTCGGGCGCGTCGAGCACCGATATCCTCGCGCAGATCATGGCGACCCCGATGATCCAGTGCGACGTACCGCAATGGACTCTGTTCGGCATATCGCTGGCCGGCTTCAACGCGATCTTCTCGATCCTCGGCGGCCTCGGCATCGCCGCATTATGGGCGCGCCGCGCATGAGCACCACCGACACGCAGCGTAAAGCCATGATCCGCGTCGACCAGGCCGGCGAATATGGCGCGACACGCATCTATGCCGGGCAGTTGGCGGTGATGGGGCAACGCACCGACGAGGCCCGCGCAATCGCGCGGATGGCCGAGCAGGAGGCGCGTCACCGCAAGGTCTTCGATGCGATGATCGCCGAACGCGGCGTCCGGCCGACCGCGCTTCAGCCGCTGTGGAACGTCGCCGGCTTCGCCCTAGGCGCGGCGACCGCGCTGCTCGGGCCGAAGGCGGCAATGGCCTGCACCGCCGCGATCGAGACCGAGATCGACCGTCATTATGGCGAACAGCTCGACCAGATCGGCGACAGCGATCCCGAGTTGTCCGCCACCATCGCCGAATTTCGGGCCGAGGAAGTCGAGCATCGTGACGCCGCCATCGCGGCGGGCGCGGAACAGGCGCCCGCCTATCCGCTTTTATCCGGTGCGATCAGGCTCGGCTGCCGCATTGCCATCGGCCTGTCGCGGCACATATAGTCGACAGACATCACAGGACAGGACCGCGCCGATGAAGACGACCCGCTTTCTTTCTCCGGCGCTGGCGATGATCGCCGCTCTCGCGTCGATCGGCCCTGTCTCCGCTCCGGCCGTGGCGCAGCGCGCCGAACGGGTGCTGACGATCTTCGGCACCGATCCCTGCCCGACGAGCAATGGTGAGGAAATCGTCGTCTGCCGCCGCATGCCCGAGGCGGAGCGTTATCGCATCCCCGAAGAGCTCCGCCGGACACAGGGCCGTGAAAGCGAGACCTGGGGCGACCGGGCGTCGAGCATCGAATATGTCGGCAAGAGCGGCACCAACAGCTGCTCGCCGAGCGGATCGAGCGGCGCGTCGGGCTGCTTCCGCGAAATGGCGCGCAAGGCCTGTGATGAGGACAAGGCCGACGGCAAGAAGTGCGGGATCAAATTCTGACGACGCGCCTGACGCCCCGTCACCCCAGCGCAGGCTGGGGTCTCGGGCGGCGCGGACGGATTTTAGGTCGCGACCCACGCCCGAGATGCCAGCCTGCGCTGGCATGACGACGGGATTCGATCCGTTCAGCACCCCGAAAGCCGTTCGCGCGTTAGCTTGATCTATGAAACTGGCCCTCCTCGTTCCGATGCTGCTCGCCGCGGCCCCGCTGTCCGCCGCGCCCGAGACCCCGGCGCTGCCCGGCGAAGCGCCGCCGCCGCGCGTCAGCACGCTGGTCGTCTACGGCGACGATCCCTGTCCGCGCAGCAAGGATGACGAGATCATCGTCTGCGCCCGCCAGCCCGAGAGCGACCGTTTCCGCATCCCCAAGCAGTTCCGGAAGAAGAAAACCGAGGACGGATCAGGACAAAGCTGGACCGAGCGGACCCGGACGCTCGACATGGTCAGCAAGAAGGGCCTGCCGAACAGCTGCTCGCCGCACGGGTCGGGCGGTCAGACAGGATGCATGCGCCAATTCCTCGAAGCCGCGCGGGCCGAGCGCGAGGCTGCGAAACGGGGAGAATAGCGACGAGGCATCGCCAGGATGCCGATCGCCAGTCCGGCGACGACGAGCTTGGCGCCACATTGAAAACAGGGGCGTTCTCTCACCTACACATGCCGGGAGCCGCTAACATGCAGTCGAGGATGTCGCATGGACAGCCGGCCGCGCTCGCAGACTGCGCAGTATCGCACTCTTCCGATTTTGCGCGGATCGCGTATATTTCTCCCCAAGAGGTGAAGCGGTGAAGGCGATTGATCCGGACCTGTTGCTGAGAGCCTATTCCATCGGGGTGTTCCCGATGGCGGACAGCCGCGCGGCGGATGACGTCTATTGGGTCGAGCCCAAGAAGCGGGGCGTATTGCCGCTCAACCGCTTCCGCCTTTCGCGCTCGCTTGCAAAAACGATCCGTTCGGATCGTTTCACCGTGACGGCCGACAAGGCCTTTCCCGAGGTCGTCGCCGAATGCGCGGCGAGCACAAGCGACCGTCCCGACACCTGGATCAATCCCGCAATCGAAATCGCCTATGCAGATCTCCACCGGCGCGGCCACGCCCATTCGATCGAGACCTGGCTCGATGGTCGGCTGGTCGGCGGGCTATATGGCGTCCGTCTCGGCGGAGCATTCTTCGGCGAGAGCATGTTCAGCCGCGAGAGCAACGCGTCGAAGGTCGCGCTCGCCTGGCTGGTCGCGCGGCTGAAGGCAGGCGGCTTCCACCTGCTCGATTGCCAGTTCATCACTGATCATCTCCAGTCGCTCGGCGCGATCGAAGTGACCCGCGACGATTATGTCGCGCTGTTGGATTCGGCGCTGGGCGTGGCGGGCGGCGCGATGGGCCGGGCCGCGGGCTGGTCCTCGCCCGATTTCTTCGCGCTCGACGCCTTGTCGCCCGATGGCGGCGCGACCGATCCCGAGAGGCGGACCGTGTCGGGACCGATATCAGGATGCACCATCGTGCAGCTCTTGGGCCAGACATCGTAGACCGGATCCTCGACCGCGTTGAGCGACGGCGATTCCTTGTACAGCCAGCCTGAGAAGACCCGCCGCCAGCTGCCGTCGCGGCTCCGCACATCGGTCTGGACGAAGGCGCCGGTCAGCTTCTGGTCCTCCCAGGGGGCCGTCGTCTCGCAGGCGCGCAGCCGGATGACGACATCGCCGACGCGGATCGCCTGACCGGGACGCAGCGTGAGGTCGCGCGATTCGCCATTGCGCTTGTTGAGCAGGCCCAGCACCGCGACGCGCTGGCCCAGCGGCGTCCCTTCGCTGACCAGCGGCTTGTCGGGAATCTTCTCGGCAACCGCCTTTGGGGCCGCCGGGGCCGCGCTGTTGCCGCTCTCGTTCTCGCCGGCGGGTGCAAGCGCTGTCGCCACGGCCTGCTCGTCGGAGGGGATCGCCTCGATTGCGGGCTGCTGCTGGCTCGAGGCCTGCCACGCGACAACACCGGCAAGGCCGCCGAGCGCGACCGCGCCCAGCAGTATCCGGTTCACGGCTTAGGCGCTTCTTCGGCCGGCGCCTTGCTATCGCCCGACTTGTTGATGAACTGGCCGACCATGCTCATCAGATCCATCGCGCCCTGGGTATCGGCGATCGTGTCGCCATCCTTGAGCGCGACGGTTTCGCCGCCCGGGATCAGCGAGACGAAGGTCGCGCCGAGAAATCCTTCGGAGGTGATCGCGGCGCTGCTGTCGGCGGGCAGCTTGACCGCCGGATCGAGCGCCAGCGTCGCTTTGACCTGAAAGCTCTGCGGGTCGAGCGCCTGGTCGCTCACGGTGCCGACCTTCATGCCCGCGACGCGGACCTCGCTGCCGACATTGATGCCGGTCGAGTTGGGGAAGAGTGCGGTGACGTGGATCGCGCCTTCCTTCGTGCCGCCGCCGGTCTTGGTCCAGGAGAACCAGACGAACCACGCGGCGAAGACGACCACGAACAGGCCGACCAGCGCCTCACCGATATTCTCACGAAATAGCGACTTCATGATTCAGATCGGGCTCCATGCCTCATAATCGCCGGTAGCAGCGGCGCGGACGCCGCCTTTCTCCAACGCGCCAGACGGCCGATAGGCCGCTTCGGTTCCGGTAAGATTGGGCAAGGGCATCTTCTGCCAGCTGCGCGGCTGGGGCAGCTGATCAGGGGTCATGTCGGTGCTGTTGTGCAGCCAGCCATGCCATTCGGGCGGCACGCGGCTGGCGTCGTTCGCGCCCGAATAGATGACCCAGCGGCGCTTGCGCCCGTCGGTCGCCTTGCCACCCTCGAAATAGACATTGCCGAGCGAATCCTCGCCCACGCGGCTGCCATTGAACTTGCTGAACAGGAGCGTGCCGATCGTGGCGCCGTCCCACCAAGTGAAGATCTTCTTGAGCATGGAACCCCGCTTAGCGGGTGCCCGCTATCACAGCAACCGTTTAGGGCCACTCTCCCCATCGTCATCCCAGCGAGAGCTGGGATGACGGGACAAGCCTTATTTCGGCCAGCTGACCATATCGCCCTCGGCGATGCCTGCGGCTGCCGCGCCGCCGCCGATGATCTCCAGCACCGCCGCCACCGGCTCCCCCGATTCGATCGGATCGAGCTTCTCGGGGACAGCGTTCGCCGCGATCCGGGCGATCGTGCCATCGGGGCGGATGAAGATGAGATCGAGCGGGATGTAGGTGTTTTTCATCCAGAAGCTCGCCGGACGCGGCGGCGTCATCGGAAAGATCATCCCACCATGGTCGGGGAGGCTGGTGCGGTACATCAGCCCGCGCGACTGCTCCTGCGCAGTGGCCGCCACCTCGACCTTGTAACGGACGACGCCCTTCGCGGTGCGCACTTCCAACGGGACAAGCCGGACGCCGTCCTGCTCGGCGCTCTGGGTTGGGCGCGCCGCGGTCGGCCCGCAACCGGCGACAGCGAGCGACGCAAGGGCGATGACTCCCAGCAGTCGTACGGCGCGCATCATGGTCAGTCGGCGATCAGTTCCACCGCGAGCGGGCCCTTGCGGCCATCGGCGATGCGCGCCTTCATCCGTGTTTCGGGCACGAGATCGGCAAAGCCGGCGCGGCGCACGGTTTCCATATGAATGAAGATGTCCTGGGTATCGCCTTCGCGGACCAGAAAGCCATAGCCTTTCAGCCGGTTGAACCACTTGACGATCACCACCTCGGCCTCGCCCGCGTTGTCGATCAGATCGACGGGATCAACCCGGTCGGCGTTCCGCTTGGCGATCAGGTCGGGATCGGGGCCGGTCGCGGTCGACAGGTCGATGGCGAGGATGCGGCGCGCCTGAAGCCCGCGGTCGCGCGCCACCACTTCACAGGCGATGCGCGCGCCTTCGGGCAGCGTACGGCGGCCATGATCGCGCAGCACGGAAAAATGGACGAGCACGTCGCCCTTGTCGCCGTCAGTGGAGATGAAGCCGAACCCCCGGGTGGCATCAAACCATTTGACCGCCCCCACGACGGTCTCGGCGGGTTCGCCTGTAGACATCGACAAGCGTTCCTGATCACTGTCCAGGCTGACGTCGCGCAACGTTACAGACGCAACAGACTTTTCATTCATCGTCGAGACACCCGCTGCTTGCACAGCCTGTTAACATATAGCGCCACTGAAACGAAGCTATTCCGATTCCGGCTTGACGCCATCGCCGGTTATGCCGCGCTGATCAATATGCTTCTTCCCCGGGATCCGCGCCCAGCACGCGCAGGATGATATCCATCGGATGTCCGGCGCGCGCCATGGCGGCGATCCAGCGTCGCTTTTCCGCCATATCCGGGGTGCGGCCCGAAAAGGGCCCGATTCGCTTGCGCCGCGCATAGCCGGTCGCCGCGTCCTCCGCCCCCTCGCCGATCCGCTCGCGCAGCTCGCCGGCGACATCGTCACCGATCCCGGCGGCGCGCAGCGCCGTGCCGATCCGGCGCGCGCCATAGCCGCGGCGCAGCAGAGACTCCGCGCGTGCGCTGGCGAAGGCGCGGTCATCGACATAGCCGTGCTGGCTGAACCGCTCGACCAGCGCCTCAACCGGGGCCTCGCCCTCCCCCGCCCAGCCACGCTCGCGCACCTTGCGGCGCAGGAAAGCAGCCAGTTTCGCCCTGGTGGTGGCGTAGCGCGCCGCATAGTCGAGCGCGGCGCGTTCGAGCGCCGCATCGTCATAGGGCTTCGGGGTTCTGGGGGCGGATCGGGGCATGCGCCATGATTGTGCCACAGTCGGGCCGGATTTTGAACGCGGGCTTGCGCGAATGCTTCAGGATTATGGCAAGGCTGCCCGGCGGCCGGCGGCAACCCCAAGGGGAGTCGCGGTGATGCTGGACCGGGTAGATGGCGCTTCGGGATTGCAGAGGAATGACAGTATAATGGCATTGGTGCCGACGCCGACAGTGGATGCGCTGCCGCGCCGTTTCGCCGATTTCGCGACCTTGGGCGCCGCTCTGGACTATGCCGCTACCGGCGTCCGCGGCCTCAATTTCCATGATGCGCGCGGAATCCTCGTCCAGCCCTACAGCTATGCCCAGCTGCGCGCCGATGGCCTGGCCAATGCCGGGCGGCTGATTGCGGCCGGGATCAAGCCCGGCGACCGCATCGCGCTGGTCGCCGAGACCGGCACGCATTTCGCCGCACTGTTCTTCGGCGCGATCTATGCCGGCGCATGGCCGGTGCCGCTGCCGCTGCCGACCTCGTTCGGCGGCAAGGACAGCTATATCGAACAGCTCAGCGTCCAGCTTTCGAGTTCGGACCCGACGATGTTCCTCTATCCGGCCGAGCTGGAAGAGATGGCCGCCGCCGCCGCGCAGCAGCGCGGGGTACAGGGGCTGAGCTATGAGGCATTCGAGACGCGCGACGCGGTCGAGGCGATTCTGCCGCAGGCGTCGCCCGACGATATCGCCTATCTGCAATATTCGAGCGGCTCGACCCGCTTCCCGCACGGCGTCGCCGTCACCCATCGCGCGCTGCTCAACAATCTCGCCGCGCATTCGCATGGCATGCTGCTCGAGCCGCAGGACCGCTGCATCAGCTGGTTGCCCTGGTATCATGACATGGGTCTGGTCGGCTGCTTCCTGTCGCCGATCGCCAATCAGGTCTCGACCGACTATCTCAAGACCGAGGATTTCGCGCGCCGTCCGCTCGCCTGGCTCGACATGATCAGCCGCAACGAGGGCACCTCGATCAGCTACTCGCCGACCTTCGGCTACGACATCTGCGCGCGCCGCATGTCGAGCCAGACCAAGGCGTCGGACCGTTTCGACCTGTCGCGCTGGCGGCTGGCCGGCAACGGCGCCGACATGATCCGCCCCGATGTGATGCAGGCCTTCGTCGACGCCTTTGCCGAGGCGGGCTTCAGCGCCGGGGCCTTCCTGCCAAGTTACGGCCTGGCCGAGGCGACGCTGGCGGTCTCGATCATGCCCCCGGGCGAAGGCATCGTCGTCGAACTGGTCGAAGAGACCCAGCTCTCGGGCGGCGACCACAATCAGGACCGCCCGCGCCGCTTCCGCGCGATCGTCAACTGCGGAAAGCCGGTGCGCGACATGGCGGTCGAGATCCGCGACGACGATGGATCGGTGCTGCCCGAAAAGATGATCGGCAAGCTGTGGGCCAAGGGCCCGTCGATCATGACCGGTTATTTCCGCGATCAGGAGGCGACCGACGCCTGCATGGCCGACGGCTGGCTCGACACCGGCGACATGGCCTATATTTCGAACGGCTATATCTTCATCGTCGGCCGCGCCAAGGACATGATCATCATCAACGGCAAGAATCACTGGCCACAGGATATCGAGTGGGCGGTCGAGCAGCTGCCGGGCTTCAAGGCAGGCGACATCGCCGCCTTCGCGATCACCACCCCGGGCGGCGAGGAAACCCCCGCGGTGCTGGTTCAGTGCCGCACCTCGGACCCCGCGGAGCGCGCCCGCCTGCGCGACCAGATTCGCGACAAGGTCCGCGCGATCACCGGCATGCATTGCGTTGTCGAACTGGTGCCGCCGCGCACCCTGCCGAAGACCAGTTCGGGCAAGCTGAGCCGCGCCAAGGCCCGCAACCTCTATCTGTCGGGTGAGATCCAGGGCTACGACATCGCGGCTTGAGGGCAGCCTGAAGAGCCGCAGGATGCGGTTGGCGGCCTGTGCGATGATCGCACTGTCCGTGGCGGGCGCGGCCACCGCCGCAACGCTCGATCCGCTCGGCGATCCCGCGCAGTTCCAGCGCGATATCGAAGAGATCAACCGCAAGCCCCTGCCCGATGGCGAAGCGCTCGCCCGTGCGGTGGGCGCCGCTGTCACGGCCGACGCGCGCCAGCGTGGGCGATGCGTACCGGCGAAGCTCGTCATCGGCGCGCTTTCGCCCGTCACCCTCGACGGCATGGTCACGGCGACGATCGCCAGCGGCCAGATCGAGAATGGCTGGGTGACGTCGGTAAAGCTCGAAGACTGTCCGCCTGCCGCCCCGATCCGCATCTTGCTGTTCCGCATGGCCGACGGCGTGACCCTGCAGGGCATCTTCTCCGGTCAGGGCGAAAGCCTCGCCTGGCCCACCCTCGCCCGCGAGGGGCTCCGCGCCACGGTCGGCCATGCCGTCGACAAGCTTCGCCGCGCCGATCCCAAATGCGCGCCGAAGGATATGACCGCGACCGACGTCAAGGTCGTCGATCGCAGCGCCGATCTGGGGCCGGACGTCTATGGCATCCGCCTCAAGGGCTCGTGGCGCGAGCTATGGACCTTCGAGCCGTGCGGCCACCGCATCACCGTGCCGATCGCCTTCCGCACCAACGGCGCGGGCGGCGCCTATTGGGACATCGACGGCGGCGGGATCGTCTATCTGCCCTGAGCGCGCCGCCACAGCGGAGGTGGAGCCGGCCCGGGTTCCAGCCGAACGGTGGCAATTCCACCGATGGCGGCCGCGGCCTCCGCCGTGGCGACGAAGCTTTGGCCTTCCAGCCCCTTGCGCTCCCACGCACCCCCCGCTATGTGCCCGCTCTCTCGGACCCGGAGGAGTGTAGCTCAGTTGGTAGAGCATCGGTCTCCAAAACCGAGGGCCGTGGGTTCGAGTCCCTCCACTCCTGCCATTTTCTGATGGTAGTTGGGTAAGGCCGACGGGGTCGAGAAAACGAGGTCAAGGTCCGCGGCCGCAAGGCTGAAAAGCGGACTGAGGCCTCGTGTCGTTATTTTGGAAGCTTTGATGGGCAATCGCCCGTCAAATTGGTGGTAGGCGAGGACGTGGCGAAGACTTCACCCGGCGAGTTCATCCGGCAGGTCAAGGCAGAGACGGCGAAAGTCGTCTGGCCGACCCGCAAGGAGACCGTGACGACCACCATCATGGTGGGAATCATGACGCTGCTGCTGGGCCTGTTCTTCTTCGGTCTCGACCAGGCCTTCGCGGCGATCGTGAAGTTCCTGCTGTCGCTGCTGGGCTAATACGGAGAATTAGGCGTTCATGGCGCGCTGGTACATCATTCACGCCTATTCGGGCTTCGAGAACAAGGTCCGGGAGCAGATCCTGGCTGACGCCGCGCGTATGGGGCTCGAGCAGCTTGTCGAATCGGTGGAAGTGCCGACCGAGAAGATCACCGAGGTCCGCCGCGGCAAGAAGATCACTTCGGATCGCAAGTTCTTCCCCGGCTATGTGCTGGCGAAGCTCAGCATGAACGACGACGTCTATCACCTGGTGAAGAACACGCCGAAGGTGACGGGCTTTCTCGGTTCGATGGGCAAGCCCCAGCCGATCAGCGAGGCGGAAGCCGCGCGCATCCTGAACACCAAGGAGGAGGCCGCAGCGGCCGCCCCCAAGGCGAAGCTCAAGGTCGATTACGAGATCGGCGATGCGGTCAAGGTGCTCGACGGCCCCTTCGCCAGCTTCAACGGCGTCGTCGAGGAGCTCGATTTCGATCGCAGCCGCGTCAAGGTGTCGGTGTCGATCTTCGGCCGCGCGACCCCGGTCGAGCTCGAATTCGAGCAGGTCGAACGCGTTAAGTAAGCATTTCCGGTTAGAACCGGAATTGGCGTCTTTCAGGCGCCGCCCAGTGCGGGAGAAGGTCTCTGGCCTTCGCATGGACCGCTAAACTTGAACCGGCCGGACCGCTTGCGGACCGGCCAACTACAGAGTGAGAAACATGGCAAAGAAGATCACGGGCTATATCAAGCTCCAGGTGCCCGCTGGAAAGGCGAATCCTTCGCCGCCGATCGGTCCCGCGCTCGGTCAGCGCGGCGTCAACATCATGGACTTCTGCAAGGCGTTCAACGCGCAGACCGGTGATCAGGAAGTCGGCACGCCGCTTCCGACCGTCATCACCGTCTATGCCGATCGCTCGTTCAGCTTCGTCACCAAGACGCCGCCGGCCAGCTATCTGATCAAGAAGGCGGCCAACCTGAAGTCGGGCTCGAAGGAGCCGGGCAAGGTCGTCGCGGCAAAGATCAAGCGCTCGCAGCTCGCGCAGATCGCCGAGACGAAGATGAAGGACCTGAACGCCAACGATATCGAAGCGGCGACCCGCATCATCGAAGGCAGCGCCCGCGCGATGGGCCTCGAAGTGGTGGAGGGCTAAGACATGGCCAAGCTCAGCAAGAAGCAGAAGAATCAGGCCGGTTCGGTCGACGCCAACAAGCTGTACGACGTCGATGCGGCGATCAAGCTCGCCAAGGCGAACGCCACCTCCAAGTTCGACGAGACCATCGAAGTCGCGCTGAACCTGGGCGTCGATCCGCGCCATGCCGACCAGATGGTCCGTGGTGTCGTGACGCTGCCCAAGGGCACCGGCAAGGACGTCCGCGTCGGCGTGTTCGCGCGCGGCGCCAAGGCTGAAGAAGCCCTCGCGGCGGGTGCCGAAGTCGTCGGCGCCGAAGACCTGCTCGAGACGATCCAGGGCGGCACGGTCGATTTCGACCGCTGCATCGCGACCCCGGACATGATGGGCCTCGTCGGCCGCCTGGGTAAGATCCTGGGTCCGAAGGGCCTGATGCCGAACCCCAAGCTCGGCACCGTCACGATGAACGTCGCCGAAGCCATCAAGGCGGCCAAGGGCGGCCAGGTCGAGTTCCGCGTCGAGAAGGCCGGCATCATCCATTCGGGTATCGGCAAGGCCAGCTTCCCCGAAGCCGACCTCCGCGCCAATTTCGATGCTTTCGTCGACGCGATCGTCAAGGCACGGCCGACCGGCGCCAAGGGCAAATATCTCCAGAAGGCCGCCGTCAGCTCGACGATGGGCCCGGGCGTAAAGATCGACACCGCCGAACTCGGCGTCTGATCTATCCGCCTTTCGCCCGCGAGGGTGGACTATAAGACCGCGACGGAGCCCCGGCTTCGTCGCGGTTTTGTTTTTTGCCCCCCCCCCGGCATGGCGAACGATCGTCGGGATTCCTTACACAGCCCGGCTTTCTCAAAGGGCGGCGTCGTCCAAAACCACCCAAAATCGGCAGTTTTCCAAACTGGCACGCTTCTCGCATGGATATTTGGCGAACCCGTTGCTTCGGGCGCGCAGGGGCTAGGGTTGGGGGAGGTTTGATCCGATGGTGAGTACCGCATTCCGGGGGGTTATTGCGCTGTTTGCCACCCTCGTGATCGCCTCCCCCGCCTGGGCTCAGCTTGGGCCGCTGCAGGCATGGCTGCGGAACGTTCCGCAACCCAGTGCGCTTGTCGTGTTCCTGATCGCGGTCGGGGGCGTTTTCGTCGGCCGTTATGCGAGCCGGACGCGCCGGGATCCGTAGTTTGCGTTGAGTTTATTTGCGTTCGAGTTCGCGTTTTCCCCTGTAGCGTTGCTC
>NZ_LARW01000053.1 GCF_000971055.1 Sphingomonas sp. SRS2
CCCCCGGGCCGTCGAACAACCCGTCATCGCGCCGGGCCCGCCGCCGCCGCCGGTTTCGGAGAATGTCCCGATATCGCCGCCACCCGCCTGGCAGGTCAGAACGGTCACTCCCTCGGCGGCCGAGGTGGCTGCATCGACCTATGTGGTGAAGTCGGGCGACACGCTGCGCGCGATCTCCAACAAGACCGGCGCGGGTTCCGAGACGATCGCGCGGGCCAACCATATTGACGCGCCATTCAAGATCATCGTCGGCCAGAGGCTGAAGATTCCCGGCGGCCGCTATCACCGCGTCGGCAAGGGCGAGACCGGCATCGCCATCTCGCGCGCCTACGGGGTCGAATGGGGCCGGATCGCGCAGCTCAACGAGCTGGCGGAACCCTATGTCCTGCGCGAGGGCCAGCGGCTGATCCTGCCGAGCCAGCGCGAGGTTGCGAACATGACCTCCGATCAGCGCGAGGCCGCCTTCCGGCTCGACATCGAGGACCTCATCACCGGCTCCGAGCCCGCGCTTGCGACTCGCGGAAGCCCAAAGCCGCCGGTCGTAACGCCGAAGGTCGTCTCCCCCACCGTAACCGTCGCCGAACCGCCGCGTTTCGCCGGACGTTTCGACTGGCCGGTGCGCGGCCCGATCCTGCGCCGTTTCGGCCGCCATGCCAGCGGTCAGCAGAATGACGGCGTCAACATCGGCACGCCGCGCGGTACCTCGATCACCGCCGCCGCCGATGGCGTAGTCGCTTATGTGGGGCAGGATATTCCGGCCTATGGCACGCTGATCCTGTTGCGGCACGGCGATGGCTGGCTGAGCGCTTATGGCTATGCCGACAGCATCACCGTGACGCGCGGCCAAAAGGTCGTGCGCGGGCAGACGATCGCGAAAAGCGGGAGCAGCCCCTATAATGCCGAACCGCAGCTGCATTTCGAGATCCGCAACGGCCGCAAGCCGGTCGATCCGCTGAGCATGCTGCCCTCGCGCAGCTAGCCGCAGGCGACCCCTCGCAATTTACGCCGAAAGCGCTTATGTGCCCGCGCTCCATGGCAATTGAACTCCCCTCCCCGCCGAAGATCGGCATGGTCTCGCTCGGCTGTCCCAAGAATCTGGTCGACAGCGAGCGCATACTCACCAAGCTGCGGTCGGATGGCTATGGCCTGTCACCCGATTATGCAGGGGCGGATGTCGTGCTGGTCAACACCTGCGGCTTCCTCGACAGCGCCAAGGAGGAGAGCCTCGAGGCGATCGGCGAGGCGATCGCGGAGAACGGGCGCGTCATCGTCACGGGCTGCATGGGCGACGAGGCCGATAGAATCCGCGCCCGCTTCCCGAACGTCCTCGCGATCACCGGCGCGCATCAATATGACGATGTCGTCGGCGCGGTGCACGAAGCGGCGCCGGTGTCCCCGTCGCCTTATATCGATCTGGTGCCGGAAGCCGGGCTGAAGCTTACCCCGCGGCACTATAGCTATCTGAAGATCTCAGAGGGCTGCAATCACCGCTGCAGCTTCTGCATCATCCCATCGATCCGGGGCGATCTGGTCAGCCGGCGACCCGACGCGATCCTGCGCGAGGCCGAGAAGCTGGTCGCGGCGGGCACGCGGGAGCTGCTGGTCATCAGTCAGGATACATCCGCCTACGGCCTCGATCTCAAGCATAAGAGCTTCCCGTTGAAGGGCGGCGGTGAGGTGCGCGCGCACATGACCGATCTCGCCCGCGAACTAGGCAAGCTCGGCGCCTGGGTGCGGCTCCATTATGTCTATCCCTATCCGCATGTGGATCAGGTCATCCCGCTCATGGCGGAAGGGTTGATCACGCCTTATCTGGATATTCCGTTCCAGCACGCATCTCCGCGCGTACTGAAGGCGATGAAACGCCCGGCGAATGACGCCAAGGTGCTCGAACGGCTTGCCGGCTGGCGCGCCATTTGCCCCGACATCGCGGTGCGCTCGTCCTTCGTCGTCGGTTTCCCCGGCGAGACCGAGGAAGATTTCCAATATCTGCTCGACTGGCTCGATGAAGCGCAACTCGACCGGGTCGGCGCCTTCCGCTTCGAACCCGTCGCGGGCGCAGCGGCCAATGACCTGCCCGACCCAGTCCCCGAGGAGGTCAAGGAAGAGCGCTACGCCCGCATAATGGAGAAGACCGCCGCGATCTCCGCCGCGAAGCTCCAGGCGAAGATCGGCCGCACGCTCGACGTGATCATCGATGTTGCGGACGGTGAAGGCGGCGCGACCGGCCGCTCCAAGGCCGATGCCCCTGAGATCGACGGCGAAGTCCATCTGCGCGATGCCGATAACCTGTCGCCCGGAGACATCATCCGGGTCGAGATCGAGGACGCCGACGATCACGACCTGTTTGGCGTGCAGGTCGGCTGAGGGCGCTCCCGACTATTTTCAACAGCATCTGGCGGGCCTAAGAGCGCGCTTGATCCCGGCGGCATCGATCGCCGCCACGTCATGAGGAAAGGTCTCTCCGTCATGCCCGGAGTCTGGTTCGACGAACTCGAAGTAGGTCAGCTGTTCAAGCACCCCATCTCGCGGACGGTCACGGAGACAGACAATGTGCTGTTCACCTCCATGACGCATAATCCGGCGCTGCTCCATCTCGACGAGGAATATTGCCGGACGCAGACTGAGTTCGGCCAGCGCATCGTCAATAGTTGCTTCACGCTGGGCCTGATGGTCGGCATCTCGGTCGGCGACACCACGCTCGGCACCGCGGTCGCCAATCTCGGCTGGGATGAGGTGCGCTTTCCCAAGCCGCTGTTCCATGGCGATACGGTCCGGGTCGAAACCGAGGTGGTCGAATTGCGCGAATCGAAGTCGCGACCGGACCAAGGAATCGTCACCTTCCTGCACCGCGCCTACAACCAGCACGGGGATCTCGTCGCCCACTGCAAGCGGTCCGGGCTTCAGCGCAAACGGCCTGTCGCCTAAACCCGGGGAAGCTTGTCGATCAGCTTGTCTACCGTCATCGGATAATCTCGCAGGCGAATACCGGTGGCGTTGTAGATCGCATTGGCGACCGCCGCACCGGCGCCGCAGATACCGAGCTCGCCGACGCCCTTCGCCTTCATTGGCGAGCTCTTGTCGTCGAGCTCATCGACGAAGAACACGTCCTGATCGGGAATGTCAGCGTGGACCGGCACATGATATTCGGCGAGATCGCGGGTCGCGAAATAGCCGAAGCGCTTGTCGACGATCAGCTCCTCCATCAGCGCCGCACCGACGCCCATCGTCATCGCGCCGATCACCTGGCTGCGCGCCGACTTCGGATTGAGGATGCGGCCCGCGGCGAAGGCGCCGGACTGCCGGCGAATGCGTACCTCGCCCGTCATCGCATCCACGCCGACTTCACAGAAATGCGCGCCGAACGTAGCCTGTGCATATTTCTTGGTCAGATCGCCGAAGTCCATCTTGCCATCGACAGTGACGCCATCCGCGCCCGCCGCCTCGCCGATCCGCACCCGCCGGTTGCCACTGACCACATAGCCATCCGCGAACTCGGCGTCCGCCGTGTTGAAGCCCGCCTTCTGGGCCAGAGCGCTCCGCAGCGCCATACAGGCGGCGTAGACGCCGGAGGTGGAGCTGTTGGCCCCCCACTGCCCGCCTGACCCTGCCGACACCGGATAAAGGCTATCGCCCAGACGTACGCGGACCTTGTCCAGCGGTACGCTCATCACCTCGGCGGCAGTCTGGGCGATGACGGTATAGCTGCCGGTGCCGATGTCGGTCATGTCGGTTTCGATGGTAATGACGCCGTCGGCATCCGCGATGGCGCGAGCCGCCGACGCCTGGACCAGATTGTTGCGGAATGCCGACGCCATGCCCGTGCCGATCAGCCAGCGTCCGTCGCGCACCTGACCCGGCTTCGGGTTGCGCCGCGACCAGTGAAAACGCTCGGCGCCGACGCGAAGGCATTCGACGAATTTTCGACTGGAGAAGGGGCGGCTCGGCCCCTTTTCGGGATCATATTGAACATCGTTGCGGATACGCAGCTCGACAGGATCGAGGCTCAATTTCTCGGCCAGCTCGTCCATCGCGATTTCGAGTGCGAGCAGCCCGACCGCCTCGCCCGGAGCGCGCATCGCATTGCCCTCGGGCAGATCGAGTTCCGCGAGATAATGCGCGGTCATGCGGTTCTCACCGCGATAGAGCAGCCTGGTCTGCTGCGCCGCCGACTCCGGACCGCCCCCAGGAAGATCGCCCGACCAGCTTTCATGCGCAATCGCGTCGATCACGCCGTTCTTGTCGGCGCCGATGCGGATGCGCTGTATCGTCGCCGGACGATGGACCGTGTTGTTCGCGATTTGCGGCCGGGCGATCGCGACCTTGACCGGCCGGCCGATCTTGCGCGCCGCTAACGCCGCAAGGACGGCGTCGGCGCGTATCCACAGCTTCGCACCGAACCCACCACCAATATAGGGTGATATCAGCCGAACCTTTTCCGCAGGGATACCGAGGGTGGTCGCCATGTCCTTCACGCTGCCGGCGATCATCTGGTTGGCGGTCCACAGGGTCAGCTGATCGCCCTCCCATGCCGCGATCGAGGCATGCGGCTCCATCATCATGTGGCTCTGGTCGGGCGTGGTATAGACCTCGTCCAGCTTGACCGCTGCCGTGGCAAAGGCTGTGTCGAAATCGCCTGCGCTGGTGGCGGAGGGACCTCCGAAGCCCCGTGGCGCTGCGCGGGCATGCTCGCGCTCCGCGGCAAGGTCGTACCGTCCCCGGGCAGGCGCATAATCAATATGGACCAGTCTGGCGGCGTCGCGCGCCTGTTCGAGCGTTTCAGCGACGACCAGTGCGACCGCCTGATCATAATGCTCGATCTTCGAACTTGCGAGCAGCGCCGCCGTGTTCGAACCCGACGTCTTGAGCGGGCCGGCATTCGCGCCCGTCACGACCGCCAATACGCCGGCAGCGGCCTCCGCATCGCGTGTGTCTATTGAGCGTATCCGGCCAGTAGCGATCGCCGAACCGACGATCCAGCCATAAGCAGCATTGGGCGCAGCCTCATTCTGCTCATAGGCATAGGGGGCAAGGCCGCAGACCTTTAGCGGACCATCGATCCGGTCGACCGGATGGCCAACCACATGCTGACGGTCGATCACGTTATCGCCGGCAGGCGTGTCGAACTTCATGTTCATGCTTTCACCTCCGCCAGCACCGCACCGAGCGTCTGCCGCAGCAGCGGGAGCTTGAACGCGTTCTGCTCGGTCGTCTTCGCGCCGAGCGTCACCGATGCGGCCACCGCCTCCGCTCCCTGAAGCCGCTCGGCAGCCTCCACCCGCCAGGGTTTGTGGGCGACGCCGCCAAAGGCGAAGCGCTGCCCCTGCGGCCCGACCACCGCCGCCACCGATACCAGCGCGAAGGCATAAGAGGCGCGGTCGCGTACCTTGCGGTAAACATGAGTTCCGCCCAGTGGGGCGGGAAGCGTGACGCCTGTGATCAGTTCGCCCAGCTTCAGAGCCGTTTCGATATGCGGGGTATTACCAGGCAGGCGATGAAAATCGGCGATAGGGATCGCGCGCGTGGCGCCATCGGGGCTGACGGTCTCCACCACCGCGTCCAGCACACGCATTGCCACCGCCATGTCGGACGGGTTGGTCGCTATGCACTGATCGCTGACGCCGATGATCGCGAGGCCGCGGTTGACGCCCGTCAGCGCCGCGCAGCCCGATCCCGGCTTGCGCTTGTTGCAGGGTTTGCTGATGTCGTAGAAATAAGGACAGCGGGTGCGTTGCAGCAGGTTTCCCGCGGTCGTCGCCTTGTTGCGCAGCTGGCCCGACGCGCCGGCTACCAGCGCGCGCGACAGCACCGCATAGTCCCGCCGCACCCGCTTGTCCGCCGCCAGATCGGTGTTGCGGACCAGCGCGCCGATCCTCAAGCCGCCCTGATCGGTCTTCTCGATCCGGTCGAGCCCCAGATGGTTGACGTCGATCAGGTGGGTGGGCGTTTCCACCTGCACCTTCATGAGGTCGAGCAGGTTGGTGCCGCCCGCGATGAAGCGCGCGCCGGGATGTTCCGCGGCGGCTCGCGCCGCGCTGACCGGATCGGCTGCGCGCTGATAGGTGAAGGGCTTCATGCGCGGTCCTTCCCCGCGACGTCGCGGATCGCCGCGACGATATTTGGATAGGCGGCGCAGCGGCAGATATTGCCGCTCATCCGCTCGCGCACTTCGGCGTCGGAAAAGCTCACGTCCATCAGGTCGGCGCTCGCGTGGCTCGGTACCCCGGCCTCGATCTCCTCGAGAACGGCCACCGCCGAGCAGATCTGGCCTGGCGTGCAATAGCCGCACTGATAGCCGTCATGGACTACAAAGGCCTTCTGCATCGGATGAAGGTCCTCGGGCGTCCCGAGTCCTTCGATGGTCGTCACCGCATCGCCCTCATGCATCACCGCGAGGGTCAGGCAGCTGTTGATCCGCCGCCCCTCGACGATCACCGTGCACGCGCCGCACTGGCCATGATCGCAGCCCTTCTTGGTCCCGGTCAGGTGCAGATGCTCGCGGAGGGCGTCGAGCAGCGTGGTACGCGGATCGACCGACAGGTCGCGATCCTTGCCATTGACCTTGAGCCTGACCGGCATCAGCGGCGCGCCCGCGGCCTGTTCGACAGCGGGCGAACCAATTGCGGGGGCCGCAGCCACGCTGGCCGCAGTCGCCGCGCCGGCGGCCAGCACGGTACGCCGTGTCATTCCCTCATTCCCATCATCAAATATGTCGTCCGATGTCATGCCGCCCCCGTCAAATGCGCTGGTATGGCAACTTGTGATGGCCGCGTTCGTTCCGCGAGCCAGGCTCGGAGATCCAAAACCGCTCCGTGATGTGGAACCTTATCAGCCCGCCTCAGTCACGCGCAATATGGGATCAGCCCCACAGAGCGGGAAGCGCGGGATGAGCCACGCCGCGCTCGAAGCACACGGGATCAGGGCGATCCTCGCCGAGCAGCAGCGGGCCATCGATATCGACCCAGCGGGCGCCCTGCCCTACCAATATCGCGGGCGCGATACCCAGCGAAGTCGATAACATGCAGCCGACCATGATCTCCAGGCCCGCCGCGCGCGCAGCCGCGGCAAGCGCCAGGCCCTCGGTCAGACCACCGGCCTTGTCGAGCTTGATGTTGATCGCGTTGTAGCGGCCGCTACATTTCGGCAGATCCGCCCGATCCTGGCAGCTTTCGTCGGCGCACAGCGGAATCGGCGAGACGACGCCGTCGAGCAGATGGTCCTCACCCGCGCGGACGGGCTGTTCGATCAACTCGACCCCATAGGGAAGCAGCGCCGCAGCCTCGCGGGCGACATCGCGGCCAGTCCAGCTCTCATTGGCGTCGACGATCAGCCGGGCGTCGGGAGCCCCGCGGCGCACTGCCGCGACCCGTTCGACATCGCCCTCCCCCGCCAGCTTGAGTTTGAGCAACGGGTAAAGCGCCGCGGCCTTAAGCGCGTCCTGTTCCATCCGTTCGGGCGGGCCGAGCGATATCGTGAAGGCGGACTGCAACGGCTTCAGGGGCGAGAGGCCCGCGAGCGACCAGACCGGACGCGTTTCGCGCTTTGCTTCGAGATCCCACAAAGCGCAGTCGATCGCATTACGCGCAGCGCCGCGCGGCATCCGCCGAAGAAGATCGGCGCGCTCGATACCGCGCGCGACCTCGCCCGCCATCGCCTGCACCTGCGCCAGCACCGTCTGCGCGCTTTCGCCATGATAGTAGATCGCGGTCGCTTCGCCGCGCCCACTGTGCAAGCCATCGTTTATCGTTACCGTAACGACGTCGACATCGGTCTTGGCGCCCCGGGCGATGACGAAGCTGCCCGCCACCGGCCAGGTTTCGATCTGCGCCGTCAGCACCGGTCTTCCCCGCAACACCATCAGGTGAGGGATGCTCCGCTGCCCGGCTGGCGCGGAATATTGCGTGGGGCCGATCCGGGCCAGAAGCTTCGCGGCAATATGCGGCCCTTGCGCTCGAACGCCGCCTTGATCTCGGGTCGCGCGATGAAACCGGTCCACAAGTCGCGCAGCCGTGATGGCGTTGGCGCCCAGAGCGAACCCGTCGGCTGAAACTGCGGCAGAAGATTGCTCGCAATATCATCGTCCTGGAAGGCCTTGACCGCGATCTGCGATGCCTCGGCAGTGCGCCGCGCGCACAGCAACGCCTCGATCGCCGCCGGTTGGTTCTGATCGGCATGTGCCTTGAGCGCGTCCATCGCGCTGTTCGCCTCCGCCGTCCGGCCAAGCGCCGCGAGCGAGCAGACCTCGGTACGATCGAGCCATCGCTTGCCGAGATCGGTGAGCAGCCCACCCGCCTTGGTAAGGGTTCCCCGCGCGACGATAAGCGCCTTGGCCGGGCGGCCGATCTCATCAAGAAATTCGGCGTAGCTGACCAGAGCCGTCGACGCGGCCGGGGACCGGCGCAGATCGAGCGCCTGAAATGCGCCCAGCAGCGCGTCGGCCTCATCGTTCTTCCGCAACGCCGCCAGAGCTCGCGCCCGATAGAGAACGGTGCGGACAGCATCGCGGCTCATGCCCTCGGCGATGGGGACATCCCTGCTCATATCGAGCACGTCCTGATAGCGGCCCAGCAGCAGCATCGCATTGACCGCGTCGCGCAACGCCACTTCCGAACTCGGCGAACTGCCGTAAACCGCCAGTTTGTCGCGCGCGAAGCGATCAATCGACGTTCCGCTCGCCGGACCGAGCCGGGCTTCGAGTGCGGGCCATAGCTTTGCATAATGGCGGTCGACGACCATCGCCGACAGCATTTCCGGCTGATCGATACGCTCCAGAAGCCCTTCGGCCTCCGCCGCTTCACCTTTGTCGATCAACGCCCCGATCGCGCCCTCGGCAAAGCCGATCCGCAGTTCCGGGATGTCGGAGGGCTCCCAGTCCGCGCGCGCGAGCGCGATCAGCATCCGATCACGCGCCTCGCGCGCCTGGTCTTCTTCAAGGCGTATCGAGATGGCGCGCACCGATGCGCCGGTCAGGATGTTGAGCGCCTTCGGCGAGGTGTCGGCAATTACCGCAATCTGCTCGGCGGCATCGGTGAAGCGATTCTCGTCGGCTGCGATCAGTGCGCCGAAAGCCTGGACCAATCCGTCGCGCGGCATCGCCTTCGCAAGTTCATTCTGGACCGAGGATAGATCGGCCATGCGCCCTACGCTGCCGAGGCAGACGAGCCGCATACGCTGCACAAGGGTGCGCTCAATTCCTTCGGCCAGGCCCGGTACGAGCGGATCGAGCGCGGCCAGCACGCCTGCGCAATCCTCACGCGCGGCAGCCTCCTGCGCCTTGCCGATCGCGGCCTGTGTGTCGACGGCGTTATCGACAGCCTGGGCCGGAAGCGGCGCACCGAGCGCGAGCGCCAGCGCGACCAAAGGGACCAGGGCGGTGGCCCTAGCGTGCATGCGACGCGATCCACGCATCGACCACCGGGGCGATCTGCTCCCGCCAGCGGCGGCCGTTGAAAATGCCATAATGGCCAACCCGCTCGGCCATCAGATATTTCTTGTTCGCCTCCGGCAAGGCCGTCGCCAGAGTCAGCGCGGCCTTGGTCTGCCCAAGCCCTGAGATATCATCGCGCTCCCCCTCGATCGCGAGCAGACCGACATCGGTGATCGCCGCCGGATCGACCTTGCGGCCGCGATGCATCAGCTCGCCCTTGGGCAGCAAATGACGCTGGAACACCGCATCGATCGTCTGGAGATAGAACTCCTCGGTCATGTCGCAGACCGAACGATACTCGTCATAGAAAGCCTTGGTCGCATCGGCACTTTCCTCGTCGCCATCGACCAGATGCTTGAACATCCCCCAATGGCTGGCGAGATGGTTGCCCAGGTTCATCGCCATGAAACCCGAAAGCTGAAGAAAGCCCGGATACACCTTTCGGCCCGAACCCGGGTAGAAGACCGGCACCATATGGATGACATTCTGCTCGAACCAGGCGAGCGGGCGCTGCGTCGCGACTGTGTTGACGGCGGTCGGCGCCTCTCGCGTGTCGACCGGGCCACCCATCATCGTCAGCGTCGCGGGGCGGCACGGATTTTTGTCCGCCGACATGACCGAAGTCGCGGCATAGGCCGGCACCGAGGGCTGACACACCGCAAGCATGTGGGTGCCCGGGCCGATCTTCTCGAGAAACTCGATCAGATAATCGACATAATCATCGAGATCGAAACGCCCCTCTTCGACCGGCACCAGCTTCGCGTCGCGCCAATCGGTGATGTAGACGTCATGGCCGACCATCATCCGCTCGACCGTACCGCGCAGCAGCGTCGCATAATGGCCGGACATAGGGGCTACGATCAGCAATTTGGGCTGACCGGTCACACCCTTGCGGCGAAAGCGCTTGAGCTGGCCGAAAGGCTTGCGGAGGATGATCTCCTCGGTGACGGCGACCTTCCTGCCGTCCACCTCGACCTCGGCAAAACCGAAATCGGGCTTGCCGCGCGAAGCCGAGGCATGGGCGAAGACATCGAGCCCGGACGCCATGATCGGCGCCATATTGCTATACGACATCGGATTCAGGGGATTTTTCAGCCACTGGCCGCTGAGATCGGCCCAGGCGCTAGCCGCGGACATCCACGAACGCTGAAACTCATACGCATTATACAGCATTCGCGTCTCCAAACCGGCTGCCCGACTTTACGTGCAAAATGGTGCATCGCGCAATGCGAAGGATGCAATCGGCGTGCTGACTGCATGTGGGGATAGCATCGCCGAATTGCCATAAGGTGAAGGCGGCGATTGTGGGTTTGGCCCACGGTTGCTAGTGCGCCGCGATGGCGAAGAAAAGCGAGACTTCCGAAACCCCAGCCCGCAAGATCGGCGAACTGGCGATGATCTGGCGCTTCGCCCGGGCCTATCCCGGCCGGATCGCCGCCGCAGGCGCGGCGCTGGTCGTTGCCGCTTCTGCTACGCTCGCCATTCCGGGCGGATTCCGGCTGGTGATCGACAAGGGCTTCATCGCCTCCGGAGGCGATGTCGGTCCTTATTTTCGCTATTTGCTGATCATCGTGCTGATCCTCGCGCTCGCCACTGCGCTACGGTTCTATTTCGTCTCGTGGCTGGGCGAACGCGTCGTCGCCGACATTCGTATCGCGGTGCAAAAGAACCTGCTCCGCCTTGCCCCGCGCTTCTTCGAGGAGAACCGTCCCTCCGAGATCGCCTCGCGTCTGACCGCCGACACCGCGGTGATCGAGCAGGTCGTCGGCGCCACCGTCTCAGTGGCGTTGCGCAACATCGTTCTCGCCATCGGCGGCGTCATCTATCTCTTCGCCATCGCGCCGAAGCTGGCAGCGATGCTCCTGCTCGGCATTCCCCTCGTAATGCTGCCGATGATCCTCATGGGACGGCGGCTGCGCAAATTATCGCAAAGCACGCAGGACAGAATCGCCGACGTCGGAGCAACCGTGTCCGAAACGCTGCGGGCGATGAAGATTGTCCAGGCTTTCGGCCAGGAAGCCCGCGAAGCCGGTCGCTTTGGCGAGGTCGTCGGGGAAGGCTTCTCGACATCCCGCCGCCGCATTCGCACCCGCGCGGTGATGACCGCGATCATCATCGCGATAATCTTCGGATCGATCACGATGGTGATGTGGCAAGGCGCGGTCGATGTCGCGGCGGGCCGCCTGTCGGGCGGCTCAATCGCCGCCTTCATTCTTACCGGTGGCCTCGTCGCCGGTGCGTTCGGCGCGCTGGCAGAGGTCTATGGCGACATCGTCCGCGCGGCCGGCGCGGCATCACGCCTGTCCGAACTGCTCTCGGCGGAGCCGGAAATCCGCGCGCCGGCCAAGCCGACCGCGCTACCCATGCCGCCACAGGGCAAGCTCGAATTCGACCATGTCGGCTTCCGCTATCCGACGCGGCCGGAAGTCAGCGCGCTCGACGACATCAGCTTCTCGGTCCAGCCCGGCGAGATGGTCGCCGTAGTCGGCCCCTCAGGCGCGGGCAAATCGACGATCCTCCAGCTGGCTCAGCGCTTCTACGACCCCGAAACGGGCGTGATCCGTCTCGATGGTGTCGCGCTGCCCGATGCCGATCCCGCGGATATCCGCGCACGTCTCGCTGTCGTGCCGCAGGAAACCGTGATCTTCGGCGCGTCAGCGCGCGACAATCTGCGCTATGGCCGCTGGGATGCCAACGACGAGGATATCTGGGCAGCCGCCGAAGCCGCCAACGCGGCGAGCTTCCTGCGCGCCTTGCCCCAGGGGCTCGACAGCTTTCTCGGCGAAGCGGGGGCGCGTCTGTCGGGCGGCCAGCGCCAGCGCATCGCCATCGCGCGCGCATTGCTGCGCGATGCCCCGCTCCTGCTGCTCGACGAAGCCACTTCCGCACTCGATGCGGAGTCCGAGAAATTGATCCAGGACGCACTCGACCGTCTGATGAAGGGCCGTACGACGATCGTGATCGCCCATCGGCTCGCCACGGTGCGCGCCGCCGACCGGATCATCGTGATGGATCAGGGCAGGATCGTCGAACAGGGCACACACCAAAGCCTGAGCGCGCAGGAGGGACTTTACGCCCGCCTTGCGCGGCTTCAGTTCAACGACGCGGCGGCGTAGAGCCGCCTACGCCCGAAAGCTGCCGTCGAGCAGCTTGATGATCGCCGAGAAATCCTTGCCCGCGCCGCCGAGATTGGCGAACGCCTGATAGAGATGCTCGGCCGCGCCACCCATCGGTACGCTCGCGCCGACGCCCTGCGCCGCTTCGACCGCGAGCTTCAGGTCCTTGAGCATCAACCCAGCTGCGAAACCGCCCTCATAGTCGCGGTCGGCGGCGGTTTCTGGGCCGACGCCGGGGACCGGACAGTAGCTGGTCATCGACCAGCTCTGTCCGCTCGCCTTCGATGAGATATCGAAGAAGGTCTGCGCATCGAGGCCCAGCTTCTGCGCAAGCGCGAAAGCCTCACAGGTCGCGACCATCGTCGCGCCGAGGATCATGTTGTTGACGATCTTCGCAGCCTGTCCGGACCCTTGCGCTCCAGCATGAATCACCGCCTGGCCCATCAGGGCAAGGACCGGCTCGGCGCGGGCGAAATGTTCGGCGCTGCCGCCGACCATGAAGGTCAGCGTGCCGCCATTGGCGGCGGCGATTCCGCCGGAGACCGGCGCGTCGACCATCGCCAGCCCCTTGGCGCCGGCCGCAGCGCCTACCGCCTTGGCCGTACCAACATCGATCGTCGAGCAGTCGAGCAACAGCGCCGCTGCCGGCACGGCGCCGAAAATCTCATTCTCATAAACCGAACGGACATGGTGGCCGGCCGGCAGCATCGTTACGACGAACTCTGCGTCGGCCACCGCTTCGGCCGCCGATCCAACGGCGCGGCATCCTGCCGCGACCGCCTTGTCCAACGCATCCTTCGACAAGTCGAAAGCGCGCACGTCGTGCCCTTTCCTGGCCAGGTTGGCAGCCATGCCGCCACCCATATTGCCCAGGCCGATGAAGCCAACCGTTGCCATATTATTTCCCTGTCCAGTTGCCGGGGCGCTTCTCGACGAAGGCGGTCATGCCCTCGGCCTTGTCCTCGGTGGCGCATAGGCCGTTGAAAAGCCGGCGTTCGAAAACCAGGCCCATTGCCAGGCCAGTTTCGAAAGTTACGTTGACCATTTCCTTGTTTGCGATCGCGGCGAGCGGCGGCATGCCGGCGATGACGTTCGCCATCTTCATCGCCTCTTCCATCAGTCCGGTAGCGGGCACGACCTTGCTGCACAGATTGGCGCGCTCAGCCTCGACCGCGTCCATCATCCGGCCGGTCAGGCACATATCCATCGCCTTGGACTTGCCGACCGCGCGGGTCAGGCGCTGCGAACCGCCCATGCCGGGCGCGACTCCGAGCTTGATTTCCGGCTGGCCGAACTTGGCGGTATCGGCAGCAATCATGATGTCCGCCATCATCGCCAATTCGCAACCACCGCCCAACGCGAAGCCCGCAACCGCCGAAATCCAAGGCTTGCGCGTACCCGTCACCTTCTCGAAACCCTGGAAGAAATTTTCGGCGAACATCGCGGAAAATCCCTTGGCCTGCATCTCCTTGATATCCGCGCCCGCCGCGAACGCCTTCTCGCTGCCGGTCAGGATCGCACAACGCTGCGATGGATCGGCGTCATATTTCCCGAACGCGGCTATCAGATCGGCAAGCACCTGCGTGTTGAGGGCGTTGAGCGCCTGCGGCCGGTTCAGGCGGATGATCGTCACCGCGCCCTGCGTTTCGACGAGAAGGGTTTCATAGGACATCAGGTGGACCTTTCAGGCGTTGGGCAGAGGCGTCCAGGCCTCCGACGATGGCAGCGGCGCGAAGATCGCGTCGATTTCGGCTCCGCTGACCGCCTCCGCCGTCGGAGGATTCCAACGGGGCGCATTATCCTTGTCGACGATCAGCGCACGCACGCCCTCGACGAAATCAGGACGCGCGATGACATGGGCGGCTAGCGCATATTCCATAGTCAGCTCAACGGCGAAATCGTCGATCTTCGCGGCTTCGGCGAGAAGGCGAAGCACCACCTTGCACGTTTGCGGCGACTTGCTCTCCAGCGTCTTGAGCGTCGCCAGCGCCCATTCGCCGCCATCCGCCGCAAGTGCGGCGATTATGTCCTCATAACGGTCGGACGCGAACAGCCGGTCGATATCGGCCCGGCGATCGAGGATCGGCGCGGGTGGGATCGGGCTTACCGCGCTGCGTAGCGCCGCATCGGCCGCCTTGGGATTGCCGAGAATTGCCGCCTTGAGCGTCTCGACGTCGTCGCTCGCGACATAATGAGTGCCCAGCGCCAGTGCGAGGCATTCGGCGCCATTCAGCCGCGCGCCGGTAAGCCCGACATATTGGCCGGTACGACCCGGCATCCGCGACAAATAGCGCCCGCCGCCGACATCGGTCACCAGGCCGATGCCTGTCTCCGGCATCGCGTACATCGTGCGATCGGTGACGACGCGGATCGAGCAGGGCTGCGAAATCCCGACCCCGCCACCCATGGTAATGCCGTCCATGAAAGCGATCGTCGGCCTGGCATAGGTGAAGAGGAGGTGGTTGAGGCGATATTCCTCGTGGAAGAAGGCACGCGCAGCCTCGCCGCCGACAGCCGCGCTCTCCGCGAGCGCGCGGATGTCGCCGCCAGCGCAGAAGCCCCTGCCCTCCGCATGATCGATCATCACCAGATCGACCGCATCGTCGTTCGCCCAGGCGGATAGCGCGGCGATCATCGCGGTGCACATCCCGTGAGTGAGCGCGTGAAGCGCCTTGGGACGGTTCAGCCGGATACGGCCCGTGCGGCCTTCGACGAATGTGAGGACGTCATCGGTCATTGGCGCAGCATCTCCCGGCTGGTGATCATCCGCATGACCTCGTTGGTGCCTTCGAGAATGCGATGGACGCGCAGATCGCGCCAGAAGCGCTCGATCGGATAATCCTGCAGATAGCCATAGCCGCCATGGAGCTGAAGCGCGCGATCGACCACGGACGAGCCGGTGTCGGTGGCGAAGCGCTTGGCCATCGCAGCGAAGCGGGTCTTGTCCGGCGCATTGGCGGTAACCTTAGCCGCTGCCGTGTAGAGCAGCATTCGCGCGGCCTGAAGTTCGGTCTCCATGTCGGCCAGCGTAAACTGGATCGACTGGAAATCGGCGATAGCCTGGCCGAACTGCTTGCGTTCCTTCGTATACCGCACTGACTCGTCGAGACAGCGCTGCGCCCCACCGAGCGAGCAGGCGCCGATATTGAGCCGCCCGCCGTCGAGGCCGGCCATGGCGATCCGGAAGCCCTCACCCTCGCCTCCGACCCGATTCGCGACGGGCACGCGCACGTCGTCGAAATTGACCTGCGCGGTAGGCTGCGAATGCCAGCCCAGCTTCTTCTCCTGCGCTCCGAAGCTGACGCCCGGCATGTCCTTGTCGATCACCACGCAGGAAATGCCCTTTGGGCCGTCCTCGCCGGTGCGGACCATAACGACATAGACTTCGTTCTGACCGCCGCCCGAGATGAACGCCTTCGAGCCGCTGACGACATAATCGTCGCCATCGCGCACCGCGCGGGTCTTGAGCGCGGCGGCGTCGGAGCCCGCGCCCGGTTCGGTCAGGCAGTAGGATGCGATCTTTTCGCAGGTGATGAGCGCGGGGAGATAGCGCTCCTTCACATCGGTGGAACCGAAGCGGTCGATCATCCAGCTCGCCATGTTATGGATCGAGATGAAGGCCGAGGTGGAAGGACAGCCATAAGCCATCGCTTCCATGATCAGCGCCGATTCGAGCCGGCCGAGGCCGATTCCACCCGATTCCTCAGACACATAGATGCCGCCGAAACCGAGCGCCGCCGCGGCCTCGATCGTATCGCGCGGGAAGATATGATGCTCGTCCCATTCGGCGGCGAAAGGGGTGATCGCATCCGCGGTGAACTTTTGCGCCATCTCCTGGATCGCGCGCTGTTCTTCGGTTAGTTCGAACTGGCTCATGGCAAAAGGCACTGCCCACCCGCTTCCGAAGCGTCAACGGAAACCGGCACGGCAGCGACGCCGTCTTACTTGAGTTCGTCGATGACGGACGCGAACAACACGTCGTCCGCCGGCAGGACCTTGGGCTGGGCGAGCGGCTTGGAAACCCAGGTCTCGTTGATCAGGTCGCGCCAGGTGATGTTGTTGTTGGTCGAATTGCCGCCCCACGAACCGCAGCCGAGCGAGAAGGTCTGCCGCATGCCGTTCCACAGATTGCCGCTGTTCGACGCCGCCTGCGGCTGATTGACCATCACCCGCGACGTCTTCGTCGCATTGGCCAGCTTCATGATATTCGCGTCGCTGTTCGAATAGATGCCGCAACTATGGCCCTGGCCCTGATAGGCCTGAATGCCGTTGGTGAGGCGGATTGCATCGTCGATGTCCTTGGCACGATAGAGCGCCATGGTGACGGTCATCTTCTCGCCCGAGAAGGGATGATCGGGGCCGAAGCCGCTTTCCGGTACGATGAAGAACTGCGTGCCCTCCGGGACGTCGAAGCCGGCATAGTCGGCGATGAACTTCGGAGTCTGCGCCACGACCTTGGCGTTGATGTGCCCGTCGACCCAGATCGCGGCCTGCAGCTTCGCCTTGGCGTCGTTGTCGAGAATATAGCCGCCCTTGGCCTGCAGCTTGGCGAGCATCTCGTCATGGATGGCGTCGACCAGGATCACGCTGTTGTCCGACGAGCAGCTGGCGGCCAGATCGAGCGTCTTGGAAATCCGGATCTTCTCGGCAGCGTCATCGAGATCGGCAGTCTCATCGACCGTGACGACCGCATTGCCGGCGCCGACGCCCAGCGCGGGCGTGCCGCTTGAATAGGCTGCCGTAACCATGGCGCCGCCGCCGGTCGCGAGAATACGATCGCACTGCTTCATCAGCTCGTTGGTCTTTTCGAGCGACGGCGTGTCGATGCTGATTACCAGATCGGCCGGCGCGCCCATCTTGACGATCGCTTCCCGCATCAGATCGACGATCATCTTGTTGGTGAGCTTGGCGCGCGGATGCGGCGCAACGATGATCGAGTTGCGGCCCTTGACCGCGGAGATCGCCTTGATGACCGGCGTGGCTTCCGGGTTGGTGGTTGGCGCGAGCGCGCCGATCACACCGACCGGCTTTGCGATCTTGACGATATTGCGAACCGGATCTTCTTCGATGATGCCGACCGACTTGTCGTCGATGATGTCGTACAGCGTCGCCCGGGTCTTGCGAAATATCTTGAGATATTTGCCGTCATAATTGCCGAGCTGGGTCTCATCGACGGTGAACTGGGCGATCTTCTCGGCGACGCCGGGCTTTGCCACCGCCCACACCATCGCGGTGATCAGCTTATCGACCTGTTCTTGCGTATAATCTTCGATCTGCGCTTGGGCTGCGCGCGAACGGGCAACCAGTTCCGCGACCTCTGCCGCTGCCGAATCGTCTTCAACCATGTTGAGATTTGCTGCCTGGGCCATCGAACCACTCCTGGAAAAACAGAGACAGCGCCGCTCCAAAATAGCGGGCCACCTTCTTTACCGGCTGGATGAACCCATGAGTTGGCGCATGCAAGCCGGTATATTTGCATGTCTTTCGTGCATTTTTGCACTATGGTTTTGGAATGCTCGATTGGGATGATCTCCGAATTTTTCTCGTGCTCGCCCGCATGAGAAAGGCCGCGCCCGCCGCCCAGGCGCTGGGAATCGACGTCACCACCCTGAGCCGGCGGATCACCCGGTTGCAGAGCGCCCTCAACGCCAGCCTGTTCGAGACGATCGGCGGCGAACGCCGCCTGACCGAGCGTGGCGAGACATTGTTCGCGCATGCCGAAGAGGTCGAGAGCGCGACGCTGGCCGCGATCGGCGATGTGTCCGGCGACTCGTCGAGCCTGTCCGGGCATGTGCGGCTGAGCGTCGCCGAAGGCTTTGCGACCTGGGTGCTCGCACCTGCCCTTCCCGCCTTTCAACAGGGGCACCCGGAAATCCGGCTCGATCTTGTCACAGCCTCGGGTTTTCTCAATCCGTCGAAGCGCGAAGCCGATATGGCGGTGATGCTCGCGCGTCCGCGGAGTGGCCGGCTTGTCGCGTCGAAACTGGGAAATTACAGTCTGCGCCTCTATGCCGCCGCGACCTACCTTGCCGCCCGCCATACGCCGGATCGGATCGAGGATTTACGGCGTCACCCCCTGATCGGCTACGTTCCCGAGTTCATCTACTCACCCGAACTGGACTATCTAAGCGAGGTCGGCGCCGGCCTCTCAGCGGCAGCGCGCAGCACGAGCATCAATGTCCAGCACCGGCTGATCGCCAGCGGAACAGGGATCGGCGTGTTGCCGGCGTTCATCGGCGATCGCGATCCGTCACTCCGTCCGCTTTTGCCCGATCTGGTCAACATTCGCCGCAGCTTCTGGCTGGTCACGCACAGCGATCTCCGTCGCCTGGCGCGTATCGAAGCGGTTGCCGACTGGCTGAAGTCCAGCGTCATCGGCATGACCTGACCATCGGGCAGATGGCAGAGCCGCTAACTATCGAAAAATCTGTCATTTTCGTTTCGACCCGGAAATTTTTTCACTCCGCTATGTCTCCCAGTGAACATGTTCGGAGGTGAAACGTTTGGAACTCGACTTTTTGGAGTTGAGTATGGTCGACATTGAAACCGCTTTGCAGAACCGGTTGCTTGCCGCGTTGAAACCCGAGGATCTGGCGCTTCTGCTGCCGTCCTTCACCACCCATGAATGCCATGCCGGCAAGATCCTCCAGGAATCGGGAAGTGAAGTCCGCTTCGCCTGGTTCCCGCTGGCCGCCGCCGCCGCATCCTTCGTAGTCGCAGCCGATGCCAATCATATGGTCGACGCCGCGCTGGTCGGCCGCGAGGGCGCCGTCGGCGGGATCGTCTCGACTGGCCGCCTCCCCGCTTATGCCCGCGCGCATGTCCAGTTCGGCGGCCGCTTCCTGCGCATTCCGTTGAGCGCGCTGGCGCAGGCAAAGGCGCAATCGCCCACGATATCGCATTGGCTGGCGCGCTATTCGGACTGCCTCGTCGCCCAGTTGTTCCAGTCGGCTGCATGCAATGCATCGCACACCATCGCCCAGCGGCTGGCCCGCTGGCTGATCGCGACCCGCGACCGGATAGGCAGCGATGAGATCGTCATAACCCAGGAACAGCTTGGCGAGATGCTCGGCGTCGGTCGCAGTTTCATCAACCGTTCACTGCGTCAGTTGGGATCGAGCGGAATCGTCGGATCACGCCGCCGGCGGATATTGATACTCGATATCGATCGCCTCAACGCAATCGCGTGCGACTGCAACTATCGGATCCGCGATCATTTCGACACCATTCTGGCCGGAGTCTACCCGCGCGAGGCCGATTCCGTAGCGGCTTAGCCCGATTTCCGGATCAAAGATCAAGGCGGCGCGTTGCTTCGATGAAGTGGCGATGCGCCAGCGCTTCTGGAGGAGCAGGTAATGAACAGGATGCTTTTAGCAAGCGCGAGTATCGCAATCGGCCTGTTTTCGGCGTCTGCATCGGCGCAACTTGGCGGCCCGGTCGGCGCTACAGTCGGGGGCGCAGCCGGTTCGGCGGGACCATCGCTAGGCGGCAGCGGCACACTCGACACGACCACGCACGTCAACCCGCGCACCGGCAGTAATTCGGTCGGCCTGGGCGTTAACGGCGCTCTGGGCAGCAATAGTCAGGCAGCCGGCGGCACCGTCGGGTCCGCCGCAAGCGGATCGGCCAATGCCGGCGTCGCCACGCGGGCCCCTGGCGCCGGCGCCGCACAGGGCGCGATTGCAAGCACCGCCGACAACGCACAGCAAACCACGCGCAGCGCCGCCAGCGACATCAAGCGTGCGACGCGCAAGACCAGACGCGATACCGCGAGCGCGGTGAACGATAGCGCAGCAGTCGGCGGCAGAGCAGCCGTTGGCGCGAATGCAGAGGCAAGGATGCCGGACAAGAACTAATCCAGCATAAGCTGGACGGCGCGGCGGCGGTGCAACCAACGCACCGGCGCCGCGTTCATTTTTCGAGATTGATAGGGATTACATGACAGTGACGCTTGGCCAGGAGCTTGCCCCCCACCTTCCCTTTCTGCGGCGCTACGCGCGGGCGCTGACAGGCTCGCAGACTGAAGGCGACGCGTTCGTCCGGACGGCGCTCCAGTCGATCGTTGCCGACCCCGGCAGCTTCCCGCGCAATCTCGACCCCCGCCTCGGTCTCTACGCGGCCCTGCACCGCGAATGGGACGCTGTCCGCGCCGGCGAGGACGCCGGGAATGAGCAAGGCCGCCTCACCCGGGTTACGCCACGTTCGCGTCAGGCGCTGCTGCTAACCGCGATGGAGGGTTTTACGCCCGAGGATGCCGGCTACCTGATGGGCTGCAGCCGCGCCTCGGTGGAGGAACTCGCGCAGGACGCCCTGACCGAAATAGAGCGGCAGCCCCGTACCGACGTCCTGATCATCGAAGACGAGCCGATGATCGCCATGGATCTCGAAGAACTGGTGCGGGCGCTGGGTCATGATATCAGCGGGCTCGCCGTAACCCATGCCGAGGCGGTCGCCAGCGCGCGGTCACGGCGCCCCGGGCTGGTGCTGGCCGATGTCCAACTGGCCGACGACAGCTGCGGGCTGGAAGCCGTGCAGGAAATCCTGGGCGATTTCGCTGTGCCGGTGATCTTCATAACCGCTTTTCCGGAGCGATTGCTGACCGGCGAGCGGCCCGAGCCCGCCTTCCTCATCACCAAGCCCTTCCAGCGGTCGACGATCAAGGCGGCGATCAGCCAGGCGCTGTTTTTTGGACGGGCGGCAATCCCTGCCTGATCAAGTCCGTTTCGCTATAGAAACATTATGTATCAATAGTTTATTGGAACATATTAACAACGCCGACCGTTCTTCCTTCAACTGAAACCGTGAAGGAAATCTACATGGGTGAAATGCTCGACAAGGCCAAGGGTCATGCCAACGAAGCCATCGGCAAGGCGAAGCGCGCGATCGGCGACGCAACCGATCGCCCGGACATCACCGCCGAAGGCGATGCCCAGGAAGCCCGGGGCGACCTGCAAAAGGCAAAGGGCGAGGTAAAAGGCGTGATCAACCGCGTCTGACCAAACTTTGAACAAAAAGGGCCGCCCCGGTTACCGGGGCGGCCCTTTTTGTGTGGCATTGGCACGGCCCGCAACCGCAGGCGCTATCAATCATTGGCCCTGCGGCATGCCGCCTTCGGTCCATGCGACGGGGAACAACGGGTCATCGAACGCAGCCCCTGCCGGCAGGCGTTCCGCAAGCTCCGGGAAATCCGGAGAAGTGGCCCATTCACGCGGCGCATGTCGTGCGTCGTCGCCGACGAAGCGCACCGAGAATACGCGCCGACGCCGGGCGGAACCAGCGGAGCTGTGCAGGGTCAGCATATGGAATGCGACCGCATCCCCGGGCTCAAGCGCCCAGCCGAGAATCCTGTGCCTGGCGCGATCCGCTTCGATGTCGGGGAGATCGGCAAGGGTTCCTTCGGGAAACCAGTTCGCTTGCTTGGCCATGAAGGAGCGCGGCATGAGCCAGGGCCCCAAATGCGACTCAGCGACGAACTCCAGTGTCGCTTCACGCGGGATCGGATCGGCCGGGATCCAAAAGCTGACATTCTGGCGTCCGTCGATGTTATAATAGGGCTGATCCTGATGCCAGGGGGTGCGCTGAAGCGTGCCGGCCTCCTTTGTCAGCATATGATCATGATGGAGGCGCGCGGTGCTGCTCTGCATCAGATCAGCAGCGGCCTCGGCAAGGCGCGACGAGAAGATCAGTTCCCGATATTCAGGAATGCGCTGCCAATTCCGAAAATCCTCGACGAAGCGGCCCGGATCCTCGGGGCCGCTCGCGGTTTTTACCCGGTGGCTCGGCGCGGCAAGATTGGCGTCGATCCCCTTACGAAGCATCGCCACCTGATCGCCGTCCAGGATGTTTCGCAGCACCACCGCGCCGTCGAGCGCAAATCGTTCAGACAAATCGCTCATACCGCTCTCCACAGGCCGACATTTAACGGATCGAACCGCTGCGCGGAATCATGGCGACCAAGCCCCGCACAAAGCTTGCGATCGTGAAAGAATGTCGGACCCGCCGCCACCGAGCAACAACCGCAAAACATCATTGCCGCAGCCCCTCATAAATGTATAGACAAAATATAAGATCGAGGTTGACGATGCCAGTCTCCCCCGCCATCCCGTTGAGACATTCATCATATTGCGGAACGGCATCCGCTTTTGGAAATGGCAGGAGGACGTGATCGCAACTGTCTATGGCCAACGCGCCTATGCCAGCGCCGCCATCCGCGAACGCCGTCAGCGGATCCTGACGGAAGCGCTTTCGCTGCTGATCGAATACGGACCGGCGGGCATGACGGTAGGTCAGCTCACCAAGCGCGCAGGTGTCGGAACACGCACCATTTACCATGCCTTCGGCGACAAGGAGGGGGTGATGGCACATGCGATCGCCGCCTACATGGAGCAGATGCGCGTCGCCTGGGGCGACCTGGTCCTGGGCGAAACGCCCGAGGCCATCCTGGCCGAATGCGATCGATCGATGATCGATACGCTGGCACAGCCCCAACTGGTGCGCGCCTTCGTCGGCCTCTACTTCACGCAGGCGCCACGCTCGGCGCTGTGTGGGGAAGTTGATCAACTGCCTGTTGCCCGCATCCGCCGCTGGTTCGCCTATGCTGAGCGGCAGGGCCATCTTCTCCCCGGCCTCGACATGGAGTTTTTCGTACGACGCCATGTCGATGCCGATTTCGCGATCCTGAACCGCTGGACGCGCGACGAGCTGACCGATGCGGAACTGCCGCGCGTCTATCGGATGAATTTTCTCGCGACCGCAATCAGCGTCGTGAAGGGCGTCGAACGCGACCGGCTCGTGCGGTTGATCGAGGCAGAGGAGACGGCTTCAGGCATGGTTACCGGAGATCAGATTCACGCTCCTCGATCCAGCAAAGGCTGATCTTGCTGCGATCGAACAGCTTGACCTCGTCCTCGAGGATTTCCTGCGCCGCCTCCGGTCGCGACAGAGCCGCCATTGCCACGTCGAAAGCCTCGCGGGTCTCGAACCACATTTCGGTCAGAACGTCATAATCGAGTTCGGGCGTCTCGCCGCTCACGGGATTGTTCACCGGGTGCAGGTAGCGACGCACGTAGCGGGTTGGACCGTTCAGCCATTTTTCGCCAAGTTTGCGGTGATTGGTCTCGTAATATTCGACAAACTCCTCAAAGCTCATCCCCGGGCGGCGCTTCAGCAGACAGACAGCCTTGAACATAAGGGCTCCTTTTTTCCCGGGCTGGCTGATCCAGCCCGGCCTAATCTATGCGTTCGCCGGCCATCGGAGCGGCAATGCCTTGATCAACCCGACGGCCCCGCCAAACATCGCAATCCCGGCATCGGGAGCAAGCGTGAAGTCGGGGATGCGCTTCATCCATTCCTCTAGTGTAATGCGCAGTTCCGTTCTCGCCAGGAACTGGCCCGGGCATTGATGAATACCGTTGCCGAAAGCCGAATGCCCCGCGCCTGCCCGGCGGAAGTCGACGTCCAATGCAGTGCCGAGGATGCGCTCGTCGAGACCGTGCACCATGGTCGGCATCGAGATGATATCGTCCTTCTTCAGCAACTGGCCATGGAAAAGATAATCCTCCTTCACGACCCGGCCCGCGATCGCGATCGGGAAGCGCCGGATCAACTCATCGATCGCAGCGGGAATCAGTTCGGGCTCATCAACCAGCTGCTGGCGGTGGCCGGGATTTCGAGCGAGAAAGTACATGACGAAGCCGAGCATCGCAGCGACCGTATCGAGCCCGCCGAACAGAACCTGCGTGCACAGGTCGAGTGCCTCCGCATCGGAAACGGGTTGGCCGTCCACCTTGCCGTTCACCAGTTCGCTGAGCATGTCGGGGCCGGGATTGTGCTTTCGTTCCGCCAGATAGGGCGCGAGATAGCCCTCGATCGCCGCGTACACCTCCTCCAGGGTCATCTTCGCAGGGCGAGGTATCTCGTCCGCCAGGGCTTTCAGCATCGGCGCGTCGCGCATCGGCAGATCGACGATCGACATGAACATCCGGATGGGCAGCTGGAAGCTGAAATCCTGCATGAATTCGCAACGGCCCTCCGCCTGAAACCCTTCGATCAGGTCGATCGCCGTGCTGCGAATGAGCGGCTGCATCCGATGCACGCTCTTGGGCGACAAGGACGGGTTGAGCAACGCGCGGAAGCCGCGATGAAATGGCGGGTCGATCGTCTGCGGGCGCGATTTATAGGCCAGCCCCCGCTCGCGAGGCACCTGCGCGATGCGAGACGAAAAATGGGCGTGGTCGGCAAATATCTCGTGCAGCGCGGGGCCGCTGACGGGAATCCAATGGCCACCATTGCGATCTGCACCTGATCGCGGATGAAGCCGAGGGTCGGATCGCCATAGACCGCGCGGAACAGTTCGGCCCCGTTGGCGCCGGGGACTGCGGGATGCTCCAGATGATTGAAGCGGATCGTGCAGGCGATCAGCTGCTCGAGCTGCTCGTTCTGGATATCCTCGGCGCTGCGCGTGGTCTTGCCCTTGCGCTGCATGCGTTCGAGGATGCGATTCTGCGCCTTGGCCTGGCTGTCCATGTACGGCTTCGAGCCCGGGCCATACAGCTCGATCGTGACCGGCTGGTTCAGATCGTCGCGGCCATCGGTGCCCGTTTCATAGAGCAGCGTGTCGTCGGCCGAGCGGACGTGGAGGATGGAGGATGGAGGTCGGGGTAACGGCTTTTTTGGTGATATCCATGGTGGATCCTTCGCAGGCGGATTGGATGCGCCGACCCGCCCCGTCCTGCGAACAGGACGAGCCGACGCGGGTTTTCCCGACCGAAAGGGTACGGTCGGAAACTGGGGGTTAGGCGGCCAGCACCTCGACGATGCCGACACCAGCGGAGTTGGTGGTGATGCCAAGGCTGGCGCTGGCATTGACGATGCTGTTCAGCTCGCCCGGGTTGACCTTGAAGCTGAAGACCATGGTCCGCATGTAATCGACGTCGCCGTTCTGGTGCGTGACCTTCGCGCTGATGGCGTTGTCGGAATTGCGGGCCGCTTTCATCGCGATCTGGCCAACGTCGTCGGTGTCGAGCGCGAGGCCGATCGGCAAGGTGCCCTCGTTGTATCCGCCCTTCAGCTTCTGGACGCCGCGGCTGTCGAGCGGCTGATGCGTGACCTCGGTATATTCGCGGCCATATTCGCCGATCGACGTGATCTCGCCGACCTTGATCCACGTCAGCGCCGCATAGCCGGTGCCGTCATAGGTTGCCGGCGCTGCCACCGCGATATGCAGAGTCGTTCCCGCTGCCGTACGTACGGACATGGGCAATTCCTTTCATAAGAAAAAGCCCGCGGAATGCGGGCAGTGATATTGCCGTCAGGCAATGGGGGTCACGCCTCGTTGTAGGAGACGATGAAATCCTGCGACCCGCACCAGATGGTCGGATCGTCGGTAATGAAATCGGGGCCGGTGCCGTCGAGCTGGACCGACACCTCGGTCGCCCCTGCGAAATCGCCGAGCCGGCCCGCGCCAGCGGCGCGCACCAGCCGGATGCCGTCTTTCATCTCGGCATAGTTGTTCGCCATGACGGTGACCTGGACGCGCTCGGCGACGCGGCGACGCGGCCCCGCCGACAAGGTCTTCAGATCGACCGCGCTGATCGTCCCCAGCACGATCGCCGGCAGGGTGCCGCCCAGACCCAGCGCCCCGCCGATGATGCTCGCGGCGTAGGCGACCAGGTCGGCATCAGCCTCGAAGATCTCGCCAAGGATGGGGACGCCGCTCATTCGTCGTCGCTCCCGCCCAGATCCGGCGCGTCGAGGCCCTCCTTCGTCAGGCGGGCGCGGATATATTGGCCCATCGCCTCCATGCCCCGCCCGAGGGCATTATCTGCTGCGGGCCGCAGGAACGCCTTAGCCTCTGCGCCGGGGTGATGGACGCTGGCGCCGACGAACTGGTTGCCGATGATCAGACTGCCGCGCTTGGCGGCCTTGTTGATCAGGCCGATGCTCCATTTGCGAACGCCGCGGCGGGTCTTGCTCTCCGGCCTCGCATCGAGGTCGATCGAGATGAAATGGGCGGCGGTGCCGAACTCGAGCCAAGGCGCGATGAACGCCCCCTTTCCCTTCGTCCGTACCTTCGAGATGATCGTACCGTCGGGCATCATCCGGCCCGAGACGCCGATCGAGCCGCGCACCGCATCCGAATTGACCAGCACCTTCGCCTCTTCGGCGACGACCTTGGCCAGCTCGCGCATGCCGCCGCGCACGATGCTGCGCCCGAGCTTCGGCGCCAGCGTCTGAAGAAAGGCGTCCATCTCGGCACGCCCCTTGATCTCCAGCTGCTTCATGGCGCTTCGCCCTTGGTCGTGTACTCGACGACCATGAATTCCATGCCTTCGCGGTGGCCGATCTCGGCCGGCCCTGCGACGATCTCCATGATGCGCGCGCCCAGCTTGAAGCGATGCGCGCTGGTGATGTCTTCCCGATAATCCATGCGGACCCGCGCGGGGCGCTTGGCGATGTCGATCGTGTCGCCGGTCTTTTCCGCGCGGCTGGGCAGAACGTCTTTCACGCTGGCCCAGACCGTGTCGATCGTCGCCCATGTGCCCTTGCCGGCCTTCATCACGCCGCCCGCCTTGGTAAAGGCCTGGATCTCGATCTCCTTGTCGAGCGAACCGCGATCGAGCCCGGCCATCACTCATAGATCCGTATGTTGGCGAGCAGGTTCCCGATGCTTGCCGCCGACGGCAACTCGTCGACCGTCGTCATGCTCAGCGTTTCGCGGAATCGGTAGATATCGCCGACGGCCAGAAGGATCGCGTTTTTGATCGCGGCCGGGACGTCGTCATAGCCAGCGCTGTATCGGATGCGCAGCGCCTCGCGGCGCCCGAGCATCGTCGGGAATACCGCGTCGTGCGCCGGCCATAGCTCTTCGCCGATCAAGTCATAATCGGACGACGGCAGGGTCGTTTCGACACCCGCGCTGTCCAGATATTTGACGCTGACGATCGCGGCGACAGGGGGATAGGGCAGCTTCACCGGGTCACCGTCGCCATCGGTGAAACGGTCGCAGCGCAGTTCGAGGACTTGCTCGCCGATCGCGCGGCCGAGCCAGCCGGTGCCGGCGTCGAACATTTCGGTCGCGGCCGCGATCATGCTCTCGACGTCGGCCTGCTCGGAATTGCCGAGGCGCAGCCGCGCCTTCGCTTCGGCGAAGGTCACGACGGGATCGGGGGGCGTCACGACGATCACGCGCATGTCGGCCTCCCTGAATAGGTTGGGGCGGCAGATACGCCGCCGCCCCGGGTTCACGCCTGGAGGGGCGCGAGACTTACTTGGTGGTGACGGGTGGGGATGAAGTTATGCCGAGCGGTACGCACGGCCTCGTCGATGGCGAAGCCGACGATGTCGAACGGCAGGTCGGACAACAGCCGGGTGTTCTCCATCATCCATGCCGTCATAGCGCGCGGGTCGGCCTGACGTGCCGCCATGAACAGCGTCCAGAGCGACGATAGGCGCTTTCCGAACCAGCTGCGGGGCGCGGGCTGGATGCTGGCGAGCAATCCACCGACCTCCGCGTCGATCGAACCCTCCACCCCAGCACGGTCGGCATGGTCGAGGGCGCGCTCCGCGTCCCAATGGCCGCTGAACGGGTCAATCAAAACCGCCTGCAGCTCTGGCAAAGGCAAGCGCATCGATGGGGCTGGCGCCAGATCCGTTTCCGAGGCCGCGGCGGTCAGGTCGTTCATCGTAGTTTCCCTCAATAATCTTAGTCAGGTTGGCCGGTTTCAGTATCCAGTCGATCTCAGCCCCTCCCCAGCGGTCCGTGTCGCCGCGCAGGAAGCGAGAGGCCCGGATGCGGGCGAGGACGTTGCCCCATGCCTCAATCCCGCCGATCTCGCGCAGTCGGAGCCCAAGGGCGGCGCGGCGCGGCGCGGTGAGCGAGATGGCGCCACCCGTGGGCCGAATTTCCCGGCGTAGGGCCTGGAAAGCGTCGAAGGCGGACTGAACGTCGTCGACCGCGGGAAGCGCCCCCGCGCAGACAGAGTCCGAAGGACTCTCTTCTTTACCTTCTCTTCCTTCTTTACCTTCTTCTCTTGTGGGTTGGTCTTGGGTTGGTCTTGGGTTGGTTATGGGTTGTCTCTTGGGTAGGAGAGGGATTTTTACCACCTCCCCCGCCTCTGCATCACCTTGATATCGCTCGAAATTTACGATGGTGACGATAGTCCCTGCACGGCTTGCGCTATGGGTTGATTTTTCGGTGATCATCCCAGCTATCACCATGCTATCTATGAGCCTTCGTACCTGCTGGCGCCCCAGCCCGAACTCGTCGGCGATGGTCCGCTGCGAGACTAGAAGCTGCCCTCGCTCAAGCCGTACAATGCCGAACCGGGTCTGGAACTCATGGGCGCGAAAACGGGCCGTGTCCGTCATCCATGCCCAGACGGCGGCTTCCTGCTTCGATTTGAACAGGGGGTGATCCCACCGGCCGCGCCATGCCCGGGCAAAGCCCTGCCGGGCTCCTGGGACGTCGCCGGCCATCAGTAGCCGGTCCGATAATAGTCGGAGTTGCGGATCGCCTGACGCGTGCCGAAGAAGTAGCCCTTGCGGCCGGTGATCGCGCCCTGGCGGACCTTCGCGCTGTAGATGTCGACCCGATCGCGAGCGGCGGTCATGTCCAATTGCCACTGCTCATATTTCTTATCGCCAGCCGGAGGCTCGGCGCGACCGAGATAATATTCGTCGCGATATACGAATACGACGACGTCGGCGTCCTGCTCCAGTGAGCCGCTGTCGCGGAGATCTGACAACATCGGCCGCTTGTCGTCGCGCTGCTCCACCGATCGGTTCAGCTGCGTCAACGTGATAATCGCGACGTCGCATGAACGAGCGGCATCCTTGATCGCCCGACTGATGGCCGAAACTTCCTCGTTGCGATTCTGGCGACCGTTGGGCGGTGGATCGACCAGCCCGAGATAATCGATGATGACCAGGTCGAGCTGCTGACCCCGCGCGGCGAATGCGCGCTGATGCCGGCGAATAAGCGAGGCGATCTGCCCAGCATTCAAGTCAGTCGGATCGTCGATCACTAGCGGCCAAGCCGCAATGCGCGCCTCAATCTCAGCCATCACCGCGAAATCATCGTCGGTGACCTCGCCCTTCAAGATGCGATCGAATGTCACATGGCTGTGCGATTCAAACATCAAGTCCGCGATCATCCGCGGCATGAGCTGCGGGGTGTTCATTTCCCGGCTGATGAACAGTACGCCCTGCCCTGCCTCCGCAGCGCGGCGAGCGATACCCAGCGACAGCGCGGTCTTTCCCATGCTGGGCCGTCCGCCAAGCAGGATGAAATCGCCGGGCCGAATGCCGCCGGTGACGTCCTCCACGTCCGACAAGCCGACCAGCCGTAACGAAGACTGGATTTCGCCTGCCCGGATCTGCCGGATGCGCTCGACGGCCGCGCGCCACGCCTCGGACAGCAGCATCGACGAGCGAGCCACTCCGAGCCGGAGAGCTGCCGCGACGTTCTGGTCGGCGGCGACAGCGACGTCGCGTAGGTCGGTGTTGAGATCGAGCGCCATGCGCAGCGAGGTATCGATGCCGTCGACGAACCGGCGTCGCTTGGCAAGATCGGCCACGGTCCGCGCCGACGTCGTTGGCGACATGCCCGCAAATATGCTCGTCGTCAGTTCGGCCAGCACTACAACCGGGTTTCGGTCGTCGAAAGGGCCCGCTTCCCGCAAGCGCGGACCGATGGTGACGGGGTTCGCCCCCCTGCCCTGTGCGACCTCCTGGCTGATCAGAGTATAGGCCGCGCCCATGAGCGGGTCGCAGAAGTCATCCGGGGTCAGGAAGTCTATGACGGCATCTAGGCCGTCGTTGTTGCGGAGCAGCGAGCCGATGACGAAGCCTTCGGCCTCGACGTTCATCAGCTGCTGCATCTGAGCGCGATCTAGCACCCCCGCCTCAGCAAAGCGGTTGTCGTAATCCCCCGTCACGGCAATTAGGCCGCTGCGCTCACGGGTACCCCGTGGCCCCCCGCTTGGCCGGCTCGGGCTTGTTCGGCATATTCCCGCATGTACTGGCGAGCCTTGAGCGCGGTCCGCGGGTAATACTGCCGACCGATCCGAAGGTGGCGCACGAAATGGGCATCGCCGACCGCGTCCAAGCTAAATCGGGTGGGCTTCATCTTCGTCAATGCGAGGAAGCGTTCTATTTCGTCGAGGAGAGGGTCCATTAACCACCATTTCCATTATGTGATGCGGCACATTTCTGTATAGGGCGGGTGATGAAACCCATCCGAAACGATGCGGCAATCATGGGACACTGAAGATGAGCGATGATCGGATCACCAATATTCGCGAGCGGATCACTTACTGGATGGAAGTCCGCGGACTTACGCAGAAGGCCCTGGCGCTGAAGGCGGGTCTTGGGGAGACGGCGGTGCGGGACATTCTGAAGCGCTCTGAAACGACCGATATTCGCCTTGGTACGCTGGAAAAACTGGCGGACGCGCTTGGCATCTCGGTTCTTGATCTGCTGCCAGCGAGCGTCGACCGCCAGAGCGTCGGACCGATGCTGAAAGTTAAAGCGGCTGTCGCCGCAGGCGTCTGGCGCGAAGCGGTTGAGTGGCCCGAAGAAGAATGGCTGACCATTCCCGGTCGATCTGACATTGATGCCCCTCTGTCGAAGCGGGCAGCAATGCGGATCGACGGCGACAGCATGGATCAACTCTATCCACCTGGGAGCTTCGTGGAATATGTGACCATCAGCAGCAATACCGAGATCGTTTCGGGCAAGCGTGTAATCGTTCTGCGTCAGCGCGTCGGCGGGGAGTATGAGGCGACTATCAAAGAATACTTCGAGGACGGCGCGAATAAGCGCTGGCTGCTGCCGAAGTCGAATAACCCCGCGCATCAGCGGCCCATTTCTTTGAGCGAGCCGGGCGAAGACATTTTGGAAATTCGGATACTTGGCATCGTGGTAGGATCCTACCGTCCCGAGTGAGAATGTGCAATATCACATTGTAGCTTGACGATGTGAATTATCACATTCATCATCCTGCACATCGGATGAGTCCCCAAAGGCCGACTCCGATATGCAGGACTAGCACCGGCGCGCCTCGCGACGACTGATGCAGCGGCCGACAAGCCGCCGGTCTGATCCTGCTCCTCGAGCAGGAGGCCGATATGGTCGAGCGTACCCCACCCAGAATACCAGCATCCCCGGCCAGCATGGCCGCCCGGCTGTCTCCGACGCCGAATGTCGAGCCCCCTGTCCTGGGGGATATCGGTACCCACCCGCCGATCGCGGGCGCCCTGTTCCTCAATCTTCCAGACCTGACGATCGGGCGCACTCTTGAGCAGGCCATCGAGCGTCTCGACATTGCAGCGCAATGCAATGACGACGGGCTGCCCCGCGCTTGGGAGCCCTATGCTGATATCTGGATCGAGGAGTTTCGCGACTTCGCCGGCCACGCTGAAGTCCTCTATGAAGCCGACGGCGAGATCAGCCTGCGTATTGGCCTTCCCTGCGACGATCAGGAGCGCGAACGGCGACGGCGCATGGACGCATTGTGCGACCATATGCACAGCCATGAAGGCGCTCGCGCCGCGATCATTCGCAAGTTGGAGCGCGAAGGGCGTGTCATCGACAGCCGCCCGGGGCCATCGCTTGCGGAGCTGATCGCCGAACTTCGTGCTCGGGATGACGACACCAGCACGCACGACGACGAGGTGATCGAGCCGCTACGGCTCAAGCTCGCTGCGGCCGACGCCCTGATCCCTACCTTCGAAACGGGGTATGAAACCATCGACGGCGGCTATCGCAGCATGTCCTCGAAGGATGATCGCGATGTCGCTTCGGCGCGGCGCCTCGTCGAGATATCCCGAACGACAATCGGCGGTGTCCGGCGCGACCCAGCCGAGCGGGCAGAATTTCGCGGCCAGGAATGGGTCCAGAACGCCCGGAAGCTGCTTGCTGCCCACCTCTGGCGTCAGCGCCAACTACGCGGCATCCGGACAGAACTTCACGCCGCCTGCCGCGCCAACGATGATATTGGGAGGGCCAGTGGCGAAGTCCTCGGCCGCATCTGGACATACCCCGTGTCGACGCTCGAGGAGCTTGGCGACAAGGTCGATCTCCTCGCGGAACAGGGCGACTTCGAGGAAGCGCAGATACTGGCCGATATCCGCCGGCTGCTTGGCCGCGATGCGCCCGATGGTGGGGAGTGCGCCGCATGAACGCGCTCGCCACCTTGCCCCCCGGCGATAGCTTGCCGATCGTATCGCGCATCAGGCCCGGCCTCGGCGTCGTGCCGATCATCGACGACCATAATGTCCTGCTGCAACTCGGCGACGTCGCCGTCTATTCGACGGATTGGCTCTATCGAGACCCGATTACTCCGGGGCTTTGGGCGATCGAGTATCAGCGCCCGCCGTCCTGTATGCCTTACGAGATGGTGGCGCGACGATTTGCCGACCGCGAGCCGGTGCGATTTGAAGTCACCCGGAGCGTCGTGCGGATCGCGCGATACGAAAACCGCCGGCCCGACCTCAACCCGCATCTCGACGACCATTGGATGATCCACCCGCTTTCGCCCGTCGGCGGGATATATAACGGGAGGGCGGCCCTGCGCATGTCGGACGGACCGATCTGGACATATCACCTCACCGAGAAGCTACTCGGCCCAATCATCGGCATCTATGCTCCTATGCTCGCCGCGTCCGAACATCTGCAGGGGATGGCGGCATGATCGCGCTGCACGATCGCGGCTGGCCGCAACAGCTCCTCAATCTCGATCGGATCCTCTCGATCGGTGAACCGACCAAAACGGGCGACCGCACCGTTCACCGCGTCCGGCTCGATGGCGACGAATTGCTCGACCTGCACGGCCATGAGGTCGACCGCATCCGCATCCGCGCTGTTCAGATGATGCCGGCCGCGCCGGGCACCGCCATGATATTCCCGTACCGAGGGGATGATGGCGAGATGAGAGGCTGGAATAAGCCGGTCATCGCGTGGGCAATCTGCATCGACGGGGAGGTCCGGCCGGTTACGCCTGGAGGGGTCAACGACGGCGCCCCAGCTGGCGATTTTCAATTCGGCGTTCTCATGCCCGATGGCCGCGTGATCATCGGCGACCTTGAGACATATGACAGCGTCGAGGCATATTTGGCCGATCGGGCTGAGGCGACCGATGTCAAAGCGTAGCTGCGAAACCTGCTTCTGGTGGGATCAGGCTGGCGCGGCGCTCGCCGCGGGATCGATAGACCCGCAGGCCCAGCCGGACCTCGGCGCATGCTGCGTCGATCCGCCGCAGCTGAAGCCGATCGGGCCGTACTGGCATGTCGGCATCTTCCCGCTGACCAGCGCCACCCGCTTTTGCGGAGAATGGCAACCAGCCGGCGAAGGCGGGGATGGCGGCGAAGAAGAGCCGGTTTCCGAACCGACCGTAACGAACAACATCCTCACTTTCGGCAGGAGCGCAGCATGAGCGTAACCGATCCTTACCGGCATGACATCCCAGACGCCTTTGTCGTGAAATGGCTGCGCGACCGGGGTTTAGTCGGTCCAATATCGCCCGATTTCATAGTCGAGATCCGGGAGCATATCCGGACGTCTGCATTCCTCTCGATGTTCGAGCAGATCCGCAGGGATCCCGCAAAGCTCGCCGGCTTCCGCGACGCGCTGCGCGCCGCCGACCCCGAGGGCCTTAGCGACGCCGCCGACCAAGTCGACGCGATCTTGAGCAAGGATTTCCCGATGTACCTGACGCCGGTGTCGGCATGAACGCCGCACAGGAGCAGGGCGAGCGCGAGCATAACGCTTTCGACCACGCCTATGATGCGTATCGGAAATTGCGGGCGTTCTCGGACGCGATGGCCGACGACGACCCCCAGTGCGACGCGGCCATGGACGCCTATTGCGTCGCGATGGACCATCTCATTGAGAACGTCCGTGCGCCCGACATCGCTTCGCTGCGGATCAAGTTCAACCTGATCGAAAGCCGCTGCGCCGACCATGCCGGGTGGTTTCAGACCTTCCGCGAGGGCTTCATGCTCGACCTCGATCAGCTCGAAGCGCGGGAGCCGCGGGCATGAGCGGCTTGCCATCCCTGCGCTATCCCGCCCCAGCCGAGACGCAGGCGACACCTTGGGCGGCTGACTGGCGGCGGCGCTGGTTCCGCCACGTCGGGTCGGTGCATCAGCATCACGCGACCGGCGAGCTGGTGGCGTTCTATTCGGACGCCCGCGACCCCTCTGCGCGGCTTGCCTTGCAAGCTGAGATCGATGCCCAGCTAGGCGGAGTCGCCCAAGTACTAGCAGTCTGCCGGGCCGAAGCTGCGCGAGCCGACGCTATGATCACCGGGGGCGCAGCATGATCGCGGGCAAGCCTTACAGCGAGGGCCAGCGCGATAGCGCCCTGACCTTCTTGCGGAACCGCGAAGAGCGCGGCGGCAAGGGCCCATCCGATTTGGAGATAATGACCGTTGTCGGCGGGCTCACTGAGGCTGCTGTACGCATAATGCTCGCCGACCTTTCCGACGCGAGGCGGATCAGGATCAGCCGTCGCGGCGAGCAGCGATCGATTGAGGTTTTTCCCGATCGGTCGGATGATAGCGACGAAATCAGCCGCCGCATTCAGGCGCAGAAAGCCGAGCGTGTCGGTCGGCCGATGCTTGCTGAAGAAATCGCTCGAAAGCCCCAGATTTCAGCGCCAAAACCAAGCGAATCCACGCCTAAGCGCCTCGACCCGATTTTAGCCGCGAACACTGCATCTTCCGAGCGTGTGCGGCATGGCCCGGCCCGCGGCTCCATGCCTTCGATCGAGTGGGTTCAGATCGACCGTCTGCTTGTCGACGACAGCTATCAGCGGTCCATTGAGACGGGGCCCAGCCGGGCGTTGATCCGCCGAATTGCAACCGAATGGGATTGGCGGCTTTGCGTCCCGCTCATGGTGTCACGGCGCCCGGATGGCCTGTACGTGATCGACGGCCAACATCGGCGCGCCGCCGCTGGCATGCGCAACGATATCCCGCAGCTGCCCTGCTGCGTATCGACCTATGGCGGGCCAGCCGACGAGGCAGCAATGTTCGTGGCAGCGAACCGGGCTCGTCGGGCAATCAATCGGCTCGATGACTTCCACGCCGCACAGGCTGGCGGCGACGAGGACGCGATCGCAGTGGCGGCTCTCATCACTCGTGTCGGGTTCAGCGTCTCGCGCCGGACAGGATCTGCATCTTGGGCGCCGGGCGAGGTCGCCTTCACGTCGGCGATTACCAAGGTTCGGAAACGACATGGGGAGTTCACCGCCGAGCGCGCTCTCGCAATGATGGCGGAGGCTTTCTCAGGGCAGCGCCTGGTTGCCGGGTCGTCGGTATTCACTGCGATCTGCGCCGTGCTCGTCTCGCCGCCGCCCGACTTTGACAGCGAGCGCCTGATGCGAGCGCTAACGACCTTCGACATGGAGGGCTGGTCCAGCTTCCTTACGAAAAGCCGAGGCGGGACGGATCGCAACAGACATCTCCGCGAGATGCTGCTCGAGGCATATGCAGACGTGACGCGGGAGGAGGCAGCATGAGCGGCGTCGAAATCTTCTTCGGCGCGGTAGCGGTTGGGCTCCTGATCCTCGTCGCCGTGATCGCCCGCGACGTCAGCGAGATCGCGGACAGGATGCACGAACTGGGAGAGGGGCGGCGTCATGGCTGATGGAGCAAAGCAGGACATCGAGATCGAAACCGTCGCCGAGGTCGAGCGCGTCGATCGCGAGGCGGTGTCTATCGCCTATTACCCTCGCGAGCGCATCATCCACCTGATGCAGTCCAGCCCATATAGGGATCTGCAGTCGATCACATGGCCGGTCGAAAGGACGCGAGCGATCATAGCCGCGCTCCAGGCAATCGTCGACGCGGAGGTGCCGCATGGCTGACCGCTACGCCCACGGTTTTCGATCGGCGATCAGCCCCGCCCGGCGCGAGCTGCACGACATGGCCGACCAATATGACAACCGGACGCCCGACGAATGCAGCTCGGGCAAGCCGCCCTCGATGGCCGTCCAGAAGCTCCACCTTGCAGCCCAGCGCGTCGGAGCCCTCCAGCCGATCAGGAAACAATCGCCCTCGGGCGTCCCCATCACCAAGAAGGAAGCATTGGCATGAACGAACCCGCAAAGAACATTCTCGGCGTCAGCCTGGCTGTCGGCGTCCTGATAACGGTCGTCGTCGGTGGCGGTATCGGCGGCTGCTCCGCCTATAACAGCGTTCGCGTCTGGAACGCCGACACTGCCGGGCGGGCGCAACTCGCCGAGGCGCAGAGCAACCGCCAGATTAAGACCCTTGAGGCCAAAGCCGCGAAGGAGTCGGCACAATATCTCGCGGACGCGGACATCACCCGCGCCACCGGGCAGGCGCGGGCGAACAAGATCCTGCAGAACTCGCTCGGCGGGCCAGAGGGCTACCTTCAATTCCTGAAGATCGAGGCCATGAAGGAGACCAAGGCAAACATGATCTATGTGCCGACCGAGGCGCAGTTGCCGGTGACCGAGGCTTCGCGGTTCGGGCCCATGCCCAGCGGCGGCGAGTGAGCGCCGCGCAATGATCTGCCCGGTCTGCCGGGGTGCAGGGAACGCCGTCACCTTCAGGTATGGCCTTCAATTTTGGCCCTGTGCTCCATGCGGCGGCGCGGGCGTGATCCTACAATTCGGCCCGGCGATCGTCCGGCCGGGCAACAGGAAGTGCGCGAGATGACTGACGTAACCGACAACGACAACCTGATCGATATCAAGAAGGTCATGGAGATCATCGGCCTTGGCAAGACGATGGTCTACCGGCTGGAGCGTCAGGGGAAGTTTCCCCCGCGCTACAAGCCGGGCGGCTGGTCCAGCCGGTGGAGCGAGCGCGAGGTTCGCGCGTGGAAGGACGAGCAGCGCCAAGGGAGGGCCGCATGAGCGCCACCGCCGACCGTGATCAGGCGTTTGAGTGCCTGATCTTTGATGCCCACATGCCCAGTATGTGCGCTCGCTTTCGCGTGCCCGAAGGCTTCCCGCTCGCAGGCGGTATGTACGAAATCCGTCGCATCCGCACCGCCACGCCCGAGGACAGCGCTCGGTGGGATAAGTACGCGGAACCGCCCGAGGAGCCGTACTAAGCCGCCAGCCGCCCCGGCCCGGTCGCCGCGTACCTGATCGGCTGGCCGATATAGGTTTCCGGGTCAGGCATCTCGCCGACGATGAGATCGCCCCATTCCTGCGCCAGCTGGTGACGGCGCGGCATATGCGCCGCCCGGTTATAGGCGCTCTCCGATCCTGATTTCTGCTCGGGCAGATGCGCCAGCATCAGGTCGATGACGTCGCGGTCGCCCTCCATGCGATCTGACGCGGGCCGCTCGTTCATGATCGTGGAGAAGGCGGCGCGGAAGCCATGCGGGACATGGCGCTGATAATAGCCCGCCCGGATGAGCAGCGCCCGCAAGGTGTTCTCCGATATCGGCTGATGAACATGCCGCTCGCTGGGAAAGCAAAGCCCGAACTTGCCGGTCAGGCGGCGCAGCACATGAAGGACGCGGACGGCATGCGTCGACAGGGCAACGATATGGTCGCCGCCGCTTTCGCCCTTGCGCTCCTTGTCACCCTTCATGCGTGCGGCCGGGAGCCGCCAGAACGGCTGATCGGCGTCGAGGTTGAACTCCTCCCACCGCGCGCCCGCCAGTTCGCCCGGCCGGACGTGCGTCAGGGCGAGCAGCAGCAGGGCCAGCTTGGTTTCGGCCCGGCACCGCTCGGCCGTGCAATCGGTCAGCATCTTCTTTACCGCCGCGACGCGCTCCTCTTGCGTCTCCATCCCGTCGATGATCGACGGCTGCGGCTTGGCCTTGGGGATATCCTTGAGGGCCTTGCCGATGCCAGCCGCCGGGTTCTCGTCGCAGACGCCGGCCGCGATGCCATAGGTGAAGACGCCGGAGATCCGTTGCCGCAGGCGGTGCGCCGTCTCGATCGCGCCGCGTCGCTCGATCGCCTGCAACACCTCCAGCACCTTCGGGGCCTTGATGCTGGTGATTGGCAGTTCGCCGATCGCCGGGGTGATATCCCGCCAGAGCGAGGTGATGACGTCGGAAGCGTGCTGCGCCGACCAGCGCCCGTTCGGGTCGATCGTCCAGTTAGCGCAATGGACGGGCGAGAACTTACCGTCGTGCGTTTTCATCCAGGCGCGCAGCTTCTCGATCGACCAGCCGCTGTTGAGCTCAAACCAAGTCCCCATGACCGATTCGAAGGTGTTGAGGTGGGCGATCGTCTGCGCCTTCACAGCCAGCCGCCTTTCGACTGACGGGTCGCGGCCCTCGCGGAGCAGCGCCTTGGCCTCGTCGCGGCGGGCGCGGGCGTCGAGCAGCGACAGCGCCGGGTATGGTCCGAAGGTCAGCGTCTTCTGGATCGGCTTGCCCTTCGGGTTGACGCCGAAGGTATAATTCATGCGCCAGCTTTTCCCACCAGCCGTCGACACCTCAAGATAAAGCTGCCCGGCGTCGCTCAACCGATATTTCTTCTCGCGCTTCTTCGCGGCCTTGATCTTCGCATCGGTCAGCACAGCGGCGGGCCCTCCTCGATACCATGGATCGGCGAGGCCGATACCATGAGTTATACCATGCGGGAGAGTGAACGCCTGTGAACAACCCGAGAACAGACTTTCAGGCCCGCTGGAGCCATAAGCCTCAAAAACGCCGGAAAATCAAGGGTTGGTGCCCGTATACGCACCGCTCTGGCGGACGTTCTGGCGGAGACGGAGGGATTCGAACCCTCGGAGCGAGTAAACCCCGCTCGGCGGTTTAGCAAACCGCTGGTTTCAGCCACTCACCCACGTCTCCGGCGGCGCTTTCCCTAGTAACGCTGGGCTTAGGCGTCAACCCGGTAAACGCGAAACGCGCGGTGCGCAGCGGTTAGCCGTGTCACGTCGGGTGGCACATTCTGTTCGCGGGGTGTTCTGATGGAAGATGCTCGCCACCATACCGTGCAGAAACTCGAGCCTTGGCCGAATTATGAAGGGCCAGTCAGCCATCTATCCGCTGATGAAGCTCGAGCGATGCTGAACGAGCTCATGGATTATTTCGGCCTTGGTCGGATTGAGCATTTGCCTGAACCACCGATGGCGGGCAGTCTCGAGAGGCCGAATACCACCGACAGTTTTCCGAGCACCGCTTGGCTGGCGAATGGTTTGCTCGCCACCCCGATATTCTCGCAGAGATCGAAAGGCTGAACGCATGACCGCCATTAACAGCAACAAGGCCGGGGCCCGTCTTGTCATGGTGCGCGTCTTCCGAGGCCCGCAAAAACGCGCACCATTTATGCGGCTGCGCGATCGACTGTTCGCGGACAGCGTTGTCGTGCGTCACCCATGGTTCGACCCCCTCCCCCTCCCCGGCCAGTTAGGGGATCGGGGATGAGGGACAGCGCCCTAACCGATATCGAAAAGAACCACGCGGTCACAGTCGCGGCGATGCGCCCCGCCGATCGCCGACAGTATCGCGTTGACCACGGCATGTGCCCACAATGCGGGCAAGAGGCTGCGCCCTATTATCTCTGCGGCGAATGCCGGACTTACGGGGCGATGAATCGAATGCTCAACAAGATGGCAGAGCGAGGTATTATCACCAAGGCGCGCCGTGGCCGGGAGAATTGCTGGTCCTCTGGCGACAGCAACCTGAAAACTTCGGACTTCACCTGGGGAAAGAATCTGTTCGAAATGAGCGCGGCAGATAAGCGGCGCGCGCCCCGTATCGGCAAACGACCGGTCGATCTGGACGACACCCTGTTCGGCATATTCGCGGATGCTGGCAAGCCGCTCACGATGGAAGAGGTCTATACGGCGTGGGGCAAACTGCGATCTAAGCGCAAGACTGGCTCACTGGCTGGCGATATGACCGCCATCATTGAGGCTGAGAGACGAAGGCAGCGCCGATCTGCGAAGCTTGCCCCCACCCCCAAGGAGACCCCACATGGATAGAGACAGTGGCACTCGCGAAATCTGCGATCATTGCAGGTTGCCGCTGGCGGAATGCGGCGCATGGGCTTCGGCGCGGCACACCTTGATCCAAGATCTGCGCAGCAGGGGCTACGGTGGCCTTGAAGCTATTGCGGCTGCGGACCGGCTCATGCCTGATGTGCGAGCGGCCATAACCCCGGAGACCCCTCATGGATAGAGAGAAGCTGGTGGCGTTGGCTGAGAGGTGTGAGCAGGCGACGGGGCCGGATCGGGAGTTGGACGCCGCTATAGAAAGCGCTCTCGACGGCCTTTACTCGGCAGATGTCGCCAAGGAGTTGTATCACGACCTTTGCCCAGATTACACCGCCAGCATAGATGCGGCGAAGACCCTTGTGCTGGATGGCTGGATGCTAATGGTGAGCGACGCCGATAACGGTGACGCTCTTGCCATGCTGAGCTTGCGGGACAACCCTGAGTATCTGGAAAGCGGGCTAGTCTCGGTGGCCGCGAAAACATGGCCGAACGCAATAACCGCCGCCGCCCTAAGAGCCCTAGCCCACCCCGAGACGAAGGAGATGGTAGGTGATTGAGGAACCGATCGAGCGCGCGGCAAAGGCGCTATGTGAACTGGACGGCAACCCGCCCAACGCGACCATGGACGGCAAGCCTCTGTGGCGCGATTATGTGCCCGAGGTGCTGGCCGTCGTGAAGGCTCTGCGTGAGCCGAGTGAGGCGATGGTCGAGGCTGCTGGGGAGAGATGGAACTACAGCGACAATGGGGGTCGTGAACGGCGGGATTTCGAACACGAATGGCGTGCAGCGATCGACGCCATCGCCGAGCAGGGGAGATAGAGGGGCTCTATGACCACCATAGCGACTGACGGCGCGACTCTCGCGGGTGACGGCTTGCTCTGCATGGGCGAGGGGAAGGTCAGGATATCGCTCAACTACACCAAGGTTCACCGCGCAGGGGAAAGTGTCTTCGGGTTCGCCGGAGATCCAAGCGCATGTGAGCGTTTTCGCGCTTGGATGAATGGCAATCGCGACGAGGCTTTTCGTACCAGCGCCAACTTCGCTGCGATCATTCTAGAGAATGGTGCCGTATTCGTCGTTGAGGGAGACGGCTATTTTTCAGCCGTTGAAGCTCCCTTTGCGATCGGCTCCGGTGCATCGTTCGCCATGGGGGCGATGGCTGCTGGCGCTGATGCTGAGACAGCCGTAAAGATCGCTAGCCGGTTCGACACAATTACGGGTGGCAGCATCGTAGCTGCGACAGCAAATAAAAGTGATGCGGGCCGGGCTTGATACCGGCTGCCAAAACACCTTCTCACTACGGTGCTTGTCGACTGATCACATCTATCGGCTTGGTCATGGCGTTAAACCGTGCGTGTCCATCCACGCCGCCGCATCACACCCCGCTTATACCCCCTCCCCCGGATTCACGCAAGGTTTGTGGGCTGCCATCCATGATAGCGGCGCTACCATGGATGCTTATCATGGATGGTTGCGCTGTAGGCTTTCCTACGCTCCAAAGGCCCCATGATAGACGACAACGACCCCAGAGGACCGGAGGAGCTGATTGCCGGCATCTTCCACGCCAATCGTAAGGCCCACAAGCGCGAGAAGCATAGGCCCGGCGTGGAGAAGATCGTGGAGGCGATGCGGGTTAGAGCCTCGACGCAGCCGCCTGCTCCCGAAGCCAATCCTGAAGATCCATGAGCTGACGGGTGTTCTCGTCGGCGGCCAGCATCAGGGCGACGGCGTTGGCAGACGTGATAGAAAATCCGTCACCGCAGGCTTTTTCATTAACTCGGAAGGCGGCGTCGGGAACGCTGGGCAAAGCGGTGGGCTTGCCGGTGTATGCTTGCAGGCGCTTAGCAGCAGCAGCCCGCAAATCAGCGATGCTCTTTTCATATGACAGGGCCTTTTCTTCGGAGATGCGAGCGGCGGCGCGCTCCTTCAGGATGACGCCGACAGCCGCCTTGGTATATTCCTTTGCGACCGCTTCCCGCTCTTGGGCTATGTCAGCCTTCAAAGAGGCTATGCGAGCCGTCTGGACGCCAAGCGCGAGGGACAGGCCCCCAATGACCGCGAAGTGCCAATAGCGGCTTAGAAGCGGCGGGAGGGCGGCGAACGGGATCATGGGGTTTCGGCCTTCGCCTTGGCGACGCCCTTATCCTTAGCTGCCACGCCAAACCCGCCAGCGATCAGGATCGACCCGAACCCCGCGCCGAACTCGATGGCGTTGAATGCCTGCTTGTTGAGATAGATCGCGACGCCCTGGTAGATGATCATCGCCAGCACGCCGACTGCCCACAAGATGCGGCCCAGCTCGAACTCGTCGCCGATGCCCTTCAGCATGTTTACCAAGCCGTTCATAGCAGCCCCTTCGCGATCTCGGCCTTGACGGAAAAGGAAGGGCACGCCTTCGCGACCTTCGGCCATTCATTGTGTCCGCGAATGACGATGCCGGGGTATCGAGCCCGATAGGCGGCAACGATTGCCTGAAGCGTGATCTTCTGCGCTTCGGTGCGCGTGTCCTTGGGAGCTTTCATGTCTTTCGACATGCCTCCCACGTAGCACACACCTATATTTCCGGTGTTAGCGCCGCCCGTATGTGCACCGCGCTTTGTGTCGGGCAGGCGGACATGGTCGTGCCCGTCGAGCGTGACGATGTGGTGGTAAGATTCTTGGCCGAACTTCGCCCTGTCCCATTGGGCAATCGTGTCGGGCTTTACGTCGCGGCCTTCGGGAGTCGCGGCGCAGTGGATAGTCAAATACCGAATAGGCATCATATGCCCCCCACCTTCTGCTTCAGCGCATTAATCTCGACATGGTTCTCGGACACAGCCGCTTGCATCGCGGCGCGCATCGCACCGTTGCCATGCATGAACAGGGCGAGTTCGAGATCCGAAATCCGCTTCTTGTCATGCTCTCGATCGGCCTCCAGATCGGCAATCCGTTGATGGCACGACTTGATCGCCGGCCTCATCACCAGATTGCGCACAAACACCCAGGTCGCGGTGCAGCCTGTCGCGAATGCCGCCGCCAGCTTGCCGCCTTCAGCGCCGGTTAGATCGATACCCCCCAAGTCGGCCATCTCTACTCCTCCGGCGGTGGCGGCGGTGGCGGAGGAGGGGGTGAACCAAGGTGAACCCCTAAACCCAGGCCGATTTCGGTCAACATCGCGTCAAACCCCCATATTTGTAGCTACCACCGAGCCGGTCACGCCGATCGTCGTGCCCCCCGCCCCTGCGTTCGTGATGAAAACTCCGAGATAATTGAACGTGCCCTGCGTCTGCTGGCGCACCAGAACACCAGTAGAGTTACCAGAGGCGATGATCCCCTTGGCGATCGTCCGCGTGTTATTGGCCGCGTCGTTGTTGGAGACCACATCGACGCAGGGGAGATTGAGCGCACCCTGCGAGGCGTTCACGTCCGACAGGTAAACAACCGCTGGCTGGGCAAGCCCTGTATTGTCGCACTTGATCGCGCTCGACGCAGAAGCCGAAGCCGCCGCGAACCGGCCAGAGATCCGGGTTTCAAGCACGTCCTCCACAAGGACCGCTCCGTCGAGACGATTGGGCGATTCGATCGCCACAGTCCGAAAACCCTCCAGGCTACAGTAGCGGAATGTGGTCGCCCCGCTCCCGCTGCTGCCGACCATCTGATGACCGCGAAACAGCAGATCTGCCGTCTGGGCACTGCCGTTGAGTACCCAAAGAAACGCGCTGGCGACGGTGGTTCGGATATCATAGCGGATATCCTCGAACACGTTGTCAGGACCGTTGAGGGTGAGTAGCACCATGCGCGCACCAGCAACCGAGGCACCATGGACTATGGTCACGTTTTTCATCTTCAGTCCGGCGAATGTATTGTCGCCCCGGATCGTGTACTGCGCGCTTGCCGACGAGACGAACTTGCCGTTTTCCCACGCGCCATTCGTCGATCCGGCAAAATGATTGAAGCTTATCGCGATCGATGAGGTCGGAGCCCCGGTATTCTCCAAGTAGAAGCCATCAACCAAATAATCATGCTGCTCGCGCTGGTAGATAAACGGGTGATCGGAGGTGATCACGGTAGCATTCCGCATCGTCCACCCGCGCGCGCGCTCAATGTGGAAGCCGCGCCCGGTGCCCCTGATATCCACCTTATCGATAAGGACGGTCCAGCGGTAGTTCGCGGTCCATGCGGCGGGTTGCAAGCCGGGGCCATAGCCGTCGAGCTTCAGCCCTATCGTAAACGTGCCGCGAATGATGTTGTCGAAGCAGGTCCCCACAATCTCACTGAGAGGTGTGCCATTTTCGTCGTGAGGTCCGAAGTCGTTCGCGTAGAACTGAAGCACGGTCAACGCGCCTGCCGCACCTATCGACATATTATAGAAGCGGTTGCCGACGACCGAGAAATCGATGCAGCCGGTCAGGTGCGCGCATATCTGGCTTTGAGCCGAACTATAGCCGTCGAAAATATTATCGAAGATCGACGGCGCTTGTGGCGAATATACGTCCGTCGTGTTGCTGGACGCATCATAAAAATAGACATTGCCCGTGAAGCCGACGTGCAGCGTGAAGCCGTTGTTAGCCAGCTCATTACTGTGAAACCGCAACCCCTTCGACGTGCCCTGGACAAACAGTGCCCGGTCCTTACCGCCCTCAAAGCGGTTGTGGTGGATATAGAGGTCGTCGCAGAACTGGCCGCCGATCGACGGGAAGTAACTGCTGAAACTCGGATCAAGCGCAGGGAAAGATGCGTCGTTGGTGGCGAACGTAAAGCCCGTTATCTCGGTCGGACCGCAATCGCGCTTCATGAAGAATGCGGCAGATACCTTGTACATGCCAGCGCCGCCGACCGTGATGGAGTTCACGTCGTCGTGATATTGCTCGATCGTGGCCTGCCAGCCCTTGATCGCTATTGGAAGCGTGCCAGTGCGGAAAAGCTGCTTCAGCTTCCATGTGCCGGGCGAGAAAACAAGATCCGCGCCAATGCTCTCGGCATATTCCAGCGCGGCCTGAATGGAGACCGTGTTCTGCGCCGCAGTGCGGGTGGTCGAGGCTGGGGTTATGTTAGGATCAACGCGATCGGTGACGAACACCATCTGCTTGAAACGGTTGCCAAGGGTGGAGGTTGAGTAGAGCTCGGCGTGGGATGCGCCGATGAGGCCGGCTCCGGCGTCGGTTGCCAGTTCGGCAACAAGCTCGCCGATCTCGAAAACTGGATCGTTTACTACCGCCTGATAGTAGACCTCCGATCCGCTCCGGTCGAGAACGCGAATCGAATAGCGCCCGTCCAGATAAACGGTGGCCGGCGTGCCTTCGCGCACGATATAACCACCGCTCGTCTCTAGAGGTTGAGCAGAAAGGTCGGTATGGGCATAATCCCAATACACATCTTTTGGAAAATCCTGCGGGTCCTGACCGGGCATACCGATATAGACATCGCCATCATTCAGACCGGTCCCATTCAGATTGAGGATCTGGGGGTACGGGTTGCTCATGGAATAGTAAAAGGTCATTGATCGTCCCCACTGTTTCCAGCGGCGATGATTGGTGCGATCAGTCGCTCACTTCCGGCGATGTTGATGAAGTCTTCGATGAACTGGCGCGCGGCCTCGTCCGCCTTGGCTGCGGGCGGCCCGGGCAATTGCTTGGCGGTGTCCTGAGCGGCCTCTGCGGCGCTATATTCGGTCACACCCTTCAGTGTTTCCTTCGATTGTGCGAGTTCGCGCCCCTGCTTAACGAGGCCCGCAACAGCCTCAGCGGCTTGGCCGCCGAACGGCACTACCTTGGCCATGACCGGACCAAGGAACCGCATCATCTTGAACGCGGAGCCAGAGGGATTGGTCGTGCCGCTGATCGGGATCGTGACATCCCCAATGATGCGCTGGAGCTTCATCAGGCGATTGAAATCGGGCTCGTCGAGCAGAACGCGGAGCTTCTTAGAGCCGCCGAACTGCTCGATCGCGGTCCGCAACTTAGCGCCTGAAATTGCTTCGATCGCGCCGCCGCCTAGATTAGCATTGCGCTGGACCGCCTTTTCGAAGATCTGCGCAACGCCCTGTGCCTGGATCGCGCGCCATGCGGCTTTGCTCGCGGTGGTGGGCTTGGCCAGGAGGATTGCCTTGACCTTGGAGAGGTTGGTTGTGTCGCCCGCGAAGATCGCCTTGATGGCGTTTTCATCCATCACGACGTCGGTTCGAGTGCCTTTCTTCCAATCGATGAGGTTCTGAACCACATCTTTGGCGTTGAAGTTCTTCTTCTGCTCGACGACGGCCCCGCGAGCCTCTTTCAGCTTCGCGCCGACATCGCCCTTTTCGGTGGTTGCAGCACGCTCGACAGCCGCCTCGACCGCGTCATCGATCGCCGACTTGATCGGCTGCGACAGTTTGCGGGGGCCGTCCGCCATGTATTGCGCGGAAATCGCCTGCCGGAAGTTTTCAGCATTATCGAGGCCCAGCTGCTCGACCGGGCCATAGAACTGCACCTTGCGGCCATCACTAAGCTTGACGGTGGTGAGGCCATCCTCTGCCGTAACGGCCTCCTTGCCGAGCAGCCCATAGCGCGCCATTTCCTGCCGGATGACGCCTTTCACGCTGTCGGGAATATCAGCCTCGACCAAGGCCCGCTTGGCTGCGTCGGCGATATCGGCTGTCTCGATCTTGACCGCATCAGAGCCAAGTTCGCGTGCTTCGCGATAAAGCGTGCTGATGCCCTGCTTGCCGAGGTCGCGAAGTTCGCGCAGCGCCCCTTTGACGACCGCCCCGCGCTGCTGCGGCGTTGTCTCAGGATCATCGAAGGTGGCACGGAAGCGGGTCGCAGCGTCCTTGACCTGCTCAGCCTGTTGCTGTGCGAATATGCGGGCCTGCTCGCCTTCACCGCTCGCCTGCGCGCGGAGTGTCTGCTCGGCGTCCTGCGTTGCGAAATCCTGCGTTGCCTGCCCACGGCTCAAGCTGATGTCTTCGCTGGAGGCCTGAGCAACACGCCCGGCAGCATCAGCGGGGATATCGGTCAGGTCATCGACAGCACGCGAAACGGGTGCCGCAGCCGGTGGAGGAACGTCCGGCTGCGGCGGGGGAACGTCTTCGATTCGTGGCGGGGGCGCTTCTGGCGCGGCCTGCGTCGGCAAGTCATCATTGACTGCCCGCGCCGCAGCGTCCGGCGCAGCGGCATCATTCGCCGGGCGGACATTCGGCGGGGCGTCATAGGCTTGCCGAAGTTCCTGCGGCTCGATCTTATTGCGCAGCGCAAGTTCCTGGCCTTCCTCGGTCAGTTCACCCGCTGTATCGATCAACACCTCGCGCGGCGTCGTCTGCGCGATTTCAGGAGCGGAGCGGGCAGCGCCACGGCCAAGTCGCGCCGCACCGCGCTCCAAAGCCATGGCCCCACCCAGCCC
>NZ_LARW01000054.1 GCF_000971055.1 Sphingomonas sp. SRS2
CGCAGCGGGTCCAAGACGCCGGAACCGGTAATCCATCGCATCAGCAGGGGATGGGCTGCGCTGTTGGGATGGCTCCACCCATCCCCTGCTGCCCCGAACGATGTCGCACCTCGGCTTGAAACTTCAGCGCCCAATAGAAATGTCACCCCTCCGCTCATTAGAGATGTCACCCTCGGAGGTGCACGGCGGATCATCAGTGACATGGCACCTCCTGGCCAGGAGGTGCACCTGTGGCGGTGATAAGTATGAGCCAGAAAGAGCTCTCAAGATATGATACGCTTCTTAGGGTCGAGCGTGGTGAGCTTCGCGTCGCAGATGCAGCCGCCCTGTTGGGGTTATGCCGCCGGCAGATATTCCGCTCGCTCGACCGGCTAAGATCCAGCGGCGCTGAAGGACTTGTTTCGTGCAAGCGCGGTAAGCCGAGCAACCGGCGGCACGATTCTCGTTTTCGAGATCAGGTCATTGCCTTGGTTCGGGAGCATTACCATGACTTCGGGCCGACGCTGGCTGCGGAGTATCTCGCCGAGCGGCATGACATCCAGATAGCACGCGAAACGCTGCGACGGATGATGATGGAAGCTGGAATCTGGGCAGATAGAGCGGCTCGTCGACCACGCCCCTATCAGCCTCGTTATCGCCGGGACTGTCGCGGCGAGCTTATCCAGGTCGATGGATCGAAGCATTGGTGGCCGTCGAGTGAACTCTGTGACGAAATTGCCTCCCCGCCGTCGCGGTACGGCGGCTTGCGACCCAAAAGCCGTCGCTTCGGGGCGTTGCTCAGCTTCCCGGAACCGGACGTTCGCTTAGCCTCTGGCGCTAGGGAACGACTCGAAGCAGTCTGCATCTAATTTGGGTCAGCGTCGCTGAAGCAGACATACCCCTCCCGGTCGGGAGTCGTCGCGCCCGCCTTGAACGGCAGCGATTGCACCGTTCAAACGTATAGTTTTAGCCTAGGCGGCAGGCACAGAACTTGTTCCCATCCAGATCCCGAAAATAGGACATGTAGAAGCCTGGACCGCGCTCGCCGGGTGCGCCTTCGTCGCCTGCACCGAGTGACACGGCTTTGGCGTGAAAGGCGTCAACTGCTTCCCGGCTGGGCATGTCGAAGGCAATCATCGAGCCGTTGCCAGCCGTAGCCGCATCGCGATCGAATGGTGTCAGCACGCCAAGCACGAGCCTGCCGTTCTTTCCGAACAACACTCCGCCTCGGGGATGATCAAACAGCTTGGCGACCCCCTGCGTCGCGAGAAGCTCGGTAAAAAAGGGCACCGATTTCTCCAGATCGTTCGAACCGACCGTGGCATAGCTCAGCATCATACATCCTTCATTGTCCAGGCGGATGATTATCCTCAACTCATTCCGTGACAAGTCAAAACCGGCTGAAGTCGGCGTCGCGGGCAGGAATGTGATGCTTTAGTTCGGATCCGTGTCCGCTATACCAAACTTGCCGTCGAAGAGCAGACTGTCTCAAATCCACCCCATAGCTGACCTCATGCCTAGAAAAGCCGACCGGCCGCTTTCGGGGTCCGGAGCGCCTGCCGGAAATGACTGATTATAACGCGCCGAGCTGTCGGTCAACTCATGGCTTTTTCGCTTTTTTGCCACGAGTGAGCATGGAAGGTCCACGCATGGACCGCAAGGTGACTGGCAACTCCCAGACGCAACGTTGCGTAAAGCCGAGAGTATTATCAAGCCATCGAGGATGGGCTGGTGCCTCCTCCTCTCACTCAGCCGACGACATCCGAGCAAGCCGCCCCCATCCTAAAATGTAGCCGGCCACTCGGCCGCCGTGCGTACCCGTGAGACCGGCCTGAGGGCCGTTTGACCACTTACAGACGGGCGGGTTTCGGCATTAATTCGCGAAAGCTACATTCCCGCTGCCGCCCGTCTCGGTGTGAACGAAATCGCCCAGTGTGACCTCTAACGGGGCCGATTAGGACCTCGGGCGGAGCGGGATCAGAAATGGTCCGGCATTTTCGAGCTAATCACCCGGTGAGCACAGAGTGGTGATGACTGCGCTCTGTGATGGACGCTGAAAAGCTCAACTATCAATCCGCACGGCACCCAACAGCCCGCTGATCGTTATCACGTTAGTGCGTCGCGGGAGCCAGCGTTGCGGCTAAAGTTGCTGAGTAATGACGATGACTGGTATTTGTCCTGGCGACTTGGTTGTCGCGGTGCCGATCAGCGAATGTACGACGGGGCACCCGGATTGGCATCTGGACTTCGCGCATCCTGAAATGGATCAGCGCAGCTATATCGTGACGTCGGTGGGCATCTCCCCTTACTGGAGGCGCCTCATAATCGCCATCGCTGGCAGGCGGGAACGCTTTTGCGCTGGATGTTTTGTTAAGCAGCGGTCAGAATCGCAGAGGGTTGAAACGGCAAATCGGAAAGATCTCGCGTTGACCTGTTAGCGGCGGAAATGTCTTACTGCCTGGATCCGGGCATATAACGGGTGGGAGCGCAGAACCGAGCAAAGGGGTGATCGCACACTCTATTCAATTAGCTTGATCAGCGCCGCCGCGATCGGTTTGAACTGCGGCGGCGCTTAGCTTATCTCAGGGACACTTCGCGAATTGCCCCTTTTTGGGTCCCGCTGCATAGCGGCACTTACCATCGACGTCCTTGACGATGGTTGCGGCAGCGCTCGTTTTTACGACCGATGCGCACTTGATAAACACGCCCTTCTCGTTCCGGCAGGCGGCGGTTTTCTTGGACGCCGTCGCGCTGGTGATCTTCCCGTTCGAAGTCGTGACCTTCGTGCTGGAACTGGTGTGAGTTGAGGCCGCCTGTGACCAGGCTGGCGAGCCCAACACCAGCAGCGAAGCGGCGATGGTGCAGATAAAATTTCTCATGGCCTCTCTCCCGCGCCGAGCATTGGCGCTAGATCGTAACGCTCCAAGAAGCATTGTTGCTCATCCCCCCTGCCCGCTAATTGACCCGACCTTCGGGTGTCGTGTCGGTCAGGACCTTGATGCGCTCCAATATTCTCACCCAGGTCTGATGCCCCTCTGCATCTCCCTCCCCACGCAGCTGCTCAGCTCGCTGTGCAGCATGGGACGTCGCCGCATTTCCGTGCTGTCGCATTACCTGATGAGCGCAAGCCCACAGCTCCGGTTCATCGACCACGTTTCGGCCTTCCATTGGCGATTACGTATTTCACAAACCACGTGCTATAACGCCCCCGCAATGAGTCGGGAGATGGTTATGCAGCATGAGCAGGCTTACGTTGAGCACGTCCACGTTGACCCGCAATCAGGACGGGTCTCTCAAATGTCTGTGAACGTCCAGCATCGCCAAGGGTCAGCACAAGTGCATATTCTGCTAGAGCCGCCTGTAGACGGCGGTACGCCAATGACAGAGGCGGCAGCGGCTCAACTTCGCCTTCTGGGAGAGGCGCTGACCCGTATCGCAGTAGCGCCGTCAGCGATACTAACGCGTGATCCTCAAGGTATGTGATCTCTAGGCGTTCAATTTCTGCCATGGTATCCTGATACCACTTTGAACGCTGTGCCACAAGGCGCTACCGCGCTACAATCTGTTTACGCGAGCGCCATGGACGTCCGGGGCGGGACTTCGGTATCGCCTCCTCGCGGGCCTCGCCGGGCTAATGGCTGGAATTGGACCAGCATAACGTCCCGGTGGGGCTATCCGCCGTCGCGCGTGACACCCGTGAAATCGCCCAACTCGCCAGCGGGATTCTCGCCCGGCTTCTGCTTCACCAGCTTCTTGACCCTCTCGTCAAAGCGCGCCTCGTCGTCGTCGCACCCTAGGTCGCGCGCCGCTTCCTTGAACTTGTCGAGCTGGGTTTTGGGTTCGTCGGTCATAACCTTAATCCTTACCGGGCAACGAAAGTTGATCGCCATTTTTCCCTAAGAAGTTGGCCGAGGACACGACTTTCTGGCCAGTCTGGGTTTCAATCTGCTTTCTCGCCGAACCGGCGATGTTTCCGCCCGCCTGCGCCGCCTCGAAATTCTGGTAAAGGCCTTGAGCATCCCGCTTCTCGGCGATTTCCTTCGTGGAGGTCTCGCCCAACATCGTGAGGATCAACTCCATATCGGTCATGTGATCCCGCAAATTCTGGCTTTTGAGGCCCTTCACAGCCTTGTGGCGCTGGACGCCCATGCCAAACGTATGCTCAGAAATAACGTTGCTGAGCGTGGCGAAATCCTTGCTTTCGGTAACGCCCCTTTTCTTCCATTCGGCGGTGAGCTCTTTACGGGAAACGATCGTCCGAATGCGCTTCTCAATCCAGTCATCGGAGCGGCCCTGGACTGTATAGAGCATTATGGCGCGCTTGATCAGGACTTCAGGGTCTTGCGCCTCCTGGATGCGCTCATAACCTACCCGAGCGAGCCATCGCTTAAACGGCTCGGCTTTCGGCGACGTGATCGACTGAATTATCCGCAGGATCGTTTCGGCGGTCGCGACATCCGTTTTGTACATTTTCCCATCAGCGCCGGGCATGGGCAGTTGTCCGATTTCATCGGACAACTCAGAAAACCCTTCTTTTTCAATCATTTTAGCTTTGAGGTCGCCCCAATATTTCCGGCCCCTTTCCGAGCCCGTCAACGCTGTGACGACATCCACAATTGAATACCACCATTCGTCGTTATGGCAGACGCGGCGGATCCCATCCTTCTTGAATGGGACAAGCTCCAGTTCACCATCCGGCACTTTGGCAGGAAGATTCGAAGCCACTTCCAGTTCCTCTTTAGTGGCACGGCCAAAACGCGCGAACGCTTCGTCCATGGACATGTTGAGGCCAAATTCCTTTTCGACGTCCCGTTCGTCAGTCACCGCCCGCCTCCATGTTGCGCGCTGTCATGTTGCGCGCATAATCATCAGAAAGCTATTGATTCGGTTGAATCATCTTCAACTTTCGGTTGATAAGAAAATATTATCACTAGTTTTCAGGTACTTGCAAAACCTTCTGATAGCTTGCGAAAAAAGCACTCTTGTGCGTATATAGTGCTGTGCCCGCTTGGCGGAACGGTAGACGCAACAGTCTTTAAAACTGAAGTCCTTGCGGGACATACGGGTTCGAGTCCCGTAGCGGGCACCACATTTCGTTTCCATAGAGGCTATCACATCATGGCGAACAAGAAAATGGAACCACTGGACAACGAGATCGCGCGGCTAGACGCCGAGATCGCCCGGCTCCAGGCCGAACGCGTTGGCTTGATCCGCGCGAAAGAGCTTTTGACGGGCGAGGTTATCAATGTCCCGAAGATCCGCCAGCGGGCGGCTCCCATCAAGCCTCTTGTGCTTGATATCATGCACCGGGCCGGCCCTAATGGCGCATCTTCGGCAGAGGTAGATACGATGGTGCGGGTGGAAGTCCCGACTGTCGCAAAGGATACCGTAGGCTCGGTTCTGTCGCGCCTCAAAAGCGATGGCGCATTGGTCTATGTAGGAGAGCGTTATTACGAGAAGGGGTGCGAGCCCAAGCCCACCGTAGTCGGTGGATGGGGCAATAGCTGAATAAAAAACCCCGCGCCTGTGTGGGCGCGGGGTTTGGAAATGAAGCCTTGCGGGACATTTCGTTTCCGCCACCTATGTACGAATGTTTCCGACAGAATGCCCGTCAATCCTGTTGATAGCTGACCGGATTGCATAGCTGTCAATAGCGATGCGGCTTCGTCCGCCAACGAGAGCGCCGCTTTTTCCGGATATTAACGTTACCAACCTTGGGCCGATTTGAGGTCTAGGCGCGATAGGTGAGGCGCTTGCCGACAATGCCCTTCACCGCGTTGTCGGCGCGCTGCTTGTCATCGATGCCCAGCTTGGCGCGGTTGCAGTACCGGAAGTCGAACTCAGCGAGGTAGCGGTGCAGATGCTGCTCGCCGCAATGCTGATAGACGCCCTTCATGCCGCGCTTGAAGATCGAGAAAGAGCCCTCAACGGTGTTCGTGTAAACGTCGCCCCGGCCATATTCGCCGATCGAGTGATTGACGGTTTCGTGGCTGGCGAAGTCCTTGCCGAGCATCTTGTAGATGCGGGCCTGATCGGTGATCAGCCGGGCTTCCTTAGCGATGTTGGCCTTAACGACGGGCTCGACATAGCAGGAGATCATCTGATCGAAGGTCCACGAACGGATCTGGCCGCTGTTGCGATCGACAAGGCTGATGACCTTCATCTTGTGCGCGCCGCTCTTGCGGATGGGCTGGCCCTTGAGAACGCCGATATAGGTTTCGTCCACCTCGACCGCGCCACCGCCCGAACCGAAGGGCACGGCAAGCTCGCCGCTGCGCAGGGCTTCACGGATGCGATGCGACAGGAACCAAGCCGAGTTGTACTGGACTTCTAGGATGCGGCTAAGCTGGTGGCTGCTGATGCCCTTCTTGCTCGACACGATCAGGTGAACGGCCTGGAGCATCTTGTGCAGGGGAAGCTTGGCGTCCTCGAATACGGTGCCGACCTTGGCGGTGAACTGCTTGCGGCACTCGCCGCACTTCTTGAGGCCGTGACGGACGATGCCCTCAGGGTTCTTCTTGCTGGGCTTCGAGCGGACGCCCTCCAGCTTGTAGACCCGGCCGCCGACAACGCCGCAGTGCGGGCAGACAATTCCATCGGCCCAGATCATCGCTTCGAGATATTCGAAGGCGGCGGCTTCATCGTGGAAACGGGGCTGAGAGAGAACGGACATTCGGTAGACTCCTTATGCCTCTGTTCCTACCCCGTTCCATTGGGTTTGTCAAATACGTAATCGCCCTTCCATTGTAGGAACAAAAATGGAACAAATGAATCATGCGACGCGACTCGGACCTTATCCGCGCGATCCTCTTGGCCATTGAGAATGAGGATCGCTGCGAAGTTCTACGTATGCCCGACATCAATGGCTACGACGATGAAACCGTGCATTTCCATGCTCGCCTGCTCGTCGAGAAGGGCTTTTTAAAAACCTACTTCCCCGATCGGGCGGGAAGGCAGCCTTGGACCTGCATACGCTTGACCTGGGAGGGTTACGATTTTCTGGACGCGATACGCGACCCGGTCGTTTGGCGCTGGGTGAAGCATTCAGCGGCTAAGGTGGGCAGTTGGTCGATTGAGACCTTGGCGGCCATCGCCAAGTCGATGATCCTCGCGAAGGTGGAGGCTTTGGGCCTAACCGCCTGAGTGCCGTCCGCGCCTGGTCAGGAGAGCGCGATGGGTACGGGCATGCTGGTGAAAGCTGCGCAATATGTGCGCATGTCCACCGACAAGCAGATATATTCGACAGTGAACCAGATGGCTTCGATCGGAAGCTACGCCATGGCGCACGGTTTTGAGATCGTCCGAACCTACGCCGACGAGGGGCGAAGCGGCCTTCGCATCAAGGGGCGGGCCGCGCTCCAGGAAATGCTGCGCGACGTGTTGTCCGGCGAGCCAGGCTACCAGGCCATCCTCGTGTTTGATGTCAGCCGTTGGGGTCGCTTCCAAGATACCGACGAGAGTGCCCATTATGAGTTTCTGTGCCGCAGCTCAGGCGTTCAGGTCCATTACTGTGCTGAGGGCTTTGACAATGATGGGAGCTTGGCGAGCGCCATCGTCAAAAACCTCCGGCGCGCCATGGCTGGCGAATATAGCCGGGATTTGTCGGCTAAGGTCTGGGCTGCTCAATGTCGCTTGGTCTCGATGGGCTACAAGATGGGCGGTGTTGCAGGCTATGGCCTCGCACGCCTGCTTGTTGATCAGACGGGGCGCCCTAAGCAAATCCTCGCCCGCGGCGAGCATAAGAGCATCGCCAGCGATCGGGTGCTTCTGATTCCCGGCGAAGCCGCCGAGGTCGCGACGGTCAGGCGCATCTTTCGCTTGGCGTCTCGGGGAAAATCGAACCGAGCAATCGCCGAGACGCTCAATCAAGATGGAATACCGGGACCGGTCATCGATCGCTGGGATCAGAACACCGTACGTCAGATGCTGAAAGCAGAGCGATACGTCGGCAGTTATGTTTATAACAAGCGATCGGCCAAGCTCGGTGCTGGCTATGTGTTCAATCCGCAAGCAGCCTGGGTGAAGCGAGAAAAGGCATTTCAACCGATCGTCTCTGCGCAATTGTTCAGCAAGGTTCAGCGCATGAAAAGAGGGGCTGCTGCGGGATATTCGGACGACGCACTCAAAAACCACCTGCGATCACTAGCCGCAAAGCATGGGCATCTCAGCAGTGAGATAATCGACGCGGCACCAGGCCCTGCTTCGAAGACCTATTCTTATCGTTTCGGCAGCCTTGCAAAGGCTTACGCTGCAGTCGGCTATGATCCCGCCAATGCGGAGCGTCCAACAGATGCGCGGGCGATCTTCGCCAAAAACGTCGTAGACCTATTGAGGAACCAAGAGATCGCAGTCTCCGTCGCGCCGACGCAGCAGCTGACGATCGAGGGCCGATATGTGCTGGCGCCAAGTGTTTGCCGCGTTCGGCGGATCGGGCAGCGCGATTATTGGGCGATCAAACAGCCTCGATCGGCCGGCATAGATTTTGTCATCGCCGCTTTCATGCGGGGCGCTTGCAGGGACGCTGTCTATCTCGTGCCTATTTCGCGATTTGGGAAATCGCGCAAGATCGAGATAAGCGCCGGATCTAACCAGATGTCAGATTACGAAGTCTGGAACTTCGAGTTTTTGGTAGACATGATCCGATGGCATGGGCGAGAGCGGCGACCGGTCAGTCTTTCCGCGCCTCCAGATCGCTGAGTTTCGCTTTGAGGGCTTCGGCCTCATCACGTGCCGCTGCGGCCATCGCCTTGATCGCCTCGAACTCCTCGCGGCTAACCAGGTCGAGGCCACCGATCCATTCTTTGGCCCGCTCTTTGAACGCGCCCTCTGCCTCGCGGCCCATGCCGGCCAACGTCCCGGCAGCGCCATTCATCATCTTCACGAAGTCGTCGAACAGACGGTTTTCCGACTGCATGGTATTTCTCCCGCGCTCCAAGCTATTGAATTACGATCGTCGTCCCACCGGGAGACTGAATGACGGAAAAGCCGTTTGGATTAAGCCGGTGCACGTCCCAATTCAGAAGGCTAGCGAATATCAGCCACGCCAAATAAGGAAGCATCAGCAGCCCGGCCAGCGGCCGGATCCGCCAGAACGCGACTGTGGTCACCGAACCCCAAAGCAAGATCGCTACGATCAAGCCTAAGGCCAGCATAATCCGGTGCAGGGCGAAGAAGACGGGGGACCAGGCAAGATTGAGACCCAGCTGGATGAGAAACAGCGCGATGGCGATGCTGCGACCTTTGGCTCCGCGCGCATTGAGGATCAGCGCTAACGCTAGCCCCATCAAGATGTAAAGGATCGACCAGGCCATACCAAAAGCCCATCCCGGCGGCATAAACGCGGGCTTGTTCAGCGCGTCGAACCAAGGGTTGCCGTAGCCCGAGTTGGAAAGCCGGCCCGACAGCAGACCCAAAAGCAGTATCCCTGGGACGATGATTATCGCCCATCGCAGATAAGCTGTGCGAAGCTGCCGCGAGGATGCAAGTTCAGCCATGTTGCTCCTCCTCGTGCTGCCCGGTGGGCAGAGTAGCGCCGATAAGAAACTCGACATTGCCCTCCGGCCCCGTGATCGGGCTGGGCGTGACGCCGGAGACTACCCATCCTTGCAAAGACAGCCAATCCGCCACCTCATCGCACACCCGTTCATGGACTGCGGGATCGCGGACAACGCCGCCCTTCCCCACTTCGCCGCGCCCGGCTTCGAATTGGGGCTTGATCAGCGCGACGAGACGGGCGCCGGGCTTCGCGAAACTCAGCGGCGCAACGAGTACCTTGGCGAGCGAAATGAAACTCGCGTCGCACACGATTATGTCGACCTGCTCGGGAATATGGTCGGCGGTGAGATGCCGGGCGTTCGTCTTTTCATGGACGATCACGCGATCGTCCTGACGAAGTTTCCACGCCAGCTGATTGGTGCCGGAATCGACCGCATAGACCCGCGCGGCACCGTTCGTCAGCAGCACATCCGTAAAGCCGCCGGTCGATGATCCGACGTCAATCCCGACTGCGCCATCGACACTCCAGCCAAATTGCGTGAGCCCATGCGCGAGCTTTACTCCGCCGCGCGATACCCATGGATGGTCCCGGCCCCGGATCTCGATCGGGGCATCGGGCTTTAACGCCTGACCCGCCTTTTCGATTTTGCGCTCCCCGGAAAAAACTAGGCCCGCGAGGATCAGCGCCTGGCCCTTCGAGCGGCTCTCGACAAGACCGCGATCGACGAGCATTTGATCGGCACGGATACCAGCCGCCATCGTCGCCTTTCAGGGATTGGTGGGCGGTGACGGGATCGAACCGCCGACCCGCTCGGTGTAAACGAGCCGCTCTACCGCTGAGCTAACCGCCCACTTCGACTCTTGAAATACAGCCTCAGTCCACATGTGCAAGAGGCATGAACCTCGACAGCCAGCACCACCATTATGGAACGAGCGAAGCCGGCAGAAATTGGGCCGATAGCCGCTTGGCGGGTTTTAATTAAAATCAACAAAACAGCTGCCGTTGCTGCTCCGCTCTGTTGATCCAACCTGGCCAAAGTCGAAATCCGGGATGGTATCAGATATTGTTCGTAGATCGGTCGCGCCCGTGAGGGCGAACCATTACGGCGCTTCGACGTTCACGGCTTTGGACAGGAAATGTGCGGCAGCGGCCGGCGTTCGCTTGTCCACGCTACGGTCGACCAGATAATTGGCGCGGCGCATCAACTGGATGTCGATCCGGTCAGCCAATGGCGACAAAGCGCCGATCAGCCGCGCATTGCGGGCCTGACCAGGCGCGACCAACAGCAGCGCGTCATAGCGCGGCATCGCCCCGCGTGGATCGGTGAGGACTCGAAGCCCGTCGGCCGCAATCCGGCCATCCGAGGAGAAGGCGCTGATGACGTCCACGTCTCCGCCTTGCAGCGCCTTGTACATGAAGGTCGGACTATAGGCCCGCGTCGACTTGAACACCAAGGGATAGGCCTGCTTCACGGCCCGCCATTCGGGCTTTTCGAGAAACTCCAGATCGGTGCCCAGCTTCAGCGATGGCGCCACCTTCGCGAGATCCTCAATCGAACCGATATGAAGGTGCCTGGCATCCGCGCCACGCATCGCGAAGGCATAGGCATTTTCAAAGCCGAGCTGCCCCACGAGACGCACGCCTCCCGTATCACGCAGCCAATGATCGATCGCCGGAATCATGCGCGACGGCGGAAGCGTATCGCTCCGGCGCATTTCGTTGGTCCAGAGCGTACCGGCATATTCGACATAGACGTCGACATCGTCGCTCCGCAATGCGCGATAGATGACGGCCGATCCCAATCCCGTTCGATAGCGCACCGAAAAGCCCGCGCCCTCCAGCCGGGATCCGATCAGCTGCGCCAATATATATTGCTCGGAGAAATTCTTCGCGCCCACGGTGATCGTGACCGGCCTCGCCACGACCACCGGCGCGAGAGCCGTGGCGACCGCAACCGCCAGAACCCCCACACCGATCGCTATCGGCACCGGCTCGCGGTTCGTGACACCGCGCTCCACCAGCGCCAAGAGCATGTCGACCGCCAGCGCGAGCATCGCCGCGAGAAGGCATCCTGCAAGCACGAGCGACCAGTTCTGGGTTTGCAGCCCGGCAAAGATCGGATCGCCAAGGCTTTGCTGGCCCACCGTGGTCGATAGCGTCGCGGCACCAATGGTCCACACCATCGCGGTGCGGATACCCGCCATCAGAATCGGCGCGACCAGCGGTGCTTCCACCCACCACAGTTTCTGGCGCGCCGTCATGCCAACGCCGTCGGCGGCCTCGAGAATGGCGGGGTCGAGCGACTTCAATCCCGTCACGCCGTTTCGAAGCACCGGAAGAACGGCATAGAGCGACAGCGCCAGCAGGGCCGGCAGGAATCCCAGCGCGGGGATCGCCCGGCCGACCAGGGTCGAGAGCCACAATAAAACGGGATAGAACAGCGCAAGGAGCGCCAGCGCCGGAATGGTCTGGATGATTCCGGCAAGCGCAAGGCTGATTCGCGCGACCGATGGCGTGCGCGCAGAGAGCAGGATCAGCGGCAGGGCGATCGCTAGTCCCAGGAGCATCGCCGCGGCCGCCAGAAGCAGATGCGCGGCGAGATCGGGGATCAGATCAACGAGGAGCGCAGCGACGTCAGCCATCAACAAGCCCTGCCAATCGGCGCGCCTGTTCGCGGGGCACCGCGATCAGCGCTTCGGCCTCCAGTCCACCGGCGCCATTGAGCAGGGCACGCGGGCTGGCATCCGCGACGATCCGCCCCCGCCGCATTATCAAGATCCGATCGGCCAGCAACAACGCCTCGGCCATGTCGTGGGTGACGATAATCGTCGTCAGACTGAGCTGATCGTGCAGGTGCCTGACCCGATTGCCGAGCGCGGCGCGGGTGAGCGGATCGAGCGCGCCGAAAGGCTCGTCCATCAACAGCAGGCGCGCTTCGGGCGCAAGGGCCCGTGCGATGCCGACCCGTTGTCCCTGCCCGCCGGACAGCGAGTCGGGCCGGCGCGACGCCATTGCCGGGTCGAGACCGACCAGCCGTAGCATTTCGGCGATCCGCTCGGGGGCGCTCGTCTGGCCGAGCAATCTGAGGCCGATACCGACATTCTCGCCGACACTGAGATGTGGGAAGAGGCCAACCGACTGAAAGACATAGCCGATGCGGCGGCGCAGTTCGTACGCTTCGCCTTCGCCCACCGGGCGACCGTTGAGGGAAACGGTACCCGTGTCGGGCTCCTGCAGCCGATTTATCATCTTCAGCATGGTCGACTTGCCCGAGCCAGACTCGCCGACCAGCGCGACGAAACTGCCGCCAGCAATATCCAGCGTTACCGAGTCCACCGCCGTCGCGTCGCCGTAGATTCGCGTGACATCGGCGAAACCGACCGAAGGACCCTGGAGAATCGCAGACATTCCCGAAGCTTGGTTGAACTGCCCGGTCAGGTCAAATCCGCAACCCGGCCGGCACACGCGGGAACAAAGGCCAACGCCGCGGCGTCTTCCCGCGAATGACGGGAGATAAGGAATGCCGCTCAAGGCCATTGCGATCAACTGCACGCTGAAAGCGGATGCCGGCACCCCATCCTCGACAGATGCGATGATCGCGGTCCTGAGGAAAGCCTTTGCCGACCGTGATGTGACGCTGACCGAAACCATTCGCGTCGCTGCACTGGACATCAAGCCGGGCGTCTCGTCCGACGAGGGCGACGGCGACGAATGGCCGGCGCTACGCGCGAAGATCCTCGATCATGATATCCTCATCTTCGGAGGCCCGATCTGGATGGGCCAGGTCAGCAGCGTCGCCAAGCGGATAATGGAGCGGATGGACGCCTTCCTGTCCGAAACCGACGAGCGGGGCCGGATGCCGAGCTATGGCAAGGTCGTGGTTGCGGCGATCGTGGGCAATGAGGATGGCGCGCATTTTTCCTCTGCGCAGATTTTCCAGGCGCTCAGCGATGTCGGCTGGACTATCCCGCCGGTGGCCGCCTGTTATTGGGTCGGCGAGGCAATGGGCTCAGTCGATTTCCAGGACTTGAAGGCGACGCCAACGAAGGTCACGGAAACCGCGAAGATGGTCGCCGGAAACGCCGCGCATCTGGCCGGCCTGCTCAAATCATCACCTTTTCCGGACTGATCGCTCGCGCGATCGAACCATCGGACGGCAAGCTGCTCAACGCGGCTGGGAGAAGAACCGCATGTCGGAAATGATGATCGAACTGCTCGATGATTTCGGCCGCGCCGCCGTCGATGGCCTCGGCCAACCACGTAAGACTATTCCCGCGCGGTTCTTCTACGACCGGCGTGGATCGGAATTGTTCGAGGAGATCACCCGGCTCCCCGAATATTATCCGACACGGACCGAGCGGGCGCTGCTCATGGCGCATTCCGCCGACATCGCGCGCCTGACCGGCGTCGGCCACAGCGTTGTCGAGTTTGGCTCGGGATCGTCCGCGAAGACCCCGATCCTCCTCGATGCGGTCCGCCCGGCGGCCTATGTACCGATCGACATATCGGCCGATTTCCTGAAGGACTCGTCCCAGCAGATCGCCGCCGCCTATCCAGATATCCGCGTGCGTCCTCTGGCCGGCAATTTCACGGCACCGATCGCGCTTCCCAACGATCTCGACGGCCCACTTATCGGCTTTTTCCCGGGCTCGACGATCGGTAATTTTGCGCATCCTGCCGCGGTCGATCTTCTGAGGTCCTTCCGCGCGACGCTCGGCACCGACGCCAGGCTGGTGATCGGGATCGACACCCGCAAGAATCCGCGCCTGCTGGAGGCCGCCTATGATGATGCGGCAGGCGTGACCGCGCAATTCAACCTGAACATGCTGCACCGCATGAACCGCGAGCTGGACGGGACGATCGACATCGAGGATTTCGAGCATCGGGTGCAGTGGCACAATGCGCTCGGCAGGATCGAGATGCATCTGGAGTCAGTCCGAGACATTGAGTTCCGCGTCGCCGGCCGACGCTTTTCGATGCGGGCCGGTGAGACCATCCACACCGAGAACAGCTACAAATACAGCGTCGAGGAGGCGCGGCTGCTCGCGCGCAGCGCGGGATGGGAGCCGGTCGCCTATTGGACCGATTGCGACGCCATGTTCGGCCTCCATGTCTGGCAGGCGACCGCGCGGGGCATCGAGCCCTGACATGCGGGACATGGCGGCAAACCGGCGCGAGGACAAACTCTCATATCGGGACGTCCGCGCGGCGAGCGTCGCCTTGGCGGCGCCGCTATCCGCCGAGGATTGCCAGATGCAGTCGATGCCCGACGCGAGCCCGACGAAATGGCATCTGGCGCATACAAGCTGGTTCTTCGAAACTTTCCTTCTTGTCCCGCGGCTGCGGAACTACCGCCCCTTCGATCCCGCTTATGCGACATTGTTCAATTCCTATTATGTTGGGATCGGCGAACGGCACGCGCGGCCCGAGCGTGGGCTGATATCACGGCCTTCGCTCGACGAGATCCTCGTCTATCGTGAGCATGTCGATGCGGCGATGGACCGGTTGATGACGGAGGGCGATCCCCGTTCTGTACCCCTTATCGAGCTCGGCCTCCATCACGAGCAGCAACATCAGGAACTCATCCTGATGGACATCCAGCACGCCTTTTCGCGCAATCCCGCCGCCCCGCCTTATCCGCTCAGGCCGTTGCGCGATCTCGTCGAGCCCGGTCCGGCCATATGGCTCGATTGCCCGGGTGGGTTGCACATGATTGGCCATACGGACGACGGCTTCGCGTTCGACAATGAAGGCCCGCGTCACCGCTATTGGCTGGAACCGTTCGCGATAGCCGACCGGCTCGTGACAGCCGGCGAATTTATCGCCTTCATCGACGATGGCGGTTACCGGCAGCCGGAATATTGGCTCGCCGACGGATGGGCGGCGCGAGAGGCTGGGCAATGGGATGCACCGCTCTACTGGCGTCGAGGGCCGGACGGTTGGAACCGGTTTTCACTAGGTGGCGCAAGGACCGTCGTCATCGACGAACCCGTGCTTCATCTCAGCTATTATGAAGCCGATGCCTATGCGCGCTGGGCGGGTTGCCGCTTGCCCACCGAATATGAGTGGGAGGTCGCGGTGCAGCTTCTTCCCACGCGGCAAGTCTATGACGTCGCTTGGCAATGGACCGCATCGCCTTATTCGCCTTATCCCGGATTCGAACCCGCTGCCGGAGCGGTCGGTGAATATAACGGCAAGTTCATGGTCAACCAGATGGTGCTTCGCGGCGGATCGCTGGCGACGCCCGCCGGACATTGCCGGCTGAGCTACCGCAATTTCTTCCCGCCACACGCACGCTGGACGTTTTCCAGTTTGCGGCTCGCGCGGAACATGCGTGGCGACGCCACCTAGGGCATGGTGGAAGGTTCTCCGATTATCGTCCGTTCGGCGAAAATTGCCTACTGCCTCTGCAATGACGACATTGGTGCGCATAGCTGTAGATCTTCCCATTGTCGTCCTCGCCAGTCTTACCGCTGAGATGAGCGCGCGCGCAGCAGTGTAATCTCTGCGAACAGCGGGGTTTCCGTTCCTTGCGCATATCCGGGAGGAAGAGGATGCGATCTTCCCGCCGCTCCACGCAGCGTTGAGCGAGCCGAAGAATGCGGAGATCACCGCGCTCGCCAACAAGGAAGGGTTCAGGCTCGCCTGATGCCCAGTTCGCCAGTCATCGGGAACCGCGAGCTTTTTCAATCGCTTAGCAGGCATGAAAATATCCTGCCTGCTCGGCCGTCACTGGCCTCTCGCCGCTTACGCACCGGCTGAACCTGGACCCGCGAAGAGCCGTTGCGCCGATTGCGGGACGTCGATGGCCAAGACTCACTGCAAAGGTTGGCGTGTCACTGGCCCGGGTGCCCTCGCGAGCTGGTGGTCCGCGATCGCCCCGACCGCAGGTCGGCGCGCGGTAAGCCGGTCACCCGTCCAATAACGATCGAATCGCCAGCGGCAAATCGCCGCAGCTCTGCCGAGCTTCTAGCACCGCCTCTTCGTCACACATTCGTTTGTCGTGCGGCCCGATCTCCCCGCGGGGCGCGGGAACGTCTGAGAGGCTATCGGTTGAGACCCACGGACGCGGCCGGCGCACGGATTCCGGGGGCGGCCTGCGACCGTTAGGAGCGTTCCGCCCCGCCTTTTGGGGCAAGGCGGGACGCTTTCCCTTGTGTGGCACCACACGTCGTTAGCGCCCTTCTCAAGCGATGCTTTGTATATCGCCGCCGGCAACGCTTGCGGGAACCGGCGGGCGCGAGTGCGGTTGTGGAATCGAGGCCCCTGGCAAAGCCCCCCCGCCCCTCGGCCCCCCTTTTCGAAGGCTCGCCTGATCCCCGCCCGGCGGGCCTTTTCGAATCCGACGGCCGCCAGTACGTGCGCCGCCGGCCGTCGCTTCGTGGCCCTCGACGGATATCTTAGTCGCGCGACACGTTTAGCGTCCACATTATCAGGAGTTCATCATGAGCATTTTCGGCAGCATCTTGAGCAAGATCTTTGGCCATGGCGATGCGGCTAAGCCCGCAGCGGCGCCGGCGCCGGCAGTACCGCGCCCGGCGGTTGCGCCGCCGACCGCGGCGGCACCCAAACCGGCCGCGCCGGCGCCGGCGCAGCCGGTCGACGTCGAGGCCGTGCTGACGCAGATCGCCGCTGCCAAGGGCCGGCCGAGTAATTGGCAGACATCGATCGTCGATCTGCTGACCCTTCTCGATCTCGATTCCAGCCTCGCTGCCCGCAAGGAGCTCGGCCAGGAACTTGGCATTCATGCCGGCGCCGATGGCAGCGCCGAGCAGAATATCGCGCTCCACAAGGCGGTGATGCAGAAGCTCGCTGAAAATGGCGGCAAGGTCCCGGCTTCGCTGCGCGACTGACGCTTGCCAGGCGGCCTACCGCCGCCCCGCTCGCAACCACCGCGCTGAGCGGACGACCCGGCGGTGCTAATTCGAATGTCGGACAGGCTAAGAAGGCGGGCCGCAGGCGAATGTAAGGGCGATGGTATCACGGCCCCACTCTCCTGATCATGGACCGTCCTTCCGGTCATCGCAGGTCACCCTCATGGAGGACATCGTGGCCGCTGAGACCTAGACGTAGAACAGGCGGCGATTGCCAAAAATGATGTTGATCACGATCAAGCCGGCCCCTCTCGACGTCGACTAACCCTGCGAAGTCCAAGGGCGACATTGATCGACTTGGCGGTAAATCCACCGAGCCTGTTTACGTCTACAGATTCGCCGAGACAGCGGAGCCGGCTCAGCGAGGGACCGCAGATACAGGTTGTAGCGACCTCTCAATCTGCAACTGCCGATCGATGAAACGATACCGGCCGCCAACCGTTGATTTATCAGAGACTGGCGGCTGAGTGAGCCGACGTCTCGCACCTGCTCTGACCCTGAGCATCACTCAAATTGACCAGCGAATCTCCCGGTCGGGGCACGGCTTGGCGTTCGCACCTCAACAGGCAAGGTCTGCAGACAAGGAGATCATCATGACCGTCACCCGCTCCGACTATCCTGAAAATATCGAGATCCGCCTACCAATCGAAGAGACCGATCGCACGATCTCGTCCGATAAGGTCGCCGGCACTGCGGTGTATGATTCACGAGACGAAAAGATCGGCTCAATTCACTGTGTGATGATAGACAAATATGACGGCCAGGTTCGTTATGCGGTGATGTCTTTCGGCGGCTTTCTAGGCATTGGCGAGCACTATCATCCGCTTCCCTGGCCAGTCCTGCGCTATAACGAGAAGCTTGGCGGCTATGTGGTCGGCATAAAGAAAGAGGCGCTCGAGACGGGACCCCATTTCGGGCGAGACAATATGCCGGCCTTTGACCGCGCCTATGGAATGGGGATCTATGGTCACTATGGCGTGCCCTTCTGATCGAAAATATCAGCTGGAGGCGAGCGAACCGTGGGGTTCGCCGGCGCTTAGACAATTCGGTGAAACCTCCGCGGAAAGGCGCAGATGGACGAACCGCGGTCATGCATGATCGCAATAGCGCGAGGGTGCAGCACTAGCTCGGCATCCGGTTAGTGTGGCCAAGCCGGCCTACAAAGCGCTACGGCTATTCTGCGCTTGTGCCGCGTTCCACGAGCGCGAGCCATGTCGTCGTTGCAATTGCCTTGCCGAAACACAGCATCAGCTCCGCTTGGCGATGGATCATCTCGCAAGCCTTTCGCACGACAAGCGCGGGGACCTATCGGCGATAGATCCGCCGGCGGCGGTCGTCGACATAATATTCCCGGCCATTGCGATCACGATAATATCGGCGGTCGCCTTCTGATGTCGCAGCGCCAACCGCCGCCCCGCCTGCGGGTCCTACGGCTGCACCTTCGGCAACTACGAGGCCCGGGATCACGGCTCCGGCAACAGCGCCGCCGGCAGCGCCAAAACCGGCGCCACGAAGCGCGTCGCGCCCCCGTTCGCTGGCGCACCCGCTGGCCAAGCCGAGCAGACCAATGCACGTCACGGCCTTCGCAATGATCCTCACATCACATCTCCCGTTCCTGCAGGGACAAGATGGAAAGCTTTGCAGGGCGATTGGCAACGCCTCGCCTGGGGAGGCCGTCCAGACCCTGCGGCCCCAACACCTCAACGGCTGTGAGGTTCAGCATTTATATCGTTCCACGATGTAATCGCGGTATTTCGTGGGCGCCGCACCATCGGCGCGTCGATACACGGATATGTGCCAGCCATAGCGCTCAGAGGCCAAACACATACGCCGCTCATGAAGACCACATCTTGCAATATATATCGTGATACGATATATATTGCGTTCTGAAATCTGGCGAGCGATCGCAGGCTGCAGGCTCGCTTTGCCGTGACACCGCTCAGTCATTGGCGGGTTCTCGATGAAAATCTCGAGGGTGCCGGCGCAAAACCAGCATGGAAGGCCATGAGAAACTCAAAGGATGAGACATCGGCGCAGCCGCCATGTCGTCGGCCCATAGATGTGCAGGCGAGCCTGAGAGCCTGCCGGCATGGTCGCCATAGCCCTGTCCGCGAGGTTCGGGTTGATCCCAATGGAGTTGAACATAGCCAATGCCGGAACTGTGAATGCGACCTTACGCGAATGCCGACGGTGCGGCGCTGGTTTCGGAGTGGCCGAATGGGGTGAGCGTGGTGGGACTGGGCTCGCGATGATGTCTGAAGTCGCAAGGCTGCAGGCAACCCATGTCAAGACGTGCCGCTGCGTTTCCCTATACAGCGAGCCGCAAAGCCGAACTAATTCTAGACGACCGGGAGATTACCGTGATCCGCACCCTCGCCACCGGCCTTTTCCCGCGCTTCGTTCACAAACGCCTGGGAATGACCGCTGTCGGCCCGGTCGACGCCATGTTGCTGACAACAGGGGTCGCCCTTGCGGTGCGCCGGGATAGGCCGCTCCTGGGGCTCGCGCTACTGACCATCGGCGGCTACCGCGCCTGGCGCACAGCTCAATCCGAGAGATGCCCCGCGTGCGGAGCGTCTTGAAGCGCCGCGCTCATATCGGCGACGGTCGCGCCTCTGCCCCCCATCGCCTGGGGTTGACCGGTGGTGGTATCGACCGACGTCTGGCGTTCGGCCTCAGCATTGATCAAACCGCCGATCAAGACGGCGTAGGCCGACACGTACAGCCACATCATCAGCACTACGATCGCGCTCAGCGAGCCATAGGTCGCGTCATAGCCGGCGAAGTGCGATGCGTAAAAACCGAAGCCCAGGGTCGCCAGCAGCCACAGCACCGTTGCCATGACGGCGCCGATGCTCAGCCACTGCCAGCGGGCGTCGGCGCGGTAAGGCGCGAAGCGATAGGTCGCCCCGATCGTCACGCTAGCGAGCAGGCCGGCGACGACCCACGTCACAACCCGCACCAATGTCGCCGCGAATGGTCCGATGCCACTGAGCAGTTCCTGCACGAAGCCGAGCACCGAGGCCGCCAGCACGCCGGCGATCCCGACCAGGATCGCGCCTACCGCCAGCACAGCGGACACCCCTGCACCACGCAGGATGCCCCTGCGGTCTTCCTGATCATAGATGACGTTGAGCGCGCTCATCATGCCGCCCGACGCCCGGCTCGCGCCAAAAATCGACACGATCAGCGCGACGATCAGGCCAAGCCCCTTCTTGTCGGCCGCTGTCGTCGTGAGCGAGATCAACTGATCGTAGATCAGCTTTGCCGCATCGGCGGGCACGAGGTCGATGATCATGCGCATATGTCGGGCGACGATCGCAGGATCGGCGATGAGGCCATAGGTCATCACCAGCGCCCCGAGCAGTGGAACGAACGACAGAAAGACGTAGAAGGCCACCCCGCCCGCCATCAGCCCGATATTGTGCCGGCCGCTGTTCACCCAGACCCGGCCGAGAATGGCCCGCCAAGCCGGCCAACCCAGCTGCCGCGGACTTTCGGCGATGGCGCCGAGGTCGATCTGATGTTGCGTCATGCCCATGGCTTCGCTCCTGCCGTGCCGAACGCGTGACCCGTTCAAAAGTCGTGAGAATTTCTTGGGCGGGGGAACTTGAGCGTGGTTCGGCTCTTGGAGATAGAGGGATAATATCGGCGATCGGCACGAGCCTTCGCCCGGTAATGAGCGGGGCTTCTTTGCGATCATCGTCAGTCTGCGCGGTTTGGACTTTGGGCCTCATTTTGGCGACCGGGGCGCATGCTCAAAGCGCGTCGGATGATGCACTGCTCAGCGACCCAGACTTCGAGCAAAGCTTGCCGCCGCTGTCGCCGACGCTGCCCCCGCGCGCGCCAGAGGCCCCGCCCCGGCCTCTGACGGGCGAGGAGGCGGCGACCTCCTCGGTCGACCTGCCATCCGATCCGGCTTTGACATCCCCACTCGCCCCCATCGCGACGTTCGACGCCAAGCCTCCGCCCGAGATCGACATCGCGCCGGATGGGGCGCCCGAGATCCGTTACACCTTGGCGGTCAGAGGCCTGAAGTCGGTCGACCTCGAAGACGAATTTCGCGATCTTTCCGCCTTGCTGCAGGACGGCAGACGCGCCGCCAACGCGGCTCAAGTCTCCGCGCGCGCCGATGAAGATGTGCAGCTGGCCGAGCGGCTGATGCACAGCCAAGGCTATTATGACGGGATCGCCACCGTCGCGATCGACACGCTGCCCAACGCGACCAACAGCCTTACGGTCGAGCTCAGCGCGACGCCGGGGCCGCGCTACCGGCTTGGCAAGATCGCCATCACCGGTGCTCTGCCCGAACCGACCGCGCTGGCCCGCAAGGCGATGAAGCTCGAGACCGGCGATCCGATCGTCGCGGCGGACGTGCAGAGCGCCGAAGCCGCCATTTCGCTGCGGCTGCCCCAAGCCGGCTACCCCTTTGTCGAGGTGGGTCAGCGGGACATCCTGCTCGACGATCGCGACCATCATGGCGATTATACGCTGCCGATCAGTTCGGGTCCCAAGTCGAGCTTCGGCGTGATCCGGACCGAGGGAGACCCCGTCTTCACCCCCGAGCATCTGACCGTGATCAGCCGCTTCGACGCAGGTGAACTTTATGACAGCCGACAGGTCGACGACCTGCGCCAGGCGCTGATCGCGACCAGCCTGCTTGGCACCAACGCAATCGAGCCGGTGAAGACCGGCCGGACGGCCGCGGACGGGACCGAGATCGTCGATGTGCTGGTCCACCAGACAAAGGGCCCCGCCCGCCAGCTGGCCGCAAGCGCCGGCTATGGCACCGGCGAAGGCATCAAGCTCACCGGGTCCTGGACCCACCGCAACATGTTCCCGCCCGAAGGAGCGCTCAGCGTCGAAGCGGTGGCGGGCACCTTGCAACAAAGTCTAGGCACGACCTTCCGCCGGTCGAACGCCGGCCAGCGCGATCGCACCTTCGCGCTCGGTGCCTCGGTCGCACGGCAGGATTTCGACGCCTATAATGCCCAGACGGTTACCTTGTCGGGCAGCCTTTCGCGCCAGAGCACCCCGATTTTTCAGAAGCGCTGGACCTGGAGCATCGGTGGTGAGCTGATCGCGACCCGCGAGACACCTTTCGAGGCGGCGACGCTCGATCGTGATCGCAACACCTACTTCATCGCGGCACTCCCACTTCAGCTCGGCTATGATCGATCGAACAGCCAGCTCGATCCGACCAAGGGTTTCCGGCTGTCGGGGCGGCTCAGCCCTGAGGCACAGAAACGTTCGGGAGGCGGCTTCGACGGCTATGCGCGTCTGTTGTTCGAAGGCAGCGCCTATTATCCGATCAGCGACGCGCTGACCTTGGCCGGCCGCGCGCGGGTGGGCTCGATCATGGGGGCCGCGCGCGATGACATCGCGCCCTCGCGGCGCCTCTACGCCGGCGGCGGTGGATCGGTGCGTGGCTTCGGCTATCAGCAGCTGGGCCCCAAGGATATCGACAACAAGCCGATCGGTGGCCGGTCGCTGACCGAATTCGCGCTCGAGGCGCGTTATCGTTTTGGCGATTATGGCATCGTCCCCTTCTTCGACGCAGGGCGGGTCGGCGAAGCCTCCACACCGTCGATCAAGAACATGCGCTATGGTGCGGGGATCGGCGTGCGCTACTACACCAATTTTGGTCCATTTCGGATCGATGTTGCGACGCCGATCAACCGGCAACCCGGCGAATCAAAGATCGCGCTGTATATCTCGATCGGTCAGGCGTTCTGATGGCCCAGCATGACGCGCCTGCCATGCCGCACCCGCGCTGGCAGGTAATCGCAAAGTGGGTCGGGATCGCGCTCGCAGTGCTGGCCGTGCTGGCGGCCGCACTCCTCATCGCCATCAACAGCGGCCCCGGACGGCGCTTCGTCGCCAGCCAGTTCCTTCCTTTTGCTACCGAATCCGGCCTGGCTGTCGATGTCGGACGGATCGATGGCTCGCTCTATGGCCGGATGACGCTCCACAATATTCGCGTTTTCGACACCCAAGGCGTGTTCGCGTCCGCGGGCGCGGTCACGATCGACTGGCGGCCCTTCGCCTATCTGCGCCAGAGCAAGATAGATGTTCGCGAACTCTCTTCGCCCTTGGTCCGGCTGTTACGGCTGCCAGTTCTAAAGCCCGTGCCCTCGGATCCTGACGCACCGCTCCTGCCCGATATCGACATAGCCCTGGGACGGCTGAACATCGACAGGATCGTCATCGCGCCAGCGATCACTGGCAGCCGCCATATCGCGCGATTGGTCGGCTCGGCCGACATCGCCGACGGCCGCGCCCGGCTCGACCTCCAAGCACGCACGCTCACGAGCCCCGGGGTGAACGGAGGCGACAGCCTGACGGTGCGGCTCGATGCCGTCCCGGCGGTCAACCGGCTCCTGATCGATGCCGCACTGAGCGCGCCGCGCGGCGGGCTCGTCGAGCGCTATACGCAACTCGGCACGCCGGTGGCGCTCACCCTCAAAGGCCGCGGCGACTGGCAGGCGTGGAACGGCGCGCTGACCGGCCGCGCCGGCGATGCCGCGCTCGCCGATCTCAGGCTCACCGCACGCAACGGACGCTTCGCGCTGAAAGGCGACGCCATGCCCGGCGCGATCGTGACCGGCCCCGTCGAGCGACTGACCGCGCCCAAGCTGTCGCTGGATCTCTTCGCGGCGCTCAGCGAGCGGCGTGCCGATCTGCGCATCGCCGCGCGGTCGAGTGCCGTCGCGGTCGAAGGCACGGGGCTGATCGATCTCGGCCAGAATCGTTTCGGTGGTCTCAAAATATCGGCGCGCCTGCTGACACCGGGCGCGATTGCCGAGAATGTCCGGGGGCGCGACGTCGCCTTGACCGCGACGATCGATGGATCCTTCGCAACGCCCGCGATCGCCTATAGGCTGTCGGCGACGTCGATCGGCTTTGGAGCGATGGGTATCGAGGGTCTGAGCGCCGAGGGGCGCGCCACCATCGATGCCAACCGCATCCGCATCCCCGTACATGCTACCGCCCGTCGGGTGACGGGGCTCAACGCTGCCGCCGGCGGCCTGCTCACCAATCTCGCGGTCAATGGCGACATTGCCTGGTCGAACGGGCGGCTGCTGTCGGACAATCTCAAGCTTCGATCTTCTCAAATCGACGCAACCGCGATCGTCCTCGTCGATCCGGCCGAGGGCCGCTACACCGGCGCGATCAAGGGCCGGGTCAACGATTACCGCATCGACGGGCTCGGCCGGATCAGCTTGGTCACAGACGCTAAGCTCGTGCCGGGCGCCAGGGGCGGCTTCGGCATCCAGGGCGTGTTCCGCCTTGCGACGCGCACCCTCGACAACGCCACCCTGCGCGACACGCTCGGGGGCAATGCGGTGACCACCGCGCGCTTCGGCTTCGATGAGAATGGCACGGCGTCGCTGACCGGCCTCCGGATGACCGCGCCCGCCTTCACGATCACCAGCGGCGGCGGTCGCTACAATATCGACACTGGTCGGATCGCCTTCACCGCGCAGGCGATGTCGAAGCTCTATGGTCCGCTGACCGTCACGGCGTCGGGGACGCTCGAACGCCCGCTCGTTCGGTTGAAGGCGGCGCGGCCCGGCCTTGGGGTCGATCTGCGCGATCTGAACGCCCAGCTGCGCGGCGTTCCGGCCGGCTATGCGGTACGCGCGACCGCCCAGTCGGCCTATGGCCCGCTGCGCGCCGACCTGCTCGTGCGCAGCGGGCGCGGGCCGCTCGCGATCGAGGTCAACAGGGTGAGCTTCGCCGGAGTCGATCTCCAGGGCAGACTGGTCCAGGCACCGAGCGGGCCGCTTGCCGGCACACTGACATTGGCGGGATCGGGACTGAACGGTACGGTTCGCCTTGCCGCCGCCGGAGCCGACCAACGCGTCGATCTCGCCCTCACCGCCAATGCCGCCCGCATCGCCGGCGATATCCCGATCACTATCGGGTCTGGCAGCGCGAGCGCGAGCGCGATCCTTGCAGACAAGGGACCATCGATCACCGGCCGCTTCGCGCTGCAGGACGTCCGCCAGGGCGAAACGATGCTGGGCCGGGCGCAAGGCCGCATCACCTATGCCGGCGGCCAGGGCAATGTCGCGCTCGTCGCCAATGGCCGCAGCGGCGTGCCTTTCGATGTCCAGCTGCAGGCGGCGCTTGCTCCCACCCGCATCGTCGCCAATGCGAAGGGCCGCGCCAACGGCGTCGCCTTCTCGCTCGCTGCGCCCGCTATCGCGACCAAAGCCGGGGCGAACTGGACGCTGCAGCCCGTCACCGTCGTCGTGCCGCAGGGCAAGGTCGAACTGAGCGGGATCTACGGTGCCGCCACCACGCTTCACGCGCGCCTGTCCGACATGGATGTATCAGTGGCGCAGGCCTTCCTGCCCGGCCTCGGCCTCGGGGGCCAGGCGACCGGGACAATCGACTACAGCCTGGCCGCGGGCGCTGCGGTTCCGACGGCACGGGCCCGCCTCGATATCGCGCGCTTCACCCGTACGGCCGCCTATGTCGTCTCGGCACCGGTCGATATCGCAATGCTTGGCACGCTCGATGCCGGCGGCGGCGATATCCGGGCCTTGATCCGCCGCGGCGGCGGCATCGTCGGGCGGCTCCAGGCCCGGCTCGCGCCCCTTGGTCCCGGCGCCACACTCCCAGAGCGGCTGTTCGACGCGCCATTGTCGGGCGGCATCCGCTATAATGGCCCGGCCGACATATTGTGGACGCTGACCGGGATCGCCGGTCAGACGGTAAGCGGTTCGGTCGCGCTCGGCGCCGATTTTGGCGGCCGGCTCGACACCCCGACGCTGAACGGCGTGGTGCGCGCGAATGCGCTGCGCTACGAGAACGAGACGTATGGCACCGTCATTTCGGGCATTGCGGTCGATGGCCGCTTTACCCAGTCATCGCTTCAGATCACATCGCTCACGGGCAAGGCTGGTAGCGGGACGATCAGCGCCAGCGGCACCATCGGCCTCGATGGGGCGCGCGGCTTCCCGATCGATCTCAAGGCCGAGTTGCGCCGCGCACAGCTAGCGCGCAGCGATGCCTTGGGCGCCACCGTTTCCGGGTCGATAGCGATCACCAACAGCAAGGCGAGCGGGGCCCTGATCAAGGGCGAGCTTACCATCCCCGAGGCGCGGTACCAGATCATCCGCCAGGGCGCTGCCGAAGTTCCCGAACTGACCGGCATCCGCCGCCGCACCGATCAGCCGCCCAAGACCGGCGCGGCTGATGCCGGCGGTCTTCCGAGCCTGTGGAAGCTCGATATCCGGATCCGCGCCGACAACAAGATCTTCGTGAGCGGCATGGGTCTCGAAGCCGAATGGGCAACTGATCTGCGGGTGCGCGGTAGCGCCAGCGATCCGCGTATCACCGGGAGATTGTCGGTCGTGCGCGGCACCTACAGTTTCGCCGGGCGGCGCTTCGACCTTGCCGAGGATGGCGAGGTCCGCTTCGAGGGTGAACCGGTCAACGATCCGCAGCTCGATCTCTCCGCCGACACGAGTGTCGAGGGCGTGACCGCGACGATCAACATCGGCGGCCATGCGCTCAATCCACAGGTCACCTTCACCTCGACTCCGACGCTGCCGCAGGACGAGGTTCTGTCCCGGCTGCTGTTTGGAAGTTCGGTAACCTCGCTGTCGCCAACCCAGGCGATCCAGTTGGCGGCCGCACTCAATTCGCTGCGGGGATCGGGCGGCGGTCTCAACCCGCTCGGCAAGCTGCGGTCGGCTTCGGGCATCGATCGGCTGCGCGTGCTGGGCGCGGACAAGACCGCGGGGCGCGGTACCGCGCTCGCCGCGGGCCAGTATATCTCGAACGACATTTATGTGGAGATCATCACCGATGCGCGCGGGTTCACTGCGACCCAGATCGAGGTCGCGATATCCAAGGCGCTAAGCATCCTCAGCCAGACTGGCTCGTTTGGCGGCTCGAACGTCAGCCTGCGTTATTCGAAGGATTATTGACCAGTGATCGCTACTTTTTGATGCCTGCACTGCAGGCATCAACCTGGTGTCTGCTTACGTGTTGCCGCGCCCGCGACGAGCAGCGACACGGCTACGCTCAAAGCCATATGGTCCGATAGTCACCGAAAACATCATACCCTCCGCTGTACTCTTTGAGTTCGTCGCCGATCTTATGCCGGCCGCCCCCCCCTTTTCGGCCGAATGCATGTGACGAGCATCGATCCGTGCTTGCCCCGCCCTCGAGCATTTCGTATTATATCGCAATACGACATAATACGAAATGCAAGGGACGAACAAGGGTGTGCAGTGCCACAACCGCCGCCACGGCTGGCCCAGGATGCGGAATGTCAGGAGCTTGTCCGGATGCGGATAGCAACGCACGGGGACGGCCATGGCCGAACGGAACTTACAGGAAGCTGCTCGTCGCGCCGTTGGCGATGTCAGGGCTACTTGCCGGCTGCGTAGGGACGGCGCCGGCGCCGCGGGTGACCTTGCAGACGCAAAAGGCGACGCCGCAGAAGACGCCTGTTGCTGTTGTCGCAAAAGTCGCTGCGCCGCCGATGCAACATGAACCAAAAGCCGATCTTCTCAATGCCGTCCAGCGCCTCGGCTCGACCTTCCAAGGCCGCATCGGCATTTCCGTGCGCGAGATCGATGCTGGCTGGACGGTGGCCTTTGCCGGCGATGCCAACCTGCCACAGCAGAGCGTGAGCAAGCTTTGGGTTGGCGTCGCGACGATGCAGCAGCTCGAGCAAGGCAGGCTATCATCAGCGGATCCGATCACGGTTCGCCGGTCCGATCTCACCGTCTTCCACCAGCCGTTGCGGCCGCTCGTGACCGCGAACGGCTATCGGACGACGATCGGCAAATTGCTCGAGCTGGCGATGACCCGCAGCGCCAACAGCGCGAACGATGTCCTTCTCTGGAAGATCGGCGGCCCCCGCACCGTCCGTGAGATGTTGTCGCGCACCGGCATCACGGGCGTAGGCTTTGGCCCCGGCGAGCGTGAGCTTCAGGCGAAGATCGCCGGATTGCGTTGGAAGGAGGACTGGGCTGGCGGCTGGGGATTTCTGAAGGCGCGCGCCGCGATGCGGTATGAGGAGCGCGACGAGGCGATGAAACGTTATCTCGCGGCACCCTATGACGGCGCATCCCCAAATGGCGTCACCTTGGGCCTGGCGATGCTTGCGAAGGGTAAATTGCTCAATCCCTCTTCCACGGCGCGATTGCTCGCGCTGATGCGCGCGAGCAAGACCGGGCCGCTGCGACTTCGCTCCGGGCTGCAGCCGGGCTGGACGCTCGCGCACAAGACGGGGACCGGCCAGGATCTGGGACGACTGGCGACCGGCTATAATGATGTCGGAATTCTCGTATCACCTTCCGGCCGCAGATACGCCGTGGCCGTGATGATTGCGAGCACACATCAACCGATACCGGTGCGCATGCGCCTCATGGGCGACCTCACACGCGCCGTCATCCGGTCCGAGCAGCCTGGTTAGCACATCACGACGTCCTCGCTGCGCCTTGGAGGCAAGCCTACGGCTTGACCGTATTGGCGACCTACTGGGCGGTCGGCCAGGCGGATCGCTCTTGGTTCACCAGCCTGTCGACGCAGAAGCAATTGGCGATGGGTCCAACTATTGCCGGAACCACGAACCCGGTTCGGCGCACCCTGCAGGGTAGCCATCAGGCATTTACCGTGCAGGGGAATGAAGCTCCACCTTGATCAACTCAGCCGATTAACTCCTCATGTCATCCTCAAGCCTCAGCCTCTCATGAGCCAGAGCAGCTTGAGCGACCAGCGTGGAAAGCAGCATGCGCTGGTGAGGCCCGATGGGATCACGCCCATCATCGCGGGCGATCCCCAATATGGCCAGCATTCCCAAGGATGTCCTGAGAGGCTGAAATTGCCAGTTCGCGGAGGAGAGTATATCGGTTCCCGCCCCCGTTTCAGCGCCATTCCGCCAGGCCCAGTCCAGCGCCGCCTGATCCACGGGGCCAAGTTGGGGTTCAGAAGGTCTGGCAGCCGCCACCTCGAGCGCTCCGCCGATCTCGCGGAACACGGCCGCATGCACCTTGAGCAGGCTTTCGACATGTTCGCAAAGGGTGGTCGCCGTATCCGTCCATGTGCAATCGCTGGCCAGCCGTTGCGCCAGTGATGCGATGCTGGCGTTTTCGCGGGCGCTGCGATCACTCAGGATCAGCCGGCTGCGCAGACGGTGCGTCAGCATGCCGGTGTAGATTGTTACGCCGGCCAGTACGAGTGCCATGATGATGTTTTGAGGCGCGCGAAGATCGAAGTCGAACGCAGGGGCCAGAAGAAAGAAATTATAACAGATCACGGACAGGACGGCTGCGAACAGCCCCGGGCCGACACCCCAGCGCGCCGCGATGGCAATCACCGGAAACAAGAAGAGCAGATCGAGCGATCGGGTATTGATGAAGAGCTGCAACCCCTCAGCCAGCACGAGAGTGAGCGCGACCGCGAGCGCGGCATAGGCGAAGCTCACGGGGGGAGCGAATATCAATGACGAGCTAAGCCTCGCTGATACCCTGATCTCGCGCTCGACGGCTCCCGCGGGGTAGATGTGCAGCGCTACGTCGTTGCGGGCCGCGAGTGCGTCGAAATTGGACTTGCTCCAGGGAAGCGGGGGCCGGGGCGCTAATTTTCCCAACACCAGATGCTTGATGGGTGAGTTCTCGAGATAGGCGCTCAGACCATCGAGCACCGTGGCTGCAGGGACAGCGGCAATCGAAGCGCCCAGTCCCGCTGCCAACCGCATTGCATCCGCAATCTTGCCTGCCGCAGCGGGGTCGCGCTCCTCACCTGGGGTTTCCACATGCACTGCCTCCCAGGTCGATCCGAGCGCCTGGGCCAGTTCGTGCGCTGAGCGAACCAGCTTTTCGGCGTCGCCCGAGCCGCCAATGGCGACTGCGACCTGTTGCGGGAGATCAGAAGCTAAACTCCTCACGTTCGAAGTCGTGGCAGCGGAAGATGTCACATGGACCATGCCACAGCATATCGCCGCCGCCCTCCGAGGACCATCCCGACGCCCTCGATTAGGCAATCCTTGAAATAGCGCAGGTTACCGCAGCGGACGACGAAGCCGTTATATCGAAGAGGCTTGACGCCTTCGAGAGCCGCGTTCGCGCTGCCACGTGCATCCGAGTGGCCCGCGTCCGCCCTGCTCGGAGTGTCGGCGTAGTGGACGGGGTGCAGCTGCGAACGCGCGATCAGGCGCTGCTTAAAATGGAAAGGCGTAACCAATTGCTATGATCGCGACCGCGAAGGTGATGAGGTTCAAGGGTAATCCGATCCGCACGAAGTCCATGTAGCGATACCCGCCCATCTGGTAAACGATCACATTGGTCTGGTAGCCAAAGGGGGTAGCAAAGGCGGCGCTCGCCGCCATCATCACGGCCACCAGAAAAGGGCGCGGGCTAACCCCCAAACTCTCGGCAAGCGCGACGGCCACCGGCGTCATAAGCACAGCGACCGTTGCATTGGAAAGCAGTTCCGTCAGCACCATCGTCAAGACGTACAGCACGGCCAGGGCTGCCATCGGGCTCAACCCGTTGACGCTGGCGATCAAGAACTTGGAAGCGCTCGCGGCAAGCCCGCTTTCGTCCATGGCGATCCCGATAACGACCATGCCGGCAATGAGGATCAGGATTTCGGGCTTGAGCCCGCTATAAGCCTCATCGGCACTGATCACGCGCAACAATATCAGCAATACCGCACCGGCGAATGCCGTCGCCGCGATGGGCGCAACCCCCATTGTGGCGAGCGCCACGGCACCGAGGAAGGTCGCCAGAGCAATGATCGCCTTACGCCAGACGAGCGGCCGCTTCTCGGCGAAAACGCTGGCGTCTCCCACCTGGGCACTGTGAATCTGAAGCGGCTCGATCGACGCTATGTCACCTTCCGGCATCTCGTCCTCGTGCCGTCCCCCGAGAAGCCTGCCGCTGACAAGGAAAAGATAGATGCCCCCGGCTATCGCCATGGGCACACCGACCGGCGTGACCTCGAACATCCCAAACCGGGGCTGCCCCGAAACACTCGCCATGTCGTCGACGAGGAGATTGGTCGAGGTGCCGATCAATGTGCAGCAGCCGGTCAGGATCGTGACGTAGGACAAGGGGATCAGGAATCGCCTCGGCGAGAGCTTCAACGTCTTGGCTACGTCGCGTACCACCGGGGCGCCGAGCACCACGATCGGCGTCGAATTGAGGAAGCAGGACACCGATCCGATCATTGCCAGCAGCATCCAGATCCCGATGGCGCCGAAACGGCGACACATCGTGACCGCTGCGGCGATGGCACGATCGAGCAGACCTGAGAGCTCCAAGGCGTAGGCAATGACGAAAAGCGATGCCAAGGCGATGATGGCGGGGCTTGCGAACGCTCCCTGGACATCTACGGGGCGCACGACGCCTGTCATCAACAGCACGGCAGCACCCGTGAGCGCCACGACATCGGCGCGGATCTTATCCCAGACCAGCGCGGCGACAACCGCGGCAAGAACAACCAAGGTGAGGATCTGGTCGGCCGTCATGCCCAAGCTGGGTCGGCTGCTATCGCCGAAGTGTCAACGCTCTAGAAGATATTTCGCCTTTTATACTGGAGGATGTGCTCGATCTTGCTATCTATCCCTCATGCGCGAACCCAGCATCAGGACAAGCCGGCTCGCCATCGCGGCTGGGCTAGTGGCCGTACTCGGCGTGGGCGGTGCAGGGTTCTTCCTGGGCCGCGCGTCGGCTCCGCGCGTCGAACAGGTGGTTCCGGCACCCGCGCCGCAACCCCCGATGCCGGTCCGGGTCGAGGCGCCCAAGCCGCTGCAGAGGGCCGATCTCATAGCATTGGCGCAGGAGGCAGCCGACGCGCGTGCATCTGGGAATCCCCTACCGCCTAACGTGACAAGTGCAGCTGGCCGCCGATTCGAGCTGTTGCTACCTTTCGGCTGCGCCGGTCCATCGGAGGAAGGTAGCACCCAACCGATGCGATGGCGCTACGACGAGACAACCAAGGCCCTTCGTATTTCGGTGACGCCCGTTGCGTGGAATGGCGAAGACTGGGACTTCGAGGCTGCAAAGGGGCTTCGGGCCGACGGGTTCTGGATTGCCAGGCCCTGGACGTCGAACGAGCGATGCCCTTCTTCGGTGGTCCAGGCCAGTCCATCAGGTACCGAGCCTGTGACCCTGCCGGGGCAGACGCTGGCCATCGCGCAGTTCACGGCCGACACCAGCGGTGGATTGTCGCGCGACGGCAGGCCGTTTGAAATTGTCAAACGGGTATCGCCCGATGCATTTGACGCGTCTCTGGGCTTTCGGCTCCGGATCACGGGCCGTGTTGACCGGGACTATGGTCCCGTCCGCTGTATTCAACCCGCAGGCGTGGAGCAGCGACCAATCTGCGTGATCAGCACTCGCATCGACGAAATCCGGATCGAGAATCCTGCGACTGACGAGCTACTCGCCAACTGGCCCATCCGCTAGGGAAGGCATCCAACGCGCCTGACTGAAGCACCACATGGAAACGGCTCAGTCGTCATCATTGCCGACCCGGGCATCATATCGCTCGGTGAAGCGGCGACCGACGAGAAATAATAGGAGGATGACCAGGGATAAAATGGCGCCCAGCCAGACCAATCCCAACCCGCACACGATCCCGATCGCTCCTGCCGCCCAGATTGCTGCCGCCGACCCGGCGCCCTGCACGATGTGACGCTCGCGGAACAACGCGCCTGCTCCGAGGAAGCCTATGCCGGTCATCACGCCACTTACCACCCGACCGGGGTCGATCGAGAGCCGGGGGTCACGCAGTGCTCCGCTCGCCTCGATAAGCGCGATAATCAAGGCACACGCCGCAACGGAGACGATGACAAAGGGTCGGAAGTCGACCGGCTTGCGCCGGGCAAATCGTTCGAGTCCGATCACGAATGAAAACAGGATTGCGCCCGCCAGACGCGCGCCTACGTCCGCCCAGCTCAGCAAAAGTGGAGAGAATGTCCCGGAATACATATGAGGCAAACGATCCGGACCTGCCGTGGTTCGAAATCCGATGGCCTTGAGACAATTTTTCCTTCCGTGCAGCGACGGACGAGCGAGATGTGCATATTTCAGCTCTCACCCTCGCTGCGCCAAGCCTGAACCCGGCTTCTCAAGGCGGCGGTCGCGATCCCACTAGAAGGGCAGCGTCCGCGATTCCTTCGAAAATGTACGATATCCAACGTTGACCCCAAGCCGCCATCCGACCCCGAGGCGTATCGGAACCAGTACCACGTCACCCCGGCGTAAATAGGTGGCCGTGAAGCCGCCAACGACATAAGCCGCGCCCTCCACAGCCGGATATCGCTCGAAGATATCAGCCGTGTCGTACAGATTATACACCAGCACAAAGCTCTTCGCGCCGTTCGCGCCGATGTCGAAACCCAGGGACGGTCCCGTCCAGTAAATAGGCTGCTGCCCCTCTATCTTATGGAAGAGCGTTCCCGATCCATAGCGCAGGCCGACGATGAAGGCGCCACCCGCCTCGCGCCCGGCGATATAGGCATTCGGCCTCCCCTGCTTCGCAAGAACTTTCTCGACAATGTCCGCCAGCCCCGCCGCCCCTTTGCCAAAGACCCCCTCGGCCGCGCTGAGCACATCATCTTCGGCATAGCTGTTATCAACGACCGCAGCGGCCGCATCCCGCCGGGGGCTCGACACGGGGCCCGCTATGCTGCTCTCAGGCATTCCGGCGGCGACGTCTCCATCGGCCGTTGGCGGTGCCGGAATAGACGGTGCGGATGCCCCACCCATCATGGGCGATCCGCTGTCCTGCTGCGTCCCTGAAGAAGCGGCAATTTCGCCGGCTTCATTGGGATCTATCGTACGCATCTGGGCGGAGCCGATGCTCGCTCCGACAAGCTGCCCCAACGCCCAGGCCCCCATGGCATGTCTCGCCTGCATATCACTTCTCCCGGTGAAGCCGCCGTCGGCGAAGCTCGGCCGCAACTTATGAAGCGCCGCGAGACGATCGCAGCGTTCTTGTATCGTATTGCGATATATATCCCTCTTACGGCCGAAAGGCGCAACGCGCTCAAATGGCATTCATCGCAGGGGCGGGTGCAGTCGGCTTAAGCTTGGCCCTTGTTAGGCACGCCATCTCCCTGCCCTCTCCGGATTGGAGATCTGCTCGGGCGGGAACCCATTTCTTGGTATGCAATGATGTCGCTGCAAGATGGCCCTGCGAATCTCTACAGCATCATCATAGCTAACGCCGATGTCCGCCAGGGCCTTTGAAAACTGCCCGATCTCGAGCTCTCGATCCTTGTCGCTCGAAAGAAAGCGAGGGCATATGAAATCCGAATTCAGGTCGCGAACGACCTCGATCAGCTCCTCACGATAGGACTGAGCCCGGGCGGAGCCCCAACTTATGCCGCCGACAATGACCGCGAGTATGAGCCTCGATGCTGGCATATCAGCACTCCTGTTCCCGTTTCCCGTGCAAGATCTGGTCGGTCTGTTCCAGGGCAGGCAAGTCGCTATCGACGCGACCGCTCAATCGCCGGCGTACAATCGCTTCCGGCATCTCGCGCGCGATGAAGGCCATCAGCGCCTCACGCACGTCGCAGCGCAGATCGAACGCTTTCGATGCGTCGGCGGCGGTGACCAGAACGCGCACCTCCAGGCTGTCAGGCTTGGTGTCGGTCACTTGCATATTCCAGAACCGCCGGTCCCATTTGTCGTTGGTTTCAACAATATCTTTGGCGGCTGCACGGATGCGCGACACATCGGTAGCGGGATCGACGAATACGAAAACCGACCCCAGCAATTGCGACGATGCCCGCGTCCAGTTCTGGAAGCTCTCTTCGAGAAACTTGCTTACCGGCACGACGAGCCGGCGATCATCCCAGATGCGGATGACCACGAAGGTGAGACGGATGTCCTCGATCCTGCCCCACTCACCTTCAACGATGACGACATCATCGATCCGGATCGGCTCGGTGAAGGCCAGCTGCACCCCGGCGATGAGGTTCTTCAGGGCGGGCTGCGCGGCTGCGCCGACCGCAAGGCCTGCAAGGCCCGCAGAAGCCATCAATGTCACGCCGACGCTGCGGATGCCTGGGATGCTGAGCAGCATCATGCAGATCGTCAGGAACACCGCCAGGAAGATGGCGATGCGCGTCAATATCGTCACACGCGTGCGACGCCGCCTTGCCTGAAGGTTGTCCGCTACGCTGATGTCGCTCCTCGCTATGGTGATATCGCTCATGGCGTGAATGATGGCGATGGCGAGCCATCCGATAAGCCCCGGCAGGATGAACCCTGCGGCCTGTTGCCATAATCCTGCGGCCCAGCTGCCAAGCGGCAGGCTGCGCTGGCTGAAACTCAGGGCGATAGCGAGTGCGATCCACCGGGTCGGGGACGCAATACGCGATAACACGACATCATCCGACTTGCTCGCAGTGCGGCTCGTGAGGCGCCTCAGCGCGGTCAGCGCCATCGCGTGCACGCCCAGAGCGACCGCCACGGCGATGCCGATAACGATCATGCCGGTGAGCAATTGACCAAAAACCGCGGGGATTCCCAGCGATCGGACGATGTCTTCTATCATCGCGTCTCTCTCAAATTATTGCGTTACCTGGCGCGCGGCCGGCCACGACCTCGGTCAATCCTGTCAGGGGTGCTGCAGGATCAAATGCCGGGTGAAGAGGAGCACTATACTCGCGACTGCTGGCACGGATGAGAGAAGGACGACGAGGAGCAACAACTTCGATCGTTGAAGACGTCCCCTGTCCATCAGCCAAACAATGAGCCGGATCAGAATTGCGGTCAGCGCGAGCAGCACTATGGCGGCGAGGTAGATCATCGCGGTTCTCCCGTGATGGCGCCGACGCCCCCGCTTGTCGGCTATGATGGATCCGCCCACAACGGCGGATGCGGTTTACAAGTCGAGGCTCTCGCGCATGACGAGATCCCGCACGCGTCTTCGCAGCGCAGGCGTTCGTTCGACGGCCGCGCTGATCTGGTTGAAGCTGGCTTCGGTGAAGCTGTAGCGCGCCAGCGCCTCGTAAATCGCGCGTTGCGACTGCGCTTTCAGGCTCGCGCGTTCGGCCGGACCAGCCGCCTTCCAGGCATGATCGGCGATCCTGCGGATCTCGAGCACCTTCACGAGCGCGCTCGCATAATTGCGCAAGTCCCGCTGCGAAACCTTATCAGGGACGGTCGCCGGAGGTGCCGCCAACGCGGCAGCGGGGGCGAGCGACAGCAATGCTGCCGTGGCGAGGACACGGGTGCGAAGACGCTGCATAGGACCGCTCTCTACTGAGGGCCCTTTACGGCCGCCTCGAATTCCGCCGCCGTCATCCCCACCATCAAGCCCTTCGGACCATTCCCAATCGCGGCGATGGGCAAGCGCGCGTCACCATGATCGGACGCCACGACAACCAGATCACCCTCGATGGCTTTCACCGTGCCAAGGGCGTTGCCCTGCGATCCGCTGATCATGACCCCGGGGATGATCTGCGCGCGGAGCACCGCCGCCGCGTTCTCGGCAGCCTTGGCAGCCGCGGCATCAAGTTCGGTCCGGGTCAGACCGATCACCGCGCCTTTATCGTTCTTGGCAAAGGAAGTGAGCGGCAGCGCGACCTTGTGCGTACCGGTGGCGACGATCGCGGCCTCGGCGGTAACGCTTTCGATTGTCCCAACCGCCCCGCCAGCCGGATCGGAAACTGCCATCCCGGGAGTTAGCACCGGCGGAGCGCCGATCGCTTGACTGGCTGTGATCGCGAGGAAACCGGTCGCAAGGGCAAGCATGGAGCGGCGCTTCTTCAACGGTAACTCTCCTGATTCTCAAGACAACTATATCGTGATACGATATATAGGCAAAATCGGGAGATTCGCAATGTCTCGGTCCGAAAAGATCGAACTGCTCGCAGGGCTTGCGCTGTTCGCGGGTATCGTCGGAGCAGTTTTGATCGGCGTCAGGTCGCTCCTTCACCTGCTGATCTGATCTGCCTAGCTCTTGCCAAGCCGCGAGAGCAGATCGGTCAGCGTGGAGCGCATGCGCAGCGCCTCGCCGCGATGCGTTTTTGACATTTTCCCTAGCATCGTCTTCGACTGGGGCGTGAGCCCGAGCGGGACGCGGCGCCGATCCCCTGGTGATGGTCTCCGCTCGAGCCACCCAAGAGCGATCATTCGCTCGGCGAGCTCGCTCGCGGTATGCGGCTGGATGAACAGCTGGTCGGCCAGGTCGCCGATCGTCAGCATTTCGTCCGGCGCGGCGCGGATCGCCAACAAGCTCTGGTGCTGGTGCGGCGTCATGCCAAGCGCCTTCGCCGCCTGTGCGCTGAAGTTGAGAAAGCGACGAAGCTCATAGCGGAAAGCCGCAAGCGTCTCGTAATCGGCCTGGCTTACAGGCCCATTTTCGTCCGTGTCGTCAACCACTTGATGTTCCCCAACGGGTCCACATCAACAATGTCAGCGGCTCGGCGTCAAGTCTCTCCTTTGGGGCCGGGTTTCGCTGGTGCAGCGTGGTCGCGGACAGCCCTTTCCTTGTCGTCTTCGCTGAAGAGGATATCTTCGGCGATATCCTCATAAGCTGTCGCCGCCTCATCAAGCACACCGTCGTGCCGCTCCCTATCGAGCGGGCACGCCCGACGCTCGCGCCACCAGATGTACAGCAGGACCGCGGCGGCCGCCGCGATCATCACGAGGACTCGCAGTGTCATTGCTTCATCCACCCATCTGGCGATGATTCGGGCATTCCGGTTGCCTGAAGAGCGGCGCGGATAATATGCCTCAACCGCTCACGACGCCCTCCAGGCAAGAGGCCACGGAGCCGCCCCTCATACGCGATGCGCGCTGCGACGGATCGCAGCTGATTGCGGGTGGGTCTACGGCCAGCGCGCATGCACGCGACGATTTCCGGATGAAATGGATCCCCTACAGGCCGGCTCACCATAAGCGAGACTCCTCCTTCTGGCGCGGTTGTTCGGAACGAATTGAGCATAGGCGTTGCCATTTATATCGCAACCCGATACTTCAGGATCGTCGGGCGCTGGGGGGCGAACAGTCGGCACTTCCATAGGGGGCTGCCCGTGCCGGGCCGAGGCTTGGCACGGGTTTGGCCGCAATACAGGAGTTGTTCAGGACGGTGAGGTCCATCCTGGTCGTTGAGGATGAGCCGCTCATCCGCCTTGTGCTCGAAGACGTGCTGGCATGTGCGGGATTCGCGGTTCTTATCGCCGCTTCGTCGGAAGCCGCGATTGCCATCATCGATGCGCGAGCCATGCAATTGTCCGGATTGGTTACGGACATTCAGCTCGGAGACCGGACATCGGGCTGGGAACTTGCCCGCTATGCTCGCGAGTGCAATCCGGAGATCCCGATTGTCTACACCAGCGGCACCTGTGGCGCAGATTGGTCGGCGCAGGGCGTGCCGGTGAGCCAATTTGTCGGAAAGCCCTTCAAAAGCGGCGAAATCTTGAGCGCGCTCGCCGCCCTCCTGAATGATTCCGAGCAGAGCGCTGCGTGATCGCCTTGCCTGACGCCGTTTCATTGCCTGCATTGAACTCCTGCGCGGCAGAAGTGCCTGGCAGACCTGCGCCATTGTGCCGAGCTCGACGGAAGATTGGCCGGCCAATAGACTTGGATTGGCACGCACTGTCCTGATCACCGCTTGCGCGCTATCAGCTTGGATATGGGGAGTTCTTCGGGCTGGGACGTGAGATGGAGTTTTTCGTACTACCGAGCCTTGGCGATCACGCCATCCAGCAGGCGGTCGCTGCGGCGCTGATCAGCGTAGCATCGTTCGCGCTTGCCCAGCTGATCGCGAGACGACTTGCCCTGCCCCTCGTCGCGCGCTGGCCTTCCTCGGAGTCCGAACATCCGGAGCAGGGAGCGCCGGCGGTCTGCTCCCTGATCCGCTGGGCCACCTCGCTCTTGCTCCTCGCTGGAGCGAGTGCCTTCCAGTTCGAGGAGCTCGCGGCACAGCTTATCCTGGCGGTGGCCACGGGGTTTGCCGCCGGACTTCTCGTCCACCGCCTCGCCCGCACCGCCGGTACGAGCCCCTCGGTCGCCATACCACTCGGCATTCTTGCTTTCATCGGAGCGATGGCGGGCGTGCTGCGAGGTCTGGAGCCACTGCTTGAAGGTTTGAACGCAGCGAGTCTCACCGTCGGCTCTCGTCAGATAACCTTGCTCGGTGTCTTGAACGGCGCGGTCGTCATTGCGCTGCTGTTCATCGGAACACGCATCGCGATCCGTCTGATCGGACGCTCGATCGATCAGGCCGGTGGGCTCGATCGCTATCAGCGGGTCCTCATCCAGAAGCTGGTGGCGGTCTCATTCGTCGTCGTGGCGATCCTGATGGGCATCGATCTGCTCGGGATCGATCTGACCGCGCTTGCCGTCTTCTCGGGCGCCTTCGGCCTGGCGGTCGGCTTCGGCTTGCAGAAGACGTTCGGCAATCTGCTGTCAGGCCTGATCCTGCTCATGGACCGATCGGTCAAGCCCGGCGACGTGATCGTCGTGGGCGACACATTTGGATGGGTCAACAAGATCGGCGTGCGCGCCGTGTCTGTGATCACGCGTGACGGGAAGGAGCATCTGATCCCAAATGAGCTCCTGATGACGGAGCGGGTCGAAAACTGGTCCTATTCAAGCCGTGACGTCCGCATTCGCATGCCGCTCGCCGTGGCTTATGATAGCGACCTGGATCTTGCCGAGCGGTTGATGATCCAGGCCGCCACCGAATGTTCGCGGGTTCTCTCGACACCATCGCCCAATGTATGGCTGCGCAGCTTCGGTGAACGTGGCGTCGAGTATGACGTTCTGGTCTGGATCAGCGATCCCGAGCAGGGCGTCGGCAACGTACAATCGGATATCCTCCGTCGGATCTGGCGATTGTTTCGCGAGCATGGGATAGCGATTCCGCTTCCCCAGCGCGAAATCCATATCAAGTCGTGGCCGGAACCAGACGGCGGCGGCCTCGCCGAGAAAACGTCCTGACCTAATCCGCAGCATTGCGTTCCCGCTGTCGAGCGCCCTTGGGTTGTGCGAAAGCAGACCAGCTGCGATATAGATCATGGGTGTCCGCTTGCATGCTGCAGCGGACAGGTATCTGTGCTGGTCGGGCCGCCAGCAAGAAATCTCGACACCCGGAATCCCCCGCGATGAATCCCTTGCGCGTTCTTCGTCCCAGCGCCATCCGTAGCTTTCTCGACAGCCAGTCATCCGCTGGTCTCGTGCTCATGGCGGCGGCCGCCTTGGCCCTGTTCCTGGCCAACTCACCCTGGCAAATCGCCTACGAAGCCGTTCTACATGCCAATCTCGGCCCGCTCTCATTGGAGCACTGGATCAACGACGGGCTCATGGCGATCTTCTTCCTGCTGGTCGGGCTGGAGATCAAGCGTGAAGTCCTGGATGGCCAGCTGTCGACCTGGCCCCGCCGGATCCTGCCTGGGGTCGCCGCTCTGGGCGGGATGGCCGTACCAGCGCTCGTGTACCTGGCTTTCAATCGGGGGCCGACCGCAGCCGGCTGGGCTATCCCGGCTGCGACCGATATCGCTTTTGCCCTCGGCGTCATCGCGCTGCTCGGCAACCGCGTTCCGGCCTCGCTGCGTGTGTTCCTGGCGGCGCTCGCGATCATCGACGATCTGGGCGCGGTGGTGATCATCGCCCTCTTCTACACCGCCAAGATCTCGCTGCTCGATGCCGCTGGCGCGGTGGCCGTGATCGGCCTGCTGATCGGGCTCAACCGGTTCGGAGTCCGCAGGCTATCGCCCTATCTGATTATCGCCCCTTTCCTTTGGATACTGGTATTCCGGTCCGGCATCCACGCGACGCTCGCTGGCGTCGTGCTCGCGCTGACGATTCCGATGGAACGGACGCCCGGCCGGCGAGATGCAGACGTGGACAGCCCACTTCACAGGCTGGAACATGCCCTGCACCTACCGGTGGGCTTTTTGATCGTTCCGGTCTTTGGTCTGGCAAACGCCGGCGTGTCGGTGTTGTCGCTTCCCGTGGAGGCGCTGGTTGCGCCCGTCACGCTTGGCGTGGGACTGGGATTACTGGTTGGAAAGGTGACGGGTGTCCTGGGCTTCGCGATGCTCGCAATTTGGCTCGGCTTCGCGCACATGCCGGCGCACGCTGGCAAGCTCCACATGCTCGGTGTCGCGCTGCTATGCGGGATTGGCTTCACGATGAGCATTTTCATCACCTTGCTGGCCTTTCCGGGCCATCTCATTTTGCAGGCGGAGGCAAAGCTCGGCGTTCTGGGCGGCTCCCTCGTCGCAGGGCTTTTGGGCTATGCCGTGCTCGCCATTGCCATTCGAGGGCACCATGCAGCGCCCGGCAGCGAGCGCTGAGGGGTCTAGAAAAGCTGGCCACGTCAGCGGCCCGAAAGGAATTATTGGTAGCAAGCGGCGATCAGCCGGTATCGCAACGCCCTGAAACCGAGGCCAGACAACGTGTTCTCTGACGATGGAGTTCCTCCAAGCTCGTTTCGGGCAACTACACCCCTTCCCCTAAAGAACGGTCGCGCCCGGTCATGCGCGGCACCAGGATCAGCGTCCGACCTTCCACCCGCCAACTCTCAAGCTGAGATAGGAAATTCATTCCCAATATGTCGACCGGTCCCAGCGCCGGTGCAACGATGACCGGCAGCGCCTGCGCCTCGATTTCGCCAAGCTGAAGGTGATCGATGACACCTGTTTGTGCCTGAACCGTGCCATTGGCAGTCCGAAGCAAGACCGGCAGCGGACCGGCGGAGGCCTCTACCCCCGCCGCCTGCGCGGTTTGCGGTGATAGCGCTGTGACTGTAGCACCGCTGTCGACGAGCATGCGCCGCTTCACGCCGTTCACCTCTACTCGCGCCCAGAAATGACCATCGGGGGCCATAGCGATGCGGACCTCTCGACCTGATATAGTCTGTTGCTCGAAACCAAGCCGGTCCCAGAGCGCCGCAAGCGTAGGGTCGAACGGTGCCTGTCGCGCCAGAAGGAATAGTCCGAACCCGAGAAATGCGATCGAAAACGCCAGCCGCAGCAGCCGACCAATATAGGGCAGCTTGAACAACAGGATCAGCATAAGCGCCGCTGCGCCTGCATAGACGGCCAGCATCGGCCATCCGGGATCGATGGTGGGGTTCATGTGTCGGTTAACTCGGCGTCGCGCCTAACGATCCGCTGTGGCAGAAAGTGACCGCGATCGGAAGCTTGGCCGAGATCATTGACTATGCCAGACTCACGGTGTGACCGGGCTATGGCAATCGGCAGCAACTATCCGATTTTATTCGCGCCGCCGGGAAAAGGTAGCGCGCCGCTCTCGGGAAGACGATCATGGCGGCGCTGCCAGCATGTGGATTAGCTGGGCTGAAAGCGCACCACACGCCAGATATAATAAGCGACGAGCCCGGCCATGATGACCGAACTAGCGGGACCAAGATAGCGTTCAACGGCATCAAACTCCTTACCGAGAAGGTAGCCGGCAACACCCAGGGCACTGTTCCAGAATCCTGCCCCGAGCATCGTTAGAAAAAGAAAGCGGATACCTGGCATGGCGAAGATGCCAGCTGGGATCGAAATCAGCGTACGCAGGCCGGGCACGACATGCGCAACGGGGACAGCCCAGCTATGATGGCGGCAGAACCAGTGTTCGAGCGAGGCGATATCGTTTTCGGACAATGTTATCCAGCGGCCATGGCGGCCCGCCCATCGTCGTAAGCGCGCTTCGCCCAGACGATGTGCTACCGCGTACCAGAACATCGCCCCCGCAAGCGTGCCGAGGGTGCCGGCCACCAGCACGCCCACAAGGCTCAGCTTGCCCTCGCTGGCCGAAAAGCCAGCGAGCGGCATGATGAGCTCGGACGGAATCGGCGGAAAAAGATTCTCGAGGAACATCAGCAAGGCGATGCCGGCATAGCCGAACTTCTCGACCAGATCGGTGATCCACTGGGTCATCCGCCTGCCCCCTCACGTCGAGCATCGCGCTCAGCTTGTGGCTGGGCTGGGACCTGTGCGAGCGCCGCCACACCGAGCGCGAATAGGCCAAGCACCGCAGCGGAATCGATCCCCATCTTGAAGATGGTGCGATTGCGATGCTCGAGCAGCCCGACCATGAAGATGCCGATCAGCATCGCACCGAGCAGCGCCGACGCGACCTCGAACGCGCCCAGCGTGTTCAGGATCGGCTGGCCTTCATAGATGAGGTCGCCGACGGGCAGCAGCGCGAGGTTGATGAAGTTGGTACCCAGCACCTGGCCGAATGCCATCTCCGGCCGATTGAGCTTGAGCGCCACCAGCACAGTGACCAATTCGGGCAGCGAAGTCGCCGTTCCGATCAATGCAAAACCGACGATCGCGCTCGTCAGCCCAAGTTGCGCGGCCAGCGCGTCGCCTACCTGCGAAAGCGTATAGCCGGCGGCAAACAACAGCGCGCCATTGAAGACGACGTGCATCCACAACTGCGACATCGGTCTGTCCATGCCGGCCGGCTGTGGCTCGCCACCACGCTTCTCCTCCTCGACTGACCATGGCGACCGCTCGTCATGCCCCGTGGAAATCCATAAGAACCCCAGACTCGCGAGACCTATCGCCAGACTGCCGATTCCAAGCGGGCCAACGGCCGCGTCACCAATCGTGATCGCGGCGGCGATTGCGATCAGAATGATCATGCCGAGAGCGGCCATCATCATGGTCGAAGGCTGAGCCACGATCGAGGTCACGGCCTTCCGCCCGACGAGCGCGTCGGCAACCGCGAGCAACACGATATTGATGGCCGCCGAGCCGAGCAGGTTATTGATCGCGAGCGAAGGGTTGCCGATGGCTGACGCCGTGGTGACGTTGGCGAGCTCCGGCAGCGACGTGATGCCGCCAAGCAGCAGCATGCCGACGAAGACATGACCGAGCCCTGTCTTCGCGGCGATCACATCAAGCGCGCGGGTCAGGCGCGCACCGGCGCCCCAGATCACAGCCGCGGCGACAAGGAACAGCGCGAGATTGAGCCCGATCGGATAGGTGGCGGCGTTGGATAGCGGCATGGAACCACAACGGGATGGCAGCGAACGCGTTCCCGGTGTCGCTCAGATCAGCAGCGCCGGCAGCCCCTGCCAGAGGATCGCGATCCCGGCGAGACCAAGCCCCACGATCGCGACCGAGCGAACCCATCGGTCCATCGCCGTTCCCGCATCATGGCGGTATCCCCGAAGCATGAGGACTCCAACGCCGCCGAGACAAGCGAGCGTGACCAGCAGCGTCAGTCCTCGCGCTAGCGGCGAGGAGAGCCAGATACTTGCAACGATGTAGAGTGAGAAAAAGTGGACCGCCCAGATGACGAGGCCACCAAGCAGGAAGGCCCAGGTCCGCATGGTTCAGCCGCCTACCGCACGCGTCAACACCGCCGTCAATGCGCCTTGGCCTGCGGCATAAACAACCCACAACACGCAGAGGTCGAGGCTGTTGTTGCGCGGCCGTACGATCATGCCGCGGCTGTTGCGCGCCGAGAGATAGCCAGCCATCAGCAGGCCGATGGCCGCGAGCATGGCTTCCAGGCTGAGCAGGGCATAGATTGTCGCCCCCTGTCCGCTTGCCTCCGGACGCAATCCCGACGCGGTCCAACTCCACAGGTCCGCGCCGATGCCCGCCGCCAGTGCCAGTGTGGCGCATAGGAACAAGACGCCCGGCGTCCACAGCTCCGTCGCCTCACGCGCCAGCATGTGCCGGGACAGCCCGGCCAGACCTGCGGCCGCGGCATAAGCGGGCAAGATAAGCCAGAGCGCGGTAGGATCGGCGGGCGCGATCCAGAATTGCGGCTGGACGCCGTAGAGATAGAAGAAGCTGAACAACCCCATCACGAAGATCATGCCCACCACGATCAGCAGGATCACCATCGCCCACCACCCATGGCTGCTCGAGCCGGTGATATAGGTCGGCAGGCGAATACCCGCGCCGACGTCGACGTCGGGCTCCTTCACCAGCCGGTCCGTATCCCACAGCCAGCGCAACACGCAGATCACCGCGAACACGCCGCAGGCGAAAGAAGGCTTGTAAGCCTGGATGGTCAGCAGGATGAAGAAGCCGGCGGTGAAGAGGGCAGCCAGGAACGGCCACACTGACGGCCCGGGCATGATCTGAAGATATTGCGGCTCCGCGCGAAGCGGGCTGGTGATGATCGTCTCACGCAGGCCGGTGGCCGAGCCCGGCAGGAAATATCGCCCAGCCTCGACATCCTCCGCCAGCTTCGGATCGTCCCATAGCGGCTCGCGGCTTTTCACCACCGGAATGCTGCGCGTCGAATAGAGCCCGGTCGGCAGCCATTCGAGCGTGCCGCCGCCATAGACGTTGCCCGCGTCATCATTTGTCGTGAACCGAAAATTGCGCGCCACATCGAGCAGGAACATAATCACGCCCGCCGCCAGCATGAACGCACCTATGGTCGAGATCATGTTGGTGACCTCCCAGTCGCGGCCCGGCAGATAGGTATAGACGCGGCGCGGCATGCCCATCAGGCCCGTCAGATGCATCGGCCAGAAGGTCACCTGCATGCCGACGAACATCAGCCAGAAGGCCCATTTGCCGAGCCGCTCCGACAGCGCGCGGCTGCTCGTCATCGGCGCCCAGTAATAAAAGGCGGCGAACATAGGGAAGACCATGCCGCCAATCAGCACATAGTGGAGGTGCGCGACGATGAAATAGCTGTCGTGCGCCTGCCAGTCGAACGGCACCATCGCCACCATCACGCCGGTCAGGCCGCCGATGACGAAGGTGACGATGCCACCAAGCAGGAACAGCGTAGGCGCATTGAAGCGCGGCTTGCCCACCGCGAAGGTCGCGATCCACGAGAAGACCTGGATGCCGGCGGGCACACTCACCGCCATGCTCGCGGCCGAGAAGAAGCCGATCGACAGGTTCGGCATGCCGGTCGTGAACATGTGGTGCGCCCACACCCCGAAGCTGATGAACCCGGTCGCAAGGAAGGCGAGAACGATGAGATAGTGGCCGACGAGTTGCGTTCGCGTCATCGTCGCCACCATCATCGAGACAAGGCCCGATGCAGGCAGGAAAATGATATAGACTTCCGGGTGGCCGAAGAACCAGAACAGGTGCTGCCACAGCACCGCATCGCCGCCTCGCGTGGGATCGAAGAACGGCCAGTTGAACGCGCGTTCCAGCTCGAGCAGTAATGTGCCGAGGATCACCGAGGGGAAGGCGATGATGATCATCACCCCGAACACCAGCATGGCCCAGGCATAGATCGGCATCTTGTCGAGCGTCATACCCGGCGCGCGCGTGCGCAGCACGCCAACCACGATTTCGATGGCGCCGGCGATCGCGCTGATCTCGATGAAACCGATCCCGAGCAGCCAGAAATCGGCATTGATCCCCGGCGAATAGGTGATGCTGGTGTAAGGCGGATACATGAACCAGCCGCCATCGGGCGCGAGGCCGAAGAACAGCGAAGCGAAGAAGCACAGCCCACCGACGAAATAGGCCCAGAAGGCATAAGCCGACAGACGGGGGAATGGCAGATCGCGCGCCGCCAGCATCTGCGGCAGCAGCAACACCCCGATCGCTTCGACCATCGGTACGGCGAACAGGAACATCATCACCGTGCCGTGCATGGTGAAGAACTGGTTGTAGGTGTCTTGCGGCAAGATGCCTTGAAGCGGCAGCGCGAGCTGCACGCGCATCACCAGCGCGAGGATGCCCGCAA
>NZ_LARW01000055.1 GCF_000971055.1 Sphingomonas sp. SRS2
ATGCAATTGCACGACAATTAAACGACCGCCCTCGCAAATGTCTCGGCTTTGAAACGCCTGCCGAGGTCTTCGGTCGCGAAATCATGAACTTGCAACCCAGTGTTGCACTTCAGACTTGAAACCGCCCCGGCTTTTTATCGGCACAGCTGGTGCTGTCACCAACAGCTGCCGCAGAGTCAATTGAAACTATCATCGTAGAAGGACGCAAAATCAATCTAGTCGGCGATGCCATCTCTGCCTCGCAAGGCGTGATCGGACAGCATGAAATCGCACTAAGACCCCTACTGCGCACCGGTGAAGTACTTGAAATGGTGCCCGGCATGGTAGTGACCCAGCACAGTGGCACCGGCAAGGCTAACCAATATTATCTGCGCGGCTTCAACCTGGACCACGGTACCGACTTTGCCACATCTATCGACAGCATGCCCCTTAATATGCGGACCCACGGCCATGGCCAAGGCTACACTGACCTTAGCCCGCTGATTCCAGAACTGGTTGAAAAAATCACCTACAAAAAAGGCCCTTACTATGCCGATATCGGCGACTTTAGTGGCGCCGGTAGCGCTAATATCATCACCCTCAACTATCTCGATAAAGGGCTTGTAGAAGTTACCGCCGGTGAAGGTGGTTACGACCGGTTGGTAGCGATGGACAGTGTAACAATCGATCAGGGAGAACTTCTCTACGCGCTGGAAGCCAACCGTTACGACGGTCCGTGGAGCGATATCGAAGAAGACCTGAAAAAAATCAACCTGCTGCTCAAGTACAGCCATCCCCTCAAGGATGGACTGTTGGCAATTACCTTGATGGGCTATGACAACAGCTGGAATAGTGCCGACCAAATACCCGCCCGCGCCGTTGCCAATGGATTAATTGATGAACTTGGCTCCATTGACAATACCACCGGCGGTGAATCCAGCCGGTACAGCTTGAGTGCCTCTTGGCAAGACGATCAGCTCAACGTATCAGCCTACGCCATCCAATACGACCTTAGCCTGTGGTCAAACTTTACCTACTTTCTGAGTGACCCCAGCAACGGCGACCAATTTGAACAAGTAGGCCTCTGTACATTATTCGGACACAGATTCACGGTAGCGGCTTGATGAGCAGCGGCATGAGGCCATCGGCATCGAGGTCGAGGCTCTCGGACCAGATATAATCGCCGGTGAGATTGATGCGGTCCCATCCCAGCGGCGACAATCGGGACAGCATGGCGGGATCGACAGGTGTGCCGCGGTGCCGCAGTTCATCGACGGCACGACCGAGATAGCGGCAGTTGAAAAGAATGATGGCGGCCGTGACGAGGTTGAGCGCTGCCGCGCGGGTCTGCTGGTTCTCCAGGCCACGGTCGCGAAACCGCCCGAGCCGATGGAAGGCGACAGCGCGGGCCAGGCTGTTGCGTGCCTCGCCCTTGTTGAGTTCGGCGGTGACCGTCCGGCGCAGATCGGTGTCGTCGAACCAGCGCAGCGTGAACAGTGTGCGCTCGATCCGTCCGACCTCCCGAAGTGCCGCAGCAAGACTGTTTTGTTGACGATAGGCGGACAGCTTCTTCAAAATCAGCGACGGTGTGACAGTGCGGTCGCGCATCGCCGCGATGACCTCCGCAATTTCGGCCCAATGGCTGACGATCAGGTCCCGACCGAGGCGGCGCCCGAACAGCGGTGCGAGCCGACCATAGCGCCGCGCGGGCTCGAAACCATAGAGTTGTCGATCCGACAGGCGCGGAATGCGCGGCTCGAAATCGAGGCCGAGCAAATGCATGACGGCGAACACGATATCGGAGACGCCGCCACCATCGGTGTGGAGGGCGGTGATGTCCGCGCTGCTTTCGTGGCCGAGGATGCCGTCGAGTGCGTGGATCGCCTCGCCCGCCGTCCCGGCGATGACCGTCTGATGAAGCGGTGCGTATCGATCGGTGATGGTGGTGTAGATCTTGACCACGGGGTCGCGACCGTAATGTGCGTTGACCGTTCCTCCGGCTTCGCCGGCACCGCCGAGATAATAAGCCTGCCCATCGGCCGATGCGCGATGCCCCGAACCAAACCAGGCGGCGAGCGGTTCGGCATGGATAGCGTCGGTCAGGCTGGCGAGCGCGGCGCGAAACGTTTCCTCGCGCATATGCCACGTCTGCATACGCAACAGTGCGCGACGCGAGGCGACACCGCAAACTTCGGCCATGCGCGACAGACCAAGGTTGGTCGCCTCCGCGATCAAGGTGGCAAGAAAGGCGCGTTCGTCGGCGGGAGGCAGACCGGTCGAGACATGGCCGAAATGCTGGATGAAGCCGGTCCATCGTTGAACCTGCGACAGCACATCCGTGATACGGGTGGCAGGCACCATGCCGTAGCAGGTGAGCGCAAGTTGCCGCCCTTCATCCTGACCAGGGTCTTCTTTGGGGTCTTTCGGAAACCGCAGCCGCTCGCCGGCAAAAAGGGGGGGATCGCGTTTGTCCAGATCGCGGGCGACCTCGCGCAGGGCGCTATCAAGCCTTGCCGCCCTCTCGTCGAGCCAGGCGTGCGGATCGCCGAGCGAGAAAGCGGGCTTCGGTACGGGGCTGGCCGGTGGGGCAAGCAGCACACTGAGCGCGCGATGGACGCGCGCGGTCGGCACCCAGATACCACCGGATGCCAAAGCATTGGAAAGCGCGCTGTAAGTCGCCATCTCCCAATGGGTGCGATCGATCCCGCCTGCGGTCATGACATGCCGACGCCAGCGGTGCTCGACATGGCCAAGCGGCACGTCATCGGGCAACGCCCTGCGCCAGTCTCCGTCGAGATCGGCGAGGATCGCCATCGCATCGCGCAACGGCTGCATTCCGGCCCGGCCCTGGAAATCAAAAGCGCGCACGAACGACGGCCCCATCCGCTTGAAGGCGCGATATTCCGCCGCGATCTCGTCCAGAACCTCGTTCCGGTGCGGTGAGGCGGTACGTCGGATGATAGCGGCGTCGGCGTCGATGATGTCGAGGGATGCCACGGCATCGACCGCCGCGGCGACATCGCCGCCAGCCCGGGCCGCCTGGCTGATCGCTTCCAGAACCCTGGCGATGCGTAACATCCGTTCGCGGCCCTCGCGGCCGGAAACGGCCACGCGCTGTTCGAGCCGTTTGCGGGCGCGCAGATGGGCCCGCCCCACGAGCGCAATGAACATATCGATCGCCGCATCGGTCAGTGTGGGGTCGGTTCCGGCTGAGGGCGAAATGACACCCTAAGCGAAACGGCAAGAAGTGGTGGCAAGCGGACGTTGCGGCGTCGCCTCGCTGTGGGTAGCAGTTAGTGATGATCGACCAACAGCCGAAGCCCGGCGACGCCGTTTATGAACATTTTTTCGAGCATGGCGAGGTACGGCCAGATTACCGCAAGGAGTATATTTCGCTGTGGTCCGGATGGCTCGGAAAAGAGCGGCTTCATCTGTTAGATGAAGTGACCGAAGATGAATGGTTGAGGTTCAACCAAATGCTGCTGGCTGCCTTTGAACATTTCCGCATGGGAATGGTCAACCATGTAGCGGAAACAGTGGAGTTTCCTGCACAGCTTGAGCCACTCTTAAACGCCTATGGCGAATACATGCAGAAGGACGCATCTCGCTTCTTCCAGTTCGCCATCCCTGAGTTGGACTGCCTTATAACGGAAGATTGGGATTTTACCTACATACTCTGGCATCGTAACACGGGAGCATTGGAGGCCATCGAGCCGTTGCTCACCAAGGCACGGCTCAGCCATTTCTCAAATGAGCCTTGACTGGCCGCGACGCTTGGCGGTGCCCGTCCAACGTCCGCTACGGGGCGGATGCTGCCCTTCACCATTCCGCCGGATGGATGTCGATCAAATGGATCAAATGTCAGTGAGATCCTCAGGGTACATCCCACCGCGCTGGCAGAAGAGAGCCCATGTTTCCTTCCCCTGTGCGGTTACGATCATGCGAACCGGTAAATCGACTGCGAGCGCGATAAGGCCGAGGCGGACAAGCGGGCCAATGCTCCTATCGCTGATCACCCTGTCAGGGGTGTACCCTCCTGCCACGAGTGTCCATCCGGGCGTTCCGCGTTCGGTAATAGCCGGAGCGAGATGGCCGTCACGTGGGAGATCGGTATCGCGGCCCAGGGTGTATAGGCAGATACTCCAGAAGGCATCTCGCGGTCGTGGTGGGATCAACGCCCATTCCAGCGGGCCGGCATCATCCTGTTCGGGCGCTTGAACGGCTGCGGCCGGGTCGTCCCGGACTCCATCGCGGTACGCGCGCTCTAGCGCCTGCGCGATGGCGCCAGCAGTGTCGACGGCGATCCCGTACTTCCGATTGTAGCGATCCTTGGCGACAATGCCTCGGGCGATTTCGCGAAACCGCGCCTTGCGCCGGGGATCGGGACGCAGCCGTCCAGACGCCCCGGTCATGTCGTCACCGTGACATCAGGGCTCACGTTACCCCGTGCGCGAGCCACGATCCCGGCGACCGTGTTCTTGCTGAGTCCCAGGTCGCGAGCGATCCAGCGATAGCTCCGCCCCTCGGCGATATGCGCCAACACTTTGGGCGCGAGGCGGTCCGACTTGGGTCGCTCCCCCAGTTGCCGGCCGAGTTTGCGGCCACGTGCCCGCGCTGCAGCAAGGCCAGAGCGGACCCGCTCGCTCAGCATGTCGCGCTCGAACTGGGCTATACCTGCGAGCATCGTCGCCATCATCCGCCCATGCGGCGTATCGACCTCGAACGTCATGCCGCTCATCGCGACCACCGACACGCGCCAGCCTGACAGCCGGTTGAGCGTATCGAGCAGGTCTTGGGTCGAACGTCCCCAGCGGCTGAGTTCGGTGACGAGAATTGCATCGATGTGGCGCGTCTGGGCCAGCTTCATCACTTCGGCACGTGCCGAGCGATTGGCCTTCATCCCCGAGGCGGTTTCGCGGAAGACCTCGACCACCTCATAGCCGCCACGCTCGGCAAGGCCGGCCAGGTCGCGGAGCTGCCGTTCGCACGACTGGTCGGCTGTCGAAACCCTGGCGTAGATGGCGGCGCGCTGTCCCAATTGAACCCTTCTGGAATTAGGCCTCGAAAAGCCTTGATTTGCGTAGGGTCAGTGTTGTCCAAAACAGACTTCTGTTCAATGGGGACAAGCCGTGCATGCCGAGACGCCATATCCTCAGCGCCCGACAGCGTTCGGCCCTACTCGACCTACCGACTGACGAAGCGGCGCTGCTGCGCCATTATATTCTGGCAGACGATGACCTGGTTCATATCGACCGGCGTCGCCGACCGGAGAACCGCATCGGGTTCGCCCTGCAGTTGTGCGCGCTGCGATATCCAGGCCGGACCCTTGCTCCCGGCGAACTGATCCCCCACACCGTATCTGCCTTTCTAGGCGCTCAGCTTGGCATCGCTGGCGAGACGCTCGCGTCCTATGCCGTTCGACGCCAAACCCGCCACCAGCACATGGAGGCGCTGCGCCGTATCTACGGATACAGAATGTTCCCCGGAGGGGGGCCACACGCCAGGACGTTCCGGGATTGGCTTCTCGCCGAAGCCGAGCAGGCACGCTCAAACGACGACCTTGCCCGGCGCTTCATTGCCCGCTGCCGTGAAACCATGACCATCCTGCCGGCGATCACGACAATCGAGCGGTTGTGCGCGGACGCGCTCGTCGCGGCCGAACGCCAGATCGAGAAGCGGATCGCGGCCCGTCTCGATCCCGTCGCCTGTGATGGGCTCGACCGACTGACTACCGAGATCCTGCCGGGGGCGATCAGCCGCTTCATTTGGCTGCGCCGGATTGAGCCGGGCAACAACTCCGCCGGGGCGAACCGGCTGCTCGACCGGCTCGAGTTCCTGCGCGCGATGAACCTCAATGATGGTTTACTTGCCGGTGTTCCACCGCATCGCGTCGCCCGGCTACGCCGGCAGGGCGAGCGCTACTTCGCCGATGGCCTGCGCGACCTCGGCGCCGATCGGCGCCGCGCTATCATGGCGGTCTGCGTCATTGAATGGGCCACTGCGACGGCGGATGCGGTGATCGAAACACATGACCGGATCGTTGGCCGCACCTGGCGCGACGCGAAGCAACTGCATGACGCGCGGGTCGTAGAAACCCGAGGCGCTACCACTGCGACTTTGAACGGCTTCACTGCACTCGGTCAATCATTGCTCGAAGCGCATGGCGACGGCGCGTCGCTGGAAGATGCGGTCGCGCGCGGGGCGGGATGGGAACGGCTCACCAGTCTCGTCGCTACGGCCCAGACGTTGACGGACACCTTGGGCGACGATCCGCTGGCCTATGTTGATCAGGGGTATCACCGCTTCCGTCGGTATGCCCCGCGCATGCTGCGATGCCTCGACCTCAAAGCTGCGGCGGTTGCACGGCCTTTGCTGGACGCGGCTACCGCCATCGCTACCAAGGGCGCAGTTCCGGCGGCCGACGATTTCTTGCGCCCGCATTCCAAATGGCGGCGACAGTTGCGGGCGAAGGGCGATGACGATGCCCGCCTCCGGGAAGTCGCGGTCATGTTCCACCTGCGCGACGCGCTGCGCTCGGGCGACATCTGGCTCGACCGCTCGCATCGGTATGGTGACCTGCGCCACGTCCTCGTGCCGATGGCGGTCGCGCATGCCGCGAAGCTAGCGGTCCCGTCCGACCCGCATGTCTGGCTGGCTGACCGCAAGGTGCGTCTCGCCGATGGCCTTGCCCGGCTCGGTCGCGCCGCGCGCAGCGGTACAATTCCGAAAGGCAGCATCGAGGACGGCACGCTGCGCATTGATCGGCTCACCGCTGACGCGCCGGATGGGATCGAGGATCTGGTGCTCGATCTGTATCGCCGGCTGCCGCCCGTCCGCATCACCGATCTGCTGCTCGAAGTCGATACCGCGCTGGGTTTCACCGATGCCTTCACGCATCTGCGCACCGGCGTGCCGTGCGGCGACCGGATCGGCCTGCTCAACGTCCTGCTCGCCGAGGGCCTGAATTTGGGCCTGCGTAAGATGGCAGAGGCTTCCAACACTCACGACTATTGGCAACTCTCTCGCCTGGCACGCTGGCATGTCGAAAGCGAGGCGATCGAACAGGCGCTGGCCAACGTGGTCGCGGCGCAAGGGGCGCTGCCGATGGCCCAGGTCTGGGGTATGGGAAGATCCGCATCGGCCGATGGCCAGTTCTTCCCCGCCGCACGGCAGGGCGAGGCGATGAATACGATCAACGCCCGCTACGGCAACGATCCCGGCATCAAGGCTTATACCCACGTCAACGACCGCTTCGCGCCGTTTGCATCGCGGACCATTCCAGCCACGGTGAGCGAAGCACCTTATCTACTCGACGGGCTGACGATGAATGAGGCAGGGCGACGGATCGAAGAGCAGTACGCCGACACTGGCGGGTTCACCGATCATCTGTTCGGGATCAGCGCCATGCTCGGTTACCGCCTTGTACTGCGCATCCGCGACCTCCCATCCAAACGACTGTACGTATTCGACCCTGCCACCACGCCGAGCGAAATACGCCCGCTGGTGGGCGGCAAGGCGCGTGAGGCGCTGATCGTTTCCAACTGGCCCGACCTGTTCCGCTGCGCCGCCACCATGAGCGCGGGACAGGTCGCGCCGAGCAGCATCCTGCGCAAGCTCGCCTCCTATCCGCGCCAGAACGATCTTGCCTCCGCGCTGCGCGAGGTGGGCCGGATCGAGCGGACGCTGTTCATCATCGAATGGATAATCGACGCAGGCATGCAGCGCCGTGCACAGGTCGGTCTCAACAAGGGCGAGGCACATCATGCGTTGAAGAATGCCCTGCGCATCGGCCGTCAGGGCGAAATCCGCGACCGGACGACTGAGGGTCAGCATTACCGGATCGCCGGCCTCAACCTGCTCACCGCCATTATCGTCTACTGGAACACCTTGCACCTTGGCCATGCCGTCGATGCCCGACGCCGGGAAGGACTCGATACGCCCGACCACCTTCTCGCCCATATATCGCCGCTCGGATGGGCACACATCCTGCTCACCGGCGAGTACCTTTGGCCCAAGGACGCCAGCGCTTAGGGTGTCATTCCGCCCTCAGCCGGAACCGACCCGATCTTGTCGAGCGCCACGCCCTCAAGTTGGCGATCGACATTCTGCTCGAAAGCGCTGACCCGGACGTAGCCGACCCTCTGCCCCTTCATCACCGGCTCCCACCAACTGTCAGGTTGACATCTATGGGGTTGGACGACGAGCGTCAAGAAATAGAAATCTACGCTCTTTCCTGACACCTATCTCAGCGCCGACCTGACGTCCGGTTAGACTATGCCTCAATCTGACGGTAGCGAGTCGCAGGCGTTCGGATCGGCATCGGTTTCGTTCCCTGTCTTGGCACGCGCTTCGAAGCGTTGATAACACTCCAACCCGCAGAAGTGCTCGACGTATTCCGCGCCTTCCGGGGTGAAGGCGGCATCGAGCGGGATTTCCTTGCAGCACACGCAGCAACTGGTGGTGGTCGAGTCACTTGCATTCATGGTGGCACCCCTCCATTGACTGACGAAGACGGCGAATGCCGCCGCCGGCATTGGCTTCGCGAACAGGAAGCCTTGTCCTGTGTCGCAGTCCGCTTGTCGCAATAGATCAAGACTCGCCGATGTTTCCACGCCTTCAGCCACCACATCCATGCCCAGCCCGTGCGCAAGCTGAATCACGGTGTGCACGATGGTTTGGTCGCGGCGGTCGTTGGCGAGCCCGGCGACAAACGATTGGTCGATCTTGAGCGTGCTGATTGGGCAGCACTTCAGATGTTGCAGACAGGAATACCCCGTCCCGAAGTCATCGGCGGCGAAGCGCACACCGATCTGCCGCAAGGCGTCCAGGGCGGGGAAGATCGCCGGATCACCAAACGCGACCGATTCGGTCAGCTCGATTTCGAGATACTCGGCGGGCAACTCGGCATCAGCCAGCACGCCCTTTACCCACCCGTCGAAGTCCGGTCCCACTTGGCTCGCCGAAACATTGACGGCCAGCCGGAACGGTCGCCATGCCAGCATTCGCCAGTCACGCATCTGGCGGCAGGCTTCGCCCAGCACCCAAGCGCCGATTTCAGGCATCAGGCCGGACGATTCGACCACGGGCAGGAACTGGCCCGGTGGCAATAGTCCAAGCGTCGGATGACGCCAGCGCAACAGGGCTTCCGCGCCGACAATCCCACCACTGCGCAGATCGACGACGGGCTGGTAGTGCAGTTCAAGCTGCCCGCGCTCGACCGCTTGGGCCAGTTCCGGCGTCGTCCATCCATCCGGCCGGAAAGCGCTCATTCTCTTTCCCTGAATGCCCGCAACGCCCGCGACAGGGACAGAAGGAACAGGCCGGTCAAACCGAGCGCCGCGATGACCCAATGCTCGCCGAGGAAAGCACCGGCGGTTGTGCCGGCCAGCACGACAGCGAGGATGGGCAGGTGGCAGGGGCAAGTCAGCACAGCCAGTCCGCCCCACAGGTAGCCGGTGATCGGTTTGTGCGTCTCGGACGGCAAGCGCTCGGGGTTGTTCATGGCAGACTCTCCGCGTGCTGTGCCGGCTCGGTCGGCAGGGTGGCCAACTGCACTTCCAGATCGGCCAACGCTTCGCGCCGACGCTCGACGAACTGACGCAGCAGGGCAAGCTGCGCGGCCGCTTCGTCGCCGTCCGCCGCATCCAGCGCCCGGCACAGCCGCGCCAGCGCGTCGAGGCCGATGCCCGCCTCGAAGGCCGCCCGCACGAAGCACAGCCGTTGCAAGGCGGCGTCATCGAACAAGCCGTAGCCGCCTGGTGTGCACGCCACCGGGCGCAGCAATCCGCGCAGCAGGTAGTCGCGCACGATATGCACGCTCACCCCGGCATCAAGAGCCAGCCGGGACACCGTGTAGGCGTTCATTGAACACCTCCTTTTTCTCACCCGGCGCAGCAGGAAAGCTGCTTCACATCCTTGTTGAAGGTCTGCGCCGCGAGCTTCAACCCCTCGACCATCGTCAGGTAGGGGAACAACTGGTCGGCCAGTTCCTGCACCGTCATGCGGTTGCGAATGGCCAGAGCCGCCGTCTGGATCAGTTCACCCGCTTCCGGCGCGACCGCCTGTACGCCGATCAGCCGATGGCTGCCTTCCTCGATAACCAACTTGATGAAGCCGCGTGTGTCGAAGTTGGCGAGCGCACGCGGCACGTTGTCCAAGGTCAAGGTGCGGCTGTCGGTCTCGATCCCGTCGTGGTGGGCTTCCGCCTCGCTGTAGCCCACGGTCGCCACTTGCGGATCGGTGAACACCACGGCCGGCATTGCGGTCAGGTCGAGCGCCGCATCGCCGCCGGTCATGTTGATCGCGGCACGGGTGCCGGCCGCTGCCGCCACATAGACGAACTGCGGCTGGTCGGTGCAGTCGCCGGCCGCGTAGATGTTCGGGTTGCTCGTGCGCATGCCTTGGTCGATGGCGATGGCACCTTGCGCATTGACAGTGACCCCCGCTGCGTCCAGCGCGAGGCTGCGCGTGTTCGGTGTCCGACCGGTGGCAACCAGCAGTTTGTCGGCGCGCAATTCACCGTGCGTGGTGGTCAGCACGAATTCACCGTCCATATGGACGACCTGGCTGGCTTGCGTGTGCTCCAGCGGCATTGTCAAGTTGCCACAGCCGGCCGCGCCTCGATAAAATGATGAGATGACAGGTTCTCAACTTTACCGCGGTTTCCGCTACCCTCGGGAGATCATCAGCCATGTGGTGTGGCTCTACTTCCGGT
>NZ_LARW01000056.1 GCF_000971055.1 Sphingomonas sp. SRS2
TGCGGATTCCGACGATCGCGCGCATGTATTCCGATCTGATGCCGCGCGGCGTTCCGACCTGATCGCGCGCAGGTGGATCATCTGATCGTTGGGTGAAGATGTCATTCCTGTTTGCAGTTGGTCAAGCGGCTTGGGTGGCGAGGTTCCGGCGCATGGATTCGCCTGCGAGTTCGAGGCGATGAGCGTTGTGAACGAGGCGGTCCAAGATGGCGTCGGCGTAGGTCGGATCTCCGATCAGATCGAACCAGCGGGCCACAGGAAGCTGGCTGGTCACGAGAGTTGAGCGGCGGCCGTAGCGATCCTCAAGGATCTCGAGGAGGTGGTGGCGGGCATTTCCGTCAAGCGGTTCAAGCCCCCAGTCGTCCAAGATCAGCAGATCGACCCTGCCAAGGCTCTTCATGCGCGCGGCGATGCGCCCGTCTCCTTTGGCCAGCGACAGATCATCGATTAACCGAGGCAGGCGTGTGTAGAGGACCGAGCGATTGTCGCGGCAGGCCTTGTGGCCTATCGCACAGGCAAGCCAGCTCTTGCCGACCCCTGCTGGCCCGATGATGGCCAGGTTCTCGTGGGCGGCGATCCAGTTGCCCTTGAGCAGCATTTCGAACAGCCGGCGGTCGAGCCCGCGCACGCTGCGATAATCAACGTCTTCAGGTACGGCATGGTGCCGCAGCTTTGCGTGACGCAGCCGAAGTGCAAGACGCCGATCGTTGCGCCAGGTTGCTTCATGATCGAGTAGCAGGGCCAGCCACTCGGCATGGCCGAGGCCTGCGGCGTCACCATTGCCATCCAGTTCGGCAAAGGCATGGGCCATCCCGGTCAGCCCCAGCTGGTTCAGTTGATCAAGGGTTGGGTGTTTGAGCATCGTCGTTCCTCTCAGTGGTAATATTGGGAGCCCCGGATATTGTCGTGCAGGATCGGCTCGCGTTCCGGGGCTTTGGACACGGGCACCTTGTCGAGCCCCTTTTCGAGGATCGATTTGACGGACGGGTAATTGCGTGCCTGGATCTCCAGCGCGCGCATCGCAGCAGCCTCAAGCCGATCGGCACCGAAGCGTTTCGCAAGGCCGATAATACCAAGGCACGAGCGGTAGCCCTGCTCGGGATGTGGCCGGTCCATGATGATGCGCTCGACCAGCAGCGACAACATCGGCCCGATCCGGGCAGCCTCTTCTCGGATTTTGGCTGGGGTCCATTCCAGATAG
>NZ_LARW01000057.1 GCF_000971055.1 Sphingomonas sp. SRS2
CTAAATATCGTTATATATACGAAAACTTGTTTTACATATAACAAATGAGCGGACGAGGGATTTTAGGCCATGTTCACCGGTAGTGAATTGAGGACGCGCATCGGCAGTGACGGGCAGCTGACGCTGTCGATCGAACAGGTCGAGATCAGCGCGCCGGTGGAAGACGAGCTGGTCATCCGCGTCGAGGCGGCTCCAATCAATCCTACCGATCTGGGTCTTCTTCTCGGCCCGGCCGACTTCTCGTCGATGGCGGCGCAGGGGTCGACACTGACCTTCACCGTGCCGCACGACCGGCTGGCGGGGGTCAAGGGCCGGCTCGGCCTGTCGCTGCCGGTTGGTCTGGAAGGCGCCGGCACGGTCGTCGCCGCCGGGCCGCAGGCAAAGGCGCTCGAAGGACGGGTCGTCACGACGATGGGGCGCGGCATGTTCACGCAATATCGCAAACTGCGCGCCAACGATGTCGTCACGCTGCCCGAGGGCATGAGCGCGGCCGAGGGTGCATCGATCGTCAACCCGTTGACCGCGCTCGCCATAATGGAGACGGCGAAGCGCGAGGGACACCGCGCGATCGTGCACAACGCCGCCGCCTCGAATGTCGGCCAGATGCTGAACAAGATCTGTGCCGCCGATGGCGTGCCGCTGGTCAATATCGTGCGGTCACAGGAGCAGGTCGACATCTTGCGCCGCATAGGCGCGGTTCATGCGATCAACAGCTCGGATGCGGACTTTCTCGACCAGCTCGACGCGGCGCTGGCGGAAACGGATGCCACAATCGCCTTCGACGCGATCGGCGGCGGCGCGATGGGCAGTCAGATGCTCGAAGCCATGGAACGTGTGGCGGTCGCGAAGATGACGCAATATGTCCGGACCGGTTCGGATGTCTTCAAACAACTCTATGTCTACGGTGCGCTCGATTTCTCGACCACCGTGCTGAACCGGCCCGCGGTCGGCTATTATTGGGGCATGGGCGGCTGGATCGTTTTCCAGGTCCTCCGCGACATCGGCCCCGAGGGCGTCGATCGCCTCACGCAACGCATGATAGACGAATTCAAGACGACGTTCGCCATCGACTATACGCGCGTGATTGGTCTTGCCGAGGCGCTGCAGCCCGACGTGCTGCGCGCCTGTGAGCGAAAGGCGACAGGCGAGAAGTTCCTGATCGACCCGAGCCGCGGCTGACACCGGACGTAAAGGGAGGAAGCCGTGCGAGGACTGATGCAGACGTCGCCGCTGATGATCAGCGGCATCCTGCGCCATGCGGAAGTGGCGCACCCGGACCGCGAAATCATATCGCGCCTGACCGATGGCAGCATCTGGCGATATGATTACGCCGCATTCGCGGAGCGCGTGCGGCGCTGCGCGAACATGTTGCGGACGATGGGCGTGGGGCCGGGCGATCGCGTAACCTCGCTCGCCTGGAACACCCATCATCATATGGAGCTGTTCTTCGCTGTGCCCGGCATCGGCGCGGTGCTGCATACGGCCAACCCCCGCCTATCCGACGATCAGATCGTCTACACCATCGCGCACGCCGCCAGCCGGGTCTTCTTCTACGATCCGAATCTGGCGCCGCTTGTGGAACGGTTGCGACCGCGGCTGGAGGAGGTCCGGGCCTTCATCCCGCTGGACGCGGACGATGGAAAGGATGCGGCCCGCAGCCGCGCCGCTGCTTATGAGCAATTGCTGGCTGCCGCATCGCCCCAGCTCGACTGGCCGCAGTTCGACGAGAATGAGGCGGCGTTCCTCTGCTACACCTCCGGAACGACCGGGAATCCCAAAGGCGTCCTCTACTCGCATCGCTCGGTCGTGCTGCATGCCATCACGGCGGGATTGAGCAGCGCGCTCGGCTTCAGCGCGTTCGACTGCATCATGCCGTGCCAGTCGCTATATCACGCGACCGCCTGGGGCCTGCCCTTCGTCGCCGCGATCAACGGCTGCAAGATCGCGCTGCCCGCCGATCGGTTCGACGGGGCCAGCCTGCAACAGCTAATCCAGGATGAAGGCGTTACCTTTTCCGGTGGCGTTCCGACGATCTGGACCATGTACCTCGATCATCTCCAACGGACCGGGGAAACGACGGGCTCGCTGCGCCAGATCGTCATCGGCGGATCGGCGGTGCCTCGTGCGATGGCCGAGACATTCCAGAATTACGGCGTCCAGGTCCGCCAGATCTGGGGCATGACCGAGATGAGCCCGCTCGGTGTGCTGTCCACCCCGACGCCAAAGCTCGCCGAAGCGGGCTCCGACATCTGCGACGACGTCATCTGGACGCGGCAGGGCCGTCGCCAGTTCGGCGTCGAACTGAAGATCGTCGATGATAAGGGCCTCGAACTGCCGAGCGACGGGCAAAGTCCCGGATCGGTAATGGTTCGCGGCCCGTGGATCATCGAACGCTATTATCGCAGCGAGGCGAGCGCGCTGGACGCGGATGGCTGGTTCGATACCGGCGACATCGCGACGATCGACCAATATGGATTTATGCGCATCACCGACCGCAGCAAGGATGTCATAAAATCCGGCGGCGAATGGGTAAGCTCGATCGATGTCGAGAATGTCGCCGTCGCCTGTTCCGGGGTCAGGTTCGCAGCAGTGGTCGGCGTCTATCATCCCAAATGGGAAGAACGGCCCATCCTCATCGTCGAAACCCATGACGGCGCGACAGTGACCATCGAAGCGATGCTCGCGCACCTCCAACCGCACATGCCGCGCTGGTGGCTACCGGATGCGGTGATCTTCGAGAATATTCCGATGACTGCCACCGGAAAGATCGACAAGAAGACCCTGCGCGAACGCCATGCCCGGTGCCTCGCGCAGGAGGACACTGGCGCATGACCGACACGGCACCTGAACAATCGCCACTACCACTGGCCGGCATCAAGATAGTCGAGTTCGCGGGTATTGGCCCGGGTCCCCATGCGGCGATGATGCTGGCGGACATGGGCGCGACCGTCGTCCGCATCGACCGGGCGGGCGGCAATGGCTGGCCGAACCCCGTGGCGGATCGCGGCCGCACCGTCATCGAACTCGATCTGAGGGACGCGGAAGGCAAGCAACGGTGCCTCAGCCTGATCGATTCGGCCGACATAGTGATCGAGGGGTACCGTCCGGGCGTGATGGAGCGCCTCGGCTTCGGCCCCGACGCGCTGGCCGTGCGCAATCCCGGCCTGATCTATGGCCGCATGACCGGCTGGGGCCAGGACGGACCGCTCGCCAAGGCTGCGGGCCACGACATCAACTATATCGCACTGACCGGCGCACTCGCCGCGCTTGGCGATGACGAAGCGCCTCCCCGTCCGCCGCTCAACCTGGTGGGCGATTTCGGCGGCGGTTCGACCTTCCTCGTCATGGGCATCCTTGCGGCGCTGTTCGATCGTACGCGATCAGGCAAGGGCCGGGTGGTCGACGCGGCGATCGTCGATGGGGTGGCGGCGAGCATGACGTTCTTCGCCGGCCTGCTCCCATCGGGCGCGATATCGCTCGACCGCCGGAAGAATCTGCTCGGCGGCGCGGCGCCCTTCTATCGTTGCTATCGCTGCGCAGATGGCCGCGACATTTCAATTGGGCCGATCGAGCCGCAATTTTATCGCGAGCTCATCACCCGCATCGGCGCGCCGGTCGCGTTGCTCGATCGCCAGAACGACATGGCATGTTGGGAAGCGGACTCCGGCATTCTCGCCGGGATATTCGCGGCGAAGACCCAGGACGAATGGTGCGCGCTGCTTGAAGGAAGCGACGCCTGCTTCGCCCCCGTGCTGACGCTCGTCGAGGCGGCTGCACATCCGCACAATGTGGCGCGGGCGCAATATGCCACGCGCGACGGCGTGTTGCATGCCGCGCCAGCGCCGCGATTCACGCCGCTGACCTGAGGCTGCCCGTCGCAGGCGGCATTCCACTGTCCTACGAGAGGAAGAGATGATGGACCGTTTGGAAGCCGATGCGCCGCCGCCCGCCGACCATGATCTCCCCTATGACGTCGTCATCCGCAATGCGCGCGTTTTTGACGGAAGGGCCGAACTGCCCGGCCCGCGCAATGTAGGGATACGCGGTCATGCGATTGCCGCCGTTTCAGAGACGCCGCTGCAGGGGCGGATCGAAATCGACGGCGACGGCGGGTGGCTGATGCCGGGCCTGATCGATACACATATCCATCTTCTCGACTTTTCGGTCGTTACCGACCCGGATTCGCTGAGCGACTATGTCGACAATGTCATTCCGCTCACGCTCGACCGCTTTTTGCAAAATGGCATAACCTCAGTAAAATCGGTGGGGGATCCGACCACCGAAATCCTCGCGTTGCGCGCCAGGTTGTCGGCGGGATCGCTCCGTGGCCCCCGGCTGTTCGTGACGGGTTCTTCGATCACGGGCCGGGACGGCCACCCGGTATCGACCGTGTTCGGCGGCAACCGATGGTATGCGGCGCGCGCGGTCGGTGAGGTCGACAGCGCGCAGATGATGCGGGATCTGGTCCATCATCTGGCCGATCAACGGGTCGATGCGATCAAGCTGGTGTCCGAAGGGGCATGCTGCATTCCCGGATCGCCGCAATATGTGTGGCAAAACCCGGTATTTCCTGCCGCAGTCGAGCTTGTCCGCCTGCCCCGGCAGATCCTGCGCGCCGGGATCGAAGCTGCGCATGAGCGCAGGCTGCGCGTGACAGTCCATACGGTGCAGCAGGATGCAGCGATCGAAGCGGTTGAGGCCGGCGCCGACGGACTCGAGCATGGGATCACGGTCGAGCCGATCACTGATCCCCGGCTTCTGGACATGATCCGCGACCGCGGGGTCGTCTACACCCCGACCTTGTGGATTAAGGGCGAGATGCATCCCACCTCGATCCCGAACACCAGGGTGGTCATGGACGCCGGAGTCCGGATTGCCTGCGGCAGCGACAGCTTTCCGGGGCGCGGCGCCTTCGGGGAGAATACGATCGAGGAAGCCGAACTGCTCGTTGCCGCCGGCATGTCCACCAGTCAGGTGCTGGTTGCGGCGACCAGCGAGGCCGCCAGGCATCTCGACCGCTCGGATATCGGCACGCTCGCGCCGGGGAAAAGCGCGGACATGATCCTTCTGGCCGGCAATCCCGTTGAGGATATCAGCAACCTGCGCAAACTAAGGCTGACGATCTTGAACGGCGAGATCGTGGTCGACAGGCGATAGGTTCAGCTATGTCCGGACCATCGCCCATATCCGTGACCGTGCTGACGGGTTTTCTCGGCGCCGGAAAAACGACGCTGTTGAACCGAATCCTGCAGGGAGACCACGGTCGGCGCTATGCAGTCATCGTCAACGAGTTCGGCGAAATCGGCATCGACGGCGAGCTCATATTGAGCTCGAAGGACGACGTGGTGATGCTCAGCAATGGGTGCCTGTGCTGCAAGGTCCGCGGCGATCTTCTGGCCACTCTGAAGTCTCTTCTCGCAGGCGGCGAACATTTTGACGGCATCCTGATCGAGACGACCGGGCTGGCTGACCCCGGCCCCGTCGCCCAGACCTTCTTCATGGATCCGGCGATCACCGCCCGGACACGGCTGGATGCAATCGTGACGGTTGCCGACGCGCGCCATGTCTCGGCATGTCTCGCGGATTTTCCAGAGGCGGCGGCGCAGATCGCGGCGGCGAACATCGTCGTGCTGAACAAGGCCGACCTCGCTACGGCCAGCGATCTCGACCGGGTCGAAGACGACATCCGCTCACTCAACGGGTTCGCGACGATCCTTCGCTGCGTGCTGGGAGAGGTGCCGCTGTCCGCGCTGCTCGATCGCAACGCGCTCAATCTTCGCCATGTCGCCGAAAACGTCCCGGCATTCGAGGCCGGCCATCATCGTCATGCGGAGATCGAGAGCGTGAGCCTTCAGTCGAACCGGCCGCTCGACATGGACCGCTTCCTTCGCTGGATCGACAGCCTGCTCGCCATGAGCGGCGACGATATCATCCGAGTGAAGGGCATCCTCGATTTCGAAGGGCAGCGCCGCCGCTTCGTTCTGCAAGCCGTCCACCGGATCATGAATGGCGACTTTCTGGACGAATGGAGCACCGGCCCACGGCTCTCGAAACTGGTCATCATTGGCCGCAAGCTCGACCGGGATCGCCTTCACCGGAATTTCCAGGGATGTCGGGCCGGCGCTCACCACGGCCCGGCGGCGGGCCGCAGCCCGGACCTGCTGCACGCCGCCTAGCACTTGTCGCTCCGGGCGTCCGGCCTGATGGTTGGGACGGGATGACGCCCCATCCCGCTGCGAACACTCAGCCTGCCGGGATGTCCTTGATATCCAGCGCGATCAGCTTCGAGTTGATCGGGTTCTGGTTGACGTGATTCAGGTCGTGCGACGCCGCCAGGCACACCGCCAGAATATCGCCATTGTCGCCGCCCATCACGCAGGAGTAAGCGGCCATCCCGTCGGGAACGGCGTAGCGCTTGATGATCTTTCCACCCGGAGCGACCAGGACGACCTTACGCCCAAACGGATCGGAAACCCAGATGCCGCCGTCAGGACCATTGGCGATACCGTCGGGGCCGAACGTCATGGCCGGAACGAACGCGGCAAGATCCGAACCCGCTATGGGCGGGCCGAAGACCGCCCATGTCGAACGCTCCGTCAGCGCACCATCGGCTTCGACCTTGAATGATGTCAGGCGCTGTCCGAAGGTCTCGGCAACGACGAGGGTCCTGCCGTCGTCGAGGAAGGCCATTCCGTTGGGAAAGAGCAACCCGTCCGCGACGATGTGGGTCGAGCCGTCCGGATCGACACGCAGGATCGCCCCCGGCGCGAAGGGCTCCCCGCCCTGGATGTTGAAGCCCATCGTACCGATGTAACAGCGGCCTGCCGCGTCGGTGATCATGTCATTCGGTATACCGCGACGCGCTTGCGAAAGATCCGCGACCTGCTCCGCGCCATCGACGCTGATCTTCAGAAGCTTGCTGTCGAGCATGGCTACCACGACCATCTCGCCTTCCGCGCCCCAGCCGATGCTGGAAATCGTGCCGTCATAGGTGAAGATCGTCTCGGCTTCGCCCCCCGGAGTTACCGCGATCACCTTGCCGCCAAAGCAATCGACCAGCCAGAAACGGCCGTCGCGCCACCACAATCCTTCGAGGAACTTCCAGCCTGCCGTCAGCGTCTGCATGTCCTGTGTTCCTAAGCTGAAGTCGGCATCGGGCTGATCTTGCCGTGGAGATTGCCCAGATCGTCACCCAGCAGCTTGCCGCCGGCGCTGACCGGATTTGCATCGATCAGCACGAACAGGAAGCGCACCGGGGCAGTCCCCCGCACGATCCATTTGTGATTGGTCCCGCGCTGAATGACCACGTCGCCGGTTTTCAGGCCACGGATCATTTCGCCATTATCAAGCTCCATGTCGCACTCGCCCGCCAGCATCACGGCATAGTCCAGGGTTTCGGTCCGATGCATGACACTGGCGCTGTGTGCGTCCGGCGCCATTTCGCCGATGCGCATAAGCACGCGCTGTCCCTTAGCGCCCGGCTCGCCGTTGTTGAAGGCGGTCTCGTCATTGTTGACCGGCAGTTCGCCGGTGCACCAGACCGTCATCGCCTGATAGCCCGGAAGCCGTTCCTGCGACTTCATGATCTCGTCGTTTCTGACGATCGCATTGCCATGCTCGTCATGCCCGGTGATGACCCGCCTAATCTCAAACGCCACGGCCTTCTCCTTCAATTATGATGTTCATGCCGCGCACGACTTGCGATCAGGGTGCGATCGCGGGCTCGATCCTGCCACTGCACATGCCGAAGCCGATCGATGCGAAGCCGGGCCGCTCGCACCGGCCGGTAAAGCTGACCTCGTCCCCATCTTCCAGGAAGATGCGCGCCTCTCCGTTGGGAAGGGTCAGCGGCGATTGCGCCATGCTGCACAATTCCAACATGCTGGCAAACATTTCGCGGGCGGGCCCCGAGGCGGTGCCCGAGCCGATCAGGTCGCCGGGGCACAGATTGGTGCCGCCGCAACTATGGTGCGCGATCATCTGCGCGAAGGTCCAATACAAGTAGCGTGCATCGGTGCCGACGATCTTGGCGGGCGCCGCGCCGGCCTGCCGCATGTTCGCGGTCGACAAATGGGCCTCCAGCCTGATGGCGAGGCCGCCATGCGCCTGATCGTCGTCATCGATCAGATAAGGCAGCGGCTGCGGCACGCCGGGGACGCGGTCCATTACAGGCGCGCGGAACGGGGCCATCGCATGCTGCGAGACGATCCATGGCGAGATGGTCGTGCTGAACCCCTTGCCGTTGAATGGGCCCAGCGGGGTGGTCTCCCAGAATTGAATATCCCGCGCCGACCAGTCGTTGAGCAGGCAGAAGCCCGCGATCCGGCTCTCCGCCTCGCCGATCGGCACCGGCGTTCCCAATGGATTTGCGCCGGCAACGAATATCCCCATTTCGATCTCGAAATCGAGCCAGCGGCTTGGGCCGAATTCCGCCCGCTTATCGGCCAGCCACTGGCCGAGCGGACGGCGAACCGCCTCGCCGCTGATCCGGACCGAAGACGACCGCCCATTATAGGCGAGCGGCATGCTGGTAAAACCGGGCGGGATCTGCGGGCTGCCATTCAGGAGCCGCATACATTCTTCGGCATGGTGGATGCCGACGAAGAAATCGGTGAAGCTGCGCAGGGAGGTTGGCAGGTGCATCCGCGCGTCGCTCATCGCGATCAGCGCATTCTCCGCAACACGCGCGCTTGTGGCGCTATCGCACCCTGCGTCGAGCAGATCGCCGACGATGGAGCGAAGCTGTCCGAGATGATCGAGGCCGGCACTGAGAAGCGGATCGAGATCGGGGCCGTCGACGAGCCCCGCCAGCTTCGCCGGCAGCAAGCCGGCTTTGGCAACCGCGCGAAGGTCCAGAATGGAATCGCCGATCGCGACGCCGGGCCGCCTATCCTCGCCGTCGCGGCTGAAGATGCCGAAAGGCAGGTTCTGGATAGGAAAATCGGTCGCGGACGTATTGGCGCTCTCCACCCAGCTCTTGCGGGACGCGTCGTGGGTGGCATCGATCGGAATCATTTTAGCAACTCATCATGTCGGAATGGTCCGTCGCGGTGCTGTGGGCAGGCGGCCTCATTGCGGCCGCCTGCCCTGGCACTGGTCAGAACTGATATCGGGCTTTGACGCCGTAGGTGCGCGGCGCGCCGGGAATGCCGAAGTCGTTGCCGCCCGAGCCGTCGCCACCGCCGCTATAATAATAGGAGCCGGTCAGATTGCGGCCAAAGGCTTGCAAGCTGAAGCCCGATCCGGTCGGCGTCCAGGTCAGCGATGCGTTGACGATGTGGAAGCCATTCTGGCGCAGGCGATTGTTCGGTTCCCAGAAAAAATGGGATTTATAGCCGTCGCTGGCGTTGAGATCGAACTGGCCGATCTCGGTGTCCAGCGTGTAACTTATACCCAGCGTGTAGGAGAATTTAGGCGCCTGCGGCAGGCGATTGCCGTCGAGCACGCATCCCGTCGTCACATAGCCGCCCACAACGCCACCCCCGATCGGCCGTGGAGCCGAACAGATGCCGCCGGGAAAATCGGCGTATTTGGCATCGAGATACGCGCCGGCAGCGGTCAGGGTCAGGCCGGACATCGGCGCCACGATGACATCGACGTCGATGCCTTTGATGTCCGCCTTTGCCGCGTTGTACAGCAGGGTGGTGCCGGTTGGCGCCGGCGGCGCGGTCGTGCGGAGCTGAATGTCCTTATAGATATAGTAGAAGGCCGAGGCGTTCACCTGCAGCACGCGGTCCGCGGTCCGCGACTTGAACCCGACTTCGAAGGCATCGAGAACTTCCGGCTTGGTCGCCGGATTGTTGAAGGCCAGGCTGCTGAAGCCGCCGGATTTGAAGCCGCGATTGAACGAGGCATAGGCATTGACGCTTTCAGCGAGATCCTGCGCGATGACGGCGCGGAATGTGAACTTGTTGAAGGTCTCGCTCGGATCAATGCCATTGGGGAAGCCGGGGAAGGGCTGGCCGGGAAAGGCCGTCGTGCCCGGCGTCGTCGCTGTGGACGGCGCCAGCGTCGCCACCGAATTGGGGAAACCGGCCAGCGGCGTGATCAGTCCGCTGACGGTCTTGCGGTCGCTCGTATAGCGCACGCCCAAGGTGAGCCGGGTCGTCGGCGTGATCGAATAGGTGCCGTCGGCATAGCCCGAAATCGACTTCGTGACCTGCCTGCCATCGGTGAACCTGGGCACCGGCGCGCCGGTGCAATTGGCTGCGACGCAGGTGCCCCAGACGCTGGCTTCGATGTCCGTCTTGTCGTGATAGTAGAAGGCGCCGAGAATCCAGGACAGCGCGGATTCATTGGTGGACGCGAGCTGCAGCTCCTGACTGTACGTTTTGGCCGTCTCATCCAGCCCGAAGTTCGTGGCGCTCTGTCCAGCGACGGTGTTGCCGACATTATAGGTCTGCACGAAGAAGGCTGGCGACGTATTGTAGATATAGCCGCTGATGCTGGTCAGCGTCGCGAAATCCAGATTATGCTCGACCTTGAGCGATGCGATCACCTGAGTCTGTTTGGCATAGGGATCGGTTCGCGTGTTGATCACATAGCGTCCGAGATTGGTCGTGCCATCGGCGCCAACCGAACCGCGATAGATCTGCCCGCCTACGCCCTGATTGCTGCTGGTCCGGTCGTAAAATCCGCGTAACGTGACGGTGGTGTCGGGGCCCGGCTGCCATTGCAGCTTACCCTGAACGCCGAAATCCTTGAACGTGTAGGCTTCGCTACCGGTGAAGGCATTGCGCCCCCAGCCATCCGCCTGATTCGTGTAGGTGACCGCGATGTTCGCGCCCAGCGTATCGCTGAGCGGGGTCGAGCCGTAGAAGTTGAGCTGCGTCGTATCGTAATTGCCGTAGCTGGCCGATGCATCGATCGTCGTCTTGCTTCCGGGATCCTTCGTGATCACATGGATCAGGCCGCCGGTAGTGTTCCGGCCGTAGAGCGTGCCCTGCGGACCCTTGAGCACTTCGATCCGCTCGATATTGTTGAAGGCGAACGCCGCGGCCGCTGAATTGGGCAGATAGAGACCATCGAGATAGGTCGCGACCGGCACTTCCGACGTATATCCGCCGGTATTCTGCCCGACGCCGCGCAGGAAGGCGTTGACGCCGACGATCGAGCGGTTCTGCACGAGACCCGGCGTAATCTGCGGCAGATCGGTCGTGCTCTGAATGCCAAGCTGGGTAAGCGTTTCATTATCGAAAGCCGCGATCGAAATCGGGACCTTCTGCAAATTCTCGGAACGGCGGTTCGCGGTGACGATGATATCGGCGACACCCACATCGTCAGCCTGGGCTTCAGCGGCGCCAGCCGGTAAGGTTTGCGCCATAGCGGTGCCGGACCATAGCCCGGCGATAAACAGGGACATTCCCAACGAACGAGTGATTTTCATTTTCATCCTCCCCTCCAGCTCTGGCGATGACTCGCCACCTCATTCTGAAGAAATCAACACATACAAAACTTGATAGAAGATTTACAATCTATTTTTGACTATAAAAATTAGCTATTTCGACATCAGCGACAGTGCGGCGCGCGGTGTGTCATTGCTAAAGCCAGCGGCCCCGGTTGCCCGGCGCATCGACCGATCAGCCCTTGAGGCCAGTCCCACGCGGCGAAAACGCAAGGATCAGGCTGGCGAGGATTGCCAGCGCCGCGAACGAAAGAGACACAAGATTCCGTTCGAATCCGTTAGCGAACATCCAGCCGGCAAGGAGCGGCGCGATCGAACTACTGATTCGGCCGACACCTAGCACGAGGCCGGTGCCCGAGGCGCGGACATGCTCCTTGAACGACATCGCTATCGTCGCATACAGCCCGGAAATGCTCGCATGGATGCAGAAGCCGCAACTTGCCGCGGCCAAGGTGAGCCAGCTCAGTTGCGCCGGGACGAAGCCGAACAGCGCGATGGCCACGCCCGCTGCGGCCAATGCGGCTATGGCGAGGCTTCTCAGGTTGATCCACTTGGCGGCAAATCCGAGGAGCAGGCCGCCGACGACGCCCGCGAGTTGGTTCATCGCCGCAAGAAAACTTGCGGCGGACGCGGGATAGCCCGCATCGACGATCATATTCGGCAGCCAGCTCCCCCAAAAATATCCCACCATCGCGAACAGCGCATTTACCGCCACCAGCATCGCCGTCACGCCGATCTGTCCCGGCGCGAACAGGTCGGTATAGCCCTGCCGGCCCCGCGAAACCGGGCCAAGCGACACGGAGACGGGCCCATGGCCGCAGCGCGCGAGAAATGCGCTCAACCTTTCAGCCGCGCGATGTTTCGCGGAGCTCATCAGAAATGACGGCGATTCGGGCAGCGCGATCAGAACCAGCGGCAATAATATCGCGGCGAGGATTGATTTGGCCGCGAAGATCGCGCGCCATCCGAGGTCGTCCATCAACATCGACGCGGCGAGACCCCCGAGCATCGCCCCCATGGGAAAAGCCATCGTCGTCACCGACACTGCGAAAGCCCGGCGGCGCATATTGGCGAATTCGGCCGCCAGCGGCGTACTAACGGCGATAAGCGTTCCGATCCCGAGCCCGGACACGACGCGGGAAGCCACCAGCGTGACCGTCGAACCCGCCAGGGTGCAGCCGATGCCGCCCGCCATCATCAGAAGCAAAGCACCCAGGATCGCCGCGCGCCGCCCAAAGGTGTCCGCGAGCGGGGCCAGCAGTAGGGAACCGATCGCCATGCCGATCAGGCCGCTTGAGAACACCGCGCCCAAAGCGGTCTTTCCGATATTCAGCGACTGGGAGATCAACGGTCCGGCAAAGCCGATCGATATCACGTCATAGCCGTCGAGCATCGATAGCGCGACGAGCACCGCCACTGCCTGGATCTGCAGGCGGCTCATCGGCGCCTCGTCGAGGAGCCGCCGTACGTCGCCCGCGTCCAGTTGGTCTTTCATTCGCATCCCTCCAGAGTGCCTCGCGCCTGCCGAGGATAAGGATCCAGGCCTTCAGGGCCATTGCCAATATTTTCTCGGCCGACACCGACGTCACGCGGATCAGGCATGCAATTATCGGGCGTACTCCGAATTCGATCGTTCGGTTTTGCTGCCCGATGGCTAAACTGAAGTCATTATTGCGTCAATTCGCAATTTCTCTGTTTTGAATATAAAAATCTTGAGGTAGATCGGTTCGGCAGGCTCCCTCTCGGCAGGCTGCGAATGAAGATGAGGTCGTCAATGAAGCTCGGTTACTCTCCGAACAGCCCCTATGTGCGTAAGGTCATGATATGCGCCATCCTGCGGGGGCTCGAACCCCGGATCGAGCGCTTTACCGAGCGGGGCGCGGCGCTTTTGCGCCACAATCCGCTCTCCAAAGTTCCAACCCTGGTGCTCGACGACGGTACCGCCTTGTTCGACAGTCCGGTGATCTGCGAATATCTCGATTCGATCGGCGATGCCCCGAAGCTGTTCCCTGATGACGTCAAGGCGCGCTGGACCGCGCTTCGTCGCCAGGCGCTGGGCGACGGAATCATGGATGCGTCCCAACCGCGGCGGCGGGAGGTAGCCTTGCCTCAGGATCAGGGACGCCAGGACTATATCATGGCTCAACAGGCTAAGGTTGAGGCCGCCATTGACCTGTTGGAAAGCGAAGCGGACAGCCTGAAGGATCTCGCCACGATCGGCGAGATCACGATCGGCTGCGCACTCGGCTATCTCGATTTCCGCTTTCCGCACGAGCCGTGGCGGCCGGACCATCCGAAACTCGAAGCTTGGTATGCCCGGGTGTCGGCCATGCCCGCGCTGGCGGTGACCGCTCCTACCGGCTGATCGGACAATGCAACACATGGGTGAGAAAAGCTGAGTGCCGGATCTTATATCCATTGCTCATTTTTATAGGGGGCGTGATCGGCATATTGAGCGGGGCCTGCGCCCCGGTTTACGGCCGCAGCGAAGGCGCTCCGTCGAAACGGTAATCAGATGCTATTCCGCGCTCAGGATTGCTGGATCGCCTGAACGATCCGACGGGTGGACTGGCTCAGGTGATCGACCATAGCCTCGACCAGCGCGTCGGGTTTGCGCGCGAGCGCGAGTTCCGCGAGCTTGTCATGCTCCGCGGCGAGGTGCCGCCTACCGGCGAGATGGGCGTAATAGGCCCTGAACCGCTGATGCTGCTCGTAAAGCTGCGCCCGCATCGCAAGCAGACGCGAATTGCCCGCTGCCGCCGCCAAGGCCTGATGAAAGGTGGCATGCGCCCCCAGGAACTCGACGGAAACCTCGCCCGTCTCGGCATAATGCTCTGACGTCACGCGCAATTTATACTGCGCGGCGACCAGGCCACTTTCCCATTCGAGACCGCCGCGCTCGACCGAGCGCCGGCAGGCGATCGATTCGATCTCACACCGAAGATCGGTCAGCTCCTGCAGGTCGGTGATGGAAACCGGCGTGACGGCGAAACCCCGCTGGTCGCGTATCTCGACAAGCTGCTCCGACACCAGACGAAACAGCGCCTCGCGCACCGCGCCCGGACTGATGCTCAGACTATGGGCCAGCTCATGAACCTTCAGCTTCTTGTGCGGCATGTGATGGCCGCACAGAATGTCCGTGCGGATCGCGTCATAAGCGAAGCTCGCCTGACTGCCCGTTCCGGGTTCATAGCGCTCATTGATCTTGGCCTCGGAAAGCATAGGCTCCTAGAAGTCCTCATGATAAGGGCGGCTGGACCGCAGCTGCTCGGTTAACGGATTAGACTGCCGCGGCGGGCTGACAAAGAACTTTTCAAGATGCGATCGAAAGCGGCTCGCCCCGGCCTTCGTTCTCGACCAGTTTTTTCATGACACGCCGGACCTGGACGCCGCCTTCGTCGATGCGCAGCAACAGCGGCTTCAACTCCCAAAATCCGCGCCCCCGCATCGCGGCGTGAACCTTCTCGATCATCGGCTTGTCTTCGGTCTGGAAAATCCGCTTGCGGGTATCGGCGATCATCTGATTGAGGGCGGCGTCTTCCTCGGCGAAATTACGCACCAGCGCGAAATAATAATGGGTGCTGTCCTTCGTTTCCGGCGTGAAGATATGCGCGGCGGAGGCGCGATGGCAGTCATCCCCCTGCTTGCCGTCATGGCGTATTTCCGCATCCAGTCGCATCGCCGCGGCCGGAATCCAGCGGACCCGCAGGGTGAGGTCCACAAGCTCCGGAAGGTTGGGGATCATGCGCGGATAGAAGGCGGGAGGCCGCGCATTGCGCGACTCCCATGAAACCTCCACCCACTCATCGGTGGTGGTGACATTGGGTTTGTTGAAGACGACGCCACCCTTGCCGAGGGTTTCGGCGTGGAGATAATCGGTGTGGCTGAGATCCATGATATTGTCGACATAGAGGTCGTACCCTCCGCCGCCCGAGAGGATTTCACCATGGCTCCTGGCGGAGGCGGGGGCGCTGTCGAGCCATGCGAAATCGGGGATCGATGCCGGGTCGCAGCGTTCAGCCTCGCCCATCCATATCCAGATGATGCCGTGGCGTTCGACCACCGGCCAGCTGCGCACCTTCGCGCCGCGGAGGACGGTCCCGTGGGGATTGGCGACGCAGGCTCCGGTACGATCGAAGCCCAGGCCATGATAGCCGCAGACGACTATCCCTTCGGCATTCACCTTGCCGGCGCTGAGCGGTGCGAAGCGGTGCGGACAACGATCTTCGACCGCGCCGATACCGCCCGACGGATCACGGAACAGCGCAACCGCCTCGTCGAGAATGGTGCGGCCGATCACCTCGCCCAAACCGACCCCGTCCGACCAGGACGCCATATACCAGCAGTTCCGCAAATAGCTCATCACGCACCCTCGCCGGCCATTCCTTTCACAATCTATATATCTAAATAGGGATAATGACTACAAAATTGTACATGGGTTCCAGTGGGCGAAAGCCGACACCGCTATAGGTCGATCGCCAATAAGCTGTGATCCGCCGTCGATTCGTCAAGCCGTACGTGTTGCTGCCAAGTACATGATCGCGAGTCACTTCGCCGAAGGCGAAATATCCCGGATTCAGTGTCTCAATTTGGGCCCATCACGGACTGGCAGCTTTGGCCGCGACGACGCGATAGCCGCCATCTAAAAATTCCTAGCCTCCCATCGAGGGCAGATGGATGACCCGCTCAGTTTCCTTGACGAGTGCCATGGCGGAGGAAACACCTGATTGACCAGGCAAGATGAGGGATGCTGGTTTTTAGCCAGAACCGCAGCCCTGTATCAGAGCGCCGTATTTCTACTCGCGGTATTGCATACCGATCCGTCCCATCGGCAAAGCGCCTGAACCCCAGAGAGAAGCCGGCCTCATAGCCCGAGCTCTTCAAGCTATTGCGGACGGAAGGCGATTCCTCGCCATAGGGATAAGCAAAAAATCGGGGCTTCGGCAGGCCCATTTCGATCATATCGGTCATGCAGCCTTGGGTTTCGCTGGTTAGCATTGCGTCATCCAGCTGGGTAAGATGCGCGTGGGTTCGCGAATGACCCCCAATTTCGATACCTCCGTCGGCTGCCGCGACGAGACCCGGTTGATCGAGCAACGTCATCCGCGTGCGACCGGCGCCCTGATCCCATTCGTTGCTGAACGAGGAGAGCCCCGTCACCGCAAAGGCCAGCGCAGGCACGCCTCGCGCTTGCAGAATAGGCAGTGCGGTCGACAGCAGGTCTTCATAGCAGTCGTCGAATGTCAGCAGCGCCGCCCTGCCGGGCAAGCGGGTGTGACCAGCTATGAATGCCGAAAATTCCTCGCCGGACACAAACCGATATCCACGATCGAGCAGGTGGTCGAGCTGCTGCTGGAAAAGGCCCGCAGGCACCGCATAGGGCTTCAGCACCGGATCATGGTCGAGATCGGAAATCGCGTGATAGCATAATATCAGCAACGACCGCTTATCCAGCGGGCCACCGGCGAGCCGCACCCCCCGCCAATATAAAAGGTCGCGGGCTACATAGAAAAGCTTACGCACGAAGCGGCGCACGACACCATTTGACAACCACGGCCGGTCGGCCGCGCGTCCGGCGATCAACCCGAGGATTTTTGCAATGCCCGGGATGTTGGATAGCGGCAGATAGATCCAGCGGGTGACGGGGTTCGCAATCCCGCGCAATTCGAACAGCGCTTTGGCGTGGCGAGGATGTTTGCGCGCGAAGCCGATGCCCGCTTGTCCCGCCTGAAACCACTGGCGCAGATAATGACGGGAGTTCACGACATAGCGTTGCCGGCTTATCGCATCCGCATTGAAGACGACCCGATATCTCGCCAGCAACCTCACGCCCAAATCGAGATCTTCGTTCCCGAAGCTGCCGCCCTTCGTGAAATTGGCGTCGAAGCCGCCAAGCGCCTCAAACACCGAACGGCGGACCGATAGCTGCCCCGTCAACAGATCGAACAGAGCCAGTTCTGCTGTGGCAGCGATCCTGCGGCGGCGATCTTCGGCCCATTGTGCAACACCATCGGCGAGGAAGCCCGGCAGCGAGCCTGGATCCAGCGGGATATGGCCGATAACGGCATCAGCACCCTGGGCATGACTTCGGGCATGTTCCGTCACGATATCCGGCTGGACGATCATGTCATCGTCGAGGAACAGCAGCACGTCGCCGGATGCCGCCACAGCACCACGATTGCGCGCGGCCGATGCGCCCTGGTTTTCCTGAAAAATGACCTGCAATGGAAAGGGCAGCCTCAACGCCGAAAGCGCCTCAAGGGTGCCGTCGCTTGAGCCGTCCACGACGACGATCACTTCGAGCGGTCCATCATATCGGATGTCGCCGAGAGCCGCCACCACGTCGCACACCGTAGCGCGACGCTGGAAAGTCGGGACGATGATCGAGAAGCTCGGCCTTTTTGCCGTTTCGATTGGGTCGAAGCCGGTCATTTGGCGGCTTCGGTCAGGGGGCCCGCGGTGGGCGTGGACGATGCCGACAACTTGCCGCGCAGCGAGCGGATCGGCCGTTCGACGAATATATAGGACAACGACGCAATGCCCAGCGTGATAAGCGAGCAGGTCACCATCAGCACCGGTCCGCGCTGCTCCAGACCGAGCTCCGCAACGGTCCCGTAAACGAAGTTATGATAGAGATAGATGCCGTAGCTGATCCGGCCTGTTTTGACGAGGAGCGGCGACTGCAATGGCAGCCGCCCATCCCATCCCAGCTGCACGAGCGCCGCCATAGTGAGCAACGGGCCGAACTCAACCAGTTCGTTGTAAAGGAAGCTGTCGGGAAACAGATCGAACGGCGCGAGCAGCAGCAAGGGAAGCGCGACTAGACCTGGCATACTCATCCGGACGCCGGTTACGGCCATGAACGCCCCCAGCCCCAGCGCGTCGAACGATGCGAAAGGCAACGCCAGGGCCGCCACCTCTCCTCCGCCCCGAAGGTGACAGAAGATCCGGAACGCCGGGCCGACCGCGATAACTGCGATCAGCGCATGCGGTAGCCATCGTCGGGATACGAACAGGATGAGCAAAGGCCAGACGAGATAGAATTGCTCCTCGACATTCAGACTCCACAGATGATCCGCCGGCCATGCCAGCTCCCAGCTGTCGCGCACCGCGAACAACAGGTTGCTCAGCTGCAGCACATGCCACTTCCAGGTGTCGCGCATACCGTAGAGATCGAGCAGGAATGCCAGGCCCAGAGCGATATACAGCGCTGGGGCCAGCCGCATGACCCGGCCTGTATAAAAATCACGTAGCGAAATGCCGCGCAACAAAATGGTAGTGATGAGAAAGCCGCTGAGTACGAAGAACAATCGTACCCCGACATGGCCCAGCTTCAATTCGTCCAGCCAGAAGTGACTGAGCAGGACGAGGCCTACTGCCACGGTCCTGAGCGCGTCGAGCTGCGGACGATATACCAGCGGCGCGTTGTTCACTCGGACGGCACCGAAGGAAGAGGCTCACCGCGAAGCAGCGAGGTGCGAGGGATCGTGCTGTCTTGCGTTCGGCGCATAGCCGTGCGCCAATAGGCCACCGCGCCGACGACGTTCGCCTTGAACAGGCGCCACTCGCTGATGCCATAGGGGATGACGTACCGGGCGCCCCTGAACTGCTGGCGACCAGCCGCACGCAATGTCCAATAAGGGAATTTGAGGAGCCAGGGAGCGCGGCGCCAATGCTTTGCGAAGATGGCGCCATTTCCGAAGGAATAACCAAGAATAACCGGTTCTATCTGGCTGGCCGAACGACGGCCGTGAAAATGCTGGATGGCCATATTGGGTACATATTGAACGGGGAAGCCGGCGAAGAAACCGCGCAACAGGAAGTCGGTGTCTTCAGCGGATTTCAGGTCCGCTCCCGCTCCGAACCTCTGATCGAAGCCCCCCACCATATCCAACACCCTGCGGCTGGTAACGAAGTTGCAGCCATGCAGGAATCCGCCGGGAAAGTCGCCAGCGCTATAGCGTTCGACATGGTCCGACGTCTTGATCGTGAAAGGCAGGTCGCGCGTATCACCGAGTTCGACGCGGCCGCCCCGAAGAATGTCGAACGGCGCTTTCGACCAATGGGTCGCCAGATCGGCGACATAATCCGGCTTCACGATGCAATCGTCGTCGGTGAACGCGATAAGCCGGCCACGGGCCGCCGCTATTCCGCTGTTGCGTGCCGCTGCCAACCCCGGTGTCCGCTCGTACAACATTTGCGTGGGCACGTCCGCGACGCTCATGAACTCGCCGACCGCGCGCGCCGTGTCATCGGTCGATCCATTGTCGACCACCACGATTTCGGTAGCCATTTGCGGCGATCTCAAGGCTGCCGTCACGATCGACCCCAGGCATCGCAGCAGCGGCTCGCGGCGATCTTTGGTGCATATCACGAAGGTCAGGTCGATCAGGGCGGGCCGGGGTTCGCGCTCGGCGGCATCCATCTTGCCGCTCATAACCGCTGGAATCCCGGTATGGCGCGACGGGCGGGCGTCGACCTGAAGTAGCGGCTGATCTTATCGAAGGCCTCCAGTAGCTTCAGGCCAACCGCGCCCCCGCCTGATGCGGGACTGTGGAATAGATAGCGTTCGCGCCGACGGATCTGGTTTCGGCGCCCTGTCGTGTCGACGAACATGCTCAGCAGCCCGGTCTCGCCCGACTCCCAGATGATCGTGTACAGGAAGAAGAAGAGGTTATCCGCACCCTCTTTGTGCGCCATCTTCAGGGAAGGTTCGGCGAGCTCGGTAATCCGGTCGAGGGCGGCTATCAGCCGGGATGCGCGCGTCACGCTCTCGTGGTCGACGCGCTCCAATATCTCTGCATTGCGCTCGTCCCAGCGATAGCCATGAGCTTCGGCCAGGTTTTCGGCAACGATCCGAAGATGAGTATACCGCATCTCCGTCTTGCGCGTGGCGCTGACGCTTTCGACATGGACGCGATAGGCGAGAAGCGGCCGATCGGTGATCATCGTGCGGTGCTGGCGCGCGATTCGCCGGAACAGGTCGAAATCTTCGGCGTGAGGATAGTTGTCGTCATAACGCAGTTCGGCCTCGCCTATGACGCTGCGGCGGAACATCACCGTTGGGTGTAGCAACATGGTGAAATAGCGGGCCATGACGGCGAGGTCATCGGCGGTCGAACAGCGCAGACCATCGACGCGGTGCACCCGATCGCGTCCATATATGACGTCGTAACGGCATCCGCTCAAAGCAAGCTGGGGATCAGCCAGAAAGGCGCGCACCTGCTCGCCGATCCGATCGGGATAGGCGATGTCGTCCGAATCCATGCGCGCTATGAGATCGCCCCGGCATAGCGGCAGGGCTTCGTTCAGGGTTGCGACGAGCCCGCGATTGGGCCGGCTGATCACCCTCAGCCGCGTGTCCCGGGCCGCAAGATCGGCGAGGATCGCGGCCGATGCGTCTGTCGATCCGTCATCGATGGCGACGATTTCGATGTGCTGATAATTCTGGCGGAGCAGGCTGCCCACACAGCTGGGCAGCCATTTTTCCGCATTGAAGACAGGCAGGATGATCGACACCAGGGGCGCCCCGTCGAACGACGGCGGCGCGTCGGATGCGCTGGCGGCCGGGAACCGGGTCATGCTTCGGCAGCCCGATGCGGCTCGTCCGGGTAGAAAATATCCATCGAGCCCAGCACGCTGCCGTCATGCGACCCCATCTCGGCGACACGTCCATGATCAAGGACGATGATATCGTCGCAGAACTGGATCGTGGCACGCTGGTGGCTGATGACGATCGTCGCGCCCTTGCCGGCGCGGGCGCGCAACGTCCGGACGATCGCAGCCTCGGACAGCGCATCCAATGCGTTGGTAGCCTCGTCGAGGATGAGTATTTCGGGCTCGCGGACCAGCGCGCGGGCAAGTGCGATCCGCTGCCGCTGCCCCGCCGACAGTTCAGCGCCGCGATAGCCGACAGCTGTGGCATATCCCTGTGGAAGTGCCCGAATAAAGGCGTCGGCATCGGCCATACGCGCGGCCTCGATGACGCGGTCGTCGCTCGCATCTGGACGGCCATAACGGATGTTCGCTTCGATTGTGTCGTCGATCAGTTCAAGCTCAGGGCTGGCGACCGCCAACCGGGCGCGCCACTCGTCGAGGTCGATCATGGAGAGCGGTACACCGTCGACGGTGACCAGGCCCGAGGTCGGTTCGACGATCCGGCTTAGAATGGCCGCGATGCTGCTCTTGCCCGAGCCCGACCGGCCGACGATCGCCGTAGCGCCGCCCGCCCTGATGCGCAGATCGACGTCGTCCAATGCGGCTTTACCTCGCAATCCCGCATATCGCAGCGTGACGCCGTGGAAACAAATCGCATCCTTCAGCTCCGTGAAGCTGCATCCTGCGCCTGTTGTCGGTTTCTCCGTATGGCTCAACATCCACGAGACTTCCGCTACGGGACCAGCGCCGGCGCGCAGCGCGATCACCGCGCCCTGAACGGCACGTACTTGAGGTTGTATGCGGTACAGGAGGACGAGAAAGGCAGCGATCACGGCAAAAGGCACCCCACTGCTCCATGACGCCAGCACGACCACCAGGAACAGGGCGGTCTGCATGAATTCCATCAGCGGCGGCAAAATCGCCTGACGCGCTTCCAGCATGAAATTGGACCGGCGCACCCGCTCGGAAATCGCATCAAAGGCCTCGCTCTCGCTGCGCTCACGGGCAAAGATGCGAATCAGCTGATAACTGTGGATCAGATGGAGCATGCGCGCGGCTAGCGCGCTATTGGAGCTGGAAAGCTCATGGCTCAAGAGGCGGAGCTTCGCCGTGAGAATTGCCTGCACGCCCTGCAGAACCGCGAGCCCCACGGCCACGCCCAAAGCCATTTGCCATGAGAGCAGAATGAGGAAGATCGCGATGATCGACGTCGCCGCCACGGCTATTATCAGGGAAATGCTGGCCTGGATGGCGTCGGCCGCGCTCCACGAGTCGTTCGACAATACATGCAGCAGCCGGCCGGGCCGTTCGCGCTTGAAAAAATCGAAGTCCAGTCGCGTCAGCCGGTTGGCGATGACACTGCGGATGCTGAAGCTCGTGCGGCTGTATATCCAGCCCGTCAAAAGACTGTTCAGGTAAATGACGAGGTTCTTGGCGGCGATGAGCGCCAGCATTCCCGCCACCAGATAGACACTACGATGTTCCGAGGGAAACCAGCCGCTGAGCTGCTGAAACATGCTCGCACCGCCGTCTCGACCACCAACGGCCCCTTCTCCCAGCATCGCGCCGAGCAAAGGAATGACAAGACCGATGCCTAGCCCCTCTAAGGCGGCGGCAACGATACCAAGAATGACCAGCACCGGGAGCAATGGAGCAAATGGCAGAAAGAGCTGATTGAGCTGTTTCGATGGTATCAGCGGCAACCGGAAATATGTACGCGCCGCCGCCTGCGACATACTCTTCACCAGATCGGCCATCCTTAACGCTCAGCCGGCTGCTTATGGGCGTTGGGGCGCATCGGCTTTGTGATCACAAGCGCCATCCGAGGACCATTCTCCTGGGCAGGCCTTCCTACGATCTCAGAATCTTCGGCCACTACCATGCCAGCAGCACGGCCATGCATCGCTGCCAGTTCCGCATGGAGCGCACTGATTTTGGGAGATGCGGCGCTCTTCATCATTGCCAAGCAATGATGGCGCCGGGCGATATGATAGGTGCGGTCTCTGATGTTGGCCATCTAAGCAAACCTAACAATGAACCAGAACGCGATTCGCAGATTTCTTACGCGACGAACCGTGCAATTCCTAACTTGAGACGTTTAGACCAACCGACCTACGGAAAAACCCGCAATAGAAATACAAACAAACTCCGCTAGTTAATCAGGTCGCTAACTTAAGTTGCGATATTTGCGAAGCTCGTCTTGCCTTAATTTAAGTTCGTCTTGCCTTTACAGGGGCGTAATGGAAATATTTTTTTCTTCCAACTCTCATATACTTAGCATCTGCAGGCACAGCTTAGGGACGACAGCCTTTTGGTGCCTATCGTTCGACCCCACGAATGGCCGCTTTCGGGTTTAATCGAGCCGCCCTGAACGGCGGCAATAGGGCGCCAAGCGGACGACTCGTGGCTAAGTGCTGATTTACCATGATTCGCGACGACAGATTCTGGGCCGTTTGCGGAATGGCGGGGTCCGGGCGGCGACAGGCGAATAACTGTCTTTCCAGTCCGCCACTCAGCGACGGCAGCTACGAGAGCGGCGGAGGAGAAAATTTCTTACAAATCTTGTTTTAAAGCGCCTTTTGAAAGGCGCACTAGCTCTAGCGCCGCCGGTAACGAAAGTACCAGACCTCATGCCCCTTGCTGCGCGCTTTAGCCTCGTAGCGGGTCTCGGGCCAGTCGTCGGGGCGGACGAGGAAGTCGGTTGGGGTTTCGCCGAGCCATTCGAAATCGGGGGACTGGCCCATCACCATCATCGCCCAGCGGACATAGACCGGATGGTCGGTGCCGAAGCGAAACTCGCCGCCGGGTTTCAGCTTTCGCGCTATCAGGCCGATCGGGCCCGCGTTCATGAAGCGGCGCTTGGCGTGACGCGCTTTGGGCCACGGATCGGGATGGAGCAGCCAGGCGCGCTCCAGCGACGCGTCGGGCAGCCGTTCGAGCACGTCGATTGCATCGCCCATATGCAGGCGAATATTGTCGATATCCTCCTCGTCGATCTTCATCAGCGCGCCGACCACCCCGTCGAGGAAGGGTTCGCAGCCGATGAAGCCATGGTCCGGCCGGTTCATCGCCTGCCACGCCATATGCTCGCCCTTGCCGAAGCCGACCTCGAGTTCGAGCGGACGATTGTCGCCGAACAGGGCGCGCGCATCGATGGGTCCGCTGTCTGGCACGGACAATGCCGGGAGCAGCTGTTCGACCAGCTCGGCCTGGCCGAGGCGGAGCTTATGTCCTGTGCGGCGGCCGTAAAGCCGGCGGATCGTCAGTGGGTCATTCATCGCGACGGCTTATCTCATAGACGGCGGCGGGAGGAAGATTGCGCAGCGTGCTCGACAGCCGCCGCGCCTTCAGCCCGAGCCGTTCGAGCACGGGGCGGCGGATCGGGCTGATCGGGCTGTAGGTGAACTGGAAGAAGCGGCCGCCGGGACGCATCAGCTCGAAGCAGCCGCGCATGATCATCATCTGCTGGCGCGCGTTCATGTTGAGGATCGGCAGGCCAGAGATCGTCGCCCCGGCCAGCGCGTCGTCGAGCAGCCCGCGATGCTTGCGTACCCGCGCAGCATCGCCGCGCAGCACCGTCGCCTGCGGAAAGCGCGCAGCGAGCAGCCGCGCGAAATCGACTTCATATTCTATCAGGATCAGATCGGACTGCTTCAGGCCGCGCGCGATCAGCGCCTTGGTGAATACGCCGGTGCCGGGGCCAAGCTCGATCACCGGTGCCATCTCCGGGCTTATTTCCGCGGTTATCAGTTTGGCGAGCGCAAGGCTCGATGGCGCGACCGCGGCGATGCCCAGCGGATCCCGGGCCCAAGCGCGCAGGAAAGCTGCCAGATCAGACATGGGCATGTGCCGGGGCAGTCATGGGCGTGCCTTAGAGACTGAACGCCCGGCTTGAAAGAACTTTGCCGCATCGCGATCGACATCCGGTTAAATCGCTCGCTTGATCGAAACAATCCGGACCCTTGTCCCGCTCCCGGCGGTTTGACCCGCGATATAGCGACAGGAGCGGATATGGCGACCAAGGGTTTCAAGAGCGAGCAGGGCAATGGCGGCGAGACGCATCAGCAGATTCCGGCCAAGGGCCCTCATGACGGGCTCGATCATCTGACCACCAATCAGGGCGTCAAGGTTTCCGACAATCAGAACCAGCTCAAGGCGGGCGCGCGCGGCCCGGTGCTGCTGGAAGATTTCGTCCTGCGTGAGAAGATTTTCCACTTCGATCATGAGCGCATTCCGGAACGGATCGTCCATGCCCGCGGGTCGGCCGCACATGGCTATTTCGAAGTCTATGAAAGCCTCGCCGATATAACGAAGGCCGATCTGTTTCAGCGGCCCGGGGAGAAGACGCCGGTATTCACGCGCTTTTCGACCGTGGCGGGCGGCGCCGGATCGGTCGACACGCCACGCGACGTGCGCGGTTTCGCCGTCAAATTCTATACCCAACAGGGCAATTGGGATCTGGTTGGCAACAACATCCCGGTCTTCTTCATTCAGGATGCGATGAAGTTCCCCGATCTCGTCCATTCGGTGAAGATGGAGGCCGATCGCGGCTATCCGCAGGCGGCGTCGGCACACGACACCTTCTGGGATTTCATCAGCCTGATGCCCGAATCGACCCATATGATCATGTGGGCGATGTCTGACCGCACCATCCCCCGCACCCTGCGAACGATGCAAGGCTTCGGCGTTCATACTTTCCGCATGGTCAATGCCCAGGGCAAGTCGACCTTCGTCAAGTTCCACTGGAAACCCAAGCAGGGCAATGCTTCGACCGTGTGGGACGAGGCGGTCAAGATCGCCGGCGCGGACCCCGATTTCCAGCGGCGCGACCTGTTCGAGGCGATCGACCGCGGCGATTATCCCGAATGGGAACTGGGCATCCAGGCGTTCGACGAAGCGTTCGCCGACAGCCTGCCCTATGACGTGCTCGACCCCACCAAGATCATTCCCGAGGAAATCCTTCCCGTCCGTCCGATCGGACGGATGGTGCTCGATCGCTATCCCGACAATTTCTTCGCCGAGACCGAGCAGGTCGCCTATTGCCCGGCCAACATCGTGCCGGGCATCGACTTCAGCAACGATCCACTGCTCCAGGGGCGGCTGTTTTCCTATCTCGATACCCAGCTGAAGCGGCTGGGCTCGACCAATTTCCACCAGATCCCAATCAACGCGCCAAAATGCCCGGTGATGAACTTTCAGCGCGACGGGCATATGCAGATGCTGCAACCCAAGGGCCGCGCGAATTACGAGCCCAACAGTCTGAGCGAGGCGGGCGAAGTCAGCGGACCGCGCGAATGCCCGGTCGAAGGCTTCACCAGCTTTGCCGGGCGCGCCGCCGAGGACGAGCAGGGCGACAAGCTGCGCATCCGCCCGGAAAGCTTCGCCGACCATTATAGCCAGGCGCGGATGTTCTTCCGCTCGCTCGATCCGGCCGAGCAGGCCCATCTCGCCTCCGCGCTGGTGTTCGAGCTGTCCAAGGTCGGCCTCGAACATATTCGCGCACGGATGTTGTCGAACCTCGTCAATGTCGATCCGGAGCTGGCGGGACGCGTCGCCGCGGGAATCAACATGCCGCTGCCCAAGGCATCGCCCAGCGCGGCAAAGATTCTCGATCTTGATCTGTCCCCGGCGCTGCGGATCATCAACGGTCCGCTCGATCTCAAGACACTTGAGGGCCGGTCGGTCGGAATCCTGATCGCGGATGGTTCCGACGCCAGGGTGGTCGATGCGTTGACTAGCAAGATAGGTGACGCCGGTGGACGACCAATCCTGATTGCGCCGAAAGTCGGCGGCGCGAAGATGTCCGATGGCTCCCTGCTCAAGGCGGATGCCCAGCTCGCCGGCTTCCCATCGGTACTGGTCGATGCGATCGTGGTCGCGCTGTCGGAAGATGGCTGCAAGGCGCTGCTCAACGAGGCTGCGGCAGTCCAGTTCGTAATGGACGCTTTCGGGCATCTGAAGGCGATTGGCGCGAGCGAGGCGGCCAAGCCGCTGCTGGACAAGGCCGGGGTGAAGCCCGACGAGGGCATCACCGGCCTCGACGACGCCTTCGTCGAAGCCGCGAAGACCCGTTATTGGGATCGCGAGCCGAAAATACGCATGTTGGCGTAGACCGGCGCCGTAAAGGCGTCATCCCGGCAAAGGCTGGAATCCAGGGCTGCGGGAACGGACTGTGTGTCACGAACCCCGCCTGAGGTCACAGCCTTTGCTGGAATGACGGCAATAGCGACGTTTAGGCCAAAGCCGCCTTGAGCTTGTCAGCGAGGTCGGTCTTCTCCCAGGGGAAGAAGTCGCCCTCGGGCTTGCGGCCGAAATGGCCGTAGGCGGCGGTCTTCGAATAGATCGGCTTGTTGAGACCGAGATGGGTGCGGATGCCGCGCGGAGTGAGGCGACCCAGCTCCGCGATCCTGCCGATCGCCTGCTCGATCGCGCCGTCGGTAACGCCTTCGGCGCAAGTGCCGTGCGTATCGACATAGAGCGACAGCGGCTCGGACACGCCGATCGCATAAGCGAGCTGGATCGTGCAGCGGCGGGCAAGCCCGGCGGCGACGATGTTCTTCGCCAGATAACGAGTGATATAGGCGGCCGAGCGATCGACCTTGGTCGGGTCCTTGCCGCTGAACGCGCCGCCGCCATGCGGGGCCGCGCCACCATAGGTGTCGACGATGATCTTGCGGCCGGTGAGGCCGGCGTCGCCGTCGGGCCCGCCGATCTCGAAGCTGCCGGTTGGGTTGATGTGATAGACCGTCTGATCGGAGAGCAGCGCGGCGGGCAGGATATCCGCCACCACCGCCTTCACATAATCCTTCAGCTCGGCTTCCTTCGCGCCCTCGTCATAGCCCTTGCCATGCTGGGTCGAGACGACGATCGCCGTCGCGGCGACCGGCTTGCCATTCTCGAACTTCAGCGTGACCTGGCTCTTCGCGTCGGGCTCCAGGAAAGCGGCCTTGCCCGAATGGCGATCGGCGGCCATCTGTTCGAGAATCTTGTGGCTGTAATAGAGCGTCGCCGGCATGAGGTCGGGGGTCTCATCGCAAGCGAAACCGAACATGATGCCCTGATCGCCCGCGCCCTCATCCTTGTTGCCGCTGGCGTCGACGCCCTGCGCGATATGCGCGGACTGGGCATGCAGATTGTTGTGGAAGGTGAAGCTTTCCCAGTGGAAGCCGTCCTGTTCATAGCCGATGCGCTTGACCGTGTCGCGAACGGCCTTCTCGATCTCGTCCTGCGCGCCTGGTGCCCATGCGCCATCCTCATAGACGCCCTTGCAGCGGATCTCGCCGGCCAGCACGACGAGCTGGGTGGTCGTCAGCGTCTCGCAGGCGATGCGCGCTTCCGGATCCTTCGACAGGAACAGATCGACGATCGCATCGGAAATCTGGTCGGCGACCTTGTCGGGATGGCCTTCGGACACGCTTTCGGACGTGAAGAGATAGTTGCTGCGCATTGGTGTTGACTGACCTCTTGGGATGATGCCGCCTGATAGGGCGCGAGCGGAAGAAAGGATATAAAGACTTCGTTATATCGCCCTTAGCGGCGCTTCATCGCGATGGCAATTCCGCCCGCGATGAGCAGCGCGGCGAACAGCAGCGGCAGCAGGTTGCCGAAGCGCGCGAAGGGGGTCGCCGGGCGCGGTCCGGGCAACGTCGCCTCGATCGCGCCGGCCTTCTTCCAGGGCAGGCTGTGCAGCAGCCGTCCATCCGCGTCGATCACCGCCGATATGCCGGTGGGGGTCGAGCGGATGATCGGCATTCCCTCCTCGGCGGCGCGCAGCCGCGCCTGCGCCAGATGCTGCGGCGGGCCCCAACGGCCGAACCAGGCGTCGTTCGACGGGTTGAACAGGAAATCGGGTCGATTCGCGCGGTCGATCACCTGGCCCGAGAAGATGATCTCATAGCAGACCTGCATCCCCGCCTTGCCGAAGCCGGGCACCGCGAAGCTCGCCGGGCCGGGGCCGGGCCAGAAGTCGATGTCGCCCTGCACTAGCCGCGACAGGCCGATTGCCGACAGGATCGGCCGCGCGGGCAGATATTCGCCATAGGGGACGAGGTGCGCCTTGGCATAGCGGCCGGTGATCGCGCCCTTCGCGTCCAGCCCGAATACGCTGTTGCGCGCGCCGATCAGATCGCCCGCCTTGTCGAAGATCAGTGCGTCGCCGCCGAGCAGGACGATGTCCTTCGGCCCCAGCAGCCGCGCAATCCGCGCCCGCGCCTCGGGCTCGATTTCCAGATAGTCGGCGGTCGCCGCTTCGGGCCAGAGCACCAGCCGCGGCGTAGCGCCGGCTTTGCCGCTCAACTCGCTCAACCGCGTGAAATTGGCGGCCTGGAGCTTGGGATCCCACTTCTGATTCTGATTGATATTCGGCTGCACGACGACGATGCGCGGCCCGGCGCGCGGCGGCAGCGGACGCAGCATATAGGCCGAGACGATCTGCGCGAGCATTGCCGCGATCAGCGCGAGCGCGACCCGCTTCCACCGCGCGCGGCCCGTGCCCGGCAGCACCGCGAGCAGCCAGATCGAGGCGAGCAGCACCATCACGCCGGAAAGGCCATAGGTGCCGATCAGCCGGGTCAGCCCCATCCACGCCGGCTCGGCGCTGCCGGGCGCGATCATGATCGCGGCAAGTGGATTCCAGGCAAAGCCGGTGAAGACGATGCTGCGCAGATATTCGGTGAGCACCCAGCTGCCCGCGAACAAGGGCATGAAGGCATAGGGACTCGGCGTCGGGACCCGCAGCAGCGGTGACGCACTTTCCATGCCGGGCGGGATCAGCCCCTTCAGCTTGTTGCGTCGCGCCGCCTGTTCGGCCTGGTGGCGGCGTCCCTTCACCAGCATCGGCAGCCGGTTCAGGCTCCAGGCCAGCATCGCCCCGAGCATCGGGAAGGCAGCAAGATAGAGCGCGAGCAGGAACACCGCGACCCAGCCGAGCCAATGCGGCATCTTGTCCTGAAAAGTGAAGGCGGTTGCGATCCAGTTATTGCCGAAGGTGAAGTGGCCAACCCCGAAACACCAGCCGCGCGCGGCCACCTGGCGCAATCGCCCCGCGTCGAGCAGCAGCCACATCAGGCCCGCAAGGCACAGCAGGGTGAAGAACCACCAGTTGAGCGGCGCAAAGCCAAGCGCCGAGGCAAGCCCCAGGCCGAATGCGATCGACGGATATTTTAGGGCGTTGAGTTTGCGCATCACCGGCTTGGAACATCCTTACACCTCCCCCATATCGCGAGCGCCGGGCCATCGGGAAGGTGGTGCGTCGCATGAACGCAATAAAATCGGCCAGAGCGGTTCTTGACAGTTTTGAGCCTGCTCCACATATGCCCGCTAGCACTCGCAGGTAGTGAGTGCTAAAGTTTCTTACCTGAGAGATTCGGCGATGGGCGCACCCGTCCATCGCGGACAAATTGAGGAAAGGGTGAAAGCACATGAGTTTCCGTCCGCTGCATGATCGCGTGCTCGTTCGCCGCGTCGAAGCCGAGGAAAAGACCGCCGGTGGGATCATCATCCCCGACAGCGCCAAGGAAAAGCCCCAAGAGGGCGAAGTCGTCGCCGTCGGCGGTGGCTCGAAGGCCGAAGATGGCAAGGTCACGCCGCTCGACGTCAAGGCCGGCGACAAGATCCTGTTCGGCAAGTGGTCGGGCACCGAGGTCAAGATCAACGGTGAAGACCTGCTGATCATGAAGGAAAGCGACATCCTGGGGATCGTCGGCTGAACCTTCCCGTCCATTTTTCCATTATATCTAACTAAGGAATTCAGATCATGGCAGCGAAAGACGTCAAGTTTTCGCGCGACGCCCGTGAGCGCATCCTGCGCGGCGTCGACATCCTCGCCGACGCGGTGAAGGTCACGCTCGGCCCCAAGGGCCGCAACGTCGTCATCGACAAGTCGTTCGGCGCCCCGCGCATCACCAAGGACGGCGTCACCGTCGCCAAGGAAATCGAACTCAAGGACAAGTTCGAGAATATGGGCGCGCAGATGGTCCGCGAAGTCGCTTCGAAGACCAACGACATCGCCGGCGACGGCACCACCACCGCCACCGTTCTCGCCCAGGCGATCGTCCGTGAAGGCATGAAGTCGGTTGCGGCCGGCATGAACCCGATGGACCTGAAGCGCGGCATCGACCTCGCCGTCATCAAGGTCGTTGCCGACCTCAAGGCGCGTTCGAAGCCGGTTGCCGGCACCAATGAAGTCGCACAGGTCGGCATCATCTCGGCCAATGGCGACACCGTCGTCGGCGAGAAGATCGCCGAGGCGATGGAGCGCGTCGGCAAGGAAGGCGTGATCACCGTCGAAGAAGCCAAGGGTCTCGATTTCGAGCTCGACGTCGTCGAAGGCATGCAGTTCGACCGCGGCTATCTGTCGCCTTACTTCATCACCAATCCTGAAAAGATGGTGGTTGAGCTCAACGATCCGTACATCCTGATCCACGAGAAGAAGCTGTCGAACCTGCAGGCGATGTTGCCAATCCTCGAAGCCGTGGTGCAGTCGGGCCGTCCGCTCCTCATCATCGCCGAGGATATCGAGGGCGAGGCTCTGGCCACGCTCGTCGTCAACAAGCTGCGTGGCGGCCTGAAGGTCGCCGCCGTCAAGGCGCCGGGCTTCGGCGATCGCCGCAAGGCGATGCTCGAGGACATCGCGATCCTGACCCAGGGCGAGATGATCTCGGAAGATCTCGGCATCAAGCTCGAGAGCGTCACCATCGGCATGCTCGGCACCGCCAAGCGCGTCACGATCGACAAGGACAACACCACCATCGTCGATGGCGCCGGTGCATCCGATGCGATCAAGGGCCGCGTCGAAGCGATCCGTCGCCAGATCGAGAATACCACCAGCGACTATGACAAGGAGAAGCTCCAGGAGCGTCTTGCCAAGCTCGCCGGCGGCGTTGCCGTGATCAAGGTCGGCGGCTCGACCGAAGTCGAGGTCAAGGAGCGCAAGGATCGCGTCGACGACGCCCTCCACGCTACCCGCGCAGCTGTCGAAGAAGGCATCGTCCCCGGCGGCGGCACGGCTCTGCTCTATGCCACCAAGGCTCTCGAAGGCCTCAAGGGCATCAACGACGACCAGACCCGCGGCATCGACATCATTCGCAAGGCGATCCAGGCGCCGGTGCGTCAGATCGCGCAGAATGCCGGTCATGACGGCGCCGTCATCTCGGGCAACCTGCTGCGCGAAAATGACGAGACCATGGGCTTCAACGCCTCCACCGACGTGTACGAGAACCTCGTCGCCGCCGGCGTGATCGACCCGACCAAGGTCGTCCGCACCGCGCTGCAGGACGCGGCCTCGGTCGCCGGCCTGCTCATCACCACCGAAGCGGCGATTTCCGAATCGCCCGAGGACAAGCCGGCCATGCCCATGGGCGGCGGCGGTATGGGCGGCATGGGTGGCATGGGCGGCATGGACTTCTAAGTCCGGACCACCCGGTCGACCTGTCCGGTCATCGGAAAAAGAAGGGCCCGGGGAGCGATCCCCGGGCCCTTTCCTGTGGCCGGTCCGGTGATCGTGCGAAGCCGCTGGGGCGGCGATTATTTCGGTACTGCCGCCCGCACCGGCGGCATCGCGTTGCAGATGTCGAGCGCCCCTGCCGGCCGGATGAAGAAATCGTCCTGGCGATTCGCCCGCGCCTTCAGCCAGGCCGCGAAGGCCGGCGCGTCGCTCTTCATGACGTCGAATCCCGGCCGCTCGCCGGCCGGCATATCCGCCGCGATCCGGGCGCGGACGATGGCGGGCCGGGCCGCACCCTCCTTGTAGAAGCCGAGCGCCTCGGTGCCGCGCGGCAGGGCGGTCAGCGCCTCGATCCCGGCGAGCACCCGTCCCACCGTCGCGATATTGCGATCGAGATGGCGCGGGCCATGGCCGATCACCGCATAGAGCTCGGCGCCCGTGCCGGTGTCCGGCGCGAGGTTCCGCCCCACCCCGACCATCGCATAGCAATGCGGCAGCCAGGCCAGCCCGGCTTCGCGCGCCACCGGCCAGCCACCGGTATGGCCGGTCTCGGCGGCATAGGCGTCGCGATAGCCCATGGCGCGGAAGCCCAGCCCGGCAAGCGGCCGCGCATATTCGTCGGGCGGGCTGGCGACGATGCCGGCGGGCAGCGGCTTCTTCTCGGTCGCGTCACCCCATTGGGTAACATAATTGTCCTGAACGCGATTGATCGTGATCCCCGCGAACCAGCGCGCCCGGACGAGCGCCTTGATATTGGCGACATGTACCGGCGCAAAGGCAGGCGCGAGCGCGATGACGACCCGCTGCCCGCCATCGAGATCGATCACCAGCAAGTCATCGGCAGGCACCGCGCCCCACGCAGCGCCGGGCGCCTGCGCGACAATCTCGCCGGGCGTCAGCGGCCCGGCTCGCGGCGGCGGCGACGCCGCGGCGAGACCGAGCAGCAGCAGGGCGGGGACGGCGAGGCGGACATGAGGTTTCATACCATCATGATGCCACGCCACATCGCCTTGCGGAACCCGCCGCTACGGGCTAGGGAGCCGGCTTCCAGCGATAGTGCGGAGCGGTGGCCGAGTGGTCGAAGGCGCTCGCCTGGAAAGTGAGTATACGTCAAAAGCGTATCGAGGGTTCGAATCCCTCCCGCTCCGCCAGGACCCCCTCCAAGGTGGTCCGCCCGAGACCACTGGGATCGACTTTTTCTCCCTGATTACCGACACTTAGAAGACCGGTTCGGCCTCGGCCGTCCGTGCCCGTCCATGCCCATCCAACGAATCGGAGGGGCTAAAACGAGGTACGCGCGGTCGAAAAACGAGGTATTTTTCGGAGATCGAACCATGCTTACGGATGCCAAGGTGCGCACGGCCAAGCCGCGCCCAAAAGCCTACAAACTCGCCGACGCCAATCGCCTCTTCCTGATGGTCACCCCCAGCGGTGGCAAGCTCTGGCGCTGGAACTACGAGTGCGACGGCAAGAACAAGACGATGGCTCTCGGTGCCTACCCCCTCGTCTCGCTAGCCGACGCGCGCGGGAAGCGAGACGAGGCCTATACGATCCTCTGCGAGGGCCATGATCCCGTAGTCGCGAAGAAGTTGAAGAAGGAAGCGAACCTCGAAGCCGGCCGTCAGACGTTCGAACGCGTGGCTCGCGAGTGGCATGGAAACGCCAAGGCCCAGTGGGCGACGATCCATGCCAGCGATGTCATCCGTAGTCTGGAGCGCGACGTCTTTCCGACGATAGGTGATCTGCCGATCGCGCAGCTCACCCCGCCGCTGATCCTCGGCGTACTGCGCGAGATCGAGACGAGAGGCGCGATCGAGACCGCTAAGCGGGTCAGGCAGCGCATCTCGGCCGTGTTTATCTATGCTATCGCTCAAGGGGTCGCGGCGAGCGATCCTGCGGAAAAGCTGGGCGCGGTGCTCAAGCCGCTGCGCAAGGGCCGACAGCCGGCGATTACCGACCTCGTGCCGCTGCGCAAGATGATCCTGGCTGCCGAGGAGGACAACGCACGGCCGATTACGCGGCTCGGCCTCAGGATGCTGGCGCTCACGGCTGTAAGGCCCAGCGAGCTGCGCGGCGCCGAGTGGGCGGAGTTCGAGGATCTCGATGGCAAGCTGCCGTTGTGGCGCATTCCGTCGGCTCGCATGAAGGGCGACCTCGATCGTAAGGAGGAGACGGGCGGCGACCACCTTGTGCCTCTCACGCCGCAGGCGGTCTCCGTGCTGCGAGCGATCTGGCCACTCACCGGTGGCGGCCCGCTTGTCTTCCCCAGCAACCGGCATGCGCACCGTCCGATGAGCGAGAACGCGATCGGCTATCTGCTGAACCGGGCCGGTTATCACGGGCATCACGTGCCGCATGGATTTCGAGCGGCCTTCTCCACGATCATGAACGAGTGGGCGGAGCGCCACGGTGATCAGCATGACCGCCGTGTGATCGATCTGATGCTAGCCCAGCCTTCAACCTTGGCGCGCCCGTCCGCGCCGTCCAGATGGTCGGCGACAATCCGTTTCAAGGTCTTGGACTTCTCCTTCGCGTTGGCGCTGGCGATGGTCTCGCCCGCGACATCGGCGACGATCCGGCCGAGCACCTCGCGGTCGCGCAACAGCGAGAACAGCGCTTCGTCGGCCTGCCACCAGTCGGCCATGGCCACGCCGATCTCGCCGCCCACCGCCTCGACGGCGGCGCTTCCCGCCGCCAGCGTTTCGCCCATGACGACCGCGATCACGTCCATGATGACGGGGTCAGGCAGGGCCAGCAGCCGCAGGAACACGCCCGCCACGCCGTAGTCATCGCCATTGCCGCCGGTCACAGTCGGCTCCTCGCGCGAGAAGCCGAGGACGTCCAGCACGGCGCGGCGGCGCGCGTCGAAGACGGCTTCGCCGCGCGACGTCTCGACGCTCTCGCGCACCTCGTCGTTGCGGGTGGATTGCGGCTCGGGTCGCACGGTCCACAGGTGCGATCCGACGATGGCATGGGCCACCATCAACCGCAGCGCGACGCCCGGGGGGTCGAGCAAGGCGGCGCGCACGGCGGCATGACGGTGCAGATCGACATAGGTTTGCATGGTCGAGGTGAGTTCGGGACGCTGGGGCTTTTCGCCCTCTGCCATCTCGCCTCGCTCGGCGCGGCGGGCCTCGGTGCGGGTGACATAGCCCTCGTGGAACGTCACCTCGCCGTTGCCGCGCACGTCGATATAGACGCGCCCACCTTTGCGCTTGCCCGCCTTCTCATATTCCCACGAATGGAAATGCTCGGAGGGCGGCACCACTACGACATCGCTCCAGCCGTCCTCGATATAGGCCGTGCGGCGCGCCTCAACGGCGGCATTCTGCGCGGTCCAAAAGGCATCGGCATCCGCGAAATAGCGGTCGTCGCCGAACAGGTCGGCGATGGTCGCACCCGCGTAGGTTTCGAGGTCGAACAGCGCGACCTTGGCCGCAATCGACTGCCCGCCGAACAGCCATGCCTTCAACTGGTGCCCGGTCGGCACATAGGGGTCGGGATCGTCGAACAGCGCCAGCCATGCCTTCTGCTGACTCTTGCTAGCAAGGGTCAGGTGGCGGACGGTGGTGCGGTCGATCTTCTCGGCGCGGTAGAGGTCGCGGATACGCGGCAGCAGGTTGCCGAGCGCGAGCACGCGCCGGATCGTCGGCTCGGGCAGGCCGAAGGTGGCGGCGATGTCGTCCACCTCGCGGCCTTCCTTGACCAGCCGGACGAAGGTTTCCCACTGGGTCACTTCGTCAGGATCGAGACGCGCGAGGTTCTCGATCAGCGAGGCTTCCAATGCGGCGGCATCGTCGCCCGCCTCCATGATCGCGGCGGGAACGCGCGCGAGTTCGGGGTCCGCGCCCTCTTCGGCCAGCGCGAGACGGGCGGCGTGGACGCGCCTGCGCCCCGCGACCAGTTCGAACCGGCCCTCGGCCTCTGCGGGCCGGACGACAACGGGAACAATGATGCCGCGCTTGCGGACGGTGGGTAGGATGTCGGTCACCTCGGGGGCCTTGCGCCCGTGCCGCATGTTGACCTTGCTGTCGTCGATATTGCCAATGGCGATGAAGTCGAGTTTCATGGGACTACTCCTTGAGAGTGCCGGTCCGTCGTTCTTTCCGGGAGGGCGGACCGGTTTCGGATTGGCGACGAAGCGCGCCGCCTGCGCATCATCCCGCCATCAACCGGGCGGAATTTCGGGGTCCGCGCCGTCGCCATCGGGGTTCTGGGCGGCACGGCGGAGAAGGGTTTCGGCCCAGAGGATCGATCCGGCGCGGCGCGACCAGTCGCCCCAGACCGAAAGCGCGTGCGGCGTCTCGAAGCCGATGTCGCGCTCGATGCCGAGGCCATAGGGGAGCCGGACGGACGCGATCTCCGAAAGGCTGAACGAGCCTAGCTCGGGACAGCCGAAGCCGAGGTCGGTCAGCCCGAACAGCGTGTCGCCGTCCTCGTCGAGTTCGGTCGCCAGCCAAGTTGCCGCGCCAACGGGATTGAACAGCTTCACCAAGGGCACGAGGTCGAAGCGCTCGCCGCGCTGCTCGCAGACGTGCCGCGTGATGGCATGGGCGCGCAGGCCGGTGTGCAATTGGGGGGTCAGGAGGATCATGCCGCGACCCTCCTTTCCGCCTGTGCGTCCTGCGCCTCGCGGTGCCGGACCAGAAGCCATTCGGCGGCCTTGCTGGCGGCGCTGGCCGCGCGGAATATCGCCCGGTTGTCCTCGCGCAGGACGGCCAGCCAAGCGCCCAGATAGTCGGCGTGGCGAACGGTCGGCACGATGCCGAGCGCGGCGCAGAGGAAGGCCGATCCCATCTCCGCGACCAGTTCCTCGCGGGCATAATCCTTGCTGCCGAAGGCATTCTTGAGGTCGCGGCCCAACCGCTTGGAGTGGCCGGTGGCGTGGGTCAGTTCATGGAGGCAGGTCCGATAATAATTGATCTGCTCGAAAAAGGCGGGCTGCGGCGGCACAGCCACGAAATCGGGGTCCGGGGCGTAGAACGCCTTGTCGCCGCCGATGCGGAATTCGACGCCCGATGCCGCGATCACTTCCTCAGCCAGCGGGACGATCTCGCGCTCGGGAAGCGGCGCGGGATCGGATGCAAGACCCGAACGAAGCCCTTCGCACTGCGCGATGTTGAAGACGGTAAATCGCTTGAGGAACGGCACCGCCTTGGCATCGCCGCCCTCGCGCGCAGCGCGCTGCTTCTCGGCCTCGGGCGTGAAGCGGTCGGCATAGACGACGGTCTGGCCGCGCTCGCCCTTCCTCACGCAGCCGCCTGCTTCCTGCGCCTGCCGGAAGGTCATCCACGATTGCGAGGGAAAGGCGTGCTCGATGACTGCGCCCCACAGGATCAGGATATTGACGCCCGAATAGGCGCGCCCGGTCAGCGCATTGCGCGGCAGGCCGGGACCAGTTCCCCCGCTCTTTCCCCACGGCTGGACCCACGGGAAACGTCCCGCTTCCAGTTCGGAGACGATGCGCGCGGTCACCTCGTCATAGAGGTTCGCGCGGTTCTCCTGCGGCTGGTCCGCGCCACCCTTGCGGCGGGCGCTGCGGCTCGATGATCTGGGCATGGCCTGTCCTCCACGCCACCCCAAAAAGGCACAAAGCCTCCCCGCGAAGGCGGGGGTGGGCGGCGAGATGCGACCAAAAGGCCCGGCTCAAGCGGGCAAGGACACCGAAGGGCAGAACGGATGTGGAGCACCCCGAAGGGGTTGGCCTTGCCCGCGACGGGCCTAGCCGGGAGCGCCGCCTGCACCCGCCGTAACGGGAGAGGCAACAAACCAGCGCCGCCGCGCCAGCGGCGACATCGGCTGCGCCATGCGATCGTCACCTATGGCCGAGACCCGCATCGCGGGGTTCGGGGGCGAGCATTCAGCGAGCCCTAGAGCGCGGTCGCGCGAATGCGCGAGGCGCCGAACTGCTATCTAGGCAGAAGAAGCGGACCCGGAGCCGAACATGGCTACAGCGTCCGCCAGACCGTCACCAACGATCCAACGCGCACGCTCAAGGTGCGATTTCCAGCAAACCTCGGCCTTCTCGTTCGAAGGATCGAGGTGCATCAGTGTCGCCGCGGCTTCTCGCCAGCAGGTCTGCGCGGCATCGGCGTCCAGTAAGGCAGCGTAGAGCGCCAGATGGCGCCGGTCGTAGTCAGTCACGCTTGTGCCGACTCCCGGCGCCACATCCATAACCTCGCTCATCTTGATCCTCATTCAGAGCCGCACCCTTCGTACATTATAATGCGTAGCACCGAAATAGACGAACGGTTCTACGGCCTTGATGAACCTGTTCGAGCTCATCGGCACTAACTGCTATTGGCTGCGAAAGGACGCTGGCCTAACGCAGGAGGAGGTCGCGGCAAGAATGGGAGTTAGCCACTCGCATTACAGCGCCATCGAAAATGGCAGGCAAAATCTTACCTTCGGCACGTTTGACAGGCTCTACAAGGCCTTGGGAGCACGTCCAGCCGCGCTTTTCGATGAAGGCAGGCCGCCCAAGCCAAAGCGCGCTTCGCCGACCCCTCGCGCGACAAAGAAATACTGACCAATAGTCCAAGAATGCGCTTTCGATAGGAAGCGTGCCCAGCCTGCCAACTCACGCTCAGAGCGATTGCCATCTAGTTATCAGACTTTCTTCTGAACGATTGTGGCTGGGCTTGCCTGCATTAGAAGGCCGCCAAGCGCCACTAGCCTTCGCGCAGACGATTTTGCGAATTCTCCGTCGCCAGGCCAATCCGGCAAACCGAGGATGATGCGGGCGATGTCGCGCAGGCTCGCGCCATGACGACGGGCATCGGCCGAGCGAAGCGCCGCGAATAGCCGTAGGAGCGCCCGATCTACGGGCCTATTCCAAACCACCTGACGCAACAGACAGTCGAGACGATGCAAGGCCGCAACCTGCGGTGGCAGGCTCCGGGCCAAATCGATCGCGGGCTCCAGGCAAACTATCCCACGCTGGATCGTGCCCGAAACCACGTCAATCCTTAGCGGCTCGCCGGAGCCCCCGACGCAAACCCGTTCAATGCCATCGTTGTCGACCGCCGCGCGCACGTTGCAGACCGTCAACCAGCAGATTCAGCAATTGCAGAACGAAGCGCAGATGCTGGTCAACATGGGCAAGAACCTGACCCGCATCGACTTTCCGCAGCTCGATGCGCTCAAGCAGAAGTTGGCCGAGATCGACCGGTTGATGGGCCGCGCGCAGGCGATCGATTTCCGGGTCGACCAGCTCGACGACAAGTTCCAGTCCCTGTTTCCGCAGGACTTCTCCTCGGCGCTGCGCACCGATGCCCGTGTACGCGATGCCCGCTCGCGGCTCGATGCCAGCATGGGTGCCTTTCGCCAGACGATGACGGTGCAGGCGCAGGTCGTGGAGAATATCCAGTCCGATACCGAGGCGCTCGCCGATATCGTCGCGCGCAGCCAGGGTGCCGAAGGGGCGCTCCAGGCGCAACAGGCGACCAACCAGCTCCTCGCGCTCACCGCCAAGCAGCAGTTCCAGCTCCAGCACATGATGGCGGCGCAGTTCCGCAGCGAAGCTGTCGAACAGGCGCGCCGCGCCACCCAGGCCGCCGAAGCCCGGGCTGCGACCAAGAAGTTCCTCGGATCCGGATCGGCCTACACGCCCCGATAGCCCCCTCGGGCCCGATCGGCTCGATCCGGACCTGCGATCGGCGGCGTTCCCTCCCGCCCCGGTCGCCGTCGCGGGGCGCGGTCCAGCTCCCCCACCGCGTCCCGCGACATTCCTTCAATCGCCAGCAGGAAGGCAGCCACTTGAACGACCTCAACGTCATCGACCGCTTCCTGCAGGCGTTCATCACCTACATCGACAGCGGTTTCGGGCTGCTCGGACCCGATGTCGGGTTCCTGACCGCGACGCTGATCGGCATCGACATCACGCTTGCCGGGCTGTTCTGGGCGATGGGCGGCGAGGACAATGTCATCGGCCGATTCCTCCGCAAGATCCTCTATATCGGCGCCTTCGCGTTCATCCTGAATAGCTTCTCGACGCTCGCCGACATCATCTTCCGCTCGTTCGCGCAGGCCGGCCTGACCGCGGGCGGCGGCACCTTGTCAGCCGACGACCTGCTCAAGCCCGGACGCCTCGCCGGCACCGGCTTTTCGGCGGCCTGGCCGCTGCTCGAACAAGCCAGCGAGATGGTCGGGTTCACGACCTTCTTCGACAATTTCCTGACGATCATGGTGCTGCTGTTCGCCTGGGCGCTGGTGATCGTCGCCTTCTTCATCCTCGCCGTGCAGATGTTCGTCTGTATCCTCGAGTTCAAGCTGACCAGCCTCGCCGGCTTCATCCTCGTGCCGTTCGCGCTGTGGAACCGGACCAGCTTTCTCGCCGAGCGCGTGCTCGGCAATGTCGTCTCCAGCGGCATCAAGGTGATGGTGCTCGCCGTCATTGTCGGCATCGGCTCCAACTTCTTCACCGAGTTCGCCGAAGCGCTCCAGGGCCAGGAGCCCGACGTTGGGCAAGCCATGAGCCTCGTGCTCGCCAGCCTGTCGCTGTTCGGCCTCGGCATCTTCGGTCCGTCGATCGCTTCCGGGCTGGTCGCCGGCGCACCGCAACTCGGTGCCGGCGCGGCGCTGGGGACCGCGGTCGGCGCGGCCGGCGTGACCATGCTGGCCAGTGGCGCAGCCGCCGGTGGCGCGCGGGCGCTCGGCGGGGCGGCGCTCGGCGCGGTCCGCTCGGGCACGGCGATGGGGTCGGCCGCATCGACCGCCTACCAGCTCAGCCGCGAGACGGCCGCCTCGTCATCGGTCGGCGCGGGCCTTGGCGGCGTGGCACGTGCCGCCGGCAATGCGGCCAAGTCCCGCGCGAGCAGCGCGCTCGGTCTGGGCGAGGCCGCGGCCGGTGGACGCCAAGCGGCATGGAACGCGCTCAACCAGAACTCGACCCAGAGCTCTTCCGCGTCGTCTCAGGGTGGACCGGGCGGCGGCGGGGAGACCGGCACGCCCGCCTGGGCACGCGCGATGCGCGACCAGCAGACCAGCCGGCATCGGCGTCAGCTCGCCATCCACACGCTCCAGCAGGGCGATCGCGGCGGCGCCTCCGCCACCCCCGACATCAAGGAAAGGAACGACTGAGCCATGTTCTTCAAGCGAAGTGCGCAGCGCTACGGGCGCACGCCACCACCCGAGACGCCCTACCAGCGCGCGGGCCAGCTCTGGGACGACCGGATCGGCTCGGCGCGCGTGCAGGCGCGCAACTGGCGGCTGATGGCGTTCGGTTGCCTAGTTCTGACAGCCGGCACGTCGGCGGGTCTCGCCTGGCAGTCGCTGCAAAGCCGCGTCACGCCCTATGTCGTCGAGGTCGACCGGCTCGGCGAGGCCCGCTCGGTGCAGGCCGCCGATGTCGACTATCGGCCGACCGATCCACAGGTCGCGTGGCACCTGTCGCACTTCATCACCAATGTCCGCTCGGTGTCGCTCGACCCGGTGTTGATGCGGCGCGACTGGCTCGAGGCTTATGAGTTCGCCACCAAGCGCGGCGCGCAGTTCCTCGGCGAATATGCCCGCTCGGCCGCGCCGTTCGCCAATATCGGCGAGCGGACCGTGTCGGTGCAGGTCACCAGCGTGGTGCGGGCGTCGGACAAGTCGTTCCAGGTCAAGTGGACGGAGACGGCCTTCGAGCGCGGCTCGCAATCCGGCATCAGTCGCTGGACTGCGATCCTGACGACCGTATCCCGTCCGCCGGCCTCCGCCGATGTGCTGCGAAAGAACCCGCTCGGCATCTACGTCGATGCGGTCGACTGGAGCCGCGAGCTCGACACCGCGCCAGCGCCGCCGGCTGTGTCGACGCCCGCCGCACGACCGGCTGTGGACCCGTCCATCAGTCTTCCGCTCGGCTCACCGCTCGATCCCAACCTCGGCGCCCAGCCGACCAACATCCAGGAGACCAACCCATGAAACTGGCGCTGTTGCCGGCGATCGCAGGCATGATCGTCGCATCCCCTACGCTCGCGCAGACCCGCGAGCATTCCGACCCGCTCAGGACCGTCCAGGCGGCGACACGGAGCGCGACTGTCCAGCCGGTCGCGTCCGGGTTCGTCAGCGGCGCGCAGGTCTATCCCTACAATGAGGGCACGATCTTCCAGGCCTATGCGGCACCCGGACTGGTCACCGACATCATGCTCCAGCCCGGTGAAAGCCTCATCGCTGTCGCCAGCGGCGATACCGCGCGTTGGGTGATCGGCGACACGAGCAGCGGCTCGGGCGACGGCAAACAGACCCATGTGCTGGTGAAGCCGTTCTCGGCCGGCCTCTCCACCAACCTCGTCATCACCACCGATCGCCGTGCCTATCATGTCCGACTGGTCAGCACCGTGACCACCGCCCTGTCTTCGATGCGCTGGACCTACCCGCAGGATGAGCTCCTGGCCCTGCGTCGAAAGGCCGAAGCCGTGCAGACGGCTGCGCCGGTCGCCACCGGACTCGCCATCGAGCAGCTCCATTTCAACTACCTCATCACCGGCGACAAGCCGGCGTGGCGGCCGCTTCGCGCATTCGATGACGGCGCGAAGACGTATGTCGAATTTCCGTCATCGCTGGCCAATGGTGACGCACCGCCACTGTTCATCGTCGCGGCCGACGGCAAGGCCGAACTGGTCAACTACCGGCAGCGTGATCGCTACTATGTCGTGGATCGCATCTTCGATGCCGCCGAACTGCGGCTCGGCCTCAAGAAGCAGCAGGTGGTTCGGATTGACCGCGTCTCGCGGCGTGCCAAGCGGAGGGGCGCATGACCGACGCCGTCCCCACCGAGACCGCCGTTGCGCAACCGGCGAAGGTGGACCCCGAAACGCTGAGCATCCGATCTCGGCCGGCGCGCGCGATCCGCTTCCGGCGTGGCGTGATCATCGGCGTGGCTGCGCTCGGTTCCGCCAGCCTGATGGGCATCGCCTGGATGGCGCTTAAGCCGCAGGTGTTCAGGCAGGTCGCGCAGGAGAGCGAGCTTTCGCAGCCCATGGCGAAGCCGGCGTCCGATGCGCTCTCGGGCCTTCCCACCAGCTATGGCGATGCGCCGAAGCTCGGGCCTCCGCTGCCCGGTGATCTTGGTCGTCCGATCCTGCGGGCGCAAGAACGTTCGGAAGGCGTGACTGCACCATCTCACGTCGATACGGCCGAGGCCGCGCGGCAACAGCGCCTGGCCGAGCTCAAGGCGGCGCGCGAGTCCGGCCTGATGGCGCAGGTCGCCACTGGTAGAGGCGCGGAGCCTGCAGTGGCCGATAGCGCGCTGGGTACTCCGGGCACGCCTGCGACAGCTGCCCCGGCGATCGGCACGCGGAAGGAGCAGTTCGCTTCCGCCCGCGACACGAATGGCGATCTCAACTCGGGCGGACTGATCGCGCCCGTGTCGCCGAACAGCATTCTCGCCGGCAGCGTTATCGCGGCGAGCCTCATCACCGGGCTTAATTCCGACCTGCCGGGAATGGTGACAGCCCAGGTAACGCAGAACGTGTTTGACACTGTGACCGGCAACATCCTGCTCGTACCGCAGGGCGCCCGATTGATTGGCAAGTACGACAGTGTGGTCGCGTTCGGTCAGCGCCGGGCGCTGGTCGTCTGGCAGCGGCTGATCTTGCCTGACGGCAGTTCAATCCGGCTAGACAACATGCCCGCCACGGACGCGCGAGGATATGCCGGCCTTTCCGACAAGGTCGACTTCCACACCTGGACACTGCTCAAGGGCGTGGCGATCGCCACCCTGCTCGGTGTCGGTTCAGAGCTGTCAATCTCGGGGGAGAGCGATCTTGTTCAGGCGATCCGCGAATCCGCCCAGTCGAACACGGCCCGCGCCGGCGACCGGATCACGCAGCGCAACCTCGACATCCAACCGACGATCACGATCCGCCCCGGTGCGCCCGTCCGCGTGCTGGTGACCCGCGATCTCGTTCTTGCGCCGTGGCGCGGAAGAGCAAGCTGACATGGCCGATCTCAAGCTGGGCAAATTGCCCGACCGCACACCAGTGAAGCTCGCCATAACGATCACGCCCGATCTCCAGGCGGCGCTCCAGTCCTACGCCGTGATCTACGCTGAGACTTACGGCGTCGAGGAACCGGTCGTCGATCTAATCCCAGCGATGCTCGCTGCCTTTCTTGAAGGCGATCGCACCTTTGTGCGCGAACGCGACGCACGGCTGCGGGGGCAGAAATGAGCGGAGACGAGGAACCCGATAGGCTCATTAAGCTAGATGAGGTCAAACGCCGGGTTGGGCTGGGAAAGTCGATGATCTACCGGCTCATCCAGGAAGGCAGGTTTCCAGCGCCGTACAAGGTTTCGTCATTCGCCTCTCGCTGGAGCGATCGGGAGGTGATCGCCTGGATCGACGACGTGAAAGACGGGTTCGAAGGCAAGCGACGCAAATTCTGAGTGTGTCTGTCGGCCGATCGAAATTTCACACCCGCGGCGCGAGCTCATTTAAAACGACGGTTCGATTGCCATGCCCGCCATCTCAACGCGGACTTAACCCGCAGATATAAAGAGAAAATCCTCTTAAGCATAACGCGTGTGCCTCGGAAAAGACCTCGCCGATGGCTGATTCTGTTCAAGGAACGCCGTCTATACGTTAGCTGGCGATGCACGTCTTCTCAGTCCAGCGGCGCGCACGCCGCAAGGGTAGATCCAAAGTGAATTCTCCTTCACGGAATAAGCGCGATCGATCGCCCGTGACACAAGCTTGGGTTTCAGTCAGGGCTGATCGTCTTCAATTATTCCAGCTTGGCGCAGAACCTCAGAGGCGCCAAGATTGATGTCGATCTCCATTCCAGATCGAGCCAATGATAGACGAAAGGCAAGAACAGCGGATTGCTGGTTCTAAGCTGAAATATGCTGTTCTGAAACTCGCGGACCGACGCGGGTGGAGTGCGCGCGGAACACTTTGAGCAGCCGCGCCACGCTCCGCCGAGGCATTGATTTGTTCTGGCACCCAATGCCGCACCCATGAGGACGCCAGCCGCGTCCTTGCCGTAGGATAATGGAAAAGTCATTAGCAAAGCGGCACGGCGATTGAAGAGGCTTCCCGCGCGAGGCGCCCGAGGTATACAAAAGGAGCACCCGGTGAACGTAACGATCTTCAGCACCAAGGCTTACGACCGGCGCTTTCTCGGCGACGCGAACGACGCAGTCGGCGCGCCGCACCGGCTGCGCTACCTTGAGGCGCGCCTGACGCTCGAAACCGCGCCGCTTGCGGCGGGGGCCGATGCCGTGTGTGCCTTCGTCAACGATGTCCTCGATCGTTCCGTGCTGGAGATGCTGGCGCAGGGAGGGACGCGAATGGTGGCGCTGCGTAGCGCCGGCTTCAACCACGTCGATTTGGCCGCCGCCGAAGCTTTGGACATCGCCATCGGCCGGGTGCCGGCCTATTCACCCGACGCCGTAGCCGAACATACGGTCGCGCTGATCCTCTCTCTCAACCGTAAGATTCACCGTGCCTATGCCAGAGTGCGAGAGGGCAATTTCTCGCTCGATGGTCTGCTCGGTTTCGACCTCAAGGGGCGGACCGCCGGGATCATCGGTTTGGGCAAGATCGGGATCGCGGTTGCGCGCATCCTGGTGGGTTTCGGATGCCGGGTTCTGGCCTTCGATCCCGCGCCCGACCAGGACATGGCGAAGATCGGCGCAGAAGCGGTGGGCCTCGACCATCTGCTTGCCGAAGCAGACATCGTGTCACTGCATTGCCCGCTCACCCCCGCAACCCATCACCTTATCGATGACGCTGCGCTTCGGCAGATGAAGCGGGGCGTTATGCTCATCAATACCGGCCGCGGAGCGCTGGTCGATACGGTCGCACTGATCACCGGTCTGAAATCCGGTGCTATCGGCTACCTCGGCCTCGACGTGTACGAGGAGGAGGGAGACCTTTTCTTCGAAAACCTCTCCGACAAGATTTTGCACGACGACGTCTTCGCCCGCCTGCTTACTTTTCCCAACGTTCTCGTCACCGGGCACCAGGCCTTCTTCACCACTGAGGCGATGACGGCGATTGCCGCCACCACGATCGAAAATCTTTCCAGCTTCAAAGCCGACGGCGCACCGCGATATTCAGTAACGATCGCCCGGACGGACTGAGCATCGCAATCCCGCTGGCGCTGGCGCTGGCGCTGGCGCCGACCTGCCGCTCGGCTTGCGCTGGTCAGCGGGAGCTCGGGTGCTGCGGCCGGTTGCTGACGAAGCGATCGAGAAGTAGCGCAGCGGACATCAAAGGAAATCGCGCACAACAGCAAGCAGACTCAGCGCCAGAGCGATCAAGCTGGGGATGATGACCGCCGCACCGCAGATGAAGGCCAGGATGCCGACCCAATTCCAACCATGTGTACGCGTCATCGGATTTTCCTTGATCGCATTTTCGCCAAATATCATCCCCATTCAATAACTCGCTACTACCTGGAGGGTTTCGGCTCGGTCGCGTCATCTTCGACGCTCGCCATTGGCCTGTCGGCACCGGCATCTATGAAGATGCGTTCTGCCGCGCCATCAAGATCGTCATATTGTCCGCTGCGCATGGACCACAGGAAGGCGCCCAAGCCTACCAAGCCCATCGCCAGGGCAATCGGCACCAGCCAGACGAGAGCCGTCATGCCGCGCTCCCTGCTGGAACCAGCGCGCGCTCTCGACGAACCGTATTTGGCCTGGGGCCAGTTTGAGAGGGAATGCGCAGAGCATTTGCCACGACTGTGATCGAGGACAGCGACATTGCGACCGCCGCCAGCAAAGGGCTGACATAACCTGCCAAGGCCATCGGCAGCACCACCAGGTTGTATCCGACCGAAAACACGAGATTCTGCCGGACGAGCCTACCGGCAGCGCGGGAAATACGCAGGGCTTGCGGAATGGCGGCGAGATCCTGTCCGAAAAACACGATGTCGGCGGCCGCACGGCCGATATCGGCGGCATTGGATGGCGCCATGGAAACATGCGCGGCCGAAAGAGCCGGCCCGTCGTTCAAGCCATCGCCTACCATCAAGGTTTTGCACTGCTTGCCAGCAAGCGCTTCGAGACGCTGCACTTTTTGCTGAGGCAGGAGGCCGGCGCGAAATTTCGCGATGCCGATCGAGGCCGCGACCGTCGATACCGCTTCCGGGTGGTCACCCGAAAGCAACTCCACATCGAGCCCAAGCTCACTGAGCTGCCGCACCGCGTCTCGTGCGCTGGTTTTCTCGATGTCCGAAAAGCGAAAATGACCTGCCCGTTCGCCATCGACCGAAAAGACCGTGTGGAGGCTACCGACATCGGCATTGGCGCCGCCCAGCGCCCAATCGGGTCGCCCTATCCTGAATACATGGCCGGCGCGGCACGCTTCCAACCCTTTCCCGGGAAGCTCGGAAAAGCTATCCAGAGTGCCGCCCGCACGGCCCTCGCTACTCGCTGCAATGGCCCGCGCAACAGGGTGGTCGGATCGCGACGCCATGGCCGAGGCGATGTCGCGGTAGCGCTGGTCGATATCGGCTTCGGTCACGCGCAGATCGCCGATGGTCAGGGTGCCTGTCTTGTCGAAAACGACAATATCGATCTCGGCTAGTCGCTCGAGGGCGCTTCCGTCCTTCAAGGCGATTCCGCGTTCGAACAAGCGCTTCGCTGCAACAACTTGTACCATGGGAATGGCGAGTCCCAACGCACAGGGACAGGTAATAATGAGTACCGAAATCGCGATGGTGAGCGACCGATGCCAGTCACCGGTCGAGAGGAACCATCCCGCAAAGGCAGCTAAGGCCAGCGTATGGATGATCGGCGAATAATAGGCCGCCACGCGATCCGCCAGGCGCCGGTAGTGCGCGCGGCCCTGCTCGGCCGCCTCCATCATCACGACCATTTCCGCGAGAAAGGATTGTGCGCTCGTGCTGGTGACGCGGACTTCCAACGAGCCATCAAGGTTGAGCATGCCGGACAGAAGCTTGCTCCCGGCCATCACGGGCGTCGGCATCGCCTCGCCGGTTACCACTGCGGTGTCGACATCGCCCTCTCCGGCCAGGACGACCCCGTCGAGCGGCACGCGTTCTCCTGGAGCGACGACGATGGCATCGCCCACCGCTACGCTGTCGAGCGCCACAAATGTCCGTGAACCATCCTCGGCGATGACCTTCGCGCCCGCAGGCATCATTTTGGCGAGACCGAGCACCGCGGAACGCGCCTTGTCGCGCATCAGATAGTCAAGCGTTCGTCCGATCAGCAAAAAGAAGATCAGCGTGACGACAGCGTCGAAATAGGCATGCGGGCCGGAATGCAATGTGTCGAAGATGCTCAAGCCGAGCGCGAGAAGAATGCCGATTGAGATGGGCACGTCCATGTTGGTGCGACCTGCACGCAAGGCGGACCATGCCGATTGGAAGAAGATGCGCCCCGAATAGGCTACCGTCGGAATCGCCAGGAGCGCCGATATCGCATGGAAGAGATGACGCGTACCTGGGTCAGCGCCTGACCATACCGACACCGAGAGCAGCATGATGTTCATCGCCGCAAATCCCGAGACCGCCATGGCGACGATCAGCCTGCGTCTTTCGCGGTCAGGTTGGCCCTCGAGATTGCTCAGCAGATTCGCTTCGAAGCCGACTTCGGACAGGGTTTCGAGCAACGGAGGAATAGTAGCCGTTCTTTTCCAGGTGACCGTGGCCCGCCGCGTCGAGAGGTTGACGCGTGCCGACACCACCCCGTCGAGCTGAGCCAGGGCCCGCTCGATTTTCCCCATGCATCCGCCGCAGTGCGCGGTAGGTACCGACAATTGAGTCTGAAGCAAACCATCGTCAAGCACCCTGCTGGCGAGGATGAGCTCGTCGACCGATTGGCGGGTCGATGTCCGTCGCAACGCGACATCGTTCAAAGCGGCGGGCGACGCCATTCCTAGGCGTCCGCTTCGGCGACCGCGCGATAGGCATGCCAGGTGGCATGACCCAGCCATGGGAAAATAACGATGAGCCCGAGAAGTCCCGTTGCCGCGCAAAGAATGAAAAGCGCCAGCACGATCCCTCCCCACACCACCATGGGTGCAAGGTTGTTCCATACAAGCGCCATGCTGGTTCCCATCGCCGTGAGAGCATCGACCTTCCTGTCGAGCAGCATCGGGATGGCAAAAACGCTGATCGCAAAGGCGAACGACGCGAACAGCCCCCCTACCGCGGTGCCTACCCCGAGAATGATCCAACCCACAGGCTCGGTCACGAGAAAGGCGGTAATGTGCGTCAGGCCGGGGAACGGGCGAACGCCGAAAAACAGGGCATAGATGAGGACCGCCGAACGAATCCACAAAAGCATCAGAAGGCTGAGCAGCAAGCCGGTGAAATAGACCTGTGGCCCCGCTGCGGGTTTTACAACAAGCATTCGGCGCAGACCGATTGTCTCGCCCTGCTCGCGGGCCCGGCTCTTTTCATAGAGTCCAACGGCGAGCAGCGGTGCGACGATCATGAAGCCGGCGAGCGCGGGGAACAGGATATAATCTCGCCCGTACAAGGCGAGGATCGCGACCGCAGCGACCGACAGGGCAAAGATGCCCAGACCGTAAAGAAGGCTAGGAACCGGCCGATCCATCAGATCGCGCCAACCCGCTCCAAGCCAGCGCAAGCCGACGAGCGGCGGGAGGTGGCGCTGAAGCCGGGCGTTCCTGGTTTCATCGATCCCCGACGTTTCGGTCAGCAATCCGTAAGAGGCGCTCTCCTCACTCATATCCAGCAACCTTTCAGCATGCCGATTTCGCCGCGCGATACTGGCCGCTCTCGCTCGCTCGCTCCTTCAAATGCCCCACACAATCCGGTTGCGATTGAAAGGCTACGTAAAGGAAATGCGCATTCGCGAGCACAAACAGGAGCAGCCCCGCCGCTACGAGGCTCCAAACAAGCCATCGTGATCTGCTTCGCGTCGCTCTCATGGCGCCGGTAAACTCAGTGAGTGAACATAGAGTGCCAAAATCTTGATATCGGCGGCGCTCAGCCGTTCGTCCCAGGTCGGCATATGGCCTTGGCGACCGCCATGTACCGTCTCGACAATCTGATCGAGGTCGCCGCCATAGATCCAGCGCGCATCCGTCAGATTGGGCGCGCCGACATCGCGTTTGCCGCGCGCATCTTCGCCATGGCAAATCGCGCAATTCGACATGAACACCTCGCGCCCCGACAAGACCGAAGCGCGATTGGCCGCCGTCACGAATTTGGGATGCGACAGGGAATAGATGTAATTGGCCGCCAGACTGACCTGATCGGCGTCGAGAATGCCATCCCGTCCGAACGACGGCATCTGAGAGGTTCGCCCTTGCGGATGCTCGACATTGACTCCCACACGCATGGTCTGGGCGATTGTTTCGAGATCGCCGCCCCAGATCCAGTCGTCGTCGGTCAGATCGGGATAGCCATAGCCACCCTTGGCATTGATGCCGTGGCAGGCGGCGCAATTATCGCCGAAAAGCCGGTGCCCCGTGCTGCGCACGATCACCATGAGCTGAGGGTCGGCCGCGATCTGTTCGAGGTTCTCGCTTTCGATCCGCTTCATCCAGGCAGCGCGGCCCGCCTGCGCATCGACCAAATGCTTCTCGACCGATGTGCGCTGGTCCGTGTTGAGTATGCCCTTGGTGTAAGTATGGCCCACTGGCCAGGTCGGCATTAGGATCCACCAGGCGAAGGCGAAAAGATGCGTGACGATGAGAAAGATCAGCACGCCTTTCGGAACCGGCGTATCAAGCTCCTTGATGCCGTTCCAGATGTGGCCGGTCGTGTCGCGGCCGCTGACCGGATCGCGTTCTACGTCCACGGCTTGTCATCCTGATCGAGAACGCTTTGCTTGGCTCTGTCGAACTTCTTTCGGTTGGACGGACGGAACGTATAGATGAGCACGCCGATCATCAGCCCGATAAGGTAGAACAGCCCCCAGCTTTTCGAGAATGCGACGAGAGCGTCGTGGCTTATATCCATGGGTCTCTCCTCTTCATTTCACCGGCTCCGGCGGCTTCTGGGGGGCAGCCGTGTTCTTGTACGGCGCATCGGTCAGCCGCCCCAAGACCTGCAGATAAGCCACCAAAGCGTCCATTTCGGTGACTTCGGTCGCCACATCGTCGAACACGCGCACCTGCGTTTCTTGGCCGTAGCGATCCGCAACACCGGACGACGTCGAGCTTTCCGGCGTCGCCTGATCGTAAGCATCGACGCTGGCGTTTTCGATCATCGCGGCGGTGTAGGGGACGCCGGCAGCGCGCAGGGCTTTCAGATGCAAGGGCAGATCATCGAGCCGCAGCGTGGTGCGCGCCAGCCAGGCATAGGCCGGCATGTTTGAATCGGGCACCACATCGCGCGGATTGGTCAGATGCGCTACATGCCAGAAATCCGAATATTTGCCGCCGATGCGGGCAAGATCCGGGCCGGTTCGCTTCGAGCCCCAGAGCATCGGATGGTCATACTTGGACTCGACCGCCAGAGAATAAGGCCCGTAGCGCTCGACCTCATCCTGCAAGGTGCGGATCATCTGGCTGTGGCAGGCATAGCAGCCCTCGCGAACGTAGATATTCCGACCTGCCAGTTCGAGTGGTGTGTAGAGCCGCATGTCAGGCGCCTTCTCCACTGTCTCATCGATCGTGAAGAGCGGGGCGATTTCGACGAGACCCCCGACACTGGCGGCCGCGACAATTGCGAGCACGAAGCCGATGGCGCTTCGCTCAAGCTTGCGATGAAAGAGTTCGGCCATCGCTCAGCCCTTCGCCACCGCTGTGGCGGCATTCAAAGGAACGTCGCCTTCTACCGGCGCGCTAGATGGCGCTGAGCGAATGGTCCTCCACATATTGTAAGAGCCAATCGCCGCTCCGATCAGGAACAAAAGGCCGCCGAGGGTGCGCGCGATGTAATAGGGATACATCGCTCTCAGCGAGTCGAGGAACGAATAGGCGAGCGTGCCTTCCTCGGTGTAAGTCCGCCACATAAGACCCTGGATGATGCCGGAATTCCACATTGCAAAAATGTAGATAAGGGTCCCGGCCAGCGAGAGCCAGAAATGCCACTCGACGAGCGCCGGCGAATACATTGTCTCGCGCTTCCAGAGCGAGGGAACCAGCGTATAGAATGAGCCGAAAGTAATAAGTGCGACCCATCCGAGCGCGCCTGCGTGAACATGGCCCACGGTCCAATCGGTGTAATGGGACAGCGAATTGACAGGACGGATGGCGAGGAACGACCCTTCGAAGGTCGAAATGCCGTAGAACACGGCTGCGACCATCATGAAGCGCAGCGTGGCATCGTCGCGCACGCGGTGCCAGGCGCCATTTAGCGTCAGCAAAGCATTTCCGGCCGAAGCCCAGGACGGAACGAGAAGCATGACCGAGAACGTCATCCCCAGCGTCTGCACCCAATGCGGCAGCGCTGTATAATGAAGATGATGCGAGCCAGCCCACATGTAGAAAAATGTGATGCCCCAGAAGCTCAAGATCGACAGCCTATAGGAAAAGATCGGCCGCTGCGCCCGTATCGGCAGATAATAATAGAGCATCCCCAGAAAGCCGGCCGTGAGGAAGAAAGCGACGGCGTTGTGGCCATACCACCACTGCACCATCGCATCCTGCACGCCCGACCATATCGTATAGCTCTTGGCGTGCCCCAGCGAGACGGGGACAGCGAGATTATTGATGATATGCAGAATTGCGACGACGAGGATGAAGGCCATGAAATACCAGTTGGCCACATAGATGTGGGGTTCTTTGCGGCGCGCCAGCGTCCTGATGTAGAGGACGAAATAGGTCACCCAGACGATCACCAGCCAGATGTCCGCATACCATTCGGCTTCGGCATATTCCTTCGATTGGGTGACACCCAGCAGATATCCGCTGGCGGCCAGGATGCAGAACAAATTGTAGCCGACAAGGACAAACCAGGGGGAAAGCTGATCGGGAAGCCGCGCGCGCGACGTGCGCTGCACGACATGCAGCGATGTCGCGATAAGCGCGTTGCCGCCAAACCCAAAGATCACGCCGCTTGTGTGAACAGGTCGTAGGCGGCCGAAGCTCGCCCAGGCGCCATCGAATGTCAGATCGGGAAACGCGAGCAGGGCCGCCACCCATACTCCCACAAACATGGCGACCACCGCCCAGGCCATGCTCGCGATGATGCCGGCCTTGATCGGCTCATCATAGTAACTCTCGAGGCGGGATCTTGGCGGCTCCGGTCCCCATAAATCTCGGATTACGACAATTGCGCAAATGGCACCGAATACCAGGATCAACCACCCGTGAACTTCCATCGTGTCTTGGGTGCCTGCGGCGGCTAGAACCAACCCGCCCAAGGCGACAGCGACAGAAATTCCGAGTGCGATCTGTCGCTCGGCTTGGGTCAATGTCAAAATCATGGCCGATCAATCCCCCCTTTTTGGTTGCTGCCATGCGGTTTTTCAGCGCAGCATTGCCTCCGGGGAGCGGGCCACGGAACTTGCGCATAAGCTGCAACACCTTAGTCTGCTCCGGGTTCCCGCCACGGCTGCTCCGACGAGCCAATCGGCACGATGCCGGTCACCAGTCAATTCCTTCACAGCAACCCATGACTGCCTGCCGCGGCGCCGAGAAGCGTGACCACGGCACGACCCAGAAGCCCGCGATGAACGACCTCCATGCGATCGAAGTCTGCGGCAGGCTGCAACGACTCCTCCATGCGCCGATGAAGAAACAGCGGCTCGATCACGAACAGCATCGCCGCGAAAATCGCCCAGAGGCCAACCATCGCGTGCATCCACCATAAACGCAGATCGGTGAACCGATCCCACATCTGCCCGCGCTCCACCATCCAGAAGCCGCTGACGCCGGCAAGCAGCACCCACACACGCGCTTGCGCCGCGAAACTGCCTTCGAGCTTGTGGAAGGCCGCCAGCCTGTCAGCTGGCGGATGCGCACGGCGAATGGACGGCATCACCACGAGCGTGACAAAGGCCACGCCTCCGATCCAGAACATAACCGCCAGGACATGAATTGCCCGGGCTATGGTGATATCGCCCATCCCCTACTCCATCAGGCTGCCAGCAGTTCGTCCGCCGGGCCGAAAAATTCGTAGTGAATTCGGTCGGACGGCACGCCGGCGAGTGACAAGGTCGAAACCGCGTGACGCAGGAACGGGCGCGGTCCGCAAATATAGTAGTCGGCTTCACCGACCGGCGTGTTGGCGACGAGCCACTCATCGGTGATGATGCCGGCGACATCATAGTCCTGGCCCTGCGCTTCGCCTTCCAGCGGAGTTTGATGGAAATCAGTAACCGACACCGCCTTGCCCTGGCCGGCGACAGCGCGAACATGGTTGCGCATCGCATGCGTGTCGCGATCATGGGTCCCGTGAATATAATGAACGGGTACTTCGGCGCCGCTCTGCGCGAGCGCTTCGAGCATCGCCACCATCGGGGTCAGCCCTACCCCACCGGACAGCAGGATCACCGGACGTTCGACATGATCGGCAAGGAAGAACTCGCCCGCTGGCGCGGCCACCTTTAGCACCGTTCCGGGCCTAGTCTCGTCATGGAACCATCCTGAGGCCAGGCCATGTGGTTCGCGCTTGACCGAAATGCGGTAGGTTTCGCCATTGGGGGCGGCCGAAATCGAGTAGTTGCGCTTGACCGGCGGATGACCAGGAATCTCCAGCCAAAAAGTCAGATACTGCCCCGGCTTGTGCTGCATGACAGGCCCGCCATCGACCGGGCGGAGAATGTAGGAATTGATGACGCTGCTCTCGCGCACGACGTCTTCGACGCGGAAGTCACGCCAGCCATTCCATCCGCCCGCCGCGGCCTTCTGCGCGGTGTAGACCCGCTGCTCTCGTGCGATCAGGATATTGGCGAGGAACCAGTAGGCCTCGCCCCAAGCCGCGAGAATTTCCTCCGTTGCTGCGTCACCCAGCACTGCCTTGATCGCGCCAAGGAGCGCCTCGCCGACGTGCGGATAGTGCTCGGGCAAAATCTGAAGGCCGACATGCTTTTGCGCGATCCGCTCAACAGCAGGCGCAAGCGCACCGAGATTTTCAATATTGCTGGCATAGGCGAGAATGGCGCCCGTGAGCGCACGGGGCTGCGAACCGGTGTCGCCATGATGCGATTGATTGAAAAGATCGCGGATTTCCGGGTTTTGGAACATCCGGGAATACATTTCGTGCACGATATCCAGACCATGCGCTTCCAGCGCGGGAACGGTTGCCTTGACGAGCGCGATGGTCTGATCGCTAAGCGGCTGCGACATGAACTTCTCCTTGTGAAAGGCATTGGAATATACGGGACATCAGCACGCGGGAGGTTGATCGTAGAAATCGACCTGCATCTTCATGGGCCCCATCGGCGTCACGAAATGCGGTTGCTGCGGCAGAACCAATCCTGGCTGATCCGGAGTCAGCACGATCTCCGAAGGCGGATCGAGATAGGTGAGCTTGAGCTCGCCTTCCAAAACGCGGATCAGGCCCCAAACACCAGCCTTGGTATCGTGTCGCGCCCGCAAGGCAGACGGGAGCGTATCCTCGTTGAAAACCGGTGTGGAACGGTAGGGCACGATGTCAGGCATGGCTTTGCACTCTCCGCTGCGGGTATTCCGTCCTGTCGGAATGGCTCGCTGAGCCTTCCGCGCGTTGGCGATCGAGCCGAAAAAACATGGCGAGCTGCAGGCTTTCGGCGATCCGCTTCGCTTTCGCTTGCAAAGCGGCGGCGGCTTCGGGCGACATCATTTCGTTGGTCGTTTCAGCCCAAAGCGTTAGCCATCGGTCGAAGAGCGCCGGCGTAATACGCGATTTGTGCTTCAAATGAGCCGGCACCGGTTGACCCTTGTATCGACCACTGGTGAGCATTACCGATGACCAGAATGCCGCCAGCTTTTCGAGATGTTCCGGCCAATCGCTGATCGCGTCGTTGAAGATCGGCCCCAGCTCCCCATCCTCTCGTACCCGCGCATAGAACAGCGTCACGAGACGGCTCAGCCCTTCTTCGTCAACCTGCCTATCGTCATCCATTGACCGACTCCGAAATCATGTATCTACGCTACATGTATCACCGGGTTTGAAACATGCAACAAAAATGCATATATTAGTGCAGCGTCGATTGGGCGCTGTGACCGGGAAGCGACATGAAGCTCACGCGCTACACCGACTATGCCCTCAGGGTGCTGCTTTACCTTGGAGCGCGGCCTGATCGGCTATGCTCGATTTCCGAGATGGCGGGTGCCTATGCGATCTCGCAAAACCATTTGATGAAGGTGGTTCACGACCTCGGAAAAGCAGGCTTTGTAGCGAGCGCTCGGGGACGTCTTGGCGGAATTCGGCTCGCGCGACCGCCGGGTGAGATTATCATCGGATCCGTCGTGCGGCACACGGAGGATGGGTTCGATCTGGTCGATTGCGGAAGCTGCATCATCGCGCCGGCGTGCGGAGCGACGGGCGTTCTTCGCGAGGCGCTTGCCGCATTCATGGCCGTGCTCGACAGCTACACGCTCGACGACCTGTTGGCGAGGCGGGTCGATATGCTCAGTCTCTTTGCACCCGAAGCGGCATAGAGGCTCTGCCGATGGAGGAGGAATGTGCGCGCTATCGTTGTGAGGGAGAAGATGGCTCGCCGATCACCGTTTTGGAGTTTCAATACTTCGATCAAGTCGAAACGAAAGCCGGCCGACGCCGTTACCCAGGTGCGCAGCGCCTGGCTCTCTCCACCGGAGAGCCTGTCCGGTATATCGACCCCACCACCTTTGAGGTTATTGGCAGCGGGGAACTGCTTCGGCGACGCAACCGCCGCTAAGGCGCGCGCCGCCCTTTGCCAGTTTTCTCGGCGAAACCAGCTCCTCAAAGCGGCAGAGCGGGATCGAATCCGGCCCATCTTTCATGCGCCGAACCCCTTCTCCAGACCAGCGATCAGATCGTCCAAATGTTCAAGGCCAATTGAAAGCCGTAGCACAGCATCGCTGATGCCGGCCACTTGCCGCGCTTCAACGCCCAGTCGGCATGCGTCATCGTCGCCGGGTGCGCGATCAGGCTTCCGATGCCTCCCAGCGATTCTGCGAGCGTGAAGGTGCCGATCGAGCCGATGAAGCGACGCTCCGCCTCCACGCCACCCTCCAGCCCAAAGCTGAGCATGGCGCCGAAGCCGTGCTGTTGGGATGCGGCATGGCATGGCCTGGATGGAAAACGACACCTTCGGCCGACGCATCGTGCACGCTGATCGGCGATGACTAGCGCGGTTGGTCGGACACGGCGATCTTCAACTTCGAGGGCGGATGCTACGCCAAGATGATCCGCTTGTCCGCCGAAGCGGAACCCGAGATCTATGCAACGGCCCGGCGCTTTGGTACAATTCTCGAGAACGTGGTCATGCACCGGCAGCCGCGCGCTTGACCTCGACGACCCGTCGCTCGCGGAGAACAGCCGCAGCGCTTACCCGATCCACTTCATTCCCAATGCCTCGCGTGATAACATGGGCCCGGTTCCGAAGAACCTTCAAGCGGGAACGCCTGAGATCGGCCGCCGAGAGCACTGACGCGTTACGGCGCGGCGCCGGTGCATCGGCATGGCATCGTGCAGCCGCAAACCTGCCCTGCCAAAACCGCTGGCGGGCGCCGGGTGAGCGCCAGGAAAGGACCGCGTTTGACGAACCGGACACCAGTCGTGACAATGCGGCCATGACAATCCGCACCGCTTTCATTCTAATGCTGGCAAGCCTTGCGACATGTGCTTTCGCTGTAACTCGGGGACCCGCAACGCCGACCTTGAGCGCCGAAGCGAACGATCAAAGACTGGTAGAGCGTGGCCTGGGCTTCGCTCAAAGGCATTGCGCCGCATGCCACGCGGTCGAGTCGGGCGGCTCTCCCAATCCGCAAGCGCCGCCATTCGAGGCCGTAATCAATCAACAAGGCCTTAGTGCCGAGACCCTGAAGCCGTGGTTGCGCAACTCCCACGATTTTCCTGCGATGATGAATTTCGCCATCGATCCTGAAAAGATCGATGAGCTTGCAGCCTATATGCTGACGCTAAAGGACCCGGCTTATAGGCCGGCGATACAGTGATCTGCTGGAGCATCTCGAACTCCACCCTCCTGCGGTCTCTCATGAAACCGCCCGGCCGAAGAGGGGCTTGCATCGGCCCGATTGGGGCCGTCGAGGGGAAACCTCGCCGCTACAAGGAACATTCTGCCGATAGGCGAATGACGGTCGGCATGCTCTCGTGCGTGCCCGCCGCTGGAGTGGGGCGGCGCTTGGGAAGTGAAAGATGCCCGTGATTGATGCCGAACTTGCTCGAAACATCAGGTCGCCGGCCAAAGTCCTGCGACCGCTGAGCGAGCGATCGCCCTTTGCAACACGCGATCATCGTGACCGCTGGGAGGCCCATTGACATGACAAACAACAGTCCGCCGCCGCCAAGCGGCACCGGCCCGGCCATTACGACCGAACTTACGACCGGCACGGGCCTGCGATTGAAGGTGCGTCCGGTTACATCCGCGGATGAGCCCGCGCTGGCCAAATTCTTCCGGCAGGTGACAGCCGAAGATCTGCGGTTTCGCTTCCTTACCGCCATCGACGAGGTGAGCCACGCTCGCTTGGTCGAGATGATCAGTGTCGACCAGGATCAAGTCGAAAGCTTCCTTGTTACGGGGCCCGACGAGGCGGGCGTGCTCGCCGCGGCAATGCTCGCGGCCAATCCGGCGGGCGAGCGCGCCGAGGTCGCGATCTCGATCCGTGCCGACTACAAGGGCCGCGGCATTGGCTGGAGCCTCCTCGGTCATCTGGCGGACCATGCCAGAAGGAAGGGCATCCGCATCCTTGAGTCGATCGAGAGCCGGGACAACCATTCGGCCATCGCACTCGAACGCGAAATGGGCTTCACCGCCCATCCAGTCGAAGGCGACCCCGCCCCGGTGCTGCTGAGACGTCAGCTCGCATGACCAGCCGCATCGCAAGCGAGAGCCTTCGGGCGAAGATCATGAACGCGCAGGATGCGGCCGCGCTCATCACCAACGGCATGACGGTGGGCATGAGCGGCTTCACCGGTTCGGGCTATCCCAAGGCGGTGCCACTGGCGCTAGCCGCCGGAATCGAGGCTGAGCATGCAGCAGAGCGGCCTTTCCAGATCCGGGTCTGGACGGGAGCATCGACCGGCCCCGAGCTGGACGGCGCGCTCGCCAAGGCGGACGGGATAGAGTTCCGACTTCCGTACAATTCCGATCCGATCGCCCGGGAGAAGATCAACAGCGGGCGGATGGACTATTTCGACATGCACCTCAGCCAGGTCGCGCCGATGGCCTGGCAGGGCTTTCTGGGGCCGCTCGACGTCGCGGTCGTGGAGGTTTCGGGCATTCGTGCGGACGGCTCGCTGATCCCTTCCTCGTCGGTCGGCAACAACAAGACCTGGCTCGACCGGGCATCGAAAGTGATCGTGGAGGTCAACCGCTGGCAGAACGCGGCGCTAGAGGGCATGCACGACATCTATTACGGCACGGCCCTGCCGCCCAGCCGCGTGCCGATCCCGCTCACCCGCTCGGACGACCGCATCGGCGAACCCTGTTTCCGATGCGATCCCAACAAGATCGTGGCCGTCGTGGAGACGGACACTCCGGACCGCAACCTGCCTTTCACGCCGCCTGACGACGCGGCCCGCGCGATCGCCGGCCATATCCTCGAGTTCCTGCGCCACGAGGTGGCCGTGGGCCGGCTGCCGGCCGCGCTGCTGCCGATCCAGTCGGGCGTCGGCAACATCGCCAATGCCGTGCTTACCGGGCTGGTCGACAGCCCGTTCCACGACCTGACCGCCTATACGGAAGTGATCCAGGACGGAATGCTCGACCTGCTCGATGCCGGCAGGCTGCGCATGGCCTCGGCCACGGCGTTCTCGCTCAGCCCGGAGGCGGCGGCCCGGCTCAACGCGGACATGGGCCGCTACCGCGATCGCATGATCCTGCGCCCGCAGGAGATCAGCAACCATCCCGAGCTCATCCGCCGGCTCGGCTGCATCGCGATGAACGGGCTGATCGAAGCGGACATCTATGGCGCGGTCAATTCGACGCACGTCATGGGATCGCGGATCCAGAACGGGATCGGCGGTTCGGGGGATTTCGCGCGCAACGCGTACATATCGATCTTCATGACGCCCTCGACGGCCAAGGGCGGGAAGATCTCGGCCATCGTTCCGCAGGCGAGCCACGTCGACCACATCTCTCAGGACGTGCAGGTTCTGGTGACGGAGCAAGGGCTGGCGGACCTGCGGGGGCTCAGCCCCAAACAGCGCGCGGCGCTGATCATCAAGAACTGCGCGCATCCCGATTACCGTCCGATGCTTGCCGACTATTTCGCCCGCGCTCGCGTCGGATCCTACGGCCAGCAATCACCGTCCTTGCCCGCCGAGGCCCTGTCCTGGCACCAGCGGTTTATGGAAACCGGCTCTATGTTGTCGTAGGTGGGAGGCGCAGTGACGATCATCTGTCGAGCGCAGAATGCATGATGATCGCAGATTCGCGTCCGATCAGGTCGCCGTCCAGGATGCCGCCGCGGTCGCCGTTGGACTGGGCGTAGACCCTTCGCGCGGGCTCGCGTTCGAAGAAGCCGCCCGGCGGCTTGCAGAGCGGGGGCCCAACGAACTGCGCGCGGCGCCGCCATTGTCCGCCTGGCGCCGGCTGCTGGCGCAGTTTCACGATCCGCTTATCTATCTGCTCATCGGCGCGGTGGTTGTCGCCCTGGCGGCCTGGATCGCCGAGGGGCGCGAGGGCTTGCCCATCGACGCGCTGGTGATCGCGATCATCATCGTCCTAAACGCGGCGCTCGGCTTTGCGCAGGAGAGCAAGGCCGCGAACGCCGTGGCCTCCCTGGCCCGGATGACCGCGGCGACCTCGTCGGTGCTTCGCGACGGCCGGCGCAGCCGCATCCCGAGCTCCGAACTGACGCCCGGCGACGTCCTTCTGCTCGAGGAAGGGGACGCCGTCGGCGCTGATGCCCGCTTGCTCGCGGCAGCCACCTTGCGCGTTCAAGAGGCTTCGCTGACGGGCGAAAGCGAGCCCGTGCTCAAGGACGCGGCCCCGCTCCCCGGGCCCGCCCCGCTGGCCGAGCGGACCTCGATGGTGTTCAAGGGCACGGCCATCGTCCAGGGCAGCGGCCGGGCGATCGTCACCGCCACCGGCATGTCGACCGAGGTGGGCGCGATCGCAACCATGCTCGACGCGACTGAAGAAGCGCCCACTCCACTGCAAAGGGAAGTCGCGCGGATCGGCCGGATGCTGACCATAGCCGTGGTCATCATCGCGCTCATTGTCATCGCGACCGTGCTTGCCGTCTCGGATGTCAGGACGGCCGACGATATCGTCGCGGTGCTGTTGCTCGGCGTCTCGCTGGCCGTTGCGGCGGTGCCGGAGGGGTTGCCCGCCATCCTGTCTCTGGTGCTGGCGCTTGGCGTGCAGCGGATGGCTGCCCGCAACGCGGTGGTGAAGCACCTTTCCTCCGTGGAGACCCTGGGCTCGGCCACGGTGATCTGCTCGGACAAGACAGGTACTCTGACGCGCTCGCAAATGACCATCCAGCGCGTGGTCACCGCCTCGGGCGACAGCCACGTGACGGGCGTGGGCTACGCGCCGCTTGGAACGATCGGGACACCGGACCGGCAGGCGCTTGCCGGTCCGACGAAGGCCGAGCACATCGTGGTGCTGAGCGGCGGGAGCCTGGCTGGAAACGCAGGGCTCCAGCAGCTGCCCGACGGGACCTGGGAGATTCAGGGCGATCCCACCGAGGCCGCCTTCCTGGTCGCCGAGAAAAAGCTCGGCATCGAGGCGCGGCGGCAGGCGCGCTTCGAACGCGTCGCTGAAATACCGTTCACCTCGGACCGCAAGATGATGTCCACCATCGAGCGGGATCTGGAGCATGACGGCGAACTCGTCGTCATCACCAAGGGCGCGCCCGACGTCCTCATAAAACGCTGCGGCCGAGTCCGCGTCGGCATGGAAGTGCTTCCTTTCGACGATGCGCGACGGTCGCAGGCGCTCGCGGACGTCGATCGGCTCTCCGACGAAGCGCTGCGCACGCTTTCGGTGGCTTACCGGCCGCTTGCCTGCATCGATCAGGCGGCCGCCGGCGAAACGCTCGAGGATGACCTGATCTTCGTCGGAACCGTCGGCATGATGGACCCGCCGCGCGAGGAAGCTGCCGCGGCCATCGCCGAGGCGCACCGCGCCGGCATCCGCGTGCTGATGATCACAGGCGATCATCCGCGCACCGCCTCGCGCATTGCCAGCATGCTCGGAATCGCTCCGGCAGACGCGAAGGCGCTGACCGGCGCCGATCTCGATGCTCTCGACGCGGCGGGGCTCGCCGCCGCCGTTCGCGAGACGTCCATCTTCGCGCGCGTTGCCCCCGTCCACAAACTACGCCTCGTCGATGCGCTGCAAGCCGAGAGCAACGTCGTCGCCATGACCGGGGACGGGGTGAACGACGCGCCGGCCCTGAAAGCCGCCGACATCGGCGTGGCGATGGGGGTCACCGGTACGGAGGTGACCAAGGAAGCGGCCAAGATGATCCTCGCCGACGACAATTTTGCGACGATCGTCGAGGCGGTGCGCGAAGGGCGGGGCACCCATCGAGGAAGAGCAGGGGCGGCAGGAAGAGCAGGAAGAAGATTTCAGGATCGAGCGTCACGCGCCAATCCGCGACGAGGCCGATAATGGCGCCTAGCGCGATCTGAACGAGAGGACGCGGGATTGAAAACGGTAGCAGCCGGGCCAGGATACCGCTCACCACCACGGCAAAGAGCAAAGACAGAACAAGCGTGATGATTTGCAAAGGGAGTCCCTAATATTGACTGTTTTCTTGAATCCCAAGCCGGACTTCCGGATTACCAGAGCAATTCTTCGGCGAACGAGGCGAGCGGTAATGGGTGCGTTAGCTCCAGAGATTTCGCGACCTCAAGTAGCCCATTGCGATCAAAGTGCAGGTGTCTGTCCTTAAAGGCGAACACAATGCGGTTCATTCCCTCCTCGACTTGCAGGGTGAGAATCTGGCCAAAACACTCGCGCATGCGCGCCAACATTGGGAGGTGCTTCCAAGGGTGGTCGCACAGATTTACTACAAAAATACCGCCGGGGTTCAATCGTGAACGACAAGCGCGGTAGAACTCGAGCGAACACAGTTGGGGTGGCTGGCCATGCTTGTCAAAGCCGTCGACAAGGATGATGTCGGCTTTGCGCTCGTCCTGCACGACGAAGTCAAAACCATCGGACCAGATGGTCTCGAAACGCTCGCTTGCCTGCGGTATGTAGAACTGATCGCCAACCGCGATGATGTCAGGATCGACTTCCACGCCCCTGATCGCAGTGTCCGGCAAGTATTTGTGACAATATTTGGCGAGCGAGCCGCCTCCCAAGCCAATGATCTCGATGGAATTCGGGAGTGGTTTGAAAAGGAGGAACGCCATCATGGCCCTGGTGTAGTCGAGCGTGAGGTGGAAGGGATCGTTGATGCTCATTGCGCTCTGCACATAGGCCCAGTTCGCCAGCAGGCTCCGGATGTCGCCGAGTTCGAACACCAGCGGCGCAATGAAGGCGTCTTCATTCTCGTGCTCGAGATCGTCAACAGGCGCCTCGAACCGAGCGTGCCACCGCTGCTCGCGATCGATGCCATCGATGTGGTCGAGAAACGCGTTTATTTCGGCCGTCTCGCTTCTGCCGCCGGCGAGGATTTCGTCACTTTTACGTAAGGCGAAGCCGGAACCGCTAACGTTGTCGGAACAATCATCTGTCACGGTTGCGGCGCTCATTCTGCCGGTCATGGGCACGCCCACCAGCAATTGTTACGGCAAGGAACAGGCCCAAGAGCAATATCGAGACGACGATGATGGCGAAAACAACCATTTGAATCCCCAGTTGAAGATCGGGTTTTTCAGAAGAATTTGATATCCGTTCGATCGCGCGGACACTCACCGGGGTTGTCGACTTTCGAATTGCTGAGCTCTTTCATACATTTCTTGCCACGCAGCAGCAGCGCGAAGCGCCCGCTCCCGCACATTGGGGAGGTCGGACGCATTCGCTTCAGCCAGTGAAGCCCGCATGCGGGTGAGGAAAACCTCACTGTTCCGAGTGGTCGGTTTCAGGTTGGCACGCGGGAGAATGACCGCTTCGTCGTTCTCAGTGTTTGCGATTGGGCGAATTTCGATCATGTGGCGTTGCCGACGGGGTCTTGCCGTTCTCTCTTGAAGCCATGCATGCCAAACCACCATTGAATGGCGATGATTGCGCCCTTGACGGGTTGTAGCAGCGCAATCATCAAGATGATCGCTATCGGCAGGATGATCGCGACGAGCGCACCCAGCGGCAACTGAGCGTCTCTAACGAGCGCGATGATTATGGGCGCCATGAGGTGCCCGGTAATTAAGATCGACACATAGGCCGGAAAGTCATCGCCTTCTCCAACGCCTCCGTCGCGCTGGTCCATGGCATGAGCCGACCGATCGGCGCCCATTTTCACGTCGCACACGGCCTTTCCAACGCGATGCTGCTGCCGGCGGTGACGGCATGGTCCGCCCCCGCCGCGCTCGCCCGCTACGCCGATTGCGGCCGTGCCATGGGGCTGGCCGAAGCCGGCGAGGGCGACCAGTCGACCGTCGCGCGGCTGGTCGAGGCGCTGCGCGACGTCAACCGCGACCTCGCGGTGCCAACGCCCAGAAGCTATGGCATCGACGAGGCGCGCTGGACCGAGCTGCTGCCGCTGATGGCCGAGCAGGCATTGGCCTCGGGCTCGCCCGGCAACAATCCGCGCGTTCCCGATGCCCAGACGATCCAGGCGCTCTATCGCGAAGCATGGGCCTGACCGAGCCCTTTCCTCCCCTTCATCTTCCCAAGGATCATCCCGTGACCGAACTCACGCTCGTCGACCATGTCATTCAGGGCCGCGCGCCCGTGGCGCCGGAGAGCCGCTCCGACATCTTCAACCCCGCCACCGGCGAGGTCAGCGCCCGCCTTGCACTGGGCAGCGCGCATGAGGTGGACATGGCGGTCGCCGCTGCACAGGCCGCCTTCACGGGCTGGGCCGCGACCCCGCCCCACATCCGCGCCCGCGTCCTGTTCCGCTTCCGCGACCTGATTGAACGCAATCTGGACGGTCTTGCGGCGATGATCACCGCCGAACATGGCAAGGTCCTGTCGGACGCCAAAGGCGAAGTGATCCGCGGCCTCGAAGTCGTGGAGTTCGCGTGCGGCATTCCGCAGATGCTCAAGGGCGAATTTTCGGAGCAGGTCGGCAACGGCATCGACGCCGTCTCCTTTCGCCAGCCGCTCGGCGTCGTCGCGGGCATCACGCCGTTCAACTTCCCGGCCATGGTGCCGATGTGGATGTTCCCGGTCGCGCTCGCCTGCGGCAACGCCTTCATCCTCAAGCCATCCGAACGCGATCCCAGCCTGGCCAATGAGCTGGCGGCGTTGCTGGCGAAGGCCGGATTGCCCGAGGGCGTGTTCCAGGTGGTCCACGGCGGCAAGCCGGTCGTCGACGCGATCCTCGATCATCCCGGCATCGCGGCGGTCTCGTTCGTCGGCTCGACACCGATCGCCGAATATGTCCACCAGCGCGGCACTGCGGCCGGCAAGCGCGTGCAGGCGCTGGGCGGCGCGAAGAACCACATGGTCGTCATGCCCGATGCCGATCTCGACAAGGCCGTCGATGCACTGATGGGCGCCGCCTATGGCTCGGCGGGCGAGCGTTGCATGGCGATCTCGGTCGCGGTCCCGGTGGGACAGGCGACCGCCGATGCGCTGGTCGAACGGCTTGCGCCCAGGGTCCGCACCCTGAAGATCGGGCCCGGCACCGATCCCGAAGCCGAGATGGGCCCGCTCGTCACCCGCGAGCACGCCGACAAGGTGCTCGGCTATATCGACGCGGGCGTGGCCGAAGGCGCCGAGCTGGTCGTCGACGGGCGGGACCTCAACATTCAGGGCTATGAAAAGGGCTTCTTCGTCGGCGGCACCCTGTTCGACAATGTGACGCCGGACATGCGCATCTACCGCGAGGAGATTTTCGGGCCCATGCTCTCGGTCGTCCGAACCGGCAGCTTCGATGAGGCGCTCGGACTCATCAACAGCCATGAATTCGGCAACGGCACCGCATTGTTCACCCGGGACGGCGATACCGCGCAGGCGTTCCTGAACCGGGTTCAGGCGGGCATGGTGGGCGTGAACGTACCGATCCCGGTGCCGATGGCGTTCCATTCCTTCGGCGGCTGGAAACGCTCGCTGTTCGGCGACCATCATATGCACGGGCCGGAGGGCGTCCGCTTCTACACGCGCCTCAAGACGGCGACGACGCGCTGGCCGACCGGCATCCGGGCCGGCGCGGAGTTCGTCATTCCGACGCTGGGATAGGAATCGCCGGGCCGGGGGGAGGTCACAGCCCCTCCCCCTGCACCCAATGGGCGTGGCTCAACCGCCGGGCGACCGACCATGTCTGGGTGCGGATGTCGGGCACGGCGACGATCTCCCAGAAGGTGCCTCGCGTCATCGGGCCCAGCGCCAGCAGGCGGGCGTTGCGATGGCCATCGACGTCGATGGTCTCGGCCTGCGCGGTGACGTCAATGCCGAAGCGGTGCGGATCGGGCCGGATGTGGCCAGCCGCCATCAGTCCCTGCAACAGCGGCTCGCGCGTGCGCAGCAGGTCGCCTTGCGGGCCGGTGCAGTTGATCACGCGGCGCGCCGTGATCACTTCGATCCGATCGCCATGGCGGGGCCTGTACCGGATCGCGACATCGCCCTCGACCGCCCGGGCCTCGCAGATCTTGCCGGCGACGACGCGCAGCCGGCCGTTCGCCCGCAACGCATCGATCCTCGCGGCGACCTCCGGCGAAAGGCGATGGCGGTGCACGTCCCACCAGGCGCGGATGTGGCGCAGGAAACGCCCCTGTTCGGCCTGCGGCGCGGATAGCCACATCGCCTGCGTATAGGGGCGCAGCTCGTCGATCGCGGCGCGCCAGCCGACCTGTCTCGTCCGCTCGCGCACGAAATGCACAAGCGCCGACCCGTACATCGCTGGCTTTTCTGACAGCGACGAACGCGCCATCGACGCGTCGCCATGCGCCCGCGGGGCGAGGCCGCGCCGGGAGATGGCGATGATCTTCCCGCCGAAGCCCTGCGCCTCCAGGCTCAGGACGACATCGACCATGGTAAGCCCGGTACCGATGATGAGGACGGTGTCGTCATCATCGAGAGGCTGATCGAAACCATCTGCCCAGGGATCCGCGCTGTAGAGGCCGGCAGGCAATCCGGCGTCGGCAAGCCCGAACGGATCATGCGGCGGCAGATTGCCGAGCGCCAGCACCGCCGCATCGGCCGCCAGCCGTCCGCCGCTGCCGAACCCGATGGTGACGCCGTCGGCGCACAGCTTCAGTTCGGCGGCGCTACCCCGCATCAGCATCAGCCGGTCCGGTGTGCTGGCGATCGTCTCCCGCAGCAATTCACTCAGGTAGCGCCCATAATCCTGCCGCGAGGCGAAACTCTGCGCTTTGCCCTTGCCCGTCGCCGCCAGCCAGCGGACGAAATGATCGGGGTCGTCGGGCAGCGCGCTCATATTCGCGGCGCGCACGTTCAGGAGATGCGCGGCGTTCGGCGTCGAATAGGCTATGCCGCGCGCGAAGCTGCCGCGCCGTTCGATCAGGGTCACGCGGGGTCCGTCGTGCCGCAGCAGGTTGATCGCCTGCAACGCGCCCGAGAACCCCGCGCCGATTATCGCCACATGCCCGATGCGGGGTGGCGCGCCTATGTCATTCATGCATCAGAATTTCACTGAAACGCGTCCATAATAGAAGCCGCCACTGAAGCCGAACGGCGCGAAATTGCCATAGGCGCCCGATCCGTCATAGGCGATCAGGCCATTGCGCTCCGGATAGGCGTCGAACAGGTTGTTCGCTCCGGCCGACAGGGTGACGTGATCGCTGAGATCATAGCCGACGTCGAGATCGGTGATCCACCTCGCTCCGAAGCTCCTGTCGCCGACGGCGACATTGCTCGATTCGGTATAGCCGCCGTAGCGCGTCGCTCTGAGCAGCAGGTGGAAGCGGTCGAGGCTCCAGTCGTTCGACAGCACGACCTTCGTGCGGGGGATAGCGGCGGTCAGGTCGCGCTGCGCCTGTCGCCCGAACAGCGTGACGTTGAGCGAAGCGAGCTGCGCCGGATTGTCGATCACCTCCAGGATTTTGGTGCGGTTGTAGCTGTACGCGGCGTTGAGCCGGAAATTGCCCAGGCCGGCGGTGCGCACCGTATATTCGGCCACCACGTCGACGCCGCGCGTGCGCGTGTCGATCGCATTGGTAAAGAATTGCGCGCTGTCGACATTGCTGACGCCGTTGGCGACCAGGATGTTGCGGATCGCCGTGCCGCCATTCGATGTCGTCCCGAGGAACTCGGTCTTCACGATCCGGTCGTCGACGCGGATCTGATAGGCGTCGATGGTCAGCCGTGCCGGCCCACGTTCGAAGGTGAAACCGCCGGTGAAGTTCAGCGACTTTTCCGGCTTCAGCGGCTTCGCGCCCAGCGCCAGCGCGGCGACGCTGTTGACCGGCAGGAACTTCGACGTGGTGTTGATGCGATCGTCGCCGATAACCGTCACCGTATTCTGCGTGGTCGAAAAGCCGGTCTGCGCCAGCGAAGGTGCGCGGAAGCCGGTGTTGACGCCGCCACGCAGGGCGAAGCCGGGGGCAATCTCGTAGCGGGTGGAGAATTTTCCCGAGACGGTATTGCCCGCGCTGTCGTCATAATGTTCGAAGCGGCCTGCGACGCCGACGAACCAGCCTGGGGTGATGCTCGTCGACAAGTCGACATAGGCGGCCAGATTGTTGCGGCTGATCGATGTTTCGTCGGCGGGCGATGTGCCCGTGAAGGAGACGAGGCCGGGCGAGGGCGAACGGCCGCCATAGGCCAGGCCGAAGGGCGTTCCGTCCGCGGGGATCACATAACCGCCGTCGCGATAGCTGTCGGGTTCGCCGGCGATGTTCTGGAATCGCTCCCAGCGATGCTCGACGCCGAACGCGACCGACAGCGCTTCGGCCAGGCCGATGTCATAGTCGCGGCTGATGTCGGCATTACTGACCCACAGGTCCTGGATCTGCTTGCCCATGAAAAAGCTGGTCGGGCTCGCCGGCCCAAGCGAGGGATTGAGCGTTCCGCGCGCGCCGAGCCTGACATGGTCCCGGCCATAGCTGGTCGACAGGTCGAAACCCCAGTCGCCTAGCGCACCCTTCAGGCCCAGCGTCGCCTGCCCATCCCACTCCTGGATGCGGCGGCGCGCCTGGAAGGTGCCCGCATAAAGCTGCGGCAGAACGTTGAAGCCCTGCGTGTTGGCCTGGCCGCCATAGCCGATCGGCGATGCGGCAAAGGCGCCGCGCTCGTCATCGATCTCGCGATAGCTGAGCGTCGAGAAGCTGTAGAGCTTCAGCCCGTCGCCCACCGGCAGTTCGGCGTTGAGCGATCCGCTGATGATCTTGTCGATATTCGAGCGGCCATAGCCACCCGCGATGAGGTGATCGGCATTCGCTTCGCGCGGGTCGGGTGCGCCGTTGACGAGCGGGTAGACGAACGGGATCGGCTCGGCCGAACTTTCGGCGCGGTCATGATATTTGCCCTCGATCGCGAAGCGGACGAAACCGCCGTCGCCGATCCGCGTGCCATAGCCGACCTGCTGCTGGAGCAGCGCGCCGCCCTTTTCATAAAGCTGCCCGGCCATCGAGCTGAACTCACCGCCCTCCGGCGCGTCATCGAGGATGATGTTGATCACGCCGGAGATCGCGTCCGATCCATATTGGGCGGCGGCGCCGTCGCGCAGCACCTCGATCCGCCCGACCGCATTGGTCGGGATCAGGTCGATGTCGACGGGAGTCGATCCGCCCGAGATGCGCGAAAGATTGTTGATCAGCGAGGTCGTGTGCCGCCGCTTGCCGTTGACGAGGACGAGCAGATAGTCGCCCGAAAGACCGCGGATCGATATCGGCCGCACGCTGGCGGAGGTTCCGCCGCCGCCCAGCGCGGGCATCGTCAGCGACGGCACGATCTGTCCCAGCACCTCCTTCAGGCCGGTGCGGCCAGTCGCCTTCAGTTCGGCCGGCCGGATCACGTCGATCGGCACCGGGCTGTCGGCGACGGTGCGCGCGGTGCTGCTGCGCGTGCCGGTGACGATGATTCCTCCGGCCTCGTCGCCTCCTTCCACATCGGCGGCGGGGGCCGTGCCGGCGACGGTCCCGGCGGGCTCGGCAGCTATGGCGGTGGCGTGGATGCCGAGCGCCAATATGGCGGCACTTGTCAGCAAAATCGTCTTCATCTTTGGTCCCCAAAATCTATGTGGTGTCGGGCGCACGCCGCCTCTCCCCGAAGCACATTGGCTTCGCGGTGGGTGGCCCCTTATGGTTGGATGGAGGTCGTCTAGTTCGCTGCCGCGACCTTCCGGGTGAAAAGCGTCCGATCGAATCCGTCGGGCAGCGGACGATTGCCGCTGACCGCGCCCGCCGTTCGGAAATCGTCAAGAGTCTGGCGCTGCTCGGCGATCAAAGCGTCGTCGATCGGGATCGCTGTGCGCCCGTTCTTGACGGCATAATCACGCGCCACTTCGATCGGCAGGCCGGTTTCGCGGGCCAGCACCGCACCATAGGCGTCGGGGTTCGCACGGGCCCAGGCGAGCGCCTTAGCCTCGCGGCGGAGATAGTCCGCCAGAAGCGCTGGCTTGGACCTGATCGCGTCGTCGCTGGCGACGGCGAAGCTATAGCCTTTGACCAGGTCATGCCCATCGACGATCGTCCGCGCGCCTTCATTGATGGCAGGCAGCAGATAGGGTGCCCAGGTCGACCAGCCATCGATCGCACCCGAGCTGAACGCCGCCTTCGCGTCGCCGGGCGGCAGGAAGGCAAAGCTTACCCAGTCGGGCGGCAATTTCGCCTGCTGCAACGCGCGGATCACCAGATAATGGCCGATCGAACCGCGCGTCGTGGCGATCTTGCGGCCCTTGAGATCGGCGAGCGAGCGGACCGGCGAGGATTTGGGCACGACGAGCGCGAGCGCGCCCATTGGCCGAGCCTCGACATAATGCGCCGCCACGGCCTTGATCCGGCTGCCGCTCTGATAGGCGAACATGAAGGGCGCGTCGCCGACCAGGCCGACATCGACCGCACCGCCGCCGATCGCTTCCAGCAAATGCTGCGCGGCAGGGAATTCGGACCATTCGACCTCATATGACGCGCCATCGAGCGCGCCGCTCGCAAGCATCAGCGCCTTGGCGCCGCCGCGCTGGCTGCCGACATGGAGTATTTCGGTGTCGCTGCTCGCCGCCCCGCCACAGGCGGTGAGCGCGAGCAGTGCCGCGAAGCAGAGAGCGAAGCGCTTCACGCGACCGCCTTTTCCTGAGCGTGCTGGGCATCGCGACGCGCGACGCGCTCGCGGACAAGCGGCAGGAGTTCGCGGCCATATTGGACGGCGTCGCCGAGCGGATCGAAGCCGCGGATCAGGAAATGATCGATCCCAAGATCATAATAGTCGATCAGCGCATCGGCGACCTGTTCGGGGGTGCCGACAAGCCCGGTCGAATTGCCCTGCGCACCCGCGATGGCGGCAAGACCCGTCCACAGCCGCTTGTCGGCGCGATAGCCGGCGCTGGCGGTCTGCAGCAGACGCTGCGATCCGGCATTGGGCGGGGCATGATCGCTGGTCGCGGCGCGGTTCTTCTCGCGGATATCGCGAACGATCTCGACGATCTCGTCGGCGCGCTTCCAGGCCGCCTCCTCGGTATCGGCGATGATCGGGCGTAGCGACAGCGAGAAGCCCGGACGGCGGCCATAGCGCGCGGCCGAGGTACGGATCGTGGCGACGGCCTCGCGCACCTGATCCTGGGTCTCGCCCCACAGCGCATAGACATCGGCATGACGGCCGGCGACGTCGATCGCCTCGGGCGACGATCCGCCGAAGAACACCGGCAGGTTCTGCGGCTTGACCGCCGCATAGCCGCCGCGAATGCGGTAGAAGTCGCCGTCATGATCGAAGGGCTGGTCGGCGGTCCACTCCTGGCGCAGCACTTTCAGATATTCGTCGGTGCGCGCATAGCGCTGCACCTTGTTCGAGACATCACCGTCCTTGGCCATCTCCTCGTCGGCGCCGCCGGTGATGATGTGGACCGCGATCCGGCCGCCAGACAGCTGGTCGAGCGTGGCGAGCTGGCGCGCCGCGACGGTCGGCTGGGTGAAGCCCGGGCGGTGCGCGATCAGGAAACCGAGCTTCGTGGTGATCGCGGCGGCGTGCGCGGCGACGATCTGGCTTTCCGGACTGTTCGATCCGAACGGGATCAGCACGCGATCGAAGCCGCCATCCTCCTGCGCGCGCGCCGCCGCCTCGACATAATCCTTGTCGAGCGGGCGGATCTGACGAAGGCCGTGGATCTCGCTGTCATTGTTGAAGCCGATATAGCCGATGAAATTGACGGGCATGGGTGTCTCCTCGATGGGATGAAGATCAAATGACGAAGAAGCCGTGGGTGCCGTCGCGGGCGAGCTGATCGACCAGCCCATATTCCCAGTCGAGATAAGCCTGCATCGCCGCGGCGGGATTGTCGGTGCCCTCATAGGGACGGCGGTAGCGGCCCTCCGGGCCACGGGGCGGAATGGCATGCGGGTTGCCGGTTTCGTTGCCCTCGGCAGCGGCGGCGAGCACATAGACTTCCCATCCCAGCTGCGCGAGCCACGATCCGGTCATGTCCGCCCGCGCACCGCCGGCATCTTCCGCCAGCACGATCCGCGCGCCGCGCACGGGCGCGAAATGGTCGGTCTCCTGGACCAGCTGGCCACCTGGTGCCGACAGGAAGCCGGGCAGATGACCGGCGGCATATTCCTCGGGCGTGCGGACGTCGAAGCGGTAGAGGGTACGGCTCGCATCGGCGGCGAGCGCGGCGAGTTCGAACGTGTCGACCTGCTTCACCCCCGCGCGATAGGCGACATTGCGGGCGCGGTGCCGTGCGGCTTCGGCATCGCCGGGGCCGACATCGGGAAAGCGTTGTTCGCGCCCATGATCGAGCGTCTGGCCCGCCAGTGTCCAGCCGATCGTGCCGTTGCGCAGCGCGACGATGCGATTGGGCAGGCCGGCATTGATCAACGACTGGGCGCCGACAATGCTGCGCGTGCGACCCGCGCAGTTGACGATGATCGTCGTATCCGGATCGGGTGCGATGGTCGCCGCGCGCAGCACCAGCTCGGCGCCCGGCACGCTGATTCCGCCCGGCAGGGCCATGGTGTTGAATTCGTCGAAGCGGCGCGCGTCGAGGATCGCGATGTCGGCCTGGCCGTCGATCAGCGCCTGGACCTCGGGCGCGGCGAGCGACGGGGTGCCGCGGCGATGCTCGACCAGCTCGCCGAACGCCTTTGAGTAGCTGTTGACGTCCTCGAACAGTTCGTAGCCGGCATCGGCCCAGGCCCGAAGGCCACCGTCGAGGCGGCGGACATCGCTATAGCCCAGGGCGCAGAAGCGCTCGGCGGCGGCGTCGGTCAGCCCCTCGCCATTGTCGTAGAGGACGATTGGCGCATCCTTGCGGGGAAATCTGTTCGCCGCCTCGATCGCGATCCGACCCGGCGGGAGCTGGCTCGCGAACAACGGATGGCCGGTCGCGAAGGCGGCCTCGTCGCGCAGGTCGACGATAGCGATTTCGCCACGTGCGATCAGCGCGGCGCGGATGTCGCGCGGGGTGATGGGCGCGGTCATGCGATCAGCGCCGGCAGGCCGGCATAGCCGGACACGAAGCGGCTGGGCGCGCCGCTCCGGTCATAGGTCGCGCGCTCGACCCGGCCGATGTCGGCGCCATAGACATGGATGCTGATCGAGACACGATCGTCATAGGCATTGGCGACACGATGGATATCGCCGATGCGCGGCGATACGGCGTCGACCGACCCCGCCCCCAGTCGCTGTGCGGGGCCGGTCGAACGGAGGGCGCCTTCGGAGTCGAAGGCAAAGCTTTCGGCAAGCTCGGCGCCGCGCAGCACGCCGACCAGACCCCAGACGCGGTGATCGTGGATCGGGGTCGCCTGTCCCGGTCCCCAGACGAAGCTGACCACCGAGAAGCGGCCGGCGGAATCAATGTGGAGCGGATATTGCTGATATCGTTGCGCGGACGACGCGGCATAGGCGTCGGGCAGCCAGTCGTCATGCCGGACCAGCTCGGCGAGCAGCGCGCGGCCATACGACAGCAGTTCGTCTTCGCTGGCGCTATAGACGATCAGCGCGCGCAGATCGTCGACGAAGGCGGCGAGGCGGGCGACTTGCGTGTCGCTCGCATGGATGAGTGAGAGCGCGCTCATTCGGCGGCCTCCAGCAGGCCCGCCGCCCCGGCGACGGTATCGGCATAGGAGCCGGTCTGCGCGGTGACGCCGAGATGCCCGAGCAGCCGGCGGCGCAGATCGCGGACGCTGGCGGTGCGCTGGCCGCGTTCGGCCTCGATCCGCTCCTCGGCAATGAAACGGCCCTTGGCGAGGACGAGGACACGGTCGGCGAGCGCGATAGCCTCGTCGACGTCATGAGTGACGAGCAGGACGGCGGGGCGGTGCGCACGCCACAGGTTGAGCACCAGCTCGTGCATCCGCAGCCGGGTGAGCGCATCGAGCGAGGCGAACGGCTCGTCGAGCAGCAGCAGTTCGGGCTGGCGGACCAGCGCGCGGGCCAGCGCGGTGCGCTGCGCCTCGCCGCCCGACAGCGTCAGCGGCCACGCATCGATGCGGTGCGACAGGCCGACCTCGGCCAGCGCCGCCTCGGCCCGGGCGCGGGCGCCCCGGCCCGGCAGACCGAGCACGACATTCTTCCACACCCGCTTCCACGGCAGCAGGCGCGAGTCCTGGAACACCACGGCGCGGGCGCTGGGGATGGTCACATCCTGGCCATGTGCCTGATCGAGATTGCCGAGCGTGCGCAGCAGGGTGGTCTTGCCGCTGCCCGAATGGCCGAGCAGCGCCACGAATTCGCCGGGAGCGATGTCGAGATCGAGCCCGTCGAGGACGGTGGTGTCGCCGAAGGAGCGCGAGAAGTCGCGCAGCCGGACGACGGGCTGGATCTGGGTGACGCCGGGGAACAGGGACACGGTCATGGGATCAGGCCTCCACGAGCTTGGGACGCCAGGCGAGCGCCCGGGTCTCGACGATGCGGACAAGGAGATCGGCGCCGAGGCCGAGCAGCGCGTAAACCATCAGGCAGACGACGATGATGTCGGTGCGCATGAAGTCGCGTGCGTTGTTGACGAGGAAGCCGAGCCCGGCGCTGGCGTTGATCTGTTCGGCGATCACCAGCATCACGATCGAGATGGTCAGCGAATAGCGCAGCCCGACGAGCAGTGAAGGCAAGGCGCCAGGCAGGATCACATGGACGACCAGCTGCCAGCGGTTGAGCCCGAAGCTCAGCGCGCCCTCGACCAGCCTTTTGTCGACCCCGCGAATGCCGTTGTAGAGATTGAGGTAGAGCGGGAACATCGCGGCGAAGGCGATCAACAGGACCTTGGGTGTCTCGCCGATCCCGAACCAGACGATGAAGAGCGGCGCCAGCGCCACCACCGGGATCGTCCGCTTGATCTGCATCAGCGGGTCGACCAGCACCTCGCCCTGCCGCGACAGGCCGGCGACGAGGCCAAGCGCCACGCCCAGCGCCACACCGATGCCGAGGCCCAGCGCCGCCCGCCCGAAAGAGACGAGCAGGTTCGACGGCAATTCGCCCGAACGGATCATGCCGAACAGGGTGGCAACGACCGTCGAAGGCGCGGCGAGCGTATGTTCGGGGATCAGGCCGGAGCGCGACGCGGCCTCCCACAAGACAAGGAGCAGGACCGGCGAAACCCAGCGGGATCGCAGCAGCGCCGATGCGGCGGAGGAGGAATGACGGTTCATGTTCTCTAGGGTCAATTAAAACTCTATCGATTCAATAGAGTTTAGCTGTTAAGACCTATAAGAATTGCTTTATTCAGTTCGATAACGCCGGAATGGCTGGCTTTTTCACTGGCTGACACAGGCCGCACAGAAAGGCTTTAGGGCCGTAAAGCTGCGCTGCCCCCCGGCTGGCAAAAGGATCATCATGGCCGTCAACCTGCCCACCAACATGCTTCGCAGCTTCGTCGCGATCGTCGATACCGGCTCGATGCTCAACGCCGCGGAACAGGTCTTCGTCACCCAGAGCGCGCTCAGCCTGCAGATCAAGCGACTCGAGGAACTGGTGCAGCGGCCGCTGTTCCATCGCGAGGGCCGGCGGCTGGCGCTCACCTCGGCGGGCGATCTGCTGCTCGGCTATACGCGCCGCATACTCGCGCTGCATGACGAGGCGCTCGCGGCCGTGACCGCGGGTCAGTTCGCGGGTCCGGTGCGCGTCGGCATGGTGCAGGACTTTGCCGATCTCCTGCTGTCGGGTCTGCTCGCGCGTTTCGCGGAGCTTCATGCCGATGCGCAGATTTTCGCGCGTGTCGCGGGGACCGCCGAGCTGCAGGAGATGCTCGGACGCGGCCAGCTCGATCTGCTGATCGGCTATGCCGCGCCCGGCGATCCGCATGCGGTGCGCACCGCGCCGAGCATATGGTTTGGCGAGGACGACCTGATCACCAGGGCCGAGCTGCCACTGGCGGTCCTCGAAAAGCCGTGCCGCTTCCGCGAGGCCGCGATAGCCGCGCTCGACGCCGCCGGGCGGCCGTGGCGGATCGCGGTCGAGACGCCCAACCTGTCCACCTTGCGCGCGGCGGTCGCTTCCGGCCTGGGCGTTACCAGCCGGACCGGTCTGTTTCTGCGCGATCTGCCCATCATCGCGCCGGGGCTGTTGCCGCCGCTGCCCGATGTCGCGTGCATCGTCGCGCATGGCGACCCAGACCGCGAAGCGCCACAGCATCTTCGCGAACTGGCGGTCGAACTGATCACCGGACTCTAGGGGTTGTGGGGATTTAGGATTCACATTTTTGGGGAGATGTGATTCACACTTTGGATGGAACGCTTCGTACTGACCGACGCCCAGTGGGCAAAGATGGAACCGCATTGTCTGGGTAAGCCGACCGACCCGGGACGAAGCGGGAGGAACAACCGTCTATTTTTGGAGGCAGTGCTATGGATTGTCCGGACGGGCAGTCCATGGCGTGATCTGCCGAC
>NZ_LARW01000058.1 GCF_000971055.1 Sphingomonas sp. SRS2
CCGAAGCCGCTCGAACTGCTGTTCACTCAACCAAAACTCGCTCAAATCCACGCTCCTGCTGTCGCAGAGCCTGAATCACATCCGAGCCGCCGTGGGAATCCCATTTATGGGTCCGGACCCTAGGCAAACTAGTCACCGGAATCCTTGCTGGGCCAACTGACAGCGGCGGCGGTGATGAACCATAAAATCCAAGCAACCCAATAAACCGGCAAATACCAATATGCCGCCAAGGGCGGCAGGTGCGACAACTGGTACACAGACCAGCTTGCACCAAGAACTGCAGCGATCTGAACAACCGGAAATGCTTCGTCTCCGCTGCTCGTCGCCGCCAGCGACCATTTGCCCGATCGCTCGTCAGCGGGCGGAGCGTAGATCGTGAACGCGAAACGCGCGAATAAATAGGCAAATGTCAGCACGAAGGCTGGTATGAACAGGAATTCCAGTATCGGCAGATGATCATTGAAGAAATCAGGATTTTTCAAAATGATATATTCAAGTTCTACTTTCGACGTCCTGTAGAAAATGAAGGGATAAGATAGCCAGAGCATAACCCCAAGCCATGCCGATATCCAACGCATGTTCTCGCTTGCCATATCCCCCTCACCACCGCTTTCTTTTCTTGGCCCAATAAGAATCTCGCATCTCGTTTGCAGCCCCTTGAGCGAAATTCTCGTATACATTGCCCTTATAGAACCCCAGGCCTTGTAGGAATCCGCCCACCGATAACTATCTAGAAGCGGGGTCGCGCCACGCTTGCGGTCATCAGCCATCTGCATACTCCATGCATCATAGCCACATTGCTGCCGAACAGGGTTACATAGCCGAATCCTATAATTCAAGAACAAATAGAGAACAACTAGCCGGCTTGCGAGGTGTGTTACTCAACTATATGACCAGTGCATCTCCCCAAGAGGATGCCACATGAAAAATCTGCTCGCCGCCGTCGCCCTGGCCGCGCTCTCGACCGCCCTCCCTGCCGCCGCGCCCACCGCCGAACCGGTGCCGCTTGGCATCCTGTCCGACGCCGCGACGCCCAGCGCCTATCGGCTCGACCTGACGATCCTGCCCGATCAGGAGCGCTTTTCCGGGCACACGGAGATCGACGTCACGCTGAAGGGCGCCACTAGTTCGCTCTATCTCCATGGCCGCGACCTGAAGGTGTCGGGGGCGATCGCGAAAGTCGGCGGAAAGACGATCAAGGCGGTCTATAGCGAGGTCGATTCAACCGGCGTCGCGCGTCTCGATTTCGCGGCGCCGCTGCCGTCGGGCAAGGCGACGCTGATATTCGACTATGACGCGCCGTTCGGCGAAAGCCCGGCGGGGATCTACCGGATCAAGGTCGGTGAGCAGTGGTATGTCTGGACCCAGTTCCAGTCGATCGACGCGCGCGCCGCTTTCCCGAGCTTCGATCAGCCCGGCTACAAGACCCCGTTCACCGTATCGCTGACCACGCGGCCCGGCCATGTCGCGGTAAGCAACGCCCCCGATGTGAAGACGACCAAGGTGGGCGATCTCATCCGCCATGACTTCATGCCGACCAGGCCGCTGCCGACCTATCTGGTGGCGTTCGTCGTCGGCCCCTATGCGACCGCGAGCGGCACCGCCAAGGCGACCACAGTCCGCAGTGAGCCGCTGCCGGTCCGCATCATCGGGACTCAGCCCTATAAGGACAAGCTCGACTTCGCGCTGGAAAACACCGGACCGATCGTCGAGCTGCTCGAAAAATATTTCGCGACGCCCTTCCCCTTCCCCAAGCTCGACCAGATCGGTTCGCCGGTGATGCCGGGCGCGATGGAGAATGCGGGCGCGGACATTTATGGCGACACGATCCTGCTGCTCGACAAGGGCGCATCGACCGACCAGAAAAAGACCTTCGGCATGGTCGTGGCGCATGAGCTGGCGCACCAGTGGTTCGGCGATCTCGTCACCCCGGTCTGGTGGGACGATCTCTGGCTCAACGAGAGCTTCGCCAACTGGATGGGCTATCGCATCGGCGATGAATGGCGGCCCGACCTGAAGATCTGGGCCGGCGCGCTCGACGAGGGCTTCGCGGCGATGAACATCGACGCGCTGAAGGCCGGGCGGCCGATCCACCAGCCGATCAGGACCAATGGCGAGATCGACAGCGCTTTCGACCAGGTCACCTATGGCAAAGGCGGCCATGTCGTGTCGATGATCGCCGCCTATATGGGCGACGAGAAGTTCCGCGACGGCGTCCGCCTCCACCTCAAGCGTTATGCCTATGGCAGCGCCAATACCGAGCAGTTCTTCGGCTCGCTCGCCGAGGCGGCGCACGACACGCGCCTGCTCGCCTCGCTCAAGAGCTTCGTCGACCAGCAGGGCGTGCCCGTGGTGCGGATCGAGCGCGCGAAAGACGGCCTAACCGTCAGCCAAAAACGCTATGCGCTGCTCGGCACCGAGCTGCCGCAGCAGAGCTGGATCATTCCGCTGTGCGTCCGCGTCGGCGAGACGCGCGAATGCAGCCTGCTCGATCAGGCGACGGGCAGCGTCAAGCTGACCGGCAAGGGCGCGATCATGGCGAATGCCGGGGGCACCGGCTATTACCGCTTCTCGCTGCCCGAGGCCGAATGGCGGACGCTGATCGCCGATGCCGCAAAGCTGGAATCGGGCGAGGCGCTGGCGCTGACCGACAGCCTGTGGGCGGGGTTCCGCGCGGGCGAGGTCGCGCCGGCGCTGCTGATCGATGCGGCCAAGGCAATGGCGTCGAACGATTATTCGGGCGCTGCCGTCGACGGCGGGTTGCGGCTTTCCGGCCTGCGACAGCGCGGCATGATCGCGGGCGATGCACTGCCGGGCTATCGCGCCTTCATCGCCAGCACCTATGGGCCGAAGCTCGCCGCGATCGGCTTCGATCCGCGCGCGGGCGTCTATGAAGCCGACAATGGCGACCGGCAGAAGCTGCGCGCCGACCTCGTCTCGCTTGTCGCGGGTGAGGCCGAGGACAAGGCGTTGCGCACCCGCCTCGCCGCCGCCGCGACCGCCTGGCTGGGCGGCGACAAGACCGCGCTCGACCAGGCCTTCTTCACCGATGGGCTGAGCGCCTATCTGGCGGTGGGCGGGACGCCGGCGGTCGAAAGCCTGTTCGACAAGGCGATGAGCAGCGACGACACGCTGTTCCGCGACAGCGCACTGAGCGCGCTGTCCGGCACCGGCAAGGCCGAGACCGGCCGCTGGCTGCTCGATCATATCGACGACAAGCGGATGCGGGTCAGCGACAAGATCAACCTCGTCCAGGTGATGGCGCTGGAGCCCGAGACCCGCGACATGACCTATGACTGGTCGATCCGAAATTACGACGTGCTGGTCAAGGGCAGCGGCATCTTCGCCGCCAACCGCCTGCCGACCGTGCCGGGGCGATATTGTTCGGTCGAAAAGGCGAAGGCGGTCGAGGCGGCTTATCGCCCCAAGGTCGTGCAATATAAGCGCGGCGCGCTCGCGCTCGACCGGACGGTGGAGCAGATCAATTCATGCGGGGCGCTTGAAGCGAAGCGCGGCGCGGAGATAGTGGCGGCGTTCAGGACGAGTCCGGCCAAATAGGCGTCACCCCAACGGAGGCTGGCATGACGGCTCACCCGGGATGCCTCAGCTGAACACCACCGTGTTCGCGCCGTTCATCAGCACGCGGTCTTCGAGGAAGGCGCGCACCGCGCTCGCGAGGACGCGGCGTTCGATGTCGCGGCCCTTGCGGACGAGGTCGTCGGGGGTGTCGCGGTGGCTGACGCGTTCGGTATCCTGATCGATGATCGGCCCCTCATCGAGGTCGGGCGTCACGAAATGCGCGGTCGCACCGATCAGCTTCACCCCGCGCGCATGCGCCTGATGATAGGGCTTCGCGCCCTTGAAGCCCGGCAGGAAGCTATGGTGGATGTTGATGCAGCGGCCCGACAGGAAACCGGCCAGGTCATCCGACAATATCTGCATATAGCGGGCGAGCACGACGAGATCGGCGTCGCTGTCGCTCACGATCGCCTTGATCCGTGCCTCCTGCTCGGACTTGTTGTCCCTGTTCACCGGCAGATGGTGGAAGGGGATATCGCCGAAATCGAGATGGGCATAGGTCTCACGCGGGTGGTTGGCGACGATCCCCACGGGTTCCATCGCCAGCTCGCCGATTTTCCAGCGATAGAGGAGATCGGCGAGGCAATGGTCGAACTTGCTGGCGAGCAGCAGGACACGCTTGCGTGCCGACGAGGCGCGGAAACGGTGGTCGAGCCCGTGATCGGCGGCGACCGGGGCGAAGCCCGCCTCAAGCTGCGCGATCGATGCGCCGCCGACCAGCGCGAACTCGACACGCATGAAGAAATGGCCGGTCAGCAGATCGTCGAACTGCTGCGCCTCGATGATATTGGCGCCATGCCGCGCGAGCGAGGTCGACACGGCGGCGACGATGCCGGGATGATCGACACAGGACAGCGTCAGGATATAGGTCTCGACCACGGCGGCTCCTTTACGCGGAGCCGCTTGGCGGCGCAGGCCGGGTCGGTCAACCCCCGGCCTATTTGACGATGACGCGGAAGACGATGCTGAAGCTCTGGGTCGCCAGCTGGCTGCCCCCGGTAGTCACGCGGATATTGGTGACGCTAGCGTCGCCGCCATCGGCATCGGCGGACGGCGTGTAATTCCAGCTCGTACCATTGTCCCTCGAATATTCCAACCCGCCGGCGGCAGTGTAGGTCACGTTGGTCAGCAAGGTCGACACCGACACCGACCCCACATAGAATTTCGTTTTCGCGGGGATCGCGTCGCTGATCGTGACGTTGCGCGCCGTGGACTGGAACAGCGCGTTCGACACAGTGATCGTATATTCGACCAGACCGCCCGGGATCGCCTTTGGCAGCAGGAATTTATTATAGGGATCCCACACCGCGACCGACGATTTGCTGACGGTCAGGGCCGCGCCGGCCGGGGCAGAGGCGAGGCCCGCCAGCGAGAGCATGAGGATCAGGAACAAGCGTTTCATCGGAACATCCCCCCGATCTTGCCGCCGAGCGCAGCCATGCTTTGCTGGTCGAACTTCAGACGCATCGTCACATAAGGCCCCTGCCGCAGATAGCGGTTGTCCTCGAAATCGCGGTCGCGGAAGCCCTTAAGATTATAGCCGAGGCTGATCCAGACGTTGTCCACCGGGGTCACGCCGACCGATGGGCCGATGCTGAAGGCGACCGCCTTTTCGGTCCAGGCATGCTGGACGCTACCGCTGACGCCGATGTCGATGCGGCGGCCGATATCGCGGCGCAGATCGAAGCCGGTGACGTCGATCAGCCCGTCGAACCGGTCGTCGTCGAAGCGGCCGCGGACATATTTGACGCCATAATAGAGCGACGCCTCCCAGCGATGATCCTCACCCTCGCGCCCGTCGCGCCAGTTGACCACGAGATTGTTGATGATCCGGGTCGACAGCGCATCGGCGCCATTGGCGGTGCCGACACCGAGCAGATTGCCCGTGCCGACCCCGGCGTCGCCGCGCTCGTAGCGCAGCTCGGTGCGGTTGAGGATCGACCAGCGGCTGTCGAGCGGACGCCAGGCAATCGCGATATCGCCCGACATCGCCGCCGCGATCGCGCCATCCTTTTCCCGGATGTGGTACAGACGAACCGACGACGCGATCGTCCGGCCCTCGCCCAGTCGGCGCATGACGTTGCTGGTGACGCCCCAGCGGGTCGAACTGTCCCCGGTACGATGCTCGGCGCGGCCGTTCCATGACCAGCTGCCCGATTGCCACGACGCCCCCAGGCTGATCGAACGGTAATCCTCGTTGATATTGCCGTCCTGGCCGAGCGTGCCGCCCAGCGCCACCGGATGCAGCGGATTGACCACCGCGCCCGCGGGAATGCGCCCGCTCACCGTCTTGCTCATGTCGAGCGCGGCATCGACCGTCCACTTTTCGCCGATCGGCAGCGACTGCGACATGCCGAACTGCGCGAAGCTGCGCGGGCCGCTTTCGCCAACCGCCTCATGGTTAACGGTGCTGGTGAGCTTCGCGCCCTTCCATGGCTCGACATCGAAGCCCAGCCGCAGGCCGCGCGCCGAATAGCGCTCACCCTTTGCTGTCTCGTAGCCGGCGATCAGGCGAACCGATTCGGTGAATTTGTAGCTGGCGTCGATCGTGCGGCGGATCGGGAAATCGACGCTGTCCTTCTGGCCGCCCAGCGCAAGCTGGTTCTCCGCCGCGACGAGCAGCTTGCCGTCGAACAGGTCCTTCGATCCGCCCATGGTGAGCAGCTGTGATTTCCTGGCGAGGTTGCCGACGCCTATATCACTCGCCAGCTTGACTCCGGCGTGGAAGCTCGCGCCGTTGCCGCGCCATTCGGCGCGCGCGTCGAGCGCGTCGCGTTTCGCCGGACCGGTCAGCGACTGCTGGTGCCAGGCGGCAGCGTTCAGGGCGATCCTGCTCGTCAGCTTGACCCGGCCGTCGGCGCCGAACTTGCGGGTGCCCGCCTCGACGACATTCTGCTGGCTCACGCCGTAATATTGATCCTGCTGGCGGACATAGGCGAGCAGATCGATCCGGGCATCATGATGCTCGACCTCGGCGAGATAAGCGCGGTCGGATGTATCGCCACCCTGCCCGCCCGCAGCCGCTTCGACGCGCAGCTCGGTGTTCTGCGCGATCTTCGCCTTCAGGTCGACGCCGCCGACCGTCGCCGCGCCGCTCGTCTCGTCGCGCAGCATCGTTGCGCCGATCTCGACCTTGTCGTCGAGCAGCGACACCGCGGCGCGGCCGCCCGCGACCAGCCGCTTCACGCCGGCGCCGTACAGTTCGTAATCGACGACGATGAAAACCGGATTGCCATCCGCATCGCGCGACAGCACCGGCGACTTGAATATCAGCGTGCCCCGGTCGGTGTCGATGTCATAGTCGATATGCCGGGTCAGGTTGCGCGTCTCGACGATCAGTTCCGAGCGCAGGCGATCACGGATTTCGATCCGCACCTGCTCGCTGTTCGGGACGATCGCGCGGCCGCGCAGGCGATAGGGACCGGTCAGGCCGCTGCCCTGGATCTCGTCACGCGCGGCGCTTTCCGCGCTGTTCGCGGCGAAGCCGGTGAAGGAGACCATCCGGCCGCGAAACTCTCCCTTGAGGCCGTTCAGCGTGCGGCTGAAGCGGGTCAGCTGCGCCTGGGTCAGGTTGGTCTGATAATCGCCGTACAGCGCATAGAATTGCTTGCGCTCGAGCCGCAGGTAAAGCTTGCCGCGCGTCGCGGCGTCATAGCCCTGGTTCGTGCCGTCGCCATAGACGGTGTAGTAGCGGTCCGGATCGATCGCCGACAGCAGGCCGTGATCGCGATCAAGCTTCCGGTTGCTGTCATAGGCCATGGTCAGCAGCCAGCTGCCCTTGATCCGGCCCTTGGCGTAGAAGGCGAGTTGGCCATCGGTGAAGCTGTCGCTCTTGCCGGGCATTCCCGCCTTGCGCGCTTTGCCCGACAGGATGGTGTGGCCGACCGTGCCCGCTCCGAAGCCGACCACGACCCATTCGCGCGCCGCCGCCTGCAGCCAGGGGCGAAGCTCCACGGTGCGGGTCTGGCCATCCTGGGTGAACTTGATGACGATATGCGCCGCGCCGGCCTGCGCCGTCGGCTCGAGCGCGATCAGCGCGACGCCGTCGTCGCCCGCGACGCGCGCGGTGGGCAGAGCGCGGCCGAGGCCTTCGAGCGGCTTTTCGTCCTGCGCCTCGGCCTCGATCGCCGCGGTGTAAGGCTGATCGATCTCGAAGCTGACGGGGGTGCCCTTGCGCACCGGCTTGCCGTCGCGATCGGTAAGCCGCACCGCAATAGCTGGGCGGTTGATGCCGTCGGCGACAAGGTTCGACCGCGCCGGGAGATATTCGGCATGCGCCGCGACATTGGCATAATGGACGGTGCGGGTGAGCGTGGTCACCAGCTTTCCGGACGCGTCCATGATGCGCGCTTCGAGCAGATTGTCGCCTTCGCGCAGCGGCAGGCCGGTCCATTTGGCGATGGCGACCTTCGCATTGCCGTCGCCCTGATCGCGGGCGAGTTCGTCGACCGGCGCGCCGTTGAGGCGCAGGTCGGTCGCCTGTCCGGGCAGATGCCTGATGACGACGCGGAGCACCGGCGCGCGCGGATTATGGTCGATCATCGGAAAGAGCCAGTCGACTCCGCTTTCCTCGCCTGCCCAATCGAGCCAGTCGACGCCATTGCCCGCTGCCGCCGCGTCGTCGGCGATGGCGACCGAAGCCTTGCTTTCGGCGGCGTCCGCAACGGCCGGATCGCGCAGCAGGTTGAAGTCCACCCGCTGGAGCGTGCCGCCCTGCCCCTCGACGAAGCGCGAGAAGGCGCGCCCCGCCGAGCGCGTGTCGGGATCGCAATCGACCGGCGACAGGCCCGGCTTCAGGCTCTGCGTGTCGAGCTGGACGACATGGCGACCCCTCCGGATGCCCTCGATATGATAGAGGCCATCGCGGTCTGTAACCACATAGGTTCCATCCTCGATCAGGATGCGGACATTGGCGACGCCCCTGCGCGCACCGCCGGTGACGCCGCAGGCGCCCTCGGTGACGCGGCCGACGACGGTCAGCGCATCGCTGTTGAGGAGCGGTCTGATCCGCACCGCGGCGATGCCGGCGGCGCTCCGCCGGCCGCTGGCATCGACCGCGACCGCGCGATTGAGCGCCTCGCCGACCGGCGCACCGGGCGAGATGGTGACGCTGTAGCGGATTTCGAGCGAACTTCCGGGGGCCATGACGCCGGGCCGGAAGATCAGCGAACGGCCATCGGCACTGACATCGGGCTCGGCCACGCCGCGCGTCGACCCCCGGCGATAGCGCATCCCCGGCGGCAATATATCTGTGATGGTGACTCCCGGAATAACGATCGACCCGTCGCGATTGGCGAGGCGCAGTCGATACTGGACAGTATCGCCCGGCGCCGCCGTGCGCGCCGACGCTATCTTGTCGAGCGACAATTCGCCGCCGCTGGGGTCGATCGGGATATCGACCTGGAGCGGATCGACCTGATCGAGCAGGAAATTGCGGCCATAGGAGGCGTCCATGACGAGATAGGCGCCGTTCGGACCTTCCAGCGTCGCCAGACCGGCGGGCGCCACCGTCGACGGCGCGCTATAGCCGGTCGGCGCATCGACCTGCAGCCGATACCGTCCCGGCGCGATCAGCGGAAAGCGATAACGGCCGTTTTCCGCCGAATAAACAGCGCCGCCGGCATCGGTGACGGTCTGGCCCGAGACGACTGTCGACGGATAGGCGCTAATGCCGTCGTCACCGAAAACCTCGGCGGGCCGCCCCGTGTCGACATTGATCAGGGAAACAGTGACGCCATCGACGGGCTTGCCCGTCAGAGAGTCGAAAACGAACCCATATGGATCAATCAGCGCAATATCGCTGGCATTGTTGGTTCCCTCATGCGACCCGTCAAAGTCGACCGTGATTTTTTCACGTGCGATGGTCTGAAGCGCGCAGTCCTCGACAACGATCGGAGCCGAGCGATTATGAATCGCGCCGGCGAACATGCCGCTGTCCGGCGCGGTTTCCCTGAGGGTGAGATGCTCGACGTCGCCACGGTCGGACCGGATGACGATGTCCGACGTCTCGGCAAGCGCCGGGTCGTCATTTCCCGAAGGATTGGTCAGTTCGACCAGAACATGCACGTCATGCGCGTAGCTCTTGCTGTCGCGATAGGCGCTCGTCGGCGCGTCATCGGCGTGGCCGGCTTCGTCGGTGACAGTGAGGCTACCATTCCGGCAGGTCGCGGCCGGGAGATCGCTGGTAAAAGCGGCGGTCAAGCGGGTGAAGCGGACCGAAGCGGGCAGACCCACCGCGCGATTCAGCGATACGGTGTTCGACGTCACGACATGCGCGGCCGGGCCGTCGCGGAAGGACATCGTCGCCATATTGGAAATGGTCTCGGCACCCGCCGCCGCCGTCGAGACAGCGGCGGCGAGGCCGAGTAGTATCGCGCGCGGCCGGGGAAGGCGAAGCCTGGTCAAGGCTCCGCCCCTCCCCGACCGCACGGACGAGGTAAAGATGTTTATTCCGAACAACTTAGATCAGTTCAGCGTCACCCGGAAACGCGTCGTCCGCGTCGCCCCGGCGGCAAGGGTCGAGATTTTCGACGCGATCTTCGAACCATCGAACGAACCGGTGACGGTGTCGCTGTCGTCGGCGCCGGTGGCGTCGTCATCCTCGTTGTTGCCATCGCCGTTACACGCGCCGAGCAGCGTGGTGCCGTTCACGAACAGGCTACCCGCGACATAGGTCGAGTGATCGGGAATGGTGTCGGTCACTGCTATGTCGGTAGCCGCGCCCGACCCGGTGTTCTGGACCTGGATGCAATATTCCACGACCGCGCCGGGGATCGCCTTCGGCAACAGCGCGCCGTTGATCGGATCGCTGATCGTCGTCGCTATCTTGTTCACGTCGAGCGCGGTCGAGCCGATGTTATATTCGCCCAGCGCCGAAGACCTGCCGTCGCGCACGAGATCGACGGCGCCGGCGGCGTCGGCGAACACATTGTCGATTGCGTTGGCGGTGTCACCCAGCAGCGTGGCGATCAGATCGGAGCCCAACGAGCCGCCGCCGCCGCCCGCCGCGGCGATCGCGGTCAGGACGACGCCCGCGATCGCATCGCTTGGTCCGGTGCCGGGGATATCCGCGACGATGAACACGGTCTTGCTCTGGTCGGGCGCAAGTTCGTCGATATAGGTCGCGGTATCGCCGGCGTCGTAGACGTTGTTGCCGTTGACGTCGACGAACACGCGGAAGTTATCGACCGCATAATTGTCCGCATGGCCGAGCAGCGTCGCGACCAGCGCCAGCTGCTGCACGCCGACCAGCCTGAAATCCTGCGTCGCGTTGGTGTTGTTGGTGACGGTGAAGGCGATGACCTGGTCGGTCTCGCCGAAGCTGACCACCGTCGCCTGTCCACCGACCTGCGCGACCGTGACGTTGACCTTGCGATCGACCAGGAAGGCCGCGGCATTGGACGCAACCGGCGTCTGCGCCGCGCCGCCGATCGTATAGGCGACGCTGGCGGTGTTCGATACCGTGGTGCCGGCGGTCGTTCCCGCCGCGGCATGGGCAGCTCCCGAAAGAACCAGCGACAAGGCCGTTCCCGAGAAAGCTATCCCGTGGGAAAGCTTACGCAACTTCATAACTACTCCTGTATTCTAGCCCCAATCAGCGAAGCGCTGCGTGGAAAGAGACCTCGCCCGCGGCTCCGGCCGCGATCGGGTTGGTGATGTGCCAGCGGACATGGGTGACGTCGGAAAGCCGCGCGGGCCTCCGCACGCCGCCGGGACCGGTGACGACAAGTTCGGCGAGGCGCGCGAAATTGCGGCCATCGATGGAAAGTTGCGGCTCGGCGCCGACGCCGGCACCGCGATAGATCATCGTGGCGGGCACCGGGCTGTCGAGCACGACATCGGTGGCCGGCTGAGCGGCATCGTTGCGATACGCCAGGACATAGACCATCGGATCGCCGGGGACCGCCCGATCGGCGGGCACGAGCTTTTCCCCGGTGCCGCCGCTGGGCAGACGGACGGTCTGGGCCTTGAGCACCCTGGTTTCGAGCGAAATGCCGCCCGCGACGGCGGGGACGCTCAGCGTCACGGCGATCGCGGCCAGCAAGGCGAGCTTGCACTTCATGAACTTACTCCGTTTCAATTGATCCGAACCTGAAAACTGATGGCGTGCACCGTCGGGGCGGCGACGTCGCCGAGCCGAACGGCGATGCCCGTGCCGTTGAAAAGACCGTTGTCGCCGTCGGCCGCGTCGCTGATCTTCACGCCGTCGAGGGTCAGGCTGTCGGCGACATAGCTGGTGCCCGCGGGAATGCTGTCGGCGATCGCGACATCGCTCGCCATGCCGATACCGGCGAAGCTGCCCTCGATCCGATAGGTGATGACCGCGCCGGAACGCGGCTCGGTGCTGTCGTCCGGTGCGCGGACGCTCTGCGACTTGACGAGGCTCGCGATCAGCGGCCTCGGCGCCGGAACCGGCTGCGTGACGACGCCGCCGCTATCGCCGATCACCGCATCGCTACCGCCCTGCCCGCCGCCGGGAATGGCGGTCCCCCGCCTCCCGGTTCCGGTCTCGGACGTCACGGGCAGAACCAGTTCACCGATGCCATTGCCGCCGGTGCCGATCACGAACACGATTATCGACTGGCCGGGCGCGAGCGGCGGGGTCTTGCCACCGGGAGGAATCGGCTGGTCGACGCCGGGATCGTAGCAGCCATTGCCATTGCTATCGGCGATCACGCCGGCGGGCACGAAGTTGCTGCCGCCCGTGACACTGGGCGAGCCGGGGATGAAGGCTTCGGAACCATTGCCGAGATTGGTGATGCGAAAGCCGATCGCGACAACGCCGCCTGTCCCCGCACCGCCCGCGCATGGCGGCGCAGCCGTAACCGAAAAGTCGATGATCTCGCCCACCCGGATGTCCACCCGGTTCGACGCGCGAGACACAGCGCCTGTACCCACGCGGTAATCGATGCGGGCGACGTTGCTGATCGTGGTTCCGGCCGGCGTCATTGCCGCCGTCGCGGCACTGGCCGCGAACAGCATGCCGATCGCCGCGCCCGCCGCAACAAAATGCGTACGGCCGCGACGGCGATATCCCAAGCAACAAACAGGCACATCGAACAACAAGAAACACAACTCCCACCGGACAGATGTGAATTGCCAAATCTTGATTATCGATCCGTTACTAATTGCGCTCTTATTGACCAGACATTGAGGTGATAGTGACTATTTTATTAGACAAAAGTCACAAGCATTGTGCCTTAGTAGTAGTACTTTAGTATAACATGCAGATATTTCGTTGATCTTGGGCGGCATCCGCGACCAGATCGATGGTCTGGCAGCGCCCTAGGCCCTCACAGCCCCGATGCGTCCCGCAGCGAGCGATGTCACAGAGGTTTCGCTGATGATGAAGCCGCTCCGCGCCAGACACATCAGATTGCCAGCGGCGATCCGATAAAGGCGATCCGATAAAGAAGCGGCCGATGGTCGACTCCCCCGTTTGATACGGGGCGGCCAAGCAATGGAATATTTAATCGAATCTTTCGGAAAAGCCCGTGCACCGGGTATTTGCCACCAAAATATCATGCCAGAATCAGGTTAGTTCGTCGACAAATCGTTCCGGCTGCGTCCACCGAGGCGCTGAATGGTCTCCTGGGTTATCGCACGCGCGGTGGGCCACATGGTGCGGCCGCCGTCCTCCAGCGCGAGCCATGCCGCGCTCAGCGCCGGAAATCCAAGGGTGCCCGCCAGTCCACCCATGCGGTGGCCCAGCGCCCGCTCGTCACCGCCCGCGTCGATCGCTTCGACCGCCTCGGCGAGGCTCGCCAGCATCCGGCCGACCATTGCGTCGGCCGCCTCCTGACCAAGCAGGTCGGCGAGCTGCGACCGCCGGTCGTCCGCGCCGATCATCGGTTGATCGCCGCCGATCCAGCGGCGGACCAGCGCCACCAGATCGGCAGCGGCGAAAGGCTTGGCCAGCCAGCCGTCGAAGCCCCTGTCGATGAAATGCTGGACACCCGCCGCCGGGCGTAGCGTAGTGAAGGCGATGACGGGGGCTAGCCGCGCCCATTCGGCGGCGGCGCGAATATCGGCCGCGACCTGATAGCCGTCGCGGCCCGGCATTTCGATGTCGACAAGAACCAGGTCATAGGGCCGCGCACGGACCGCCGCGACGGCCTCCGGCCCGGTGCCCGCGAAGTCGACGCCACCGATCCAGGGCAATAGCGCAACGACGATGGCGTGGTACGCCGACTCGTCATCCACTAGGAGAATCCCGGAGTTTTCCATCGCATTTCCCGAGGCCAAGACTGCCGTGGTAGCAACAGTTTAACTGCTTTTCCATCGGTCGCTAGGGGGCGCTTGTGGATGGAGGTGCCGGGGCGTAGCCTCGGCCATGTTGATCGCCGGGGAAGATCGGGTGACGGCTGGGAGGATATTGATCGCGGACGACCATCCGCTGATCCAGGAAGGCATACAGCTCGCTATAAGAGCGCGCCATCCGGGCAACGTGGTCGATGTCGCTGGAACGATCGCCGAGGCGCAAGCGCTTATCGAGCGGCATGGACGCTATCGTCTGCTGCTGCTCGACTATGAGCTGCCCGACGCGAACGGCTTTGGCGGCTTCTTTCAGCTCCAGCATCTGCTCGGCCGTACGCCGATCGCGATCATCTCAGCGCACGACAGCGCCCATATGGTATCGACCGCACAGGCGGTAGGCGCCGCCGGCTTCCTGTCGAAGCGCCAGCCGCTCGACACGACGATCGCCGGAATCGAGATCATCCTGAATGGCGGCCGGGTGTTCCCGCCCTCCCCGGGCCCCGATGCGCAGGTCGACTTGCTCCGCAAGAAGTTGGAAAGCCTGTCGGGAGCGCAGCGCCGCGTGCTGCTCGCGCTCGCCAGCGGCGATCTCAACAAGCAGATCGCCGCCGATCTCGGCGTGTCCGAAGCGACGATCAAGGCGCATCTTTCCGCGATTTTCCGTAAATTGGGCGTCACCAACCGGACCCAGGCGATCCTGATGATGCGCCCTCTGCTCGAGCCTTCATGAACATAGTAAAATCCCGCCGCCCTCACATCAGGCCCAGTTGGCCACAAGTTGCCCTGCTTGCCCTGATCGGCCCGGCCCTGCTGGCCCTGATGGCGCTCTTCCTCGGCGGCGAGATCAGAAGCGCGCGAGATGCACGGACCGCGGTCGGCACGTCGGTCGAATACAACCTCGCGGTCGCCGAACTTCTGTCGCTGCTAAAGGACGCCGAGACCGGCCAGCGCGGCTATCTGATCAGCGGCGACCGCGCTTTCCTGGCGCCTTATCTGGAGGCGAGATCCCATCTCATGGGGCAGTTCACCGAGGTCGCCCGGCTGACTCCTCCGACCAGCGCCGATGCCGCCGACCTGCGGCGTCTGGATCGGTTGATCCGCGCCAAGTTCGTCGAGATGCAGGCCCTGATCGATTTGCACGATCGCGCCGGGCCCGGTGCCGCCTCCGCTCGCCTGGGCGAGGGCCTCGGCAAGAAGCTGATGGACGACATCCGCGACACTGTCGCTAAAATCGAGCAACGCAGCCGCGCCAATCTGGAGAACATCCAGAAAACGCAGACCGAACGCGGCGACAGAACCGGCTCGATCATCTGGAGCTATGTCGCGATCACCGCGCTCGCAGCCGCGATATTGAGCTTTCTGATCGGCCGGGGCATGCGGCTCCGCAACCAGCTGTCGCTCGAACGCGAGGAATCGGCGACGCGGCAGCGCGCGATCTTCGAGGGTACGACCGACGCGATCATCCTGATCAATCCGAGCGGCAGCATCGAGACGATCAATCCGGCGGCGGAGCAGATGTTCGGCTTCCGCCCCGACGACCTGCTGCGCCGCGACATCTCGACCCTGATCGATATCGCGCCCGGCGAGGGTCCTTTTCTCGAACGGATAGGCATCGACAAGGGCAGCCTGCGCAAGACCGAGTTGCTCGACATCGCCGGCCGCGACAGTCAGGGCGAAACCGTGTCGGTCGACATCACGCTGGGGACGATGCGGCTTCCCGATGGCCTCCACATCATCGCCGCGCTGCGCGATGCGGGGAGCCGCAAAGAGGTCGACCGGCTCAAGGACGACTTCATCTCCACCGTCAGCCACGAACTGCGCACGCCGCTGACCTCAGTGGTCGGCTCGCTGGGGCTGCTGCGCAGTGGCGCGGCGGGCCCGCTGCCCGCCCAGGCGCAGCGGCTGGCCGAGATCGCCGAGACCAACAGCCAACGGCTGATAAGGCTGATCAACGACATCCTCGACATCGACCAGATACGGAAAGGCCGGATGGCTTTCGACTATGCGGTGGTCGACCTGCGCGACGTGATGACCCGCACGATCCAGACGATGCAGGGCCTGGCCGACCGGCGCGACATCAGGATCGGCCTGACCGCGCCCGATGGCCCGGTGATGGCGTGCGCCGATACCGAGCGGCTGGTCCAGGTGGCGGGCAATCTCCTGTCCAACGCGATCAAATTTTCGCCCGAGGGATCGACAGTGGCGTTCGAGCTGATCGAAGGACGCGACGATCATATCATCCAGATCACCGATCGCGGCCCCGGCATCGATCCCGAATTCGCCAGGCACATCTTCAACCGCTTCGCGCAGGGCGCGCGGCCCGACAAGCAGCTGATCGCCGGCACCGGCCTCGGCCTCGCCATCTCGCGCGAGATCGTGCGCAATCATGGCGGCGAGATATCGTTCGAGAACCGCGCCGAAGGCGGCGCGCGCTTTGCCTTCAGTGTTCCGCGGGACAGCGCGCATGTCGCCGAGGGCGACCGCTCGACCCGGCTGCTGATCTGCGAGGATGACAGTGACGCCGGCTTCACCATCCAGTCGATCCTCACCGCGCATGGCTATGCCAGCGACCTCGTCACCACGGTGCGCGACGGCATCGCCCACGCCCGGTCGCAGCCTTATAGCGGTGTGCTGCTCGACCTGACGCTGGCCGATTCCGACGGCACCGACCTGCTGCGAGCATTGAAGGCCGACAAGGGCACCCAGCGGCTGCCGGTGATCATCATTTCGGGCACCCCGCCGCATAACGACATCGACGGTGATGCCTATGCAGGCTGGTTGCAAAAGCCGTTCGATCCGCCCCGGCTGATCCAGCTGATCCAGCGCGCGATCCGCCGGGCGGGCGCGCGCAAGGCGGTGATCCTGCATGTCGATGACGATGACGATACGCGTGAACTGTTCTCCGCCGCGCTCGCCGGGCGCGGGCTGCTGCTCAATGCCGGCAGCCTGGCTGCGGCGCGCACGATCCTCGCCGCGCGCCGCCCCGATATCATCGTGCTCGACCTCGGCCTCCCCGACGGATCGGGCCAGGATCTGCTGGTCGAGCTGAAGAAACAGGAGAATCCATTGCCGGTGATCCTGTATTCGGCGCAAGAGGTCGATAAGGTCGCAGGCGCTCTCGCCGACGCCGTGATCATCAAATCACGGCGCGCACTGCCGAAGCTCGCCTCCACCGTCCTCGATATCGTCGATCGCCATGGAGGCCCGCAATGAGCGACAGTCTGTCCATCCTCTACGTCGACGATGAAGCCGACATCCGGATGATCGTCGAGATGGCGCTGCAATTGCGGCCCGGCATCGAGGTCCGCACCGCAATCTCCGGCGACGCCGCCTATGACATGCTGCAAAGTGCAAGCTGGCGGCCCGAACTGATGATGGTCGACGTGATGATGCCGGGGCTGACCGGCCCCGAATTGATGGACAAGCTGCGCGCCGATCCCGACACCGCGGCCATCCCGATCATCTTCGTCACCGCGCGGGCCCGCCCGCAGGATATCCAGGCCTATGTCGCGCAGGGCGCGCTGGGCGTGATCACCAAGCCGTTCGATCCGATCAACCTGGCCGACCAGGTGCTCGGGCTGGTCCGAAGCATCAAATAAGCGCGCGCAAAATGGGCTAGCCTTGGCCCGCTATCTCGGACAGTCTGCGCTGCTCAGGGAGAGTCTATGCGCGGCGTACTGATCCGGCTTGCTCCGGTGCTCCTCATGCTCGCGTCGGTCGCTTCCTCACAAGGCGGCGGCCCGAGCGTCGTTACCGCCAGTCCCGGCAGCGAGAGCGGCGGGATGCGCAGCTTCCAGATCCGCTTCTCGACGCAGATGGTGCCGCTGGGCGAACCGAGAGCGCGCGGGCCGTTCGATATCGCCTGTCCGATCGCCGGCCAGGGCCGCTGGTCCGATCAGCAGAGCTACAGCTACGAATTCCTCAAGCCGCTGGCCGGCGGCATGAAGTGCACGCTGACCCTGCGCGCCGATCTTGCCGGGCTCGACGGCAGTCCGCTGGTGGGGCCGCCCGCCCGCTATGTCCTCGACATGGGGGCACCCGACCTGCGCGCCATCCTGCCGGCGCGCTACAGCGGCAACATCCAGCAGGACCAGAGCTTCCTGATTGCCACCAACATCGCCGCCGACCGCGCCTCAATCGCGCGCGAGGTCTATTGCGCGGTCGACGGTATCGGCGAGAAGCTACCGGTTGACGTGCTGGGCAGCGATGTCCCGCGCAAGCTGATCACCGGGCTGTCGAATGCTTATCAGCTTCGCAATTTCCTCGAACAGGCCGGGCTCGATCCCGACACCGCGAAGAAGCCGGGCAGCGATCTGCGCAATCTCGTCGCGCTGCGCTGTCGCCGGCCGCTGCCGCCCGGGCGGGACATGGCGCTGGTCTGGCCGAACAGCGTGACAGGCGGCGGACGCATCGCGCTCGAAACCCAGCGCTTCGACTTCCGCGTGATCGACGAGTTCACCGCGCGTTTCGAATGTTCGCGGACCAATCCGCGCGCCGGATGCAGCCCGGTCGAACCGGCCTATGTCCGCTTCACCGCCCCCGTGCCGCACGCCACCGCCGCCGCGATCCGCATTCGCCTGCCCAATGGCCGCCTGATCGCGCCGGCCGGCTTCGACGACAGCGAGAATGCGACGCCGTCACCCACCGTCTCGAGCGTGAAGTTCACCGTGGCGGCCGACCAGACCGCCACGAAGGCGACGCTGATCATGCCCGCGCGGGTGATCGACGAGAATGACCGGCCGCTCGCCAATGCGCGGCGCTTCCCGCTCGACATCCGCTTCGATGCCGCGCCGCCGCTGGTGAAGTTCGCCGCCACCTTCGGCATATTGGAGGCGAAGGAAGGCGGCATATTGCCGCTGACGATCCGCAACGTCGAAGCGAAACTGGCGGGCAGGATGCTGCCGCTGGGCGGCAAGACACTGCGGCTGAGCGCGTCCGATGGCGAGGTCGCCGCCTGGCTGCGCCGGCTCGACGACGCCGAGGGCAGCGAGTTCTCCTATGAACGGCGCGGCGAAACCGAAATCGCCACCAACCATACCCGCGACACCCCGCTGCTCGGCAAGCAGGCGGGACTGAAGCCGACCAGCATTGCCTTCCCCGCCAGGGGCAAGGCGTTCGAAGTGGTCGGCATTCCGCTGAGCAAACCCGGCTTCTATGTCGTCGAGGTCGCGAGCCCGACGCTGGGCCGCACCCTGCTTGGCCGCGACGCCACCCGCTATGTCGCGACCGGCGCGCTCGTCACCAATATGGCGGTCCATTTCAAATGGGGGCGCAGTTCGTCACTCGCCTGGGTGACGGCGCTCGATAGCGGCGAACCGGTCGCGGGCGCGGCGGTACAGGTCATTGACAGCTGCACCGGCAAACCGCTCGCCAGCGGCAGCAGCGACGCGACCGGACGGCTGTTGCTGCGCCAGAAACTGCCCCAGCCCGAAAGCTATGGCGCGTGCGAAGGCGAGAACCATCCGCTGATGGTGTCGGCGCGCAAAGGCGGCGATTTCAGCTTCACGCTGACGAAATGGGGCAATGGCCTGAGCCCCTATGATTTCGACCTGCCCTTCGAATGGGAGGACCGCCCGCTGACCTTCCACAGCATCTTCGACCGGGTGCTGATGCGCGCGGGCGAGACGGTGCATATGAAGCATGTCGTGCGCCGTCCGGTCGCGACGGGCTTCGCGCCGATGGCGATGAAGGGGACGTTGCGGCTGAGCCATCGCGGATCGGATACCCATTATGACCTGCCACTGAGCGTGGGCCGCGACGGTATCGGCCTGAGCGACTGGACCGCACCAAAGGGCACGCCACAGGGCGATTACGACCTTTCTGTGATCGTCGACAAGGACACGACCATCTATCCGGGCCAGTCGGTGCGGGTGGACGAATACCGCCTGCCGACGATGCGGGCGACTATATCCGGGCCGAAGGAGAAGCTGGTCCGCCCGAAGACGGTGCCGGTCAATCTGTTCGTCGGCTATCTGTCGGGCGGGGGCGCGGGCAACCTGCCCGTCTCGGTCCGGACGAGCTTCGACAGCGCCACGCCATCGCCGAAAAAGTGGGAGGACTGGACCTTCGGCGGAATCCCGCTGGTCGAGGGCGTAACTCCGCTGGACGACGACAATCGCGACATGGCGACGCCCCTGCCCGCCGTCCAGTTGCTGGCGCTGTCGCTCGACCGGCAGGGCGCGGCGCGCAGCAATATAGCCATTCCCGAAAGCGTCCGCGATGGCGCGACGCTGTCGGTCGAGATGGATTATCCCGACGCCAATGGCGAAACGCTGACCGCCACCCAGCGCCTCACCCTGCACGCCGCCGCGCTGCGCCTGGGCATCAAGACCGACGGCTGGCTGATGAAGAAGGACGACCTGCGCTTCCGCCTGGTCGCGCTCGACCTCGACGGTAAGCCGGTGCAGGGACGCAGCGTCTCGGTAAAGCTCTATAGCCGCGAGATATTATCGTCGCGCCGACGCCTGATCGGCGGCTTCTACGCCTATGAGAATAATGCAAAGGTCACGCGGCTCTCGCCCAGCTGCACCGTCTTCACCGATGCCCGCGGCCTTGCGAACTGCAAGCTCGATCCCGGCGTGTCGGGCGAGGTCTATGCGGTCGCGATAGTGCGCGACGGCGCGGGCAACGAAACCCGTGCGGTCACATCGGTGTGGCTCGCGGGTGGCGACTGGTGGTTCGGCGGGAATAATGGCGACCGGATGGACCTCGTTCCCGAGCAGCGCGAATATAAGGCGACCGACACCGCGCGCTTCCAGGTGCGCATGCCGTTCCGCTCGGCGACCGCGTTGGTTACGGTCGAGCGCGAAGGCGTGCTGTCGAGCTTCGTCACCAGTTTGTCGGGCAAGGACCCTGTCATCGAAGTGCCGCTGAAGGGCTATTATGCGCCCGACGTCTATGTTTCGGTTATGGCGGTGCGGGGGCGCGTCGCGGGCTGGCGGCTGTGGCTCGCCGAATTCGCACGCGACTGGAACCTTCCCTTCTTCCAGGACCTCGCCGCAAGGCCGACCGCGCTGGTCGATCTCGCCAAGCCGAGCTTCCGGATGGGCGTGGCGCGGATCAGGGTCGGCTGGGACGCGCATCGGCTGAAGGTCGATGTCTCGACCGACAGGCCCAAATATCATGTCCACGACCGGGCGCAGGTGGCCGTGCGCGTCACCGGTCCCGATGGAAAGCCGCCGAGGTCCGCCGAAATCGCCTTCGTAGCGATCGACGAGGCGCTGCTCGCGCTCGCGCCCAACGATAGCTGGAAGCTGCTCGACGCGATGATGGGCGAACGCGCGCTCGCGGTGCTGACTTCGACTGCGCAGATGCAGGTCGTCGGCAAGCGCCATTATGGGCGCAAGGCGGTCGCCGCGGGCGGTGGCGGCGGCGGCGACCTGAGCCAGGTCAACCGCGAGGATTTCCGCCCCGTCCTGCTGTGGAAGGGCCGGGTGCCCCTCGACGCGCGAGGCACGGCGAAGATCGCGGTGCCGCTGTCGGATTCCCTGTCCTCCTTCCGCATGGTTGCGATCGCGACATCGGGCGCTGGCAGCTTCGGCACGGGCGCGGCAACGGTCCGCACCCAGCAGGATCTGAGCATCTATTCGGGGATGGCCCCGCTGGTCCGCTCGGGCGACCGCTATGGCGCGAGCTTCACGCTGCGCAACGGATCCGAACGGCCAATGACGGTGACGGCGCGGGTGACGGCCGATCCCGCGATCGTGCGCGGCAAGCCGCTGACCGTCACCCTTCCCGCCGGGGCCGCCAGGTCGGTGACATGGTGGCTGAACGCCCCCGCCGGGCTCGATAAGCTGACCTGGACGGTCGCTGCGCGATCGTCCGACGGGAAGTCGGCCGACCGGCTGACCGTCGCGCAGACGATCGTGCCCGCGGTGCCGGTCGACGTCTGGGCGGCCACCCTGTTGCATGTCAGGCCGCAATCCTTCGTCAACCTGACCGCGCCCGCTGGCGCGCTGCCGGGGCGTGGCGGGATCGAGGTCCGGCTGACCGACAGCCTGACGCCGCCGCTTGACGGCGTGCGCCGCTATATGCGCGCCTATGAGTTCGACTGTTTCGAGCAAAGACTGTCCAAGGCGGTGGTCGCCGAGGACATGGCGGCATGGAACCGGCTGGCGGGCGACATGCCAGCCTATATCGATCGTGACGGGCTGCTCCGCTATTTCCCCGAGGAACGGATCGAGGGGTCGATCGCGCTGACCGCCTATGCGTTGTCGATCACCGCCGAGGCGGGCTTCGCTCTCCCCGACAACGAACGGGCCCGGCTGATCGCCGCGCTGCAGGCCGTGGTCGAGGGGCGGCTGACGCGCGAGACCGCCTGGTCCGCCGACACGCGCATGGAAAAGATCGCCGCGCTGGCGGCGCTCGCCCGCAACGGCGCGTCGAGCCCGGTATTGCTGGGCCAGATCGGCATGGCCCCCGCCGACATGCAGAGCTCGGCGCTGATCGACTGGCTCGCCGCCCTCACCCGCACGCCGGGCGCGGACCCCGCGATGATCGCGCGCGCCGACGCGGCGCTGCGCACCCGCATCGCCTATGAAGGATCGCGCTTCGACTTTGTCGACAGCGGCACCGCGCCGTGGTGGATGATGACATCGGGCGACGAGATGGCGAACCGCGCGGTCGCGGTGCTCACCGGCCGGCCCGGCTGGCAGGATGACCTGCCCCGCCTCGTCGTCGGCGCGTCGCTGCGCCAGCAGCGCGGCCATTGGGACACGACGCCCGCCAATGCCTGGGGTGTGGTCGCGGCCAGGCGCTTCGCCGCGCTCTACCCACCCACCGCGATCAGCGGCACGACGAGCCTGAACCTGCTCGGCCAGTCGCGCGCCGCGAACTGGCCTGCGTCGGCGCCGGTCACGCTACGCTTCCCGCTGCCCAGCGCCCCTGCCCCGATCCGGCTGTCGCATCCGGGCGCTGCGGGACCGTGGGCGCAGGTGCAGGTCTCGGCGGCGGTGCCGCTCAAACAGGCCTTCTTCGCCGGCTATCGCGTGACGCGGCAGGTCAGTGCGATCCAGCGGCGCGATCCGAACAAGCTCACCAAGGGTGACGTGCTGCGTATCCGCCTGACGATCGACGCAGGGGCCGAGCGCAACTGGGTGGTGGTCAACGATCCGATCCCGGCGGGCGCAACTATCGTCAGCGACCTCGGCGGGCAATCGGCAGCGCTCGCAGCGCAAGTTTCAGGCGGCGGCGACGGCATCCAGCCAAGCTATGTCGAGCGCGGCCAGGATGACTGGCGCGGCTATTTCGCCTGGGTGCCGCGCGGGCGCTTCACCGTCGAATATGCGGTGCGGCTCAACGCGCCGGGACGCTTCCAGCTGCCTCCGACGCGGGTGCAGGCGATGTATTCGCCCGAGATCCGCGCCGCGCTGCCCAATGCCATGGTCTCGGTTCACCCGCAGTGAGAATGCCCTCCCGCGGGGTCGTGCGGCGCGTGCTGCTGCTCTCGCCGTTCGCGCTGCTTATACTGCTCTGGCTCGCGACATGGCCGCCGGTGATGCCCGCGCCGGAGGCGGTAGGCGCGGCATGGCGGCCGACCGAAAGCTGGCTCTACGATCGTCAAGGCCGCCTGCTCGAAAGCCGTCGGGTCGATTTCAGCCAGCGCCGGCTCGGCTGGGCTCCGATCGGCGACATCGCACCAGCGCTGCGCCAGATGGTGATCGCTGCCGAGGACCGCCGCTTCGCCAGCCATGGCGGGGTCGACTGGCTGGCGACGGCGGGATCGATCCGCGATGCGCTGTCGGGCAGGCGCGCGCGCGGCGCTTCGACGATCAGTATGCAGCTCGCCGCCTATCTCGCGCCGCAGCTCGCCCGGCCCGGATCGCGCGGGCTGTGGCAGAAAGCACGGCAGATGCGCGCGGCGATGGCGATCGAGGCCCGCTGGTCGAAGGCGCAGATCCTCGAAGCCTATCTCAATCTGGCCGGCTTCCGGGGCGAGGCGCAGGGCGTGACGGCCGCCAGCCGCCAGCTGTTCGACAAGCCGCCCTCGGCGCTGTCGCATGACGAGGCGGCGCTGCTGACCGCACTCCTTCCCAATCCGCAGGCCCCGCCCGAACGGGTGGCGGAACGGGCCTGCCGGCTCGTTCCCGGCAACTGCCGCGCGATCACCGCGCTGGCGGCCCAGTCGCTAGGCAGCGCGCGGCGGATGCGGATCGATCCGGGTCTCGCCCCGCATCTCGCCGCACGGCTGCTCGACAAGCCCGGAATGCGCGTCGCCACGACGATCGACGCCGATATCCAGCGCATCGCCAACGCCGCGCTCGCCCGCCAGCTGATCGGCCTGGGCGACCAGCGCGCGCGAGATGGGGCGGTGATCGTCCTCGACAACGCGACAGGCGACACGCTCGCTTATGTCGGCGGGGTCGGCGGCGGATCGACCGCATCGGCGGTCGACGGCGCCGGTGCGCCGCGCCAGGCGGGCTCGACGCTGAAGCCCTTCCTCTACGCCGCCGCGTTCGAGCGCGGCTATCTCACCGCCGGGTCGATCCTCGACGACAATCCGGTCCAGCTCGATACCGCATCGGGCCTTTATGTGCCGCAGAATTACGATCGCGGCTTCAAGGGTCCCGTCTCGGCGCGATCGGCGCTGGCGGCGTCGCTCAACGTGCCCGCGGTGCGCACGCTGCTGCTCGTCGGGGTCAACGCCTTCCGCGATCACCTATGGGACATCGGCTATAAGGGACTGACCGAGGAGGGCGACTATTACGGCTTCTCACTCGCGCTCGGTTCGGCGGAGGTGACCCTGACCGAACAGGCCAATGCCTTTCGCACGCTCGCAAATGGCGGGCGGTGGTCAGCGGCGCGGCTGATCGAACGTGACCCGGACGCCGCCTTTCGCGCCGTGATCACCCCCGCCGCGGCCTGGATCACCGCCGACATCCTGTCCGATCCCGGCGCGCGGGCCGGCACCTTCGGTCTCGACAGCGCGCTGCGCCTGCCCTTCTGGACCGCCGTGAAGACCGGCACGTCGAAAGCGATGCGCGACAATTGGTGCATCGGCTTTTCGGCGCGGTACACGGTTGCGGTGTGGATCGGCAATCTCGAAGGGGATTCGATGCGTGCGGTGTCGGGCACCAGCGGAGCGGCGCCGGTCTGGCGCGAGTTGATGCTGGCGCTCCATCGCCACGCCGCGCCGCAACGTCCGGCGAAGCCCGCCGATGTCGAAAGCCGCCCTGTGCGTTTCGCCGGGAATATCGAGCCGCCGCGCACCGAATATTTCCTGCGCGGCACCGGCCAGCCGCTGTTCGGCCCCGCGCCGCCCGAAGCCCGCCGCGCGCGGATCACCAGCCCGCTATCCGGCAGCGTCTACGCACTCGATCCCGACATTCCGATCGATCGCCAGCGCATCCGCATCCTCGTCAGCGGCGCGGTCGCGAACCATCGGCTGATCCTCGACAGGCGCGATGTCGGTCCCGCCGCGGCGCAACCGCTGGTCCTGCCGGGTCCCGGCGCGCACCGGCTGATCCTGCGCGATGCGAAGGGACGCGCCGCCGACCAGATATTGTTCACGGTGCGCTAGTCGGCTTAACGCGATTTCATCGGTCCTACCGTCCCGAAATCGCCTCCAGCGCGGCAGATATCTGGGCTCGGCTGTCCCCATCGCGGGTGATTTCGAGCATCGCGCTCAGGCTGATCCGCGCGTTTTCGATCTGGCCGGCGGCGAGCTGAAGCCTGGCGAGATCCCACCAGCCCTGACCGTTCGAAGGCGCGACCTCGACCATCCGTTCGTAGATGACGAGGGCCCGACCGGCATCGCCTTCCTGTTCGGCGCGGTTCGCCTGGTTGAGCAGCAGCCGCACGAGCACCAGCCTGTTGGTCATGGCCGCGACATGCATCTGCTCGACCGCCGCTTCCGCGCCCAGCGCGTTGCGAAGCAGATTCACCAATGCGGTCGGCGTGATGACTATCCCGTCATGGAAGGGATCGATCACCACCGACGCATCGGGCGGGCCGATGCGGACGAGGACATGGCCGGGCGTGTTGAGCGCATCGGCCGACCAGCCGATCCGCCGCGCCATGGCGACATAGAGGATCGAAAGACTGACCGGCAGGCCCTGCCGCCGGTCGATCACGCGGATCATGTCGGCGTTGAGCGGCGCGTCATAGGTCGCCTTGTCGCCGGTGAAGCCATGCCGTTCGGCCAGAATATGCGCGAGGATCGCGGCCTGTTCCGCACCGGAGGCCGCATCTCCCGCCGCCTCGCCGAGCTCCTCCTCGATATCGCCGAGCCGGGCGACATAGGGAGCCAGGTCGATCCCGTCATGGTCGAGCGCGCTCAGTTCGAGCGCAGCGATATCGAGCTGGATATCCTCATCGTCGAGGAGACCGAGATGGGCAATTGAAGCTATCATGACGGGCGGGCTGCCTCCAACAGACGGTGGATGCAGAGCCATATGGGGAGACGCCCCGGCGCACGCCAGCCCCCGCCCCGCGATCACCGTATCGACGCCACCGGGATGGCGGTGCGATAGACGATGGGGCGGAGTGCGAAGCTGGACGTGACCTGTGAAAGGCCGGCGATGCGGGTTAGCTTCTGACGGAGGAAGTCCTCGAATTCCGCAAGCGAGGCGACGAGCACCCGGAGCTGGTAGTCGCTCTCACCCGTCATCAGATAGCATTCCATCACCTCGGGAAAATCCGCGATGGCCTGCTCGAAGGCAGCCAGATGGCGGTCGTGCTGGCCATCGAGGCGCACCCGGACGAATGCCGTGACCTGCAAGCCGACCGCAGCGGGATCGACGAGCCCGACATAGTTGCGGATGATCCCCGCCCCCTCGAGCTGACGCACGCGGCGGAGGCACGGGCTCGGCGACAGGCCGACCCGACCCGCGAGATCATGATTGGTGATCCGGCCATCTTGTTGGAGTTCCGACAGGATCCGCTGATCTATCGCATCTATCGTATAATTTGAAATAATCCGCTCCACTTTGCCGATCCGCAGATATTTTATGCCAATCAGATAGGATAACGCAGCTATCTTCGCAATGAACGAAATCAATCAATAGGTTATCAGGGGCAGCATCACACCTGAGGGACGCGACCATGCTGCACGACATTAAGCCACGGGATCCATCGGTCGTAGCCGCGATCGAGACTCTCGAGACGCGGCTGCGCTGGCTGTCGTCATGGACAATTCACAACGCCAATCATCTGCGCGACAGCCGCGACGGGCTGAAGGTCGGCGGACATCAGGCAAGCTGCGCTTCGATTACCGCGATCATGGCGGCGCTATACTTCCACGCGCTCGGCCCGAACGACAAGGTGGCGGTGAAGCCGCATGCCGGGCCGGTGCTGCACGCGATCCATTATCTGCTAGGCAACCAGAGCCTTGACCAGCTTCAGCGTTTTCGCGGCCTCGGCGGCGCGCAAAGCTATCCGAGCCGCACCAAGGACAAGATTCCCGTCGATTTCTCGACCGGCTCGGTCGGCCTTGGCGTCGCGATCACGGCCTTTGCCAGTCTGGTGCAGGATTATCTGATCGCGCATGGCGAGCTTGCCGAGGCCGATGCGGGCCGGATGATCGCACTGATGGGCGATGCCGAACTCGACGAGGGCAATATCTACGAATGCCTGATCGAAGGTTACAAGCACGATATCCGCAATTGCTGGTGGATCGTCGACTATAACCGTCAGTCGCTCGATCACACCACCGCCGACCGGATGTTCAATCGGTTCGACGACATCTTCCGCACCTGCGGCTGGCGCGTGCTGACTCTGAAACATGGCAAGAAGCAGCGCGACACCTTCCGCAAGCCCGGCGGCCAGGCGATCGCCGACTGGATCGACAATTGCCCCAATGCCGAGTTCGCCGCGCTTACCTATCAGGGCGGCGCGGCATGGCGCGCGCGGCTGAACGCCGACCTGGCGGGACAGGCGCAGGCGCTCAAGCTGATCGCGACCTTCGACGATGAGGCGCTGGCGGGGCTGATGACCAATCTCGGCGGGCATTGCATCGAAACGCTGCTCGACGCCTTCGCCCAGGCCAGTGACGACAAGCCGACGATGTTCATCGCCTATACGGTCAAGGGCTATGGCCTGCCCTTCGCGGGCCACAAGGACAATCATGCCGGGCTGATGAACCCGACCCAGATCGACGGGCTGCGCACCAGCCTGAACATCGCCGAGGGCGACGAATGGGCGCCGTTCGGCGGGCTCGGCGACAATGTGGCGGCGACGCTCAAGGCCTTCGTGGACCAGTCGCCGCTGGCGACGCGCGCCGACCCCGCGCCCGCCAATATCGTCCCGGTACCGCACATCCCCGCGCCCGAGGGCAAAGAGCAGTCGACCCAGGCCGCCTTCGGCCGCATCCTGCTGGATCTCGCCAAGTCGGGCCACCCGCTCGCCGACCGGATCGTCACCACCTCGCCCGACGTGACCGTGTCGACCAATCTGGGCGCCTTCGTGAACCAGCGCGGCCTGTTCCGCCGGCAGGAGCTCAAGGACGTCTTCCACGCCGCGAAGATCCCTTCGGCGCAGAAATGGTCGGGCCATGGCGCGGGCCAGCATATCGAGTTGGGCATCGCCGAGCATAACCTGTTCCTGATGCTCGCGGCGCTTGGCCTCTCCGCGCCGGTCTTCGGCACGCGGCTGATGCCGATCGGCACTGTCTACGACCCCTTCATCGCGCGCGGCCTCGATGCGCTCAACTATGGCTGTTACCAGAACGCGCGCTTCCTGCTCGTCGCGACCCCGTCGGGGGTGACGCTCGGGCCAGAGGGCGGCGCGCATCAGTCGATCAACTCTCCCCTGATCGGCATGGGCCAGCCCGGCCTCACCTATTTCGAACCCGCTTTCGTCGACGAGCTCGCGCTGATGATGCGCTGGGCGTTCGAGCATATGCAGGCCGACGACGGCGGTTCGGTCTATCTACGGCTTACCACCCGCGCGCTCGAGCAGATCGAGCGCCCTGACGACGGGTGGCACGAGGACGCGCTGAAGGGCGGATATTGGTTGATGCGGCCAGCCCCCGGCGCGGAGGCGGCGATCGTCTTTACGGGTGCCATCGCGCCCGAGGCGATCGCCGCCTATCATGATCTGGTCGAGGACATTCCCGGACTGGGACTGCTCAACATCACTTCCCCCGACCTGCTCCATCGCGGCTGGTCGGCACGACAAGCGGGCCGATGGGAAGCAGGCGCCGCCGGCGAGCGTTCGCACGTCGAATCACTGCTGCGCGAATTGTCGCCCGATGCGGGCCTCGTTACGATCATCGACGGCAGCCCGTCCGCACTGTCGTGGATCGGCGGCGTGCGCGGTCAGAAGGTCAGCCCGCTGGGCCTCGACCGCTTTGGCCAGACCGGGGATCTGCCCGACCTCTACCGAACCTATCGTCTCGATCGCGACGCGATCGCCGACGCGGCGGCAGAGCTGTTCTTGCGAGATTGATCGCGTTCGCCCGATCGGTTGGACGCAGGCGGGAAATTGGCTGGGGCGGCAGGATTCGAACCTGCGAATGGCGGCACCAAAAGCCGCTGCCTTACCACTTGGCGACGCCCCAGCATCGCGTGGTCAGCGGCCATTAAAGCCATCGCCGGGCAATGGGAAGCCTTGAAGACAGCTTTTCCAAAAGCCAGTACCTCAATCGCTTCAGGCTGATTGGCCTGAAGCGTGAATCAAAGTCGCCGCTATCCCGTCAGAGCCTGATTCACGCCGCCGGGCGGAAGCGCACAGCGCTTCCACCTCCGACGATCAGGCTCTAGGGTGTCGCCATGACGATCCTGGTTACTGGCGCCGCCGGCTTCATCGGCATGCACTGTACATTGCGCCTGCTCGCGCGGGGCGAGGCGGTGATCGGGATCGATAATCTCAACGATTATTACCCGGTCAGCCTGAAGCAGGACCGGATCGCGCATGTCGAAAAGGCGGGCGGCGACTTCCGCTTTATCCAATGCGATTTCGCCGATCACGCGGCGCTCGAAGCCGCGCTGGATGGGGTCGAGTTCGACCGGATCATCCACCTCGGCGCACAGGCCGGGGTGCGCTATTCGATCGAAAATCCCCGCGCCTATGCGCAAAGCAATCTGCTCGGCCATCTCAACATGCTCGAATTGGGCCGGCATCGCGGCTCCAGGCATCTCGTCTACGCCTCGTCATCCTCGGTCTATGGCAGCAACGACAGCCTGCCTTTCCGGGTCGAGGACCGAGTCGATCATCCCGTCTCGCTCTATGCCGCGACCAAGAAGGCCGATGAGCTGATGAGCGAAACCTATGCCCATCTCTATCGCCTGCCGCAGACCGGGCTGCGTTTCTTCACCGTCTATGGCCCCTGGGGCCGGCCCGACATGGCCCTGTGGCTGTTCACAGATGCGATCCTGAAAGGACGGCCGATCCAGGTCTTCAACGGCGGTGAGATGCGGCGCGACTTCACCTATATCGACGATATCGTCACCGGGGTGATCGCCGCGCTCGATCGTGCGCCTGCCGATGACGGGGTGGAAAAGGCCGGAGGCAGCCATGGCCCCCATGCTGTATACAATATCGGCAACCATCGCTCCGAAGAGCTGACCACGCTGATCGCGACGATCGAGGCCGCCTGCGGCAAACCCGCGATCCGTGACTTGAAGCCGATGCAACCCGGCGACGTGCGCGAGACCTTTGCCGATATCAGCGCCATTCAACGCGATCTGGGCTTCCACCCGACCACCAGCATCGCCGAAGGCGTTCCGCGCTTCGTCGACTGGTTCCGCGCCTATCATGGGATATGAGATGATCTTGCGACCCTTCCTGATCGCCACTGCGCTGCTGACGCTCTCCGCCTGCGGCAAGGAGGAGGCATCGACCGACGCCGGGGCCGTCGGCGAGCCGCAGATCGCGACCAGCATCGACGATTACGCGCTGCCCGTGGACCGATCGGCGCAGATCACAGCGATCGATGCCGCGACCGGCGATGCCGGCGGCATGCCACGGGATGGCGGCGCGATCGTCACCACGACGAAACCGGAACCGCGCCCGGCGGTCGAAGAGCCCGAAGCACCAGCCGCCGCCGCGACACCGTCGCCCTTGATCGCACTGCCGCCACCGCCCGCACCTGCCGCACCGCCCCCGGTCACGACAGGAAACTAAAGCCCTATGAAGTCAGGGGAATCGAGATGATCGACGAGAATGAACTCAAGGCCCGCGCGATTGCGCTTCATGATCGCTTCACCCATGGCACGCAGGACCGCCGGGCCTTCATGGCGGACATGACCCGCCTCGCAGGCAGCGCCACCGCCGCGCAGGTGCTGATCGCATCGATCGCCGCAAGCCCCGCCGCCGCTACGGTGATCGCCGAGGACGATAAGCGGCTGAACACGAAGATGGTCCATTGGAAGGGCGCCGATGACCGTCAGCTGTTCGGCTATATGGCGATCCCGAAAAAGCATGCGAAGAAACCCGCCGCAGTGATCGTCGTCCACGAGAATCGCGGTTTGCAGCCCTATACCAAGGATGTCGCGCGGCGGCTCGCCGTTGCGGGCTTCGTCGGCCTCGCGGTGGATTTCCTCGCGCCCGTCGGGGGAACCCCCGCCGACGAGGACAAGGCGCGGCAGATGATCGGCGCGCTGGACCTGTCCGCCGCTACCGCCGATGGCGTCGCAACCGTGAACTTCCTTGCCGCCGACAAGCTGCTCAAGGGCAAGGTCGGCGTCGTCGGCTTCTGCTGGGGCGGCGCGATGGCGAACCGGCTCGCGGTCGCCTCCGGCCCCACACTGGCAGCCGCCTGCGCCTATTATGGTCCGCCGCCGCCGCCGTCCGAAGCCGCTAAGGTCAGGAGCGCGCTGATGCTCCATTATGCAGGAACCGACGACCGCGTGAATGCCGGCGCAACCCCGTGGGTCGATGCGCTCAATGCCGCGAAGGCCGATGTGCAGCGCTTCGATTATCCTGGCACGCAGCACGCCTTCCATAACGACAGCTCGGCGGCGCGCTACAATGCCGAAGCCGCCGCGCTGTCATGGGATCGCACCATTGCCTTTTTCCGGCAAAAGCTGGCTTAAAGCCTTCCTAACAGCCCTTTAACACCCCGAAAAACGCCCCAAAAAATCTCAGGACGTTTTCGTTGGCTGGCAGCCGGCTTTCCATCCTTGGACGAGTGGGCCGATCTGCCGCCATACGATGCGGCATTTCGATGATCCGCTTTGGCTTTCTCCCAAAGCTTGCGAACGCCCAATGCCGGTTCCCGGGGCTCGAGCGACCGCGACCTCGCACGCTGGAATGCAGCGTCACAACCAGGAACTAATTTTTTTGTCATGCGTCTCGCGCAGCTCGGCGCGTGTCGGCTAAAGGGGGGTTATGGAACGGGGTATCAAGCGCAATGCGGCGATCACGAGCCTGTGGGCGATGGCAGTGTTGGGGCCGTGCGGCGGGCTGAATGCACAGAGCATCGAAGAACTGCGCGACATGTCGATCAACGACCTCGCGAACTTCGACGTCTCTTCGGTCACCAAATCCGCCGGGACGCTCTCCGACGCACCGGCTTCGATCTATGTCATCACGCATGACGACATCGTCAGGTCGGGCAATATCACCCTGCCCGGCATGCTGCGCCTCGCGCCCAATCTTCAGGTCATGCGCGGCGGCCAGGGCGGACTGATCGTCACCGCCCGCGGGCTGAGCGGCAACGCGGGAGCCCAGAATTTCTCGAACAAACTGCTCGTCCTGATCGATGGCCGCAGCGTGTACACGCCGCTTTATTCGGGCGTCTATTGGGACATGCAGGACCTGCTGCCCGAGGATATCGACCGTATCGAGGTGATCAGCGGCCCGGGCGCGACCCTGTGGGGTGCGAACGCCGTCAATGGCGTGATCAACATTATCACGCGCCCTGCCGGGGCGACACAGGGACTATATGCGACCGGTGTAGTCGGCAACCGGACCCGCGACGCCGGGCTGCGCTATGGCGGGCGGATCGGCGACACGATCAACTATCGGCTCTACGCCAAGGGGCACCGCAACCTCGACAGCAGCAAGACGATCAACAACGACAGCTGGCGCATTCAGGGCGGATTCCAGGTCGACTGGACCCCGACCGATATCGACCGGTTCATGGTGCAGGGCGACGGCTATCGCGGCGCGCGCGGCCAGAATGCCGCGCCGCGCGAGGAAATCCATGGCCGCGACATCCTGGCGCGCTGGAACCGCGACGGGGCGACCTCCTCGCTGCAGGTGCAGGCCTATTATGACCGCGCCGGACGCAAGACGCGCAATGGTGGCGGCAGCTTCACCGTCGACACGGGCGATATCGACATCCAGCACAGCATCGCTATCGGCGAGCGGCACGATATCGTCTGGGGCGGCGGAGCGCGGGTTGCCCGTTACGACATCGTCGGCAATCAGAGCATCTTTTTTGCTCCGGCCAAGCGGACGCTCTTCCTCGCCAATATCTTCATGCAGGACAGCATCGAATTGGCGCCGACGCTCACCGGTATCGCAGGTCTCAAGCTGGAAAAGGATCCCTATTCGGGCGCGGTGCTGCTGCCCAGCGCGCGGCTGTCGTGGAAACCCGATGCCCGCTGGCTCTTGTGGGGCGCGGTCTCGCGCGCAGTACGTTCCCCGACGCCGTTCGACCGCGATGTCGTCGAACGCTTGGGCGGCGTCGACTTTCTGATCGGCCCGTCGAGCTTCCGCTCTGAGAAGCTGACCGCCTTTGAAGCCGGCAGCCGGCTGATCGCATCGTCGCGTGCCTCGCTGTCGGTATCGGGATTCTACAATGTCTATGACGACCTGCGCACGATCGAGCCCGCCCCCGGGGGCTTCCTGCCGTTGCAGTGGGGTAACGGGATCAAGGGTCATAGCTACGGCTTCGACAGCTGGGCCGATCTGCGTGTCGCCGACTGGTGGCGGATAAAGCCGGGCTACAGCCTGTTGATCCAGCGCTTCCGCTTCAAGCCCGGCGCAAGCGGACTGCTCGATGTCGGCCAGGTGGGCAATGATCCCAAGCATCGCATCACGCTGCGATCGTCGATGGATATCGGGACGCGGATCAATCTGGACGCCGATCTGCGCTATGTCAGCAGCCTCCCGAACCCGCGCGTTTCTGGCTATGTCGAGATGGGCGCGCGCATCGGCTATATGATCGGTCAGCAGGCGGAATTCTCGGTCTCCGGCTTCAATCTGCTCCACAAGAGGCATCGCGAATTGCCGGTCACCGAGGCCAGCGCGGTGCCGCGCAGCGTCTTCGCCGCCCTGAAATGGCACATTTGAGCGGCATCGCGCCCCTGTTGCGACGGCTATATCCAGCCGTAGCCCTGCTCTTGGGGGGCGGGTTGGCCCTCGCCGTGCCGGCGGCCGCGCCGGCGCCGCTCGAGCAGGCGATCAAGGCTAGCTACATCACCAAGTTCGCGCCCTTCGTCGAGTGGCCGGCAGCCGCCTTCGCCTCACCGGCAAGCCCGTTCACGATCTGCGTCGCCGGTCGTGACGCCTTTGGCCCGGTCCTTGAAGAGGTCGCCCGCGCGCAGAAGGTTCGTGGCCGGCCGATGCAGATCCGGCGCATCGGAGAGTCCCCACCGGCCGGCGGCTGCCATATCCTCCTCGTCGGAGCCGGGCCTTCCGACACCATGCTGAACCATGTGGCCGGCCAGCCCGTCCTGACCATAACCGACAAGAGCGCGGGCATCGACGGAGGCATGATCCGGTTCGTGCGGCAGGCGGGCCGGGTTCGATTCGAGATCGACAACGGCGCGGCGCGGGCCGCGCATCTTTCCATCAGTTCGAAGCTGCTGGGGCTGGCTGTAACGGTGGCCCGATGAAACCCATACCCGATTTCTTCGATCGCCTCGCCCGCAGGCTGACGGCCAGCCCGCTCGGCGCCTTGCTCATAGCGGTGGCGCTGCTGATAGGCGCGCTGTTCCTGGCGATTCAGAATGATCGCCTCGGCAAGTCCGAAAAGCTGCGCCAGGCGACCGTCCAGGCGAACATCCTGGCCAGCAGCCTCGCCGCGCCGCTCGCCTTTGACGACAATGACGCCATTCGCGAATATCTGCACGCCTTCCGCGCCGATGCCGCGATCCAGGCGGCGGCGGCCTATGACGAACATGGCAAGCTGGTGGCGGGCTTCGCGCAGCCCGGCGCCGCCCTGCCCCCCACCGGTCGATTGACGACCCCGGCCTTCCAGGGCCGCGACCTCATCGTCACCGCCGCGGTCGCGCAGGATGGCAGCCGGATCGGCACTGTTTACATGCGGTCATCGATCGAGAGCGGCCTGCGCCGCGCGATGCGGTATCTCGGCATCGCCCTCATCGTCGTATTCGCTTCTTTCCTAGTGGCGCTGCTCGGCGCCGCCTACGCCTCGCTCAGCCATTCGCTCGTACGGCTTCGGTCAGAGATCGAAAGCCGCGAGAAGGCGGAAGCCGCACTGCGCCAGTCGCAGAAGATGGAAGCGATGGGCCAGCTGACCGGTGGCGTCGCTCATGATTTCAACAACCTGCTGATGGTCGCATCGGGCGGGCTCGAACTGCTCGAACGCACCACCGACCCGGAAAAACGCAAGCGGCTCAACACCGGCATCAGACAGGCCGTCGATCGCGGCGCCAAACTGACTCAACAGCTTCTCACCTTTGCCCGCCGCTCGCCGCTCAACCCCGAAGTCATCGACCTGGCCGACCGCATCCACGGCATGGATACATTGCTCGACCGGTCGCTGCGCGAGGATGTGGCGATCGTCCTCGATCTGCCCGAGGACCTGTGGCTGGTCGAGGTCGATGCCTCACAGCTCGAAGTCGCGGTGCTCAACATGGCGCTCAACGCACGCGACGCCATGCCGGCCGGCGGCACGATCACGATCAGCGCGCATAACCACGCCCAGCCCGGAGCGCGGGATCAAATCGTCCTCGCCATCGCCGACACCGGCACGGGCATAGAACCGGAACAGATCAGCAAAGTCTTCGAGCCGTTCTTCACGACCAAGGGGGTCGGACAGGGAACCGGGCTGGGACTCAGCCAGGTCTATGGCTTCGTCCAGTCCTCAGGCGGCGAAATCGAGGTTGAGAGCGAGCCGGGTCAGGGCACGACGATGCGCCTGCGGCTTCCGCGCACCAACAAGGCGGTGCCAAAACCTGCGGGCCACCCCCCAGTCGCGCCGCGCGGCGGAAAAGGACGCCGCCGCGCCCTGCTGGTCGAGGATGACGATACGGTCGCAACGATGGTCGGCGGCATGCTCGACGAGCTCGACTTCGACCATGACCGCGTCGCCTCGGCCGATGCCGCTCTCGAGCGGCTCGAAGCCGATACCGAGGTCGAGCTCATTCTGTCGGACATGATGATGCCGGGGGAAATGAACGGTCTCGATCTGGTGCGCGTGATTGCGAAAAAATGGCCGAAGCTTCCGACGATCCTGATGACCGGCTACAGCGCGGCGGCGGCTTCGGCGGCGTCCGAGGGCCTGCGTCTGCTGGTCAAACCCTATCGTCTCGATGATCTGGCGACGGAGATCGACGCTGTGACCAAGAGCAAGTGAACGCTTTGCGAAGTGGTGATCGAAACTCGCCTGGACGGCGCCCTCCTTTCTAATTCTATATTTCCATGATATTCGAATTATCGAATCGATGGAGATCATGATGCAACTGCCCACTGCCGTCACCGCCCTGTCCGCGCTGGCTCATGGACGCCGGCTGGCTGTTTTCCGCCTGTTGGTCCGGGCCGGGCCGGATGGCGTGGCAGCGGGAGACATCGCGCGCGAGATCGGGGTGCTGCCGAATACGCTTTCGACCCATTTGACGATCCTCGGCCATGCCGGGCTGATCGCATCGCGGCGTGAAGGGCGGTCCGTCATCTACATCGCCCATTATCCCGGCACGCGCGATCTGCTGGAGTTCCTCGTATCCGACTGCTGCGGCGGGCGTCCCGAGATTTGCGCCCCGCTGATCGACATCGCGGATCAGTCCAGATGCTCCACGCCCACGCCTGAGGCACTCGACGCATGAGCGCGCCCTACAATGTGCTGTTTCTGTGCACTGGCAATTCGGCCCGGTCGATCCTCGCCGAATCCATCATGAACCGCGTCGGCAATGGCAGGTTTGTCGGCTATTCGGCGGGTTCGATGCCAAAAGGCGAAGTGCATCCGCACGCAATCCAACTGCTCGCCAGCCTGGATCATGACATATCGCGGTTGCGTTCGAAGTCGTGGGAAGAGTTCGCCGTGCAGGGCGCTCCGAAGCTGGATTTCATCATGACCGTCTGCGACAATGCGGCGGGGGAAATCTGCCCGATATGGCCGGGGCAACCCGTTCAGGCGCATTGGGGCGTCCCCGATCCCGCCGCTGTCGAAGGCCCGGACCCGATGGTCGCGCTGGCCTTTGCCGACACGTACCGGATGCTGAGCAATCGTATCGGACTGTTCGCCAGCCTGCCGGTCGAAAGCCTCGGCCGCATGGCGATCAAGCGCCAGATGGACGATATCGGCCAGACCCGCGACGAACCCGCCCGCGCATGATCCGGCATATCGTTGCCGAAGGCATCGGCACGGCGTTCCTGCTGGCGATCGTCGTCGGCTCCGGCATCATGGGAGAGCGCCTGTCCGGCGGCAACGAGGCCATCGCGCTGCTGGGCAACAGCATCGCGACCGGCGCTGGGCTGATCGTGCTGATCCATGTCTTCAGTCCGATATCCGGCGCGCATTTCAATCCGGTGGTAACGCTCGCCTTTGCGTTTCATCGGGAGGTCGCGCCTCGGACAGCTGGCTTCTACATCGCCGCACAGTGCATTGGGGCGGTGCTCGGCGTCTGGACCGCCCACGCCATGTTTGCCGAGCCGTTGATCCAGCTGTCGTACAAAGTGCGCGCCGGCCCAGCGCAGGGCTTTTCCGAGATGATCGCGACGTTCGGGCTGATCGGAACGATATTCGGCATGCGCCGCTCCCGTCCGGAGCAAACGCCCGCCGCGATCGGCCTCTACATCACCGCCGCCTATTGGTTCACCGCATCGACTTCGTTCGCAAACCCCGCGGTGACGATCGCGCGCAGCCTGTCGAACAGCTTCTCCGGCATCGCACCAACGTCGGTCTCTTTATTCCTGGCAGGTCAAATCTCGGGGGCCGTCGCGGCTGTCATATTTTTCAGGTGGCTGTTCGCGGACAGCGGGTGCCCGGAGGGCCAAGCTTCACTCTAAGCTTCTGAAAAATGGTGCTGCCGGTGAGGATTGAACTCACGACCTCAGCCTTACCAAGGATGCGCTCTACCACTGAGCTACGGCAGCATTGCCTGCGATTAGCGGGCAGCCGGGATGTTCGTCCCGGCGGTGTCGGGGGCCTATGGACAATGCCGGGGCTGGCGTCAAGGCAGCTTGCCGATTGTGGTGCGATATGGTTATCGATCCTCCAATGAAGAAGGGCGACGCCAAACCAGCCGACGATCGCGCCGCGCGCCTTGCCGAGGCGCTGCGCGCCAATCTGCACCGCCGCAAGGCCCAGGCGCGGGCCACGGCGGACTCGCCTCCGGCCGCCGACAAAGCCGATCAGTAGGGCTTTTCGCCGATCACATTGCCGCCTTCGAGATAGCGGCACACCAGCACCTCATCCTCCGCGCTCGCGGCGATCGCGCAGCCGACTTCGGTAGTCGATCGCCAGACGAGCTGCGTATAATGGCCGACGTCGCGCCACTGACCAGTGGTGCTGTTGCGTGGAAACGGGCCGTTGACGAAGATCTTGCGCTCGTCGACCCACAGATTCACCATCTGCTCGGGCGTGTAATAGCCCCGGGTGCCACGCCAGAGATTCTCACCCTCCTCGCCATCGATCGCGTCGGTATAGTCGGCGGTATCGCTATGCTCGAGCCCCTCGATCAGGGTGAGCTGCAACGCCCATTCGCGCGACTGGCGCGCAAGCCTTTCGCTCCATTTCAGCGGCGGGATGCCAAGGCGCACCCGCTCGGCATTGTGCGCGGCCAGCAGCCGGTCGTTGATATCCTGTGGCGTCCACAAGGGGGCTGCGCCACCGACAGCCAGCCAGACCATCGGCGCAACCATGAGACGAGCCGTCATCCGGCGCCACGGCATCATATGCTCGTCAGCCCAATCCCCTGTGCCCCGCAACATGGGCCAACAGCCCAACCCGTACCGGCAACGACTCACCTGCCCGGACAAAGGATTTTTATGCTTGTGCGGTCGCGCTTTCAAGCAGCGGCGCAGTGGCCCGGACGAGCCAGTCCGCCGCCTCCCCTTCAAGCTGCGGCCCCACGATCCCGCGCACCCTGGCATGATAGGCGTCGACCCAGGCGACCTCCCCGGCATCGAGCATCGAGACATCGATCAGCGCGCGCTCATATGGCGCGAAGGTCAGGGTCTCGAAGCCGAGCATATCCTTCTCGGCATCCGGCAGATCCTGTTCGACGGTGAGGATGAGATTCTCGATGCGGATGCCGTACTCGCCCGCCTTGTAATAGCCCGGCTCATTCGAGAGGATCATGCCCGGCTGGAGCGGTTCGTCGCCACCGCCGAAGGTGGCTATCCGCTGTGGTCCTTCATGCACCGACAGATAAGCGCCGACGCCATGGCCGGTGCCATGGGCATAATCCAGCCCGGCCGCCCACAAATATTGCCGCGCTAGGATATCGAGCTGGCCGCCGCGCGTTCCCTTCGGGAAGACTGCGCGGGCGATCGCGAGATGACCCTTGAGCACCCGCGTATACCGGTCCCGCATCTCCGCAGTGGGCGTGCCGACCGCGATGGTACGGGTCACATCGGTGGTGCCGTCCTGATATTGCCCGCCGGAGTCGACGAGGTAGAGCGAGCCCGGCTCGAGCTTGCGGTTTGTCTCCTCGCTAGCCCGGTAATGGACGACGGCGCCATTGGGTCCAGCGCCGGAGATGGTGTCAAACGACAAATCCTTGAGCAGCCCGGTTTCGGCGCGGAAGGCCTGAAGCTTGTCGGATGCGGTCAGTTCGTCGAGCCCGCCCCCGGGAGCCTCAACCGACAGCCAGTGGAGGAAGCGGCTCAGCGCCGCGCCGTCGCGCGCCTGGGCCGCCTTGTGCCCGGCTACCTCGACATCGTTCTTGATCGCCTTCGGCAACACTACTGGGTCGCGCGCCTCGATCAGCGCCGCGCCGCCGCCCGCCAGCGCCTCGAAGATAGCGGCCACCGCCCGCTCGGGATCGACCGCGACGGTCTTGCCCGCCATAGCTTTGAGCGCGGACTCGAACCCCTCGCGTGGATGCAGCCGCACGCCGTTGCCAAGATGCGCGCGAACCTCGTCGTCGATCTTGTCGGGGGCGACATAGAGATCGGCGGTCGCATCGGCATGGACGACGGCATAGGCAAGCGCCACAGGAGTCCGGTCGACGTCCTGCCCACGAATGTTGAACGCCCAGGCGATCGAATCGAGCGCGGAGAGGACTGCCGAATCCGCCTTCTTCGCGGTCAGCCAGTCCGCAACGTCGGCGCGCTTGGCCGCCGAGCTCTTGCCGGTCAGCTCATCGGGCTGGACGACCAGCCGCGCCGCCGACGGCGCAGGCCGTTCAGGCCAGACGGTGTCGACGGGGTTGGTATCGACCGCGACCAACTCAGCGCCCTTGCTCGCCAGTGCCTTCTGCGCCGCGATCACCCAGGTCCGGGTGTGGAGCCAGGGATCATAACCGATCCGTCCGCCATCGGGGGCGTGCGCCTCCAGCCAGTCGGCGGTGCTGGTCTGGGGCACCGACTGATAGCTCCAATGCTGGCCATCGACCTGTTCGCGGACCTGAAGCGTATAGCGCCCGTCGACGAAGATCGCGGCTTCGGCGGGCAGCACCACCGCCGAGCCGGCCGAGCCCTGGAAGCCAGTCAGCCAGGCGAGGCGCTGCGCATAGGCGCCGACATATTCGCTCATATGCTCATCGGTCAGGGGGACGACGAATCCATCGAGCTTGCGGCGCGCGAGTTCTTCGCGGAGCGCCTTCAGACGGTCTTCATAGCTGGACATGGGGAGGAACCTCGATCGTGTTGCGATCAAGATAGGCGCGGCGCCGGGACGGGGCAATGTTTGACGTCCGCCGGCCCGGGATCTCCTCAGCCCTTCGCGACCGCCGCCTTGTGCTTCCGCCCTTCGACGACATAGCCCGCAACGCCTTTTTGATTCCGGGCGATCTCCTCGGGCGTCAGGTCACGCATATATTTGGCCGGGCGGCCGCTCCACAGCTGGCCGGCGGGGATGCGTTTGCCGGGGGTCAGCATCGCGCCCGCCGCCAGCATCCCATCCGACTCGATGACACAGCCGTCCATCACGATCGCGCCGAAGCCGACAAAGGCGCGGTCGTGCAGCGTGCAGCCATGGACCATTGCGAGATGGCCGATCAGGACATCGTCACCGATCACCGTGGAGTGAGTGCCGGCCGAGATATGGATGACGCTGCCATCCTGGACGTTGGTGCGTGCGCCGATGCGGATATGATGCACATCGCCCCGGATGACGACATTGTACCAGATGCTCGACTCCGCGCCGATCTCGACATTGCCGATCACTCGCGCTCCGGGTGCGACGAATGCGTCAGGATCGATCTTGGGGGTGGTGCCCTCATAGGTCAGGATGGTTGCGTCGTTGCTCATGCGGGTCTTCCGATAGTGTAGACGATATGCGGTTTCAGCCGTTCTTCGAGGCCCGGCTGGGGATGGTTGAAATCCAGATCGCGCCGGCGTTGCATGCCGAGCCGTTCCATCAAGCCCCAGCTCCGGCTGTTGGCGGGCACGGTCATCGCCCAGATCGCGTCGGCATCGGTATTGGCCCAGCCCCAGGCAAGGCTGGCGGCAGCTGCCTCGCGCGCATAGCCCGCGCCCCAATGCGCGGCGGCCAGCCGCCAGCCGATTTCGACACGTCCTTCGATCGGCGTGCTGATCGCGCCCGGTTTCAGCCCGCAAAAACCCAGAAAGGCTCCGTCTTGCTTTCGCTCAACCGCCCAGAAGCAATAGCCGGCATCGGCAAGGAACCCATTCTGCCGCGCGGTCATGACATCAATATCGTCATGACCCAACGGCGGACCGAGATACTCCATCACCGCCGGGTCGTTGCCCATCGCGTGGAACGGCGCCTTGTCGGCCTCGACCCAGCCGCGCAACACCAAACGCTCGGTCTCGATCATGCGCCGAGCAGGCGCGCCGCATGGAGCGCATGGTAGGTCAGCACCCCCGACGCCCCGGCGCGCTTGAACGCCATCAGCGTCTCCAGCACCATCGCGTCGCGATCGGCCGCCCCGGCAGCCACGGCGTGCTCGATCATCGCATATTCGCCCGACACCTGATAAGCGAACACCGGCACCTCGAAGCGCTCCTTCACGAGCCGGACGATGTCGAGATAGGGCAGCCCCGGCTTCACCATCACGCTGTCCGCGCCCTCGGCCAAGTCCAGCGCGACCTCGCGCAGCGCCTCCTCGGCATTGGCAGGGTCCATCTGATAGCCCTTCTTGTCGCCTTTCAGCAGGCCACGCGTATCGACCGCGTCACGGAACGGGCCGTAGAAGGCGGAGGCATATTTGGCAGCATACGCCATGATCTGGATGTCGACATGGCCACTCGCCTCCAGCGCCGCCCGGATCGCGCCGACGCGCCCGTCCATCATGTCGGACGGAGCGACGATGTCGCTGCCCGCCTCAGCCTGCACCAGCGCCTGGGCAACCAGCACCCCGCTGGTGGGATCGTTCAGGACATGGCCGGTGGCGTCGACCAGCCCGTCATGGCCATGGCTGGTATAGGGATCGAGCGCGACATCGGTCAGCACGCCGATATCGGGCACCGCGTCCTTGATCGCCCGGATCCCCCGGCACATCAGATTGTCGGGATTGAGCGCCTCGCGCCCGTCGTCGCTGCGCAATTCGCGCGGCGTGTTAGGAAACAGCGCGAGGCACGGGATCCCGGCGGCCTTCGCTTCCCGCGCGCGATCGGCAAGCTGTGCGAGTGGCCAGCGCGATACGCCGGGCAGCGAGGCGATCGGCTCGACATCCGCGCCATTGGCGATGAACAGCGGCCAGATCAGGTCGGAGGGGGTCAGCACCTGTTCGGCGAACATGGCACGGCTCCAGCCATGACGGCGCGGGCGACGCAGGCGAAGCGCGGGATAGGAGGCGTGAGTCATGCGCGGTGCTTTAGCGGCTGGAGGCTTGGGGTGCAAAGCCACGCTACGCGAACGGTCTGGACCCGAAACAGACAGTCGCGCGTTGGCCCGCTGCATGACTGATCCCCAATCCCCTGCCCGCTCCGCCATCCTGATCGTCAACGCCCTGTCTCGCCAGGGCCGAAAGCAATATGACGCCGCCTGCGCCGGGCTGCGTGCGGCGGGCGTCGACCTGCTGGACGCGATCGCGATCGACGAGCCGGGCACGCTGAACGACAAAGTGGCCGAGGCCGTGGCGCGCAAGCCGTCGATGCTGATCATCGGCGGTGGCGACGGATCGCTGTCCTGCGCCGTCGATCAACTCGTCGGCACCGACACCATCTTCGGAATCCTGCCGCTCGGCACCGCGAACAGCTTCGCCCGCTCGCTCGAAATACCGCTTGATCTCGACGGCGCGATCAAGGTGATCGCCGAAGGCGCGCCGCGCCGGATCGACCTCGGCATGATCGACGACGACTATTACTGCAACTGCGCCGCTATCGGCCTGTCCACCAAGATTGGCGGACATATCCCGCCCGTCCTCAAGAAGACGCTGGGGCGGCTCGGCTATCTGATCTGGGCGAGCTATCAGTCGATGAAATTCAAATCGTTCAAGCTGATCGTTACCCATGACGGGGTGCGGGAGACGGTCGACGCGCTGGAGGTCCGTATCGCCAACGGCTCCTACCATGGCGGAGTCGAGCTGATCGACGAGGCCGATCCGCAGAGTGGGGAAATCGTCGTCCAGGTGGTCGTCGGCCGTTCGCCCGCGCAGCTCGGCTGGAGCTGGTTCACCAGCTATTTGCGGCTGCGCGCGCGCAAGGACACCACGATCGAGTATCGCGGCCGGGAAATCCGGGTCGAAACCGTGCCGCCGCTTAAGATCTCGATCGACGGCGAGGTACTCGCCAAGACACCCTTCACCGCAAGGGTCGCCGTCAAGGCGGTTCGCGTGATGGCTCCGCTAGACGCCGAAGGTCACTAGACCCCGGTCGTCGATCGCCCAGGCCGGGTTCCACGCGATTTCCCAGGCATGATCGTCCGGATCGGCGACATAGCCCCGAAAGCCGCCATGGGGCGGCGCATCGCCTTCGCGCAGCAGCGTCCCGCCGGCTGCGACCAGCCTGTCGATGAGCTGCTTCACCGCTTCCGGCGAGTCGACATTATGCGCCAATGCGAAAGCCCCTGGGCGGCCGAGCCCCTGCCGCTGCATGTCCGCCTCCAGCGCACTCTGAAGCCACATGCCGAGGACGAAACCGTTCATCTGATAAAAGGCGATCTCGTCATTCTCGAACGCCGGAGTCCAGCCGAAGCCTTCTCCGTAAAAGCGTTTTGAACGATCGGGATCGCTTATGCCGAGCGTGATGACCGAAAGCTGTTGCTGCATGTTCGCACCCTCCGCCTTGCCAACGACCAGATGCGCCGGGTTTCACCACGCCGGAGCGTACGATCAGCCCAGCCGCGCCAACGCCGCGCTCAGCTGCTCTGCTTCGAGGCTCTTCTCGGCATGGTCCCGGCGTGCCTTGTCGAGCGCTTCGGGCTTGGCCTTTTCGACGAAGGCGGGATTGCCGAGGCGGGCGGCGAGACCGTCACGCTCCTTGCTGGCCGCCGCGATCCCCTTGGCCAGGCGCGCGCGCTCGGCGTCGAGATCGATCACGCCTTCCAGTGGCAGCACATAAGTCGCTTCATCGACGACGACCTGCGCGGCGCTGCCGACCGGGGCATCGCCCTCGGCCAAGTCGATCCGCGCGAGGCGCGCGATCACTGCCGCATTCGCCACGAGCCGCGACCGCGTCAGATCGCTGGCATCACGCGCATAGGCCGGCATGCGCGCGCCCGGCGGCACGTTCAGCCCGGTCCTCGCCCCGCGCACTTCGCTCACCATGCGGATCAGCCAGTCGATCTCCTGCTGCGCCGCCGGGTCGATCGCCCGCGCATCGGCCATCGGCCATTTCGCGACGATGATGTCGTATGGCCGCTCGCCCAGCGCATGCCACAGCTCTTCGGTGATGAAGGGCATGAACGGGTGGAGCATCACCAGGATCTGGTCGAGCGCCCAGCCCGCGACGGCGCGGGTCTCGGCGGCATGGCCCTCGTCCGCACCCTCGGCGAGCAGCGGCTTGGTCAATTCAATATACCAGTCGCAGAAGCTGGCCCAGGTGAAGTGGTAAATCGTGTTCGCCGCCTCGTCGTAGCGCAGGTCGGCAATGGCGAGGTCGAGCGCCTGCACCGTCTTGACCGTCTCGGCGATGATCCAGCGATTGACCGCCAGCTCCGCCTTCGGCGCCGCGATCGACGCCGATGCTCCGATGCCGTTGCCCTGCGCGAAGCGTGCGGCGTTCCACAGCTTGGTCGCGAAGTTGCGATAGCCCTCGACGCGTTTCTCATCGAGTTTGATGTCGCGGCCCTGGCTCTCCATGGCTGTGAGCGTGAAGCGCAGCGCATCGGCGCCATATTTGTCGATCAGGCCGAGAGGATCGACGGTGTTGCCCTTGGACTTCGACATCTTCGAGCCATCGGCGGCACGGACAAGTCCGTGCAGATACAAGGTCTTGAAAGGCACTTCGCCCATGAAGTGCAAACCCTGCATGATCATGCGGGCATCCCAGAAGAACAGGATATCGAAGCCCGAGATCAGCACGTCATTGGGATAATGGCGCGTCAGCAGCGAGCGCCCCGCCCCCGCCGGATCGCCCTGCAACGGCGCGTCGGGCCAGCCGAGCGTGCCGAACGGCCACAGTGCCGAGGAGAACCAGGTGTCGAGCACGTCGCTGTCACGGGTCAGTTTCCGGCCCGCGCCCGCCAGCGCCTGCGCGCCTGCCTCGTCCTCAGCGACGTAAACCTCGCCGTCCTCGTTATACCAGGCCGGGATCTGATGCCCCCACCAGAGCTGGCGCGAGACGCACCACGGCTGGATATTTTCAAGCCAGTTATAATAGGTCTTGGTCCAGCTTTCGGGGACGACCTTGATCGCGCCCGATCGCACCGCTTCGATCGCGGGCTTCGCCAGCGTCTCGGCATCGACATACCATTGGTCGGTGAGCCAGGGCTCGATCACCACGCCCGAGCGGTCGCCATAGGGCGTCTGGATGATCCGGTCCTCGATCTTCTCCAGCAGGCCGGCGTCGTCGATCGCATCGATCACCTTGCCGCGCGCCTCGAAGCGGTCGAGGCCAAGATAGTCCGGCGGGATCAGGCCGTCCGAGGTCTGGACGACCTTCGCCTCGGCATCGAGCATGTTGAGCATCTGGCCGGCCTTGAAGCCCGCGCGCTTACCCACCTCGAAATCGTTGAAGTCGTGCCCCGGCGTAATCTTCACCGCGCCCGAGCCCAGTTCCGGATCGGCATGCTCGTCGGCGACGATCGGAATCAGCCGGCCGGTGATTGGCAGCCTCACCTGCTTGCCGATCAACGCCTTGTAGCGATCATCCTCCGGATTCACCGCGACCGCCATGTCGGCGAGCATCGTTTCAGGCCGCGTCGTCGCGACCGAAATCGCGCCGGAACCATCGGCGAGCGGATAGGAGAAATGCCAGAATTTCCCTTGGATTTCCTTCGTTTCAACCTCGAGATCGGAGATCGCGGTCTTCAGGCCGGGATCCCAGTTCACCAGCCGCTTGTCGCGATAGAGCAGCTTCTGATTGTAGAGATCGACGAACACCTTGAGGACGGCCTTCGAGAAGCCCTCGTCCATGGTAAAGCGCTCGTTCGCCCAGTCGCATGACGCGCCGAGACGGCGGAGTTGACGGGTGATCGTGCCGCCGCTCTCTTCCTTCCATTCCCAGACCTTCGCGATGAACTCGTCGCGGCTGAAATCGGTGCGCTTTTGGCCGGCGGCGTTGAGCTGCCGCTCGACCACCATCTGGGTCGCGATGCCGGCATGATCGGTGCCGACCACCCATAGCGCGTCCTTGCCCTTCAGCCGGGCGTGACGGATCAGCACGTCCTGCAGCGTGTCATCAAGCGCATGGCCGATATGCAGGCTACCGGTGACATTGGGCGGCGGGATGACGATCGTGTACGGTTCGGCATCGGGGCGCTCGGGGCGGAACAGCCCCTGCTCTTCCCAATATTTATACCAACGCGCTTCGATGGCGGCGGGGTCGAACGTCTTGTCTATCGTCATGATGGGGCTGGCTTTAGCGGGGGAATGCGGGCGGACGCCACCCGTTTTTACGCGACATGCAAAAAGCGTCATTCCAGCGCAGGCTGGGATCTCGGGGGGCGCAAGGGCGCGCTATCCTCCCGAGACCCCAGCCTGCGCCGGGGTGACGATCAGGAAACAGGGACAATCACTTCCCGCGATATTTTCCCATCCAGCCGAGTACCTCGCCATACCATTGGATGCTGTTCTTCGGCTTGAGTATCCAGTGGTTCTCGTCGGGGAACATCACCAACCGGCTTTCGACACCGCGACGCTGGGCGGCAGTGAACACGCCGATGCCCTGGGTATAGGGAATGCGGAAATCCTTCTCGCCGTGCAGGACGAGGATCGGAGTCTTCCAGGCGGTAACATGGTTGACCGGGTTCCACTTCTCGTAGTTCGACGCGACCTCATGATAGGGGCCGCCATGTTCCCATTCGTCGAACCATAGCTCTTCGGTTTCATAGGCCATCGCGCGGGCATCGAAGACGCCGGCGTGGCTGACGAGGCATTTGAAGCCGTCGGCCCACTGGCTGGCGATCCAGTTGACCATATAGCCGCCATAGGAGCCGCCCGCCGCGCAGGCATTGCTGCCGTCGAGCCAGCTGTACTTCGCCGTCGCGGCGGCGAGGCCGAGTTTGAGATCTTCGAGCGGCTTGCCGCCCCAGTCCTGGTTGATCGCATCGGTGAAGGCCTGACCATAACCGGTCGAGCCGTGGAAATCGACCATCACCGCGCCATAGCCCGCGCCCGCGAACACCGCCGGATTCCAGCGATAGGACCAGCCATTGCCGAACGATCCCTGCGGCCCGCCATGGATCAGGAAGGCGACCGGGGCTTTGGCGGCGGGGGCGAGCCCCGCCGGCTTGACCGCATAGGCCCAGACGGTGTCGCCGTTCGCACCCTTGAAGCTGAAATGCTCAACCGCCGGCATCTCGATGCCCGCCAGCTTGTCCTTGTTCACCGCGGTCAGCCGCACCGGCTTGCCCTTGCCAGTTCCCGAATAGAAGTCCGACGGCGCGGTGATGCTGTTGAGCGCGTAGATATAGCCCTTCGGCGTCGCGAGCAGCGTCCCCGCGCTGCCGTCCCCGGTCAGCCGGGTCGGCTTGCCGGTCGCAACCGATACCGCGAACACGGGATCATCGCCGGTGTCCTGCGCAGTCACATAGAGCGACTTGCCGTCCCTGCTCCAGGTCAAGCTGCCGACCGACCGGTCCCACGCCTCGGTCAGCGCGCGGACCTCGCCCGTCGCCAGATTGCGGAGCTGGATCACCTGCCGGTCCGCTTCGTAGCCGGGCCGCTTCATCGCGACATAGGCGAGCCACTTTCCATCGGGCGACACGACCGGGAGCGTGTCGGTGCCGTCATTGGCGTCGGTCAGGTTGACCGGGGCCGCCGATCCGTCCGCTGGCGCGGCGAAGATGTCGAGGTTGGTCGATAGCGGCTCGGTCTTCCCGGCCTCGCGCAGGGTGAAGTAGACGGTCCGGCCGTCCTTGCTCCACGCGACTTCGCTACCATCGCCGAACGGCTTGGAGGGCGTATCGCCGACCAGCGCACCGACGATCGGAATGCCATCGCCGCTGGTCTTGCCTCCACTCAGCGGCAACACGAATATCTGGGAGCGCTGGCCATCGGCCCATGTGTCCCAGTGGCGAATGAAATAATGGTCGTAGGTGCGTGCGCTACCGCCCTTCGCGGCGGCCCGCGTGTCGGCGAGCGACTTTGCGCCGACCGGGCGATCGGCCCAGACGAGCAGCTTGTCGCCGGTCGGCGCGATCCTGAAGCCGCTGATGTCCTGATCGGCGACAAGTTCGGGCGCGCCCCCCGCGACGGCCACGCGCCACAGCGCGGTCTTGTCGCCCTTAGCGGCGGTGAAGAATACCCATTGCCCATCGGGCGAAAAGGCCGGGGCGGCTTCGTTCAGCGCGGGATCGGCCGCGAGCTTCTCCGGGACAGCTCCCTTTCTCGACAGGTCGAGCCGCCACAGATCGGTACGGCCCTTGTTCGCGGCCATATCGGTTCCGCGCTGATCCCAGACGAGCCAGCGGCCGTCGGGCGACACATCGGCCGCACCGATGCGCGAGAGCGAGACGACATCTTCGATGGTGAGCGGGCGGGCATGCGCGGTGGCGCCGATGCCCGCGGCGAGGCCAATGGCCAGGAGCGGGAGTTTTTGCATGGCGCAAGACTAAGCCAAATGCAGGTCGGCGCAAGAGCTGTATCAGTGGAGTGGTACACACTCCCTTCGGTCAGCCGTCCTTCTCGGTCATCCGGCGGATTTCGGCCTGGACAAGCCGCTCGACCATGTCGGGCAGGTTCCGCTCGATCCAGTCGCTCAGGATCGGCTGAAGCGCGTCGCGGACCAGCGCGTCGAGGGTGATATCGCCCCCGGCCGGACGGGGGGTGGGCGTGCGCGGCATCAGGTCGCGCGGCACCGGACGCGGCGCGGCCGGCTGCGGCATTTCGGCCTCGGCCTGACGCAGCCGTTCGACCGCGCGCTGGACGGGCGCGGCAGGTTCAGGGATTGCGCGCGGTGGCGGCGGTGGCGGAACCTCGGCGGTGCGATCGGGCACGCGACCGGGCACCCGCTCGGTCAGTTCGAGAATCGATTCGGGCGGCTGGGACTCGCCCGGCCGGGGCCAACCGGTCATCGGCTCGCCAGGGCTGCGCGGCGCGGGCGGCGGCGCTATGGGCGCATGTTCGACCCGCGACGGCGCCACGGACTGCGGCGACGGCGTCTGTTCGTCGGAGATGATGCGTTTGATGGAAGCGAGAATATCTTCCATCGAGGGTTCGGGACGCGCTTCGGCCATGGAGCCGATATAGGCTATTTCCTGGAGGTTGCCACCGGCGTGTAAGGGGGCACCGCCGAAACGGTCGGCTGGCCCAGCGTGGTGGTTGCGACCGGCTTCGGTTTCTTGTCCTCGTCCCAGTCCCAGATGCGGCTGTTGACCCGCTTGTAGTTGGCGACCGGATCGTAAAGCGATCCGCCATCGAGGCCGAGATCGCGGGCCTGCGCGCGCCCCATAGCCGCGAGCAGCGCGAAGCCGGCGACATAGGCGTCGCGCTTGGCCGACACCAGCGTCGAACGCGAAATGAGCAGCTCCTGCTCCGCGTTCAGCACGTCGAGCACGTTGCGGGTGCCGACGCCCTGTTCGGCGCGGACGCCTTCAAGCGCGAGCTCGTTGGCCGAAACTGCCTGCTGCGACGAATCGATCACGCCCAGCGCGGCCTGATAGCGGGAGAAGGCGACCCGCGCGTCGGCGATCACCGCGCGCTCGGCCGCGGTCTGCGCCTCGATCGCCTGGCTCTTGCGAGCCTGCGCCTGACGGACCCGCGCACCGGGCTCACCGCCCTGGAAGATCGGGATCTGGGCCTGGAGGCCGACAGTCGCGGTCTTGTCGACCTGCCGCACGCCCGCCGCACCACCGGCCAGCGTTCCCTGATAATCGGTGTAGTCGCCGGTGCCGAACGCCGAGATGCGCGGCATCCGCTGCGCCCGGGCGATGCCGATGTCATAGTCGGCGGCGCGCGACGCCTGCCTGGCGGCGGCAAGATCGGGATTGTTGGTTACGGCGATGTCGACCGCGTCGTCGGACAGCGCCGGCAAGCCGGGCAGCGCGGGCGGCGCTTCGAGATTGTCGGGGAATTTTCCGACCACTTCGAGATAGGTTTGCCGGCTGTTGTCGAGTTCGGCCTGCGCGCGCTGAAGATCGCTGCGCGCCACCGAAAGACGGGCTTCGGACTGGGCAACGTCGGTGCGGGTCAGGTCGCCGACCTCGAAACGGTCGTTGCTCGCCTGCAAATTGGTCTGCAGCACCTTCACATTGCCGGCGTTGAGATCGACGATCGCGGTGTCGCGGATCACGTCCATATAGGCGGCCACCGCGCTGGTGAAGACATCGCCCTCGGTCGCCTGCAGATTGGCGCGGCCCTGCTCGACGCGCGCCTTGGCCGCCCTGATCGAATTGCGCACGAAGCCGCCTTCGAACAGCGGCACAGACGCCGTGACCGATCCGCCGATCGACTTCTTGGGCGAGGTGAAGCTGTTTGCCGAACGTTTGACGAAGCGGTTATAGGCGGCGGTCGCGCTCACATCGGGCAGGCCCTGGGCGCGGGCGATCGCGACATCCTCGTCGGTGGCGCGCAGGCCGGCGCGCGCGCCGGTCAGCGTCGGGTTGGCCGCATAGGTCTGGGCGAGCGCATCGCGCAACGTATCGGCGAACGCGGGACCCGAGAGGCCAGCCGCCATCACCGCCGCGACCGAGACACCCCAGCGGCGCATCGCCGACCCGTTACCAAGCTTGAAACTCACCCGGATCATCCCTCTCAGAAACTGAAGGCCGCCGGTGTCGCGAAACCGGGCAGGCGGGCGGCATCGGCATCGGCGAACGCCTTGACCCCGAACCCACGCCCGGCGCGCACGCCCGAAACGAGCCGTGTCACGCCATTGTCGATAATGGCCCCGACCAGCCGGCCGCCATCGGCCAGCTGATCGATCAGCGCCTGCGGAATTTCCTCGACCGCGCCATCGAGCACGATCAGCGCATAGGGCGCGCCCTTCTTGCTGCCCGCGTTGAGCGCCGCCTTGACCCAGGTCGCGCCAGGCACAGCCGCCTTGCCCGTCGCGAGCAGATCGGCATCCTCCTCGACAGCGACGACCGTCGCGCCCAGCTTTTCGAGCAGTGCTACGGTGTAGCCCGTCGCCGCGCCAACAACGAGCACGGTCTCGCCCGGCGCGATCCGCGCTTCGGTCAGCAGCCGTCCCGTCACCATCGGCGGATTGAGCGCCCGCCCGCCGCCGATCGGCAGAGCGATATCCGAATAGGCGGTCTGCGCCTTGTCGGCCGGAACGAAGCGTTCGCGCGCCACATCGCCCATGACGGACACGACCCGAGCGTCACTGACGCCGGTGGTCCGCAGCTGGCTGACGACCATGGCTCGGCGCATCTGCTCGAAATTCTGCTCGGTCACTGGGGTTTCCCGCTATTTAGTGTCTTATCCCTACAATACAGTAAGGCGAGGTTCAAGGCTTTATCGCGTCGCGGCATTCCAGCCAAGCGCGATCTCCTCCGCGACGGACGCGAAGTTAGCGAGGAGCAATAGTGCGGGAAGTGGAGGCCCGAGCCGGAATCGAACCGGCGTGCAAGGATTTGCAGTCCTCTGCGTAACCACTCCGCCATCGGGCCAAACGTTGAAAAACGGGGTTTTTCGTGGTCAGCGGGCTCTAGAGTTTGCAGTCGGATCCGTCAAGTTTGCAGTCGGATAATTCGTGCGTGATTCGTTCCTCCCCACCAGAAGCCTTACAAATGTCCCTGCTGATGATAGGGTGATCGGCTAAAGGGGAGCATATCATGATCGAGGCAATCGGTGCCGGACTGGGAAGTCTCAAGGCGGCAAAGGACATCGTCCAGGCGCTCAACGGCATCCAGACAGCCGCCGCCATCAACGATGTGAAGCTGACATTGCAGGGGCACATTCTCGAAGCGCAGCAAGGGCTCTTTGCCGCGCAGGAAGCGCAGACGGCCAGTGCACAGCGCGTCAACGAACTGACCGCGGAAATCCAGCGGCTTCGGGACTGGTCGTCCGAGAAGCAGCGCTATGAACTCAAGAACATCGGGGTGGGCACGTTCGCCTATATGCTGCGGCCGGATGAGCGGCGCGACGATCCGCCTTACTGGCTGTGCACCCGTTGCTTCGATGATGGCCAGAAGTCGATCTTGCAGTTTCAGGGGCGTGGCAACGACGCGCGCCAAGTTGTGCATAGCTGCTCCCGCTGCAAGGCTACCTTCGCAACGCGCCCGTGGGTAAAACCTGCCTATGACGCCGAGCCAGACGAGGACTGATCTGGCTAGGTCAGGCCTCGATTTTCGCGAGTGCGGCCTTAGCACGGAGCCGCTGGGAGGCGTATTTCAGCGCCATCTTGAAGGTCTGGTGACCGAGCACGCTCTCGATCTCGGCGACCGTGCAACCGGCCTCCTCCATCGTCGATCCGGCCGCATAGCGCAGGCCGTGCATCGATCGGTCATGCGGCATGCCGGGCGTGGCGCGAACCGCGCGCGACATGGCGGAGCCGAAAGCGTTGGCGCTCCACGGCACGTCGTCCTCGCGCAGGCAGATGACGTCCTTGTCGGGCATTGGGACCACCGCCCTGCCCTTCGGCTTGATCGCGTCGAGGTGACGGCGCAGCAGGCTGTGGCAGGCGATGTCGAGTAGCGCCCTGGTCTTCGACTGGCGGACGCGGATCATGTCGGTCTGGTAGCGCGACCAGGTCATCGCCACGACGTCGGACAGCCGCTGGCCCGTATAGAGCGCGAGCATGACCGGCGTCGCGATGTGCGGCTTGGCGTGCTGGAGGAACAGAGCGATCTCGTGATCGGACCAGACGACGATCTCCTTGTCGCCGCCCTTGGTCTTGAGTTTCTTGAGGCCGGCGGCCGGGTTGAACTTTTCCGGCACCATCCCCGCCTGGTCAGCCCAGCCATAAAGGGCCGACACCATCTGCTTGACCTTGTGCGCCTTGCGCGGGGTGCCGGCGAAGTCGTCGCGCACCGCCTTCACCATCGCCCAGGTGATGTAGCGATAGGGCTGGTCGGCCAGATCGTCGGCTTCGAGGATGTCGAGCGTCTTGCCGTAGTCGAGCTGGGTCGGGTCGGCGAGCGCGCGGAACTCGGCGCTCTCGCGATAGCGCTTGATCAGCCAGCGGAACGACTTGCGGTCGATCGCGGCTGGCTTGCGCTCCGCCGCCGCCATCTTCTCGGCATAGGCCGCATGGAAGGCCGACTCGCCGGGCTGGCCGGGCAGCGGGCAGTTGAGCCCGCCACGCCTAAAGCGCCAATAAACGCCCTTCACGACATAGGTGTAGGGCAGCTTAGCCACGGCCACGGTTCCGCTTCTCCAAAAATCGCCGTTCGACGTCGTCAGCTTCCTCCGCCTCGGAGGCGGTGTCCAGCGGTTGTCCGTCGAGGCGATCGGCGAAACGGTCGAGATCGTGGCGATCGTATACGGTGCCGGTCGTCGTCAACGCCACGGACGTCTATGGCATCGGCGACCTGACGACGGGCTATCATCGCTGGCTCGTCGATATCCAGAAGGACTATATCACCATCTTCATTGACGGGCTCGAGGTCTACCAGGCGGTCAACCCGTTCCACCGATCGACCTGGTATCCGATCATGAACGTTGCGGTGAAGACCCCCGACACCCTAAAACCCTATGACGACGGTTCCGGCGAGATGCGCGTTCGCAGCCTGAAGGTATGGGAGAACTGACGCCTATTTGCGCGTCGTCGTGTCGAAGGCAATGCCCACAATCGACGACAGCGCGTCGGTTGAGCGTAGCTGCCAAGGCGCATATCACCCTCCACAATCATTTCGATATCGCAATCGCTATCGACGATCTCGACTGGCAGGCCGAAGTAGCTTTTCGGATCATCGTTGAGGGTCTGAGCAAAGTTGGTGACATCATAGTTCCGGATGGCGGCGCGGAGGTCACGCTCGGCGGCATGGCTTAGCCGCCACCATCGCGGGAGGCGGGTCAAGCTCGGCCGCTGCCTGGATCATAGCGATCGCGCGGTTCGTGATGGCCTTCCCCCGTAGCTAGATGCTCAAAGCTCAACCGCCCTGCGCAGCGCTTCGCTCATGCGCGACTGCCAGTCAGGCCCGAGCCGAACGTAATGATCCAAAATGTCCCGGTCGATCTCGATAGAAATCTTCTGGCGTTTACCGGTGCGGGTTCGCGGACGGTCAACGGATGTCTTGGCCTTCGGGGGCATCTGATCCCTCCATCAATGCCTGCCCTGGATTTCGTTGCGCGCCGCCTCGGCGAGAAACGCGCTCCGGGTCAGCTTGCGGGCACCAGCTGCCGCGTCGATCGCTGCGAGCGTTCCCGCATCCATCGATAGATTCACTCGGGTGACTTTGCCGCTCACCGTCATGCGCGGAACCGCGATCAGAAACGCGCCCTCGGCCAAGTCGGCCGCCGCCACCTCGCGGATCGCCGCAACGCTGCTCGCGGCGGGCTCGGGCTGATCCTCCAGCCAAAGATCCATCGCCTCGGTCGCATTGGAGAGGACGTCTTCCAAATCGTCTGAGGCTGAGAAGCAGCCGGGAAGATCGGGGAAGTGGACCCCATAGGCGCTGTCCGGATCCTTGTGCACCACTGCATAGAAATATTTCATATCGATCCTCCGTTGGGGTGGCCTAGAGCCACCCCGCTTCCTTTGCTATCTGCCGGGCGGTCCCGATTGGCAGGTCCCGGTTGGGGTGCGATACGATGATCACCTTGCCGTTGCGGGTGAACTTGTGGTGCGCGCCGCTCACCGACTTTAGCTCCCAGCCTTCGCGCTTGAGCTGCTTGATGATCTTTTTCGTATCTCGTTCCATGCACATATAAATACACACGGATGCACAAGGCGTCAAGCGTCTTTGTGCAAATAAATACACACGGCTCGACGTGGAAAATCCCCAACGAGTTTTCACTCGCCCCGTAAGTCATTGAAATCAGGGGGGGGCGAAGCGTGAAATCTGCAAACTTTGGCGGATTTCCGGGCCCTGACGGCGGATTTGCAGTGCTCTGCGTAACCACTCCGCCATCGGGCCAGAGGAGCGCGGCAATGGCGGCGGGGCCGGCGATTGTCAACCGGCATTGGCCGCATCGACCATCGCGCGGCTGGCTTACCCCATCGCCGCCAGCAGGGAGTCGATGGGAATGAACGCAAACGCCACCGAGCTGTCGGCCACGCCATAGGGTATGAACAGCATGTCGCCATGTCGGAGCGCCCCGCAGGTGTAGACGACGTTGGGCACGTAGCCTTCGCGGTCCTCGTCGCCCGGGGCGAGCAGCGGCTCGACCGTCCGGCCTAGGACTTTGGACGGGTCGTCCTTGTCGAGCAGCACCGCGCCGATCGAATATTTGCGCATCGCGCCGACGCCATGGGTAAGCAGCAGCCAGCCCTCGTCGAGTTCGATCGGCGCGCCGCAATTGCCGATCTGCACCATCTCCCACGGATATTTGGGCGTGATCAGCAACTCGCCCTCAGCCCAGTTGTCGATCTCGGGCGAGCGGATCAGGAAGAGGTTCTCCCCATCCTGGCGGCCAATCATCATATAGTCGCCGTTCACGGTGCGCGGGAACAGCGCCATGCCCTTGTTGCGCGCGGAAGTGCCGCGGATCGGCTGCATGCGGAAGCTGCGGAAGTCGCCGGTGCGCAGAAATTCCGACCGAATCGTGCGACCGTCATAGGCGGTGTAGGTGCCGATCCATTCGACCGAGCCATCGTCATGGGTAAACTGGAGCAGGCGCAAATCCTCCAGCCCGTTCGATTGCTCGCGGGTGATCGGGAAGATCAGCGTGCCCGAGATCGTCGAATCTTCATGGCGATGGATCTCGATCATCTCGTTACCGAGATCATGCCCATTGCGCCCCAGCGCGGCGGCGATGGCGAAAGGCGGCTCGGGCCCCAATTCGAAGTGCGCACCGGGGGACAATATTCCCTCGCGGAAGGCGATCGAGCTAATATGCCCCTCCCCCACCGCGCGCAGCGACATTATCACGCGGCGAGACCCCGGCGACAGGCCCGACTGATCGGGGTGCAGCACGATGCTGGGGTTCATCAGCGCAGCGGCGGCATAGCTATATTCGTGGCAGAAATAGGCGCCGATCAGCTCTTTCTGAACGGGAGATATGCTGCCGTTGAGACCGAGCGCCTTGGCAATCTGGCCATAGCGTTCATTGAACACGCTGCGGGTCTGCCAGTGGCGCGCCTCGAAGTCCTTGAAGATCAGCGCCAAAACGCTGTCAGCCTGCTGCTCGTCGAACGCGAGCACCTCGCTGACGATACGGCCTACCCGCCCGCCATGAGGATTCGCCGGATCGATGGGCAGATGAAACGGACGGACCACAACGCGCGACGCATCCGCCTGCAGCCGCATCGCCGTGTGGATCACTTCAACCAAACCTGCCGTCTCCCCTCATACGGTCAGCGGCTGACATTCACATGGCGACCGCACCTGCTCCGGAATGCTCCGCATCGTCGGCGGTTCCCGACAAACGTGCAATAGCGCAACAAGTAAGCTGGAATGCCAGCACCGATTCGGCGCCGGTGTTGAGGTTCGCCCGGTCGGTCATCAGCCCGTCGAAGCATATTCCGTCCGCCATCGAGGCCATTGGCTGGCCCAGGTCGTTTTCACCCAGATACCAGCGCCATGCCCGCATCGCGGCCTCGTGCCAGCGCGGGTCACCGGTCGCTTCGAACGCGGTGATCGCAGCGTCGGCGCTGGCCCATGCCTCCAAAGGTTGCTGATCATAGATCATCGGCGCGGCATAGCGACGGCCGAAGCTTTCGGTGCCGACGGCGCGGAAATGACCCGCCTTTGCGGTCTGGACGCCGTCGAGCCAATCGAGCGCATCGAGCGCGGCCTCGCTCATCGCGGCGTCACCGAGCAATTTGCCGGCGAGAAGCAGCGCCTCGGGCAGCCGGGCATTATCATAAGCGAGTACGGGCTCGAACCAACGCCAATCGGCGCGGCGATATTCAAGCAGCGCCGCATGCAGTGTGCCGCCGAACTGCCGGACAATCCTGAGCGCGCCTTCATGGCCGGGAACCGCGCGCAGCATCGACGCCGCGCCGAGCAGCGCGAAAGCACCCGAGCGCAGGCCCTCGAGCTTCAGCGCATGCGGCGCGACCTGATCGAACAGGTGGCGGGCCCAGCGGCGCAGATCCTCACGTGCGGCCTCGTCGGCGGTGACGCCGATCGACCATAGCGACCGGCCGAAGCTGTCCTGAGATCCGACCTCCTCGAGCCAACGACGATCGTATGACATGAAGTTGCGGAACGCGCCCGTCGAAGAATTCCAGGCATGCTGGACGAACGAGGCGTAGATCGTCGCCAGCGCCTCGCTTCGCGCGTCACGAGCGCCGCCCAGCCGGTGCATCAGGATCAGCGCGCGGGCATTGTCGTCGACGCAATAGCCATGATCGCGATCGGGAATCGAGAAGATCGAATGCTGCATTATCCCGCAGCTGTCGGTCAGCGCCTCGACGCCATCGAGCCGCGCCTCGGCGGGAGGATGGCGCAGTACCACGGGCAACCGTACCGGATGTTGCGAAACCGCCATGTCGAATATCTCCAGATATGCCTTCGCAAGACGGGGCCAGATCATAGTGCGGCCAAGCGCATAGGCGCCCCGCCGTGCCCGCTCGCGACGGACATCGTCGGCGAGCAACGCCGATATTTCCCGGGCGAAGGCGGCATGGTCGCCGAACGGCGCGAGCGCGCCCGTCTCCGGCGTCACAACCTCGACGGCGTGCCAATAGGGCGACGACACGACCGGTTTGCCGAGCGCCACCGCGTAGGACAGCGTTCCGCTCGTGATCTGCGCCTCGTTGAGATAGGGCGTCACATAGATGTCGACCGCTTCGAGATAGTCGAGCAACCGCTCGCTTTCGGCGAATTCGTTGATGAAACGGAGATGCTTCTCGACACCGAGCTCCTGCGCCAATTGGAGGATGCTTTCGCGATAGGCCTCCCCATCGCGCGCGACGAGATGCGGATGGGTCGCGCCGAGCACGACATAGAGCGCATCGGGATGCTCCGCGACGATTGCCGGCAGCGCACGGACGATCGTCTCAATCCCCTTGTTCGGCGACAACAGGCCGAAGGTCAGCAATATCTGCCGCCCCGAAAAACCGAAACGGCGCTTGGCTGCGGCAATATCGGCGAGCGGCCGATCGGGCACGCCATGCGGCACGACCACGATCTTCTCACGCGCGATGCCATGAACCTGCTCGAGCAGGAAGCGGCCCTTTTCGGCCATCACGATCAGCTTCGACGCGCGGCGCGCGAGCCGTTCGATCACATCGCGCTGATCGGCGTCGGGATGTTCGAGGACCGTGTGGAGGGTGACCACGACGGCCGCCTGGAGATGATCGAGAAGCTGGAACAGCAGCACACCCGCCGCCCCGCCAAAGATTCCATATTCATGCTGGACGCAGACGATCTGCGCGCCGCTGTCGTTTATCCGGCGCGCGGCGGCGCGATAGTCGGCGAGGTCGTTCTGGGAAATCTGGCAGACGACATGATCGGGATAGGCGTGGAGCGAGCCGGGCTCGTCCATCGCATAGACATCGGCGCGAACATCGGGACGGGCAGCGGTCAGCGCCTGGCGGACATCGTTAGTGAAGGTGGCGATACCGCACCGGCGGGGCGGATGGTTGCCAATGATCGCGACATGGTTGATCCGCCGGGCAATGTCCATTCCGCTCATCCTCCGCTTCCTCGACCAAAGACGAGGGGCCACGCATGCTAAATGCTCGACTGAGGAAAAGGTTGCAGCGCAACAATGATACACCAGACTTGATGCAAATTAAGTCTGGCAGAAAAATGTCGGCGTTATCCGAAACAAAATTAGCAGAAATATCGCTTTATATTCGATAAATCAGGCTGTTTCATCAAGCCATTTCCGGGCCGTTATTACCGCAATGCAGCAAATAGTGCGTGGCGTATATAGTCATTCGGAGAACAATGTTTTGGGAATGTGCGTAAGGCGGCAGGCCAGATCGCCTTCGCCTGACACGACTATATAATGATCGCCACCATCGGCGATGCCGGTCGTGAAGACGACATCACGGATATAGACCTGATGTTCGATCGGCTGCGTTAGCTGCGGACTTGCCTCGATCAGCGGCGCATGGTCGGTGCGCAATATCTTTGTCGGGTCGTCGCGATCCATGATCGACCAATAGGTGCGATAAATGCCAACGATCCCGTTGGGCTCGACCCCATGCCACAGCGTGAGCCATCCCGCGTCGGTGAGAACAGGCGGCGTGCCCCCACCGATGCGCGCGGTCGCCACGGTGCTCGCATGCGGGCGAATGCTGGGCCTGACATGCGGTTTCCAATGAAGCGCGTCGGGCGAGGTGGCGAGGTTGATCGAAGGGCCCGCGCGCCACTCGCTGCCGGGCGGATAGGCGAAATAGAGATCGCCGAGCGGGCGGGTCTGCGCCCAATATTGCCCATCAATCAGGCCTTCGAAGATAAGCATGTCCTTGTTCTGATGATCGAGGACGATCCCTTCGAAGCGCCAGTCGAGGCCGTTATCCGAACTGTAGAGCGTCGTCGAATGGCGCTCGGGACTGACCGAGCAGGTCGTCATCAGGTAGCGGTCGCCAACTCGTGAGATGCGAGCATCCTCGATCCCATAGCATTGGAAACTGTGCGTCGGCGCAATCGCCTTGTCATAATGGATGGCGACCTTGCGCAGCCCATCGGGGCTCATCTCGACCGGCAGCAGCCAGGACAAGGAGGTCAGCGCCATCACCTTCCACCCGCCGCCCGTCAGCATGAACTTGCGCGGATCGGCGGTATCGGCATGTTCGAGCGGCCAGGCGTCGAGGACATAGGCGGGCGCCCCGCCCTCGTCGTTCCAGCGGATCGCATGGACATGGGCGTCACGAATCGGATGGCACAGCGCTTCGGCCACCCGTACCATCATCAGCAGATTGCCGTTGGGCAGACGAGTGAGCCCCGGGTTGAACGCGCCGAGCACATAGGTCGGGGCATCGAAATGCCCGGCAAGCGGTGACCGCGACAGATCGACGTCGTCCGGAACGAAGACCAGTGTATCGACGGGATAGCGCATCCATTGTCTCCCTGACTGGCCTGCGGAGCGATAACGACGACAGCGCCCGCAAGTTGCCTGCGCTTATCCGGCGACGGGCAACTTCAGCGATCCATCGGGCTCGCGCTCGACCGGGCCATAAGCGATCACGACATCCAGCGTCAGTCGCCCATAGACGTGCGGAAAGAGCGCGCCGCCGCGCGACGGCTCCCAGCGCACGGCATCGCCCAGCGCTTCGAGGTCTACCGCCGCGATCACCAGATCGCCCTGCCCGGCGAAATGGCGGATCAGGGTCTCGTCGGCCTGCGTCGCGGTCGACAAATGGATATAGCCGTCGGTCCGGTCGACCGGCGCGCCGTCAAAGCTTCCATCTTCGAGTTCGGTCCATTGGTCCGCCGTCAAAATCTTATAGGCTATGCTGTCCGCCATGCTTCCCGACCTCCTGTTCGCCACCATGCGCCGCGCGGTTTCGCAGGACGAAGGACTTCAATCAACGCGCGACGGCGCGCATCGTGCATGGTCTTCGCGACAGGATATGAAAAGGCCGACCGTTCGCTGGTGGGGGCCATGCGAACGATCGGCCGATTTTCGCCCGTTATGCCGGGCCGGCATCCTGTTGGGGGTAGGATACCCGCCTTATCACATCGCGGCGCGCGCTGCCCCGGAGGTTCCGTAGCCAGCGCCGGACCTTGGTGCGGGAGGAATTGCCCGGCGGGCAGTGACTATCCGTGTCTGTTACCGTTACAAAGCATGTAATCGAGCCGCGCAAATCAGCGGTGACACCCGTGCGATTTCACGCTACCTTTGGTCATCGACATGAGCGAGACCAGCGACGTCGCGATCGATCGCACCGAGGCCGGGGCGCCGCAGCCGGGCGCGCGCGCCGCCGCCAACGATGCCGATCGGATGCGCGAAGAGCTGCAGACGGTAATCGCGTCGCCCGATTTCGCACGGGCCCCGATCATGAAGCGGCTGCTGTCCTTCCTGGTCGGAGAGACCGCGGCAGGACGGGGCGACCAGCTCAAGGCCTATTCGGTCGCGGTCGACGGTCTGGGCCGCGCGCCCGACTATGACGCCAGGGCCGACAGCTATCCCCGCGTCCAGGTCGGGCGGCTCCGTCGCATGCTCGACAGCTATTATAATCTCACAGCGCCGGCCGGCGGCCTTCGCCTCACCATACCCAGTGGCCGTTACCGCGTGGCGCTTCAACCAGCGGTCAGCGCGCCCGAGGCCGGCGTCGGCATCGCCCTGGATTCGATGCTGCCGGAACGGCCGCTGGCTTTTGGCTGGCAGGTCGCGATGCTGCTCATGCTGGTCCTCCTTGTGGCGGCGGCGCTGTTCAGTTTCGTGCCAATGCGGACAAGCTCGCCCAGCGCCGGTCAGGCGCGGCCGATCCTCGAACTCGCCGGCTCGGAAATGGCGCGCGGCAGCCAGCTCGGCGATGTCGTGCGGGCGACCCTGCTCAACGGCCTTGGCCGCAGCAGCGTCTATGATCTGCGTGTGTTGCGCCGTTCCGGCTCCCGCGATTTGCAGGCCGCTCCGGCGCGTTACCGGCTCAGCACCGACATGATCGACGGCGCCAGTCCACGCCTCTTCCTGAGACTGTCACGGATGTCGCCAGATCGGCTGCTGTGGTCCGGAGACATCAGCCTTCCGCCCGCGGGCGAAATCGACGCCGCGGAGCTCGACCGCCGGCTTGCGCCGGCCATCGCGTCGATCGGACGCGTCAACGGCCTGCTCGCGACCCATGAGCTCCAGGAGAATGACGGGCGGGAGGCGGCGGACTACAGCTGCCTCCTGCTCTACCATCGCTATCGCAAGGACCGCACCGACACGGAACGCGACCATGCCAGCACCTGCGTCGAAAACAGTCTGAAGCGGAATCCGGAGGACGCGGGATTACAGGCTGCCGCAGCGCAGCTGACGATCGAACGCATCGTCACGACCGACGTCGATCCGCGCGATCGCGCCGCGCAGCTGCAAACGGCGCGACGACACGCCTATATCGCGACATCGATCAATCCACAGGATCCCTGGGCGCTGGCGGCCCGCGCCCGCGTTGCGGTTATCCGCAAGGCCTGTCCCCAGGCGATAAGCTTCGCGATGCGCGCCAGCCAGCTTCAGCCCTATGACCCCGCCCTGCTCGCCGATGTCGGCCTGTATTTGCTCGACTGTCAGGATATCCGCGCGGAAAGCATGATCCGGCGGGCGATCGCGCTCGACGATAACCCCGAGGGCCGATTCTACGCGCCGCTCCTCCTGCTCGCCATCGGCCGCGACGATCACGTGATGGCGCGCGAGGCGCTGGCGCAGATGGCGCCACCGGTGGTGGGCCGCCATGGCCGTTTCTACCTGATCAGCGCGACGGGCTATGCGATGATCGGCGATTATACCCGCGCACGGGCGGCCTGGGCTCAGCTCAAGATCAACCGGCCCAATATCGCCGCCGATCCCCAGAGCTATTTCGAACAACTGGGCTATGCGACCGACCTGCGCGACAAGGCGATGGCCCATCTCCACAAGGCTGGATTGATCGCGCGCTGACCGCCGGAATCGGATGCTGTCGGAATGGCTTCCCCGCGGCGCCATAGCAGGATAACATGACGGCGCCGCGATTGGGCACGCGGCATGTCCGGCTAGCCTCTGGCCTGCCGGACGAAAGTGGAGCAGGGACGATTTCAGTAATTCTCGATCTGCCGCACCGGCTTGCGGGGCGGAAACCTGATGTCTCGACCGATGTCGTCGTAGCGGCGGCGGCGGTCGGCCTCGCAGTTATTTGCCGCGCGATCGTCGACTCCTTCACACCCGGCGTCATCGTCTATGCCTTCGTCTTTCCGGCCGCGATCTTCGCCAGCCTCGTCGCCGGCGCACGCTCGGGGCTGATCGCCACCGCCGCCTGTCAGCTGCTGGCCTGGTACTTCGTGATCCCGGTCAAGCGCAGCTTTGTGATCACCGTGCCCGATGCGATCGGCCTGTTCGTGGCGACCGCTTCGGTCGCGCTGACGGTGTGGGTGGTCGCCGCCTTCCGCGCGACGTCGATCCGGCTCCAGGAGGAGCAGGAGCGCCACGTCGAACTGCTGTCGCTGGCGCTGAAGGAAGTCGATCACCGGACCCGCAACAATTTCCAGATTGCGGCGTCGCTGCTGCTCTCGCGCGCGTCGGGTCAGGACGACCCCCGCCTACGTGATGAACTTCAGCTCGCCGCCGGGCGGCTACAGTCACTCGCCGCGGCCTATAGCAATCTTGCGCTCAGCAGCGCCGATCTGTCGACCGTGCTGCTCCACGAGCATCTGCGCGAAATTTGCGACCGTATCCAGGAAGGGATGCTTCCCGCCGGGGTTGCACTGAGCTTTGACGCGGAACCGGTGCAGGTTCCGGCACAAGTTGCGGTCGCCATCGCGCTGATCGTCAACGAATGCCTTACCAACGCCGCGAAGCACGCCTTTCCCGATGGTCTTGGCGCTGTCGCGGTCTGGCTGCGCCCGGACGGCAACGACGCGCTCATCACGATCGAAGATGACGGCACCGGCAACAAATCGGACCGCAACACTGGCACCGGCTCGAAACTGATCGATGTCCTCGCCCGCAATCTGTCCGCCGAGTTCACCGTGACCAGCGCGACGACGACCGATCGGGGCACCCGTTGCGAACTCCGCGTGCCGCTGGGCGACTAGCCGAATTCGAGTCGGCCCGCGGCCTGACGGACCCGTTTCGGGCACGCCCCCGAACCGCTGTCATATTCCTGTAACAAAAGGGACTACAAAGCGTAACGCTTGCCCTCCAATACGCCCTTGCCTGTGATCGGGCAGGGGGATCAGATTCGCCGTTCAGTTTCATCTCGAAGCGACGTTGATCATGATTGCGCTTCTGATCGCCAGGCCGCGATGCTCCGCGTCTCCGTAAAGAGAAATCTATGTCATTCATGATGATTGCTGTGATGGTGCTGGCGCTGGGCGCAGTGGCCTTTTCGCTGGGAAGGACGCGCGCAAGCCGCTTCGCTCCCGCTGCCGGCGAACGCCTGCACTCACGCCCCAATTACCATGGCGCCCATATGCTGTTGTGGGTGATTCTGCCGGCCATGCTCTTTCTCGTGGTCTGGAGCTTCGTTGCCCCGAACCTCGTGACCCAGTCGGTTCTCTCGGCGCCCGCCGCTTCCCAGCTGCCCCCGCCGGGGATCGAACGCGACGCGGTGCTCAGCGAGGTCCGCGGCCTGGTCGATGGATCGGTCGAAGCCAGCTTCAACCCCGCCGCCGAGCAACTCGCTCCGGTCTACCGCATCGCTTCCGAGCAATATGGCATGCTTGGCGGGATCGCCGCGGGCCTGCTCGCCATAGCAGGCGGCGGCTATGCCTTCACCCGGCTGCGCCGTGACTTCCGCGCCCGCAACCGCGTCGAGCGGGTCGTGATGCTCGGCCTGATCGGCGCCTCGCTGATCGCGATCTTCACGACGTTCGGCATCGTCATCTCGCTGCTCTTCGAATCGCTGCTCTTCTTTCAGAAGGTTTCGCCCTTCGAGTTCCTGTTCGGCCTCGAATGGAGCCCGCAGACCGCGCTCCGCGCCGATCAGGTCGGATCGTCGGGATCGTTCGGCGCGGTGCCGCTGTTCTGGGGCACGATCTTCATCGGCGCGATCATCGCGATGATCGTCGCAATCCCGCTCGGCCTGATGAGCGCGATCTACCTGACCCAATATGCCAAGCCGCGCCTCCGCAAGTGGATGAAGCCGGCGCTGGAAATGCTCGCGGGCGTGCCGACCGTCGTCTACGGCTATTTCGCCGCGCTGACCGTCGCTCCGGCGATCCGCGACTTTGCCGCCTGGGCGCACATCCCCGGCGCTTCGTCGGAATCGGCGCTGGCGGCCGGCCTGGTGATGGGGGTGATGATCATCCCCTTCGTCTCCTCGATGGCCGATGACTCGCTTGCGGCGGTGCCACAGGCGATGCGCGACGGCTCCTTCGCACTCGGCGCGACGCCGTCCGAGACGATCCGGCGCGTACTCGTGCCCGCCGCCCTGCCGGGTGTCGTCGGCGGCGTCCTGCTCGCCGTCAGCCGCGCGATCGGCGAGACGATGATCGTGGTGATGGCCGCCGGCCTCGCCGCCAACCTGACCGCGAACCCCTTCGCGAGCGTGACCACGGTGACGACCCAGATCGTCCAGCTGCTCACCGGCGATCAGGAGTTCGACAGCCCCAAGACACTGGCGGCCTTCGCGCTCGGCCTGACGCTGCTGATCGTTACCCTCATCCTCAACATCATCGCCCTGCGCGTGGTGAAGAAATATCGGGAAGCTTATGAGTGACATCGCCGCAACGCCCGGCGAGCAATCGCCGATGACGATCGACATCAATGGCTGGAAGTCCGACGCGATGCAGCGCCGGGTCGCCCGCCGCTACGCGTCCGAACGCCGCTTCCGCTTTCTCGGCTTCTTCGCCGTCGCGCTGTCGGGAGGCTTCCTTGCCTTCCTGCTCGGGACGATGCTGTTCCAGGGGGTCGGCGGGTTCACCCAAACCGAGATCCGGCTGGCCGTCGACTTCCCGAGCGCCGCTGCCGGCGTCACGCCAGCCCAGTTGAGCGGCAAAGGCGCCGACGATGCGATGGCGGCTATCGATCTGGAAAGCCTGGTCATAACGTCCGCCACGGCCACGCTCGGTGAAGAGGGCCCTTCCCTGCTCTCCGATGGAGCCTGGCTCTCGCTGCGCTCCGCGCTTCAGGACGATCCGTCGCTGCTCACGCGGAAGGCGGAAGTGTGGGTTCCCGCGTCGGTCGATATCGATCAGGCAGCCAAGGGCGCCGACGAACCCGAAGCCGACCGGCAGCTGGCCGCCCTGAAAGCCCAGGACCGGGTGCAGACAAGCCTGAGCATGACCTTCCTGACCGCGTCGGATTCGACCGACCCGACCGTCGTCGGCATCTGGGGCGCGTTCAAGGGCACCTTGCTGACGATGGCGATCACCGCCATCCTCGCCTTCCCGATCGGCATGCTTTCGGCCGTCTATCTGGAGGAATATGCCCCGCGTAACCGCTGGACCGACCTGATCGAAGTCTCGATCAACAATCTGGCGGCGGTGCCTTCGATCATCTTCGGCCTGCTCGGCCTGGCGGTGTTCCTGAACTTCTTCAACATGCCGCGCTCGGCTCCGATCGTCGGCGGCCTGACCCTGGCGCTGATGACGATGCCGGTCATCGTCATAGCCTCGCGCAACGCGATCAAGGCGGTGCCGCCGTCGATCCGCGATGCCGCGCTGGCGATGGGCGCCTCCCGGGTGCAGGTGGTGTTCCACCATGTCCTGCCACTGGCGATGCCCGGCGTGTTGACCGGCGCGATCATCGGCATGGCCCGCGCGCTGGGCGAGACCGCGCCGCTGATCATGATCGGCATGCGCGCCTTCATCTCCTCACCGCCGACCAGCTTCACCGAGCCGGCCACCGTGCTCCCGGTGCAGATCTTCCTGTGGTCGGACGAGGTCAGCCGCGGCTTCGTCGAAAAGACCTCCGCTGCCATCATCGTCCTGCTGGCCTTCCTGATGACGATGAACGCGACCGCTATCTATCTCCGCAACCATTTTGAACGACGGTGGTAAACCCGACCATGCAAGAAGCAGCAATCACGGCCTCGCTGAAGATGACGGCGCGCGACGTCAACGTCTTCTATGGCGAGAAACAGGCCATCAAAAACGTGTCGATCGATGTCGACAAGGATAATGTCACTGCCTTCATCGGCCCGTCGGGCTGCGGCAAATCGACGTTCCTTCGCACGCTGAACCGGATGAACGACACCGTCGCCGGCTGCCGCGTCGTCGGCAATATCGAGCTCGACGGCGAGGACATCTATGCATCCGGCATGGACGTCGTCCTGCTGCGTGCGCGGGTCGGCATGGTCTTCCAGAAGCCCAATCCCTTCCCGAAGTCGATCTACGAAAACATCGCCTATGGGCCGCGCATCCACGGCCTGGCCGAGAACAAGAGCGCGATGGATCATATCGTCGAGAAATCGCTTCAGCGCGCCGGCCTGTGGAACGAGGTAAAGGACCGGCTGCAGGAAAGCGGCACCGCGCTATCGGGCGGCCAGCAGCAGCGCCTGTGCATCGCCCGCGCGATCGCGGTCGATCCCGAGGTGATCCTGATGGACGAGCCCTGCTCGGCGCTCGATCCGATCGCGACCGCAAAGATCGAGGAGCTGATCACCGAGCTGCGCGGTCGTTTCGCAATCGTGATCGTCACCCACAATATGCAGCAGGCCGCCCGCATCTCGCAGCGCACCGCCTTCTTCCACCTTGGCGAGTTGATCGAATATGGCGGCACCGCCGACATCTTCACCAACCCCCGCGAGCCACGGACGCAGGATTATATCACCGGCCGCTACGGCTGATCGCCAACCACGATCGATTCGAATTGTTACAGAAGGCGCGGTCGGAAACGGCCGCGCCTTTTTTGTATGTGCGAGGCGGGCCGAAGCGAAACCAGGCGGGAAAATATAGCGTTTCCTTCAAGGATTTTCCGCACCGCGAAAGCCGCTGTCATGCCGTTGTAACATTCGCGTCACGATAGCTTCATGGCGCCCACCTAGTGACTCCCCCGTCACGAGGCGAGTCGATCGCCTCTCCACCAAGGGGACGATAATGCACATCCGTTACAAGGCGCTGGCGCTTGCCGCCGTTGGCCTGGCCTGCCTCCCGACCGTCGCTTCGGCCCGCTCGCAGATCCGCGCCGTGGGTTCTTCGACCGTTTATCCGTTCGCGACCGCAGTCGCCGAGCGCCTGTCGCGCGCCAACCCGAACATGAAGCCCCCGGTCATCGAATCGACCGGCACCGGCGGCGGCATCAAGCTGTTCTGTTCCGGCGTCGGCGAGCAGTTCCCCGACATCGCCAATGCTTCGCGCCGCATCAAGGGCAGCGAGTTGAAGGCCTGTCAGGCGAACGGCGTCAAGGAAGTCACCGAAATCCAGGTCGGCATCGACGGCATCGCCCTTGCCACCGCCAAGGGTTCGGCAATCAGCAACCTGACCGCCCTCGACGTCTACAAGGCGCTCGCCAAGACCCCGTACGGCAAGCCGAACCGTGCGAAGACCTGGAAGGACGTCAACGCCAGCCTGCCCGCCACCCCGATCCGCGCCTTCGGTCCGCCGCCGACCTCCGGCACCCGCGACGCTTTCGGCGAGCTGATCATGACCGTCGGCTGCAACGTCAACCCGTCGATGGCCGCTCTGGCGAAGAGCGACTCCAACAAGCATAAGGCGATATGCACCGGAATGCGCGAAGACGGCGTGTTCGTCGAAACCGGCGAGAACGATAATCTGATCGTCCAGAAGCTCGAGAGCAATCCGGGCACCGTGGGCATCTTCGGCTATTCCTATCTCGAAGAGAATGGGAAGCAGCTGAAGGGCATCTCGATCAACGGCGTCGCCCCGACCTATGACTCGATTGCGTCGTTCAAATATCCGGGCGCCCGCCCGCTCTACATCTATGTGAAGAACGCGCACGTCCGCGCCATTCCGGCGATCCGGGCCTTCATCACCGAGTTCACCAAGGAAGCCGCCTGGGGCCCGCAGGGCTATCTGGTCAAGCGTGGCATGATCGCCGCGCCCACCGCGACCCGCGCCAAGGCCGCTGCCGCAGCGCGTGGCCTGACGCCGCTCAACGCCGCCGAAGTCAAGTAACGACCGGCGTAACCAACATCCTGATTTGAAGGGGGAATATCACGTGAAACATCATCTGCACCTGCTGCTGATCGCGGCAAGCTCGCTGGCATTCGCCAGCGCAGCGCAGGCCCAGACCCCGGCTGCCGACGAGGCAGTCGAGGTCGTCGAGGAAAAGCCTGACGCGGCCGCCGAAATGGAGTTCCTGAAGGCTCAGGTCCAGGCGCTCAGCGCCCAGGTCGAAGCACTCAGCGCACGCCAGGCGAAGGCCGAACCGAGCTGGAAGGGCGCGCCACAATGGGCAGCCGATGGCTTCTCGTTCAAGCTGCGTGGCCGCATGATGTACGACACGGCTTTTATCGATAGCCCGTTCGCGGCCGTGCCGAACAAAAATCTCGGCTTCAACAGCCGTATTCGCCGCCTGCGACTCGGCGTCGAAGGCAAGCTGCCAGGTGATTTCGGCTACAAGTTCGAAGCCGATTTCGCCAACTCGACCGTCGGGTTCGGCGACGTGATCATGACCTACGAGCCGAAGGGCAAGCCCTGGTCGATCACCATGGGTAACCATGAAACGATGAACGGTCTCGAGCAGATCTCGAGCTCCCGCTTCGTCAGCTTCATCGAGCGCAATCAGTTCAACGACGCCTTCTCGAATACGCGCCGTCTCGGCGTGTCGTTCGGCCTGGCCAGCTCGGACAACACGATGCGTTTCAATGCGGGTGCGTTCACGGCCCACACGATCGACGCTTCGCTCGACAATGACGGCTACATCCTGGCGGCGCGCGGCGTTTTCGCACCGAAGGCGATGGGTGGCCAGCTGCACTTCGGCGCGAACTATCAGTACCGTAAGTTCCAGTCGAACCATGGCGCCAATGCATCGGTCTCGGCCGGGGCGCCGTCGACCAACCAGACGGCCCGCTACCGCGCCCGTCCGTTCCTGCAGACCACCGGCGAACGTTTCGTCGACACCGGCAACTTCGCTGCCAAGGGCGATCAGATCTTCGGCCTGGAAGCCGCTGGCATCTTCGGTCCGCTGCACGTCGCGGGTGAAATGCAGTACAACAAGGTTGATGCCTATGCGGCCGGCGATTTCGAGCCCGGCCTCGATGCGTTCACCGGCACCTCGATCGTTTTCCCGAACGGTGATCCGAGCTTCATGAGCTATTATGGCGAAGTGGGCTATTTCATCACGGGCGAAACCCGCGGCTACAAGAACGGCGCCTGGGATCGCACCAAAGTCCTCAATCCGTTCGACAAGGGCGGCTGGGGCGCACTGCAGGTCAATCTGCGCTACGACTATCTTGACCTCGACTCGAGCAAGCTGAAGACAGCGAACAGCTACACCATCGCAACCGGTGCGGTTGCCGCTTCCAACAGCCTGTCGCGTGGCGGCAAACAGACCGGCTATCAGCTCGGCCTGACCTGGATCCCCTCGGATTATGTGCGCTTTATCGCCCAGTACATCCGCACCGAGGTCAAGGGCGGTCCGGCAGCAGCTGCAGCCAATCCGACCTCGACCAAGCCGGTCGATCAGCGCACCTACGGCTTCGACAGCGTCGCCGTCCGGGCACAGTTCGACTTCTGACCTGCGATTTCCGGGCGGGCGGTTCGCCGCCCGCCCATCGGAAGATCGCGACTCTCTCCCCAACCCCCAACCAACTTCGCACCGCTGGTCTCGACCAGTGGTGCGTTTTTTTTCGCGGGGCTGACAGAATATCTTTCGACGCCACCGAAGCGCGACCCTTGACGAGAATGTAACCGATCAGTACGTGCAAATCATACGCCGTACCGATCTGTTACATTCTCTCCAGGACGCACCGCATGGCTTATCTCGATTTTTCTTCGCTGGCAGGCGAGACCCGTGGCGGCAGCGCAGCCGACGCCGGCAGCTTTTCCTCCACCGAACTGCGCGTGATCGATTTCGCCGAGCGGGTCGATGCGTCGCGGGAAATCGATCATCGCGGACGCTTCGGGCGCTTCGTCGAATGGGCGCTGGGCATTCGCCTTGCCCGCCCATTGGCCGACAATCGCCTGGAAAGCTTGCGCCGCTTCGCCTCCCGCGCGCGCCATCACCCGCGCGACATCGGCGCGGAAGATATCAGCCGCTTCGTAGACGCCGGCTTTTCGCGTGGGCAGGCTTACGGCCTTCTCGCCTATCTCGGCGGCAGGGCGCGGCCGACGCTCCACTAATCCCGAGCTGCCCCGCCATCCCCTGTGGCGGGGCCGGGGGGGGGTCTCTTTTAACATCCGCCCCCGCCGCCGG
>NZ_LARW01000059.1 GCF_000971055.1 Sphingomonas sp. SRS2
GAGCAAGACCGGCCCGACGTCGCGATAGCACGTGCGATCTGGCAGGCGGCGCAGGCCGGGTTCGACTTCCAGTCGCTGGTGTTCATCGATGAGACCGGCACGACCACGAGCATGGTGCGAACCCATGCCTCTTTCGTCGGAACGCGCGGTCGGCGGATGCGATGTGCAGCAAGATGCGATTGCTATTTGAGGCTCGCCTATTGTTCCCACGAATGGGGCAGCTGTCTCGACAGTCGAAGCAAAGATGCTCCTCTTGCAGCCAAACTGGAGCGCATCAGGCGACCGCGAATTGGGGGCGAACGAGAACAGCCCACGTCGATCCCCGATTGTCAGTGCGTTAAAACGTCTCCAAGCACGGTGCTTGATGCATAGCGAGCGAGGAAACCCCGCAATTCCGCCACTAATCACGGCGATGCCCAATCGGCTCACCGCACTGCTCTGTCAAAGGGAGGAAAATGGTGCCCAGGGACGGGATCGAACCGCCGACACTGCGATTTTCAGTCGCATGCTCTACCAACTGAGCTACCTGGGCACGATAGCGCTGGAGGCGTGCCTATAGAGGGGGGCCAATCATTCTGTCCAGCCCGCTTTTGCCAAATTATTCAGCTTCGTGATCGCTCGCCGGATCGGCCGGCGGCCCGGGAATGCGATATCCCTCGTCCAGCCATTTTAACAGGTCGCGATCGCGGCAGCCCTGGCTGCAGAACGGCGAATGCTGCGCGGTTTCCGGCTTGCGGCAGACGGGGCATTTAGGGGTTTTCTGCATCGACATATCCCGCCGATATGGCGAGCCTGGCCTCGGCGCGCAAGCCGATCGGCGCACCGATCCGGCGGGCGAGCCCGGCCTGCCAGTCTTCGCGCTTCCCGATCAGGGCGATGACGGCAGGAGCGGCGACCAGCGTCCGCGTCCCTGCCCCCGGGGTACGTTCAGCCCGGCGCAGCAATCCGCGCGCGGCCACGCCCAGCGGATCACCCTGTATACGCTCGGGCAGCGACGCCTGCGCGCGGCGGCGGACGATCTGGAGAAAGCCGAAACCGTTGACGGCGGTGCGCTCGAATGGCTGCGGCAGGATCGCGTCGACCGCGTCGGCCGCCGCCTGCCGCGCCGCCTTGCTGCCCGCGGTCGGCAGGTCGATGCCGATCGAGCCGGTGATGCCATGGCGCACGATCATCCGCGCCGCCGCCCCTGCCCCCGCTACCGCCAGTTCTGCCAGACCCAGCCAGCCGTCGACATCGATCAGGCTCATCGCCGGCGTCAGCGACAGGCGCAGCGCGCCGCCCTCGAAATCGGTAAGGCCGGTCGCGGCCTCCTCGATCAATTCGGACCAGCCCGCCGCCTCCAGCGCGTCAGGCTGATGCGGCTGAAGCTGGCGCAGCGATTCGCCGCTCGCCTCTATCCGTTCCAATAAGGTGGGCGCATCGGCGGCCACGGCGTCGGCCGCCGCCTGCCGCGCGATCGCCAGCTTGGCGCGGCCTGGCTCAGGCAGCGAAGCGCGATGAATCTCCACGAGCAGTCGCGCCCCTTCGGATACCCCCTTGGGCACCGGTTCGATCAGCGCATCCTCGCCACCGTCGAGCGTCACGATCGCCCGCCGGCCTGGTATGACGATGCGGCTCAGCCGCGCCCAGGCGATCGTCCCGGCGCGCACCCCGTCGTCGTCGGCCTCGATCGCGGCGGCGACGATCGCGCCATCCTCGATCAGCGCAGCGCGTATCTCGCCGATGCCGGCCTCATATAGCCATTCACGCATCGGAATCGGGCAGCAGCCCGGCCGCGACGAGCAACGCGCGGGTTTCGAACAGCGGCAGGCCCATAACCCCCGAATGGCTGCCCGACAGCATCCGCACCCAGCTTTCGGCATAGCCTTGAATAGCATAGCCACCCGCCTTGCCCCGCCATTCGCCACCGGCAAGATAGGCTTCGATCTCGGCGACGGTCAGCCGCTTGAAGGCCACGATGCTGGTCGACAGGCGGTGCCGCGCGACGCCCGCCGCATCGATCAGCGTCACCGCCGAATGGACGCGGTGCCGCCGCCCCGACAAAAGCTGCAGGCAGGCCCGGGCTTCGGCGACATCCTCCGTCTTGGGCAATATCCGCCGGCCGGCGGCGACGACCGTGTCGGCTCCCAACACCAGCGCACCCGGATGCCGCGCCGCCACCAGCGCCGCCTTGGCTGCGGCAACGCGCGCGGCATAGCGCGCGGAATCCTCGCCCTTCAGCGGGGTCTCGTCGATATCGGCGGGATCGATGTCGCTGGGGCGAATCCCCAGCCGGCCGATCAGTTCGGCCCGGCGCGGACTGCCCGAAGCCAAAATGAGGGGAGTCATCAGCGGCGACAAAGGCGTGTCATCAATTGACTCAGGGCGAGCCGAAAATGGTGTTTTTCGAGAACCGGCGCGCAGCGTACTTTAATGTACATGAGCACCGGACGCGCAGAAAAGCAGCATTTGCAGGCCGGCCTGGGTCAATTGATGACACGCCGCCGTCCTTATTTGAAACGATAGGTGATGCGACCCTTGGTCAGATCATAGGGCGTCAGCTCGACGAGCACTTCGTCGCCGACGAGCACGCGGATCCGGTTCTTGCGCATCTTGCCGGCGGTATGACCGAGAATCTCATGGTCATTTTCCAGCTTAACCCGGAACATGGCGTTGGGCAGAAGCTCAACCACCTGCCCGCGCATTTCCAGCAACTCTTCTTTCGCCAAACCGCAGCCTCTTAAACATCTCGCGTGGAATCGGCGTCGCCATACGCGCTTGGCCACGAAAAGAAAAGCGGCGCTTGGCGATGGCGGACGGCATTCATCCCAAATCGGCCCGACGGTGACATGAGGCCACGATCATTAGAGTAAACATCATTGGAAGCGCGCCGCGCTTCGCCCTAGACGATGGGTCCCGGCAACGTTGCGTGGGCTGCGGTATTTCGATAGCGGCTTTGCTCAGCGCGGAAGAGGAGATTCATGTGACCGACGACGAAATCAGGGACGGCTTTCGCCACGCCATGCGCCGGCTCGCCACCACGATCGCCCTGATTACCGCCGGCCGCGACGATAAATGCACCGGGATGGCCGCCACGGCGGTGATGTCCGTGACCGCCGATCCGCCGACACTGCTGATCGCCGTCAATCGCACGGCGAGCATCCATCCGGTGCTGTCGTCGTCCGAGCGCTTCTGCGTCAACCTGCTCGCCGATCGCCATCAGGATCTGGTCGGCATCTTCAGCGGCAAGAAAAAAGGCCTCCAACGCTTCGAAGACGGCGGCTGGACCCCGGGCGCCGACGGCGTCCTCGTCCTCGACGATGCGCTCGCCAGCCTGATGTGCCGCGTCACCCAGACGATCGATGTCAGCACCCACACGCTGTTCATCGGAGAGGTCGAGAATGTCGTCAATCATGACGAGATCACCCCGCTGGTCTGGGTCGATGGCACTTTCGCCAACGCGGCGCGGTAACCGGATATCTGATCGTCATTTCGGCGAAGGCTGGCATCTCAGAAAAATTCGGGCGCTCTGGCCTCAAAAGATTCCAGCATTCGCTGGAATGACGAAATGGGGTCGGCGGGCGTCTAATCCACCCGCCTCGCCTCGATGATCACGATCGGCTTGCGGATCATCTGCCCCTTCATCGCCCCGGCCCCGCCGGGCCAGGTCTTCGCGGCCAGGATTCGCTTCACCACCGGCATGCCCGAAACCACCTTTCCGAACGCGGCATAGCCGGCGCTGTCGCCCTGTCCGCCGGGCCGCGCATCCATCGCCGGAGACGGGCCCGCCAGAATGAAGAAATCGCCCATCGCGCTGCCCGGCGCGCCGCGCGCCATCGATATCGTGCCGTCGACGTGGCGCAGTCCGGTCCTGCTGGTCGGCTCATGCGCGATCGGCAGCAGCGAGCGGATCGCCGCGCGGCGGATCCCGCCCTGGATAAGGCCCATGGCCGCATTCCCCCGCGCCGGCGCGGCGCGGTAGAAGCTGGTGCCGTCGAACTTCTTCTGATCGACATAGGCCAGGAAATTATTCGCGGTGATCGGCGCGCGGCGAACATCAACTGCGACGGTGATCGTCCCCTCGCTTGTCTTGAGCGCCACCCGCACCTTCGAAGGGGCGGCGAGGACCGGCGGACAGAGGATGAGGGCGACTAGCAAAAGAAGGCGGCGAATCATCCGCCTATCCTAGCGCACCCGTGACGCTCTTCCAGAGTGGTTGGCGCCGGCCCGCATCCGCCCCCATCGTTAGGGCACAAGAAGCGGGCGGGCCGGCGCCCGCGGCCCCGGGGCAGGGGCCGTGTCTGCGTCATCAGCATTGTCGAAAACCGATAGCGCTGTTGATATTTATTCGCAATAGCATAAATTGCCTTGCGAGTTTCATCTCAGCAAACTTGGTCCGCCGCCGATATTCTGCGATAGAGACCGCCCGGTTTGAGGGCGGAGTCTGACGTGCGGCTAAAAATTGGATATGTTGCAACGGCTTTGCTGATCGCCACGCCCGGCATGGGTCAGGCCAGTATCACCGAAAACTCGTCGGAGATGCGCCAATATGTCCGCGCGCGCCTAGCCGACGCCGCGGGCATGCCCGATGCCGCGGCCAGCAGCTATGCCCGCCTGCTTCAGGCCGCGCCCCAGGACAAGCGCCTAGCGCTGCGCACCTATCGGCAGGCGCTCACCGCCGGCAATTTCAAGCTGGCCAGCCAGGCCGCGCAGCAGCTCGACCGGCTGTCGGCGCTGCCGCCCGACGCGGTGCTGATGCTGCTGGCCGACGCGGTGAACGTCAGGGACTGGAACCGCGCCTCGATCGTCGTAAACCGGCTGGAGCGCGAGCAGGTGTTCGCCTTTCTCGCGCCGGTAATGCGCGGCTGGGTCGCGCTTGGTCAGCGCAAGGACGATCCGGCCCGGCTGGTCGCGCCATCGGCGGGCTCCCAGCTCGCCAATGCCTATGCCCGCGATCATTATCTGCTGATCGCGCTCGCCGCCGGCCGCACCGATATACTCGGCGACCTGCGCCGGTTGATGGCCGCCAATGACGCGCGCGCCGTGCGGCTGCAACTTGCCGCCGCCGCCTTGCTCATGCGCCGCGGCGACGCCGCCAACGCCGCGCAGATCCTGCAGGGACGCGCGCCGGAGCTCGAGATCGCCCGCGCCGCGGTCGCCGCTGGCCGGCCCGTCATCGGCGCGATCGACACCCCCGCGCTCGGCCTTGCCGAGCTGCTTGCCCAACTCGCGATCGACGTGAAGGGCAATGACGGGCGCTCGCCGGTCTCGCTCCAGCTCGCCCGCCTCGCCAATTATCTCGCGCCCGACAATGCCGCCGCGACCATCGCCACCGCCGATCTGCTCGCCTCCAACGGCTATCACGAGGCGGCGCTGGCGGCGCTCGCCAGGGTGCCCGTCGACAATCCGCTGGCCGAAGCCGGACGCCAGCAGCGCAGCGGCATCCTGCTCGCGAAGGGCGACAAGGAAGCGGCGCTCGCCGAAGCGAAGAAGGTCGCCGCACGGCCCGATGCTGGCCCATCGGCGTTCATGGATCTGGGCGGCATATTGTCCGATCTCGACCGGCCGGCCGAGGCCGCGCAGGCCTATCAGCGAGCGCTCGATCTCGGCAAGGCGGACGGCAAGCTGAACTGGATCCATATATTCCTAAAGGCCGGCGCGCTCGACCGGTCGGGCGACTGGGCGGGCGCAAAGATATTGCTGCATCAGGCCAATGCGCTGGCCCCCGGTCAGGCGATCATCCTCAACTATATCGGCTACGGCATGCTCGACCGGGGTGAGAATCTCGCTGAGGCGCAGGCCTATATCGAACGGGCGAGCGGGCTCGATCCCAATGACGCCGCAATCGCCGATTCGCTCGGCTGGCTCTATTACAAGCGCGGCAATTATGCCGGGGCGATCGCCGCGCTCGAACGCGCGGTGTCGGGCGATCCCGGCCAGTCGGTGATGAACGAGCATCTCGGCGACGCCTATTGGGCGGCGGGCCGGCGGATCGAGGCGCGCTACGCCTGGCGCGCCGCGCTCGTCCAGGCCGACAAGCCGAGCGCCGAGCGGATCAACCGCAAGCTTTCCGATGGCCCGGGCGACGCGCTCACCGCCAAATAGCCTTGTTACCGTGACCGCCACCACCAACGCCGAAACGGCCTATGCCAAGATCAACCTCGCGCTCCATGTCCGGCGGCGCAGGGCCGACGGCTATCATGATATCGAAACAATCTTCGCCTTCGCCGACCGTGGCGACCTGATCGAGACGATAGACGGCGACGCGCGCCTGTCACTGCGCGGCCCCTTCGCCGGGGCGCTGGCGGGCGAAGATCCCGACCATAATCTGGTGATGCGCGCCGCGCGGCGGCTCGCCGCGCTGGCCGGCGAGCCCGCGCCCGCCATCCTGCTCGACAAGATGCTCCCCGTCGCGGCGGGGATCGGCGGCGGATCGGCCGACGCGGCGGCGGTTATGCGCTTGTTGTGCCGCCGCTACGCGATGACGCTCGACGATCCACGCGTCGCCGCGCTGGCCCGCGATCTCGGCGCGGACGTGCCCGCCTGCCTCGCGTCGGTCACGTTGCGGGGCGACGGGCGCGGCGACGATCTGCTGCCGGTTGAGGCGACCACCCTTACCGGCCTGCCGCTGCTCCTCGTCAACCCGCGCATCGCGCTGGCGACCGGGCCGGTCTTCAAGGCGTGGGACGGGATCGATCGCGGCCCACTCGCTGGCGGAGATCCGCTCGCGGCGGCGCTGGCCGGCCGCAACGACCTCGAACCGCCAGCCAGGGCGCTATGCCCGGTGATCGGCGACATCGTCACGATGCTGGCGGCGCAGCCAGGCGCGCTCCTCGCCCGGATGTCTGGATCGGGCGCGACCTGCTTCGCATTGTTCGAAACGCTGGATCGGCGTGATGCCGCGGATATGACTATCGCCGCCGCCCGTCCGGGCTGGTGGCGGATGGCCTCGACGCTGCGCTAAGCGACTTTAGCGATCGTCACGCCCTCATATTTGGCTTCGGCCGGATTGAAGAGCGACTGGACGGTGAAGGTCTCGGCCGTCAGCGAGACATTGTTGAGCCCCGCGAGCTTGAACGTGCCGAGCTTCAGCTCCGAGGGAACCTTGCCATCGCGCAGTACCGCGACACCGTCGATGAACAGATCGTCATGCTTGGTGTAGAGGATCTGCGGCGCAATCTGCATGCTCGTGCGGTTATAGGTAGCGACGATGCACAGCTTGCGGCGGATCGCCTGGACGATCAGTTCGGCCTCGGTCGAGAGCGCGGGGCCCTCGGTTGGCGCTGCGGCGCGGCCGAGCGATAGGGTTTTGCGCGGAGTGGACATTGCCGGGCGCATATCGGGGCATCGCGCAATACGCAAGCGCGCTGCGGTTAAGGCTGACGCAAGCTGGGCACCGCTATCGGGAAATATGCTTCGTATCCTGCTCCCGCTATCGCTCCTCGTCGCCCTGCCCGCACAGGCCCAGGTAGAGGAGGACGCCGAGCATCGCGCCGACCGGCTGCGCACGATCGAACTCAACAAGCGCGCTCAGTCGGTTGTGGACAAACGCGACCGTGGCAATGCGGACGTCCGCGAAACCAATCGCCGCAATCAGGAGCGCTATGAGCGTCAGCGCGACGAATGGCGGGCTCGCGTCGCCGCCTGCCGCGCAGGGGATTACGACGCTTGCAACTGAAACGGGCCGGAACTTTCCCCGGCCCGTCCCACATCACATATTCGGGTAGTTCGGCCCGCCGCCACCCTCGGGCGTCACCCAGTTAATATTCTGGGTCGGGTCCTTGATGTCGCAGGTCTTGCAGTGGACGCAGTTCTGCGCGTTGATCTGGAGCTTCGGATCGCCTTCCTCGCGGCCGACGATCTCATAGACCCCTGCCGGGCAATAACGCTGCTCGGGCGCGTCATACCAGGGCAGGTTGATGTCGACCGGTACGGTCGGGTCTTTCAGCTGCAAATGGACCGGCTGGTCCTCCTCATGATTGGTGTTCGACAGGAACACCGAGGAGAGACGGTCGAAGCTGACGACGCCATCGGGCTTGGGATAGGCGATCTTCGGCGCGATATCCTGGCGCCACATCCCCTCATTGTCCTTGTGGTGCTTCAGGGTGAAGGGCAGCCCGATGCCGAGGTTGCGCATCCACATATCCGCGCCAGCCAGCAGCGTGCCACCGACGGGCCCGAACTTGGCGATGAACGGCTCCGCGTTGCGGACGATCTTTAGCTCCTTGGCGATCCAGCTGTCGTTGAGCGCCGCTGGATAGCTGGCCAGCTCGTCGCCCTCGCGCTCGGCGCCGATCGCGTCGAACGCGGCTTCGGCGGCGAGCATGCCCGATTTCATCGCGGTGTGGCTGCCCTTGATGCGCGGCACATTCACGAAACCCGCCGAGCAGCCAATCAGCGCGCCGCCGGGGAAGACCAGCTTCGGCACTGCCTGCCAGCCGCCCTCGTTGATCGCGCGCGCGCCGTACGAGATGCGGCGGCCGCCCTTCAGAATCTCGCGGATCTTCGGGTGCTGCTTCCAGCGCTGGAATTCCTCGAACGGATAGAGGTGCGGATTCTTGTAGCCGAGCCCGACCACGAAGCCGAGCGCGACCTGGCCATTGGCCTGATGATAGAGGAAGCCGCCGCCGACCTCGTCGGTTAGCGGCCAGCCCTGGGTGTGGATCACCCGCCCGGGAACGTGCAGGTCGGGATCGATATCCCACAATTCCTTGATGCCGATCGCATAGGTCTGCGGCTGGCAATCGGACTCGAGGTCGAACTTGCCCTTGAGCATCTTCGACAAATGACCGCGCACGCCCTCGGCGAAGAAGGTGTACTTCGCGTGGAGTTCCATGCCGGGCTGATAGTCGGGCTTGTGCTCGCCTTCGCGGCTGACGCCCATGTCGCCGGTCGCGACGCCCTTCACCGATCCATCCTCATTGTAGAGGATCTCGGCGGCGGCGAAGCCGGGGAATATCTCGACTCCCAGATTCTCGGCCTGCCCCGCCAGCCAGCGGCACAGATTGCCGAGTGACAGCGTGTAGGTGCCCTTGTTGTGCATGAAGCCGGGCATCGCGATATGCGGCATCGAAAACTGACGGTTCTTGGTCAGGATCCAGTGATGGTTCTCCGTGACCGGCACGGTCAACGGGCTGTCCATGTCCTTCCAGTCGGGCAGCAGTTCGTCGAGCGCGATCGGATCGACCACCGCGCCGGACAGGATGTGCGCACCCACCTCGGAGCCCTTTTCGAGCACGCAGACGCCGATCTCGCGGCCGCTCTCTATCGCCAGCTGCTTCAGCCTGATCGCGGCGGCCAGCCCGGCCGGGCCGGCTCCCACGATCACGACATCATATGCCATGGAGTCGCGCGTCGACATCTTGTCCGTCCTTGTTCCTTGCTTCCGATCGTCCCGTCAAAAAAACGTCACGCCCGAAAGCCGCTGCCCCCAGATTGACTGCTTCGTCAACACATTACTTTAGTCCGCTCATGGTTTTGGGGGGAAATATAGAATCGTCGGAGGCGTTCTCGAGTCTGGTCACATGGTGGCAAGACGCGGGCCTCGACGTGCTTGTCGACGAGACGCCGCGCGACTGGCTGACGAAGGTCGACCCGGCCTTTGCCGCGCCTGTGACGGGCGCTGCTCCGGCGCCTGCCGAAGCCCCGCGCGCCGCGCCGGTCGCGGCAACGCCGGCAGCCGCAAAGCCGGCCTTCCCCGACAGTCTTCCCGCTTTTCAGGCCTGGCTCGCGGGCAGCGAGAAGCTCTCCATTCCCCTCGCCGCGCGGGTCGCGGCGGCGGGTGATCCCGCATCCGGCGCCATGGTGCTGGTCGATCTACCCGAGGCCGAAGACCATCTGGCCGGCAAGCTCCTGTCGGGCGCAGCGGGGCAACTGTTCGACAAGATGGTCGCCGCGATCGGCCGCGGCCGCGACAGCCTTTACCTTGCCGCGATGGCGCCCGGCCGCCCTGCCGGCGGTTATGTGGACAAGGCGTCGGGCGCGTTGTTCGGTGAACTGGCGCGGCACCATGTCGCGCTCGCCCGGCCCCGCATCCTGCTGCTGATGGGCGAGCAGCCCTCGCGCGCCTTCCTCAACATGGGCTTCGTCGAGGCGCGCGGGCGCGTCCATGATGTCAGCCTCGCGGGCGGCGCCGTCCCCGCCATCGCGACCTTCCATCCCCGGACCCTGCTCCAGCATCCCGAACAGAAGCGGCGTGCCTGGGAAGACCTGCAATTGCTCATGAAGGCCCTTGGTTGATGCGTACGCTGCTTCTCGCCGGCCTGCTGGCCGCAACCCCCGCGGTCGCTGCGGCGCAGAGCGCGGTGACAGTGCCGGCCGCCGCCGCGGGCATCGCCGCCGCTGCGCAGCCGCTCCCGCTCGTCTCAGGGCTGACCGTCGACCAGCGCAGTAAATATCGCAGCATCTTCGCCGCGATCCGCAGCAATGACTGGACGGCCGCCCGCGCCGGGATCGACGCCCTGCCCAACGGTCCGCTCACCGATGTCGCCGAGGCCGAGCTGATCCTCGCCAAAGGATCACCCAAGGCGTCCGACGACAGCGTGACGATGTTGCTGACCAGCTCGGCGGAACTCCCGCAGGGGGCCGAACTCGCTGCGATCGCTTCGCGTCGGGGCCTGACGACCGGCGCGCTGCCGACAATCCGCGACCTCATCCGCTTCGCTGGTCCGTCGAAGCGCCAGTCTGCGCGCGCGCAGCGCAACGACCGTGCCGCCGCCGCGCTGGCGCAGGTCGCCGGGCCGATGGTCCGCAACGATCAGCCGAGCGAGGCCGAGGTGCTCGTCACTGCCCGTCTCAATGATCTTTCACCCGAGGCGCAGGCCGAATGGCTGCACCGCGTCGCCTGGGCCTATTATCTGTCCGGCGACGACGCCAATGCCCGCCGCGTCGCCGATCGCGCCCGTCCGGGCGTCGGCGACTGGGCGGTGCAGGCGAACTGGGTCGCCGGCCTCGCCGCCTGGCGGCAGAAGGACTGCGCCGCCGCCGGCCTCGCCTTCGAACAGGTCTCAAGCCGCGCGCGCGATCCCGAGATGATCGCCGCCGGTCTCTACTGGGCGAGCCGCGCCGACATGGCCTGCAACCATCCCGAACGGGTCGAGGCGCGACTGCGCTCGGCGGCGCGGATGAAGGAAAGCTTCTACGGCCTGATCTCCCAGGCAGCGCTGGGGCTGACCGACGACGGCGGATCGAACATGAAGCTGACCGCCAACGACTGGTCGGCGATCGGCGCGATCCCGAATGTCCGCCGCGCGACCGCGCTCGCCGAGATCGGGGAGACCGCACTGGCCGATCAGCTGCTGCGCCATCAGGCGCGGATCGGGCTGAGCCGCGATCATGAATCGCTCGTCCATCTCGCCGCGCGGCTCAACCTGCCCGCTACCCAGATATGGCTCGCGCAGAACGGCCCGTCGGGCGCACGGCTGTCCGCATCGTCGCGCTACCCGATGCCCGGCTGGACCCCGCCTTCGGGCTGGCAGGTCGACAAGGCGCTGATCTTCGCCCACGCGCTCCAGGAATCGCAGTTCCGCACCGATGCGACCAGCCCAGCTGGCGCACGCGGCGTGATGCAGCTGATGCCCGGCACCGCGCAGATGATCGCCCGGCACCAGGGCCGCACCCTCGATCCCTCTTCGCTCTCGCAGCCCGCGACCAGCATCGATCTCGGTCAGGCCTATCTGCGCGAACTCGGCGGCATGAACGCGACGGGGGGGCTCCTGCCCAAGGTCATTGCCGCTTATAATGCGGGACCGACTTCGGTTGCCAACTGGAACGCGCGCGGCCGCAACCTCGCCGATCCGCTGCTGTTCATCGAATCGATCCCCTTCGTCGAAACCCGCGCCTATGTCGCGATCGTGCTGCGCAATTACTGGATGTATCAGCGTCAGGCGGGCGCCAAGCCGGCCAGCCTCATGGCGATCAGCCAAGGCCTGTGGCCGCGCTTTCCCGGCCTGCCCGGCCGCGACGCGATCCGCATGACCTCGCTCGGCGCACCGGCTGCGGCGGACTGAACCCCTCGATACCCGTCATGCCAGCCCTTCGACTGACTTACAGGCGCTCAGGATAAACTTCAGCAAAGCTGAAGGCTGGCATCTCGTGCGGCAAGCGCTACATCGTCTCCTGAGACCCAGCCTTCGCTGGGCTGACGGTGAGACAGACATGCCCATCAAGGAAGACCTCCCCTTTCACCCCGTTTGCATCGCGGTGCTAACCGTCTCGGACAGCCGCGACCTTTCACAGGACCGCTCGGGCGACACGCTCGTCATGAGGATCGAAGGCGCCGGTCACATCCTCGCCGACCGCGCGATCGTGAAGGACGATGTCGAGCTGATCACCGCGCGTCTCCACGGCTGGATCGACGACCCGCAAGTCGACTGCGTCATCACCACCGGCGGCACCGGCGTTACCGGCCGCGACGTCACCCCCGAAGCGCTCAGGCAGGTGTGGGACAAGGAAATCCCCGGCTTTGGTGAGCTGTTCCGCTGGCTGAGCTATGCCAAGATCGGCACCTCGACGATCCAGTCGCGCGCCACCGCCTGCGTCGCGCGCGGCACCTATATCTTCGCGCTGCCCGGCTCGACTGGCGCGGTGAAGGATGGCTGGGACGACATCCTTGTCCACCAGCTCGACAGCCGCCACATGCCCTGCAACTTCGTCGAACTGATGCCGAGATTGCTGGAGCGGTAGCCCGCCGTCACACCGACCGTCACCCTGGACTTGATTCGGGGATTTTGCCGCGTCGCGGACCGCGAATGCGGTCCGCAAGGCCGAACGGCCGCCCGAGCTTATGCGAGGAAGCCAAGGCGGCGGATGCCGCCGCCCGGCGCTTGAGGGCCAAATAATTACGCTATCTTCAACCCCTCCAGGTTCATCGCCTTCGTCAGCGCGGCGTTCTCCTCCTCGCTCAGCATGTTCCGCAGCTTCGGGAAGATCCGTTCCTCCTCCTCGCGCATATGCGTCTCGATCATCGCGCGGAAATCGCGGATCTTCGGCAGGAATTGCGGATGATTGGCGGCCATGCTGCTGAGTTCGAAAAGATATTGCTTCACATAGCCATGGTCGCTGTTGAGATGATCCGCCTCGGCGACCTGGCCATGGACACGCAGCGCCGCGTAGATCGCGTTCTCCTCCTCGAGTGCATGTTTGGCGAGGGCATGCTTTAGCTGGGTGAGCAGGATCGCCCGGCGCGTGCTGTGCTTGTCCTCGGTCTTTTCAATCTGGTCGAAGATCGCGAGCGTTGCTTGATGCTCGGCCGCGAGCGCATCGTCCCATTCGCCCGCCATCAGGGTCGGTGCCTGGACGAACATCTTTCGCACGGCGTTAGCGGCGAGCCCCGCCGTCAATCCGGCCGCCGCGCCGATCGCGAAGCTGCGGGTGGTCTTTTCCTCCAACATGACGTCTCTCCTGCGTGTTCGGGGTTTGGCGTCAGAACGAAGCAGGCCCGGCCCGGTTGCGGAAACGCAGGTGAAACAACCTCTTAGAACAGATTCAGTTGGTCGGTCGGCACCCGGAACAGGTCGGTGCGGGCGCCGAACCGCTCGACATTCAGGCCATGTTTGCGGCAGGCCAGCTTGAACCGCGCCTGCAGCGCCGCCGCATAGGCGCCCTGCGGCCGAAAGCGATCGAAGAAGTCCGGATTATTGTCGCGCCCGCCGCGCATCGCGGCGATCATCGCCATCACCTTGGCGGCGCGATCGGGATAGTGGACCGCCAGCCACTCGCGAAACAGCGGCGCGACCTCATGGGGCAACCGCACGACGATCGAGAAGGCCGACTTCGCCCCCGCCTCTGCGCCCGCCGCGACAATCGCCTCGATCTCATGATCGTTGATCGCGGGCACGATCGGCGACACGCTGACCGACGTCCGGACCCCCGCTCTCGATAGCGCGGCAATCGCACCGATCCGCCGCGCCGGGGCCGATGCGCGCGGCTCCATCCGCCGGGCGAGCGCGGGATCGAGCGTCGTCACCGACATCATCACCGCCGCCAGCCCCTTCGCCGCCATCGGCCCGAGCAGGTCGAGATCGCGCAGGATGCGCGCCGACTTGGTGGTGATCACCACCGGATGATCATGTTCGGACAGAACCTCCAGGATTTCGCGGGTGATCCGATAGCGCTCCTCGATCGGCTGATAGGGATCGGTGTTCGTGCCCAGCGCCATCGGCTCGCAGCGATAGCTCGGCTTTGCCAGTTCCTTGCGCAACAGCGCCGCCGCAGTCGGCTTGGCGAACAGCTTCGTCTCGAAGTCGAGCCCCGGCGACAGGTTCTGATAGGCATGGGTCGGCCGGGCGAAGCAATAGATGCAGCCATGCTCGCAGCCGCGATAGGCGTTGATCGAGCGGTCGAAGGCGATGTCGGGCGACTGGTTGCGGGTGATGATCGTGCGCGGCGTCTCGATCGTCACTTCGGTGCGCAGCGGCGGCCCTTCGCCATCGATGTCCTCACGCGCGTCGAGCCAGTCGCCGTCGCTCTCACGCGCCTTGTCGTCGAAGCGCGCGCTCAACCCGGCGTTGGTCGCGCCACGCCCTTTGACCAGGGGCGGCGAGGGTCTGGATGACTCGGCCATGATGATAGGAACATAACAGGAACAAATATGCACGCAAGCGGGATCGTACACGCGTCGCCCCGGCGGAGGCCGGGGCCGCCAGCGGCTCTGTAATGAGGTCGAAGCAATGAGCAGAGGCGGCTCCGGCCTCTGCCGGGGCGACGAGATTTAGTTGGCCTTCTTGCCCTTCGCCGGCTCGGCCGAATTGCTCGGCTCGCTGCCCACCAGCCCACCCGCCTTGCGGCGATTCCCGACCCAGTCGACGATCGACCGCCCCGTCGCGTTGAGCAGCGGATGGGTTCGCGAAGTGCGCATCCAGCCGGGGCGTTCGGCGGTGGAGCCATAGAGCGTGTCATAGCCGAGATTGATCAGCAGATAGCCCAGCGTGACGATGATCAGCCCTTTCAGCGCACCGAAGCCGAAGCCCAGCACCCGATCGAGCGGCCCAAGCACCGAGCCGCGCGTCCGCCGCCCGATCGAACCGGCGATCAGCTTGCCGCCCGCATAGACGATCAGGAACAGCAGCGCGAAGGCGAGGACGCTCGCGCCGCTCGCGCTCCCGACCACCCCGGTCAGCATTTTCGCGAAGGGGGTGTGCAGCAGCTTGAGCGCGAGGATCGCCGCGACCCAGGAACCGAGCGAGATCACCTCGGTGACGAAGCCGCGCAGCATGCCGAAGAGCGCGCCGCCGAAGATCGCGATCAGCACGATGATGTCGAGACCGGTCAGGCCGCTCATGGCGTGATATCCCCGTTGTAGCCATCACCCTGAACTTGCCTGCCGCTGCGAAGACAGGGGTCAAGGGTCCACTCACTCCCCTGAGCGCCGCTCCGCTGTGGGGATGGATGCCGAAACAAATTCGGCATGACGGCATGAGGATAGGGGGATGATGAAAACACCCCCGCTAGCTACCGCCGCCCAAGGATATGGTCAACGAGAGCGCCAAGCGTCGAGAAGCTCTCCACCCGCATCCCCGCCTGTTTCTCGTCCTTGCCCGCCGGCCCCCACGCCTTGCCGAAACCCAGCTTCGCGGCTTCCTTCAGGCGCAGATTGGCATGCGCCACCGGCCGTATCTCCCCTGACAGCGCGACCTCGCCATAGGCGATGCAGTCGGTCGGCACCGGGCGTTCGGCAAGCGCCGATACCAGCGCCGCCGCCACCGCCATGTCGGCGGCCGGATCGGACACCCGATAGCCGCCGGCAATGTTCAGATAAACCTCGGCGGTCGAGAAACTCAGCCCACAGCGCGCCTCCAGCACCGCGAGGATCATCGCCAGCCGCCCCGAATCCCAGCCGACCACCGCACGCCGAGGCGTCGCCCCGCTCTGCAACCGTACCGTCAGCGCCTGGATCTCGACCAGCACGGGCCGCGTTCCCTCGATCGCCGGAAAGACGGTCGCCCCGCTCATCCCCTCGCCTCGTGCGGTCAGGAACAACGCGCTGGGATTCGCGACTTCGTCGAGCCCTTCCTCCGCCATCGCGAACACGCCGATCTCGTCGGTGCCGCCGAAGCGGTTTTTCACGGCGCGCAAAATGCGGTATTGATGACTGCGCTCGCCCTCAAAGCTCAGCACCGTGTCGACCATATGTTCGAGCACGCGCGGTCCCGCGATCGATCCGTCCTTGGTGACATGGCCGACGAGCACCAGCGCGGCACCGCTTTCCTTGGCGAAGCGGATCAGCTCCTGCGCCGACGCACGCACCTGGCTCACCGTGCCCGGCGCGCCCTCAATCAGGTCGCTGTGCATCGTCTGGATCGAATCGATCACCAGCAGTCCCGGCCGCGCCTTCTCCATCGTCGTGAGGATGTCACGCACCGACGTAGCGGAAGCGAGCTGCACCGGGGCCATCCCCAGCCCTAGCCGCCGCGCGCGCAGCCGCACCTGATCGGCCGCCTCCTCGCCCGAGATATAGGCGACCGACTGCCCCGCCAGCGCCATCCGCGCCGCCGCCTGCAACAACAGGGTCGACTTGCCGATCCCCGGATCGCCACCGATCAGCGTCGCCGATCCCGGCACCAGTCCGCCGCCCAGAGCGCGGTCGAACTCGGCGATCCCGGTAGACCAGCGCTTCGGCAGAGGAATATCGGCATCGAGCCCGACCATCGCGATCGCGCGGCCGCCGGTGCGCAAATTATGCTTGGCCGAAAAGACGGTGACGTTCGAGGCCTCCTCGGCCATCGTGTTCCACTCGGCGCAATCGGCGCACTGCCCCTGCCACCGCGTCGCGACACTACCGCAGGCCTGGCACACATAGCGTTTCTGCGGCTTCGCCATTTCGTCCCTTCGCGCTTGCTCTACGAACAAAAGGGGTACATCATCACCATCATCATGACAAGCGACCCCGAAGATAAAGCCCGCAGCCGCGCCCGGCTCGCCGAACTGCTGACCAGTGCGCCGCCGCGCGTGGAAGACGAAACCACCCGCCGCAATCGCTACGCCTGGCACCGCGCCAGCGAACAGGAGCGGCGGCGCATGCTCAAGGATTGCGGCTGGCTGTAAACACCTCGTCGCCCCGGCGGAGGCCGGGGCCGCCATAGGCTCTCGCGATACAAAAGCCGCAGGAACTTCTGGCGGCCCCGGCCTCCGCCGGGGCGACGCTTTATTTTTACTGGCGTCCTTCCCCCAACAATGGAAAACATCCCCCATGCGGGAGAAGGAACTGCGGCTCGCGCTGGTCTGCTATGGCGGAGTCAGCCTTGCCGTCTACATGCACGGGATCAGCAAGGAACTGTGGCGCCTCGCCCGCGCCAGCCGCGCCTATCATGACGGGGATCCCGCGGCCCCGGGCAGCGAGACGATCTACCGCCAGTTGCTCGAACGCATCGAAACCGATCATGGCGTGAAGCTGCGCGTCCTGATCGACGTCATCGCGGGGGCCAGCGCGGGCGGCATGAACGGGCTGTTCCTCGGGCAGGCGATCTCCTCCGGCCAGTCGCTCGAACCGCTCACCGACCTGTGGCTCGACCGTGCCGATGTCGAGGTGCTGCTCGATCCCGATGCCCGCCCGCTGTCGCGCTTCTCGAAGCTCTGGGCGCTGCCCTTCGCCTGGATGCTCGCCCGGCGGCGCGGCGGCACGGTCGAGCGCACCGTCGCCGCCGGCACCCGCGCCGAGGTCCGCCGCAAGCTGTCGGGCTTCGTGCGGGCCCGCTGGTTCCATCCGCCCTTCGGCGGCGTCACCTTCTCCAACCTGATCCTCGACGCCTTCGACGCGATGGCCGCCGCCCCCGCCGGCCCGCCGCTGCTGCCAGAACGCCAGCCGCTCGACGTGTCGGTCACGGTCACGGACTTTCACGGCTATAATCAGCGACTGCGGCTGCACAGCCCGGCGCTGGCCGAGGAGCGCGAGCACCGGCTGACGATCGCCTTCACCGATCGGGGCGTCGACGGCCGGAACCTCGCCGACGCCGCCGAACTCACCTTCGCCGCGCGCGCGACCGCAAGCTTTCCCGGCGCCTTCCCGCCGTTCAACGTCGCCGAGCTCGACAAGGTGCTGAAGAGCCGCGACCGCGACTGGCCGGGCCGCGAGACCTTCCTCCACCGCATCTTCCCGCGCGCGGCGGCGGGGGGTAGCCCCGAGGATCTCGTGCTGATCGACGGCTCGGTCCTCGCCAACGCGCCCTTCCGCCCGGCGATCGAGGCGCTGCGCAACCGCCCCGCCCGGCGCGAGGTCGACCGGCGCTTCGTCTATCTCGATCCCACCGCGAATGTTCAGGCGATGCCCGAGCGGCACAGCGACGGCATCGTTCGCCTCCCCGGCTTCTTCGCGACGATCTTCGGGGCGATGTCGACCATCCCGCGCGAACAGCCGATCCGCGACAATCTGGAGGTCATCGAGCAGCGCTCGGTCCGCATCGCCCAGACGAAGCGGATCATCGACGCGATCCGGCCCGAGGTCGACGCTGCCGTCGAAAGCGCGATGGAGCGGCAGCTTCTCCTCTATCGCCCAAGCGCCGAACGCATCGGCGGCTGGCGCACCCGCGCGCACGAACAGGCGGCGAAACGCGCGGGCTTCACCTATGCCGGCTACGGCCAGCTCAAGCTGACGATCATCGCCGAGGAACTCACCTCGATGATCGCGCTGCTGGCGGGTACCGAGGATGTCGCCGAGCGCCACGCGATCCGCGCGCTGATCGGCGCGCATATGCGCCGCCTCGGCTTCGAGGAACCCGACGCGCTGAGGGCCGGCAACACCAGCGACGCGCTGATCGATTTCCTGCGCCAGCACGATCTCGGCTTCCGTATCCGCCGCCTGCGCTTCCTCGCCGACCGGCTGACCGAGATCGAGGCGGGCAGCGGCGGCAGCGACGAGGTGGGGGTGCAGGCCGCGCGCGATGCGATCTACGGCTCGCTCGCGCCTTTCCTCAATCTGCAAATGCGCGACCATTATGAGCGGCCCGTGGTCGCCGCCGCGCAGCATATTGCCGACGACCCCGAGACTGCGATCGCGGCGATCGGCGCGACCCGCAATCTCGAAACGCTCGACCTTGCCACCGACCGCGCGATCGCCGCCGTACTGCCGCGCCTGTCCAAGACCGACCGGCGCACGCTGCTGCTCGCCTATCTCGGCTTCAGCTTCTACGACCTCGCCACCCTGTCGCTGATGCGCGTCCAGGGCGCGCAGGAATTCCATGCGATCCAAGTCGACCGCATCTCCCCCGACGACTGCGGATCGATCCGGCAAGGCGGCGCGGAGGCGACCCTCAAGGGCATCGAGTTCAACCTGTTCGGCGCCTTCTTCAGCCGCGCCTATCGCGAGAACGACTATCTCTGGGGCCGCCTCCACGGCGCCGAGCGGACGGTCGACATCCTGATCTCGACGCTCCCCTCAGGCGAGACGATCGCCACCACCGATATCACCGAGATCAAACGCACCCTCTTCCGCGCGATCCTCGACGAGGAACGGGGGCGGCTGAACGCGGTGCCCGACCTGATCGACACGATCGAGCGGGAAGTCGCTCAACTCGGTGGCCCGGCCAAGCAAAATGCACGCGCATAATATCAGGCCCGCATCCGCGACACTGCCCGATATTTGATCCGCACTGTTCGACGCCTTCGATGTCGGCGGCACTTAGCTGGCCGCGCCGCGTTACAGGTCGTCAGGAACAAAATATGGTCGATCGTCAGAATATCATTGCCGTCGGGCTTCTCACACGGGCGGATCTCGACCTGTTGGGGAGAGGCTTTCGCGCGGCGATACCCGTCCAGGACGTGCACGGGTTCGAGGCCTTGCTGGACGCGATTGACGACGCCGAACGGCATGCGCTCGGGAAGCGCGGATAGTTCACATGGACGGAGCCGGTCGGTATTCGGCGAGCGCGGCTGCGCAGACGTCGCGAAACGCGGTCCCGATCACCGCCATTTCTTTGGAGGTTCAGGCGTCGAGCGGCACGTCGAGCGTGTAGACAAAACCTGTCGGGTCGTAGCGAAGCTCGACCTTGCCGTTCAGCTGCTGACCAAGCGATGTCATCATCCGCGTTCCGAAACTGGAGCGCGTCGGCACGACGACAACCGGCCCGCCGGTTTCCGTCCACGCGAAATGAAGGCGCCCGTCATTGAGCGACCAGGCAATGCGAACCTGACCCTCCGGCACCGACAGGGCTCCGAACTTGGTGGTATTGGTGCAAAGCTCGTTCAGGGTCATCGCGAACGCAATTACGGAGCTCGACGTGATCCGGATATCGTCGCCCGTGATCACGAAATGGCCCTGGCCCTGATCGAACGGTTCGATGGCACTCCGGACTATGCTGTCGATCGTCGCATTTTCCCAGCTCACCCGGGTCAGGAGATCATGGGCCCGCGCGAGAGCGGCGAGCCGGCCATTGATAGCATCGCTGGCATGGGCCATGCTGGTTGCGGTCCGGAGGCTCTGATGAGTGATCGCCCCGACGGTGGCGAGCATATTCTTGATCCTGTGGTGCAGTTCCGCGTGGATCAAATGCTGCAACCTGTCGGCGGCCTGGCGTTCCTCCGCATCGATGCCGGACTGGACGAGCAGCGCCTTGGCGTCGATGCCCGCCTGCTCCAGCGCCAGCCTTAGCGCGTCGTTCTCGGTCGCGAGGGCATCTCGCAGCGGCCGGCCCTCATCTATGATCAGCTGCTGCTTCTCGGTATCGAGGACAGTCTTCAGGAGCAGGGCTTTCGCGTCGACACCCGCCTGCTGAAGCTGGTCGCGGAGGTCCTTGTTTTCCTTGGTCAGCGGATCGTCGGCGACGATCAGCAATGGCATCACCTTCAACGCGCCTTTGCCGACCATCTCCTGAAGTTGCAGGACCATTTGGGGAATTTCGAGCGGTTTAGAGAAGAAACGGCTGTCCGAAGGTTTGTCGGCGTCGGTGACGACGATCTGCCCGGACACCAGAATGATCTTGATATGCGGCCAGCGGCTGTGCACTGCATGGGCGAGCTTCAGTCCGTCCATGCTTCCCGGCATCTGAATATCTGTGAACAACAGCGATATGTCATCGCGCGATTCAAGAATTTGGATCGCCTCATCAGCACTCACGGCTTGAATCGGCACAAATCCAGCATCTTCGACAATGTCCACGGCCCGCATCCGCAACACCATCTCGTCCTCGACGACCAACACGATAGGCGCAGAATCAGTCAATGCCATCGTCAGTTCCTGGGAAGAGGGCCTTATCTTCTAAAAGAAAGGGCCGATAAAACGGGTATGAAAGCCCGACATTTCTGTCAGAGAATGCAAGAGTTACGCAGCCTTAACGAAATTCATAGTTTATACCAGAAGAACAGTGGTTGAGCGGTTAACCGCCGAGGAAGCTGGCGCCATAAACAAGGCTTACCACATTCTCGTCCGACGCCCGGCCACCGCGATGCCCCACTCACCCCACCCTTGACCCCGCCCCACCGCTGGAGGACAAGCGCCTGATGCACTTCCTCAAGACCTTGTTCTGGGTGATCCTCGCCGTCACCGCGGTGATCTTCTCGCTCCGCAACTGGCAGCCGGTCCCGATCAATCTGTGGGCCGGGATGACCGCCGACGTGAAATTGCCCGTCCTGCTGGTGATCGCCGTGCTGATCGGCTTCCTGCCGACCTATGCCGTCCACCGCACCAAGCTCTGGCGGCTCAAGCGGCGGATTGACAATCTCGAACGCAACGCGCTGCTCTCGGCCGAACCCGCGCCAGCCGCGCCGGCCGCCGAACCCGGCTTCATCCAGACCACGGAATCCCCATTGTGACGCGCAGCCCGATCTACGTCGCCATCGACACGACCGATATGGCCCGCGCCAAGGAAATCGCCTCGCGAGTCCACAATCATGTCGGCGGGATCAAGCTGGGCCTGGAGTTCTTCTCGGCGCACGGCCAGGCCGGGGTACGCGAGATGGCGGCGCTCGACCTGCCGATCTTCCTCGATCTAAAGCTCCACGATATCCCCAACACCGTCGCGAAAGCCGTCCAGGCGCTGCACGGTCTTCAGCCCGCGATCCTGACCGTCCATGCCGCCGGCGGTCTCGCGATGATGGAAGACGCCAAGGCCGCCGCGCCGGTCGGCACGAAGGTCGTCGCGGTCACGGTCCTCACCAGCCTCGACGCCGACGATCTCGGCTCGATCGGCGTCGCGCCCGATACCCATGCCCAGGTCGAACGCCTCACCCTGCTCGCGAAGGAGGCCGGGCTCGACGGCGTCGTCTGCTCGGGCAACGAGGTGAAGGCGGCCAAGAAGCTCTGGCCGCAAGGCTTCTTCGTCGTCCCCGGCATCCGCCCGGCAACAGGCAACGGCCATGGCGATCAGAAGCGGGTGATGACCCCGCGCCAGGCGCTCGATCAGGGCGCGTCGATCCTCGTCATCGGCCGCCCGATCACCCAGGCGGAAGACCCCGATCTCGCCGCCCGCGCGATAGAGGCGACGCTCTGAGCGGTCGAGCTGTCGACGAGACGGGCATGCTGCTGCGCGACGGCGGCGGCTTCGTCCTGAAGCGCGATGCCGGCGGTTTCTACCGGCTCGATCTTCACCGCACGCCCGTCGACCTCGTCGAAAAACGCGTGCGGTTGGTCGGCGTCCTGACCGGTCCCGATCACGTCGATGCGGATGGCGTACAACCCGCCTGAGGCACGGAACCCTGCAACTATCGCACGAGTTGCAGCCATATTCGCAGGGCTGCAATCATATCTCTACCGTTTCAATAGATTTTCTTTGTTCTCTTTCAAATGAGTAGAGATATGATCCCGCCATCGACAAGGGGACCATCAATGAACAAGCGTCTGACCATTTTCGCGGCCCTCGCCGCCTCGCTCGCAACGGTGTCGACTGCGGTCGTGTCGGCCGCGCCGGTGCAACTGCTCAACGTATCCTATGATCCCACCCGCGAACTCTATGTCGCGATCAACGCCGCTTTCGCAAAATCGTGGAAGGCGCAGACCGGTCAGGATGTCGCGGTGCGGCAGAGCCATGGCGGCTCGGGCAAGCAGGCCCGTTCGGTGATCGACGGCCTGCCCGCCGATGTCGTCACGCTCGCGCTTGCCTATGACATCGACGAGATCTCGTCGAGGGGCAAGCTGCTCCCCGCCAACTGGCAGGCCCGCCTTCCCAACAACAGCGCGCCCTATTATTCCACGATCGTCTTCCTCGTCCGTAAGGGCAATCCGAAGGCGATCAGGGATTGGGACGATCTGGTGAAGCCGGGCGTCAAGGTCATCACTCCGAACCCGAAGACCTCGGGCGGCGCGCGCTGGAACTATCTGGCCGGCTGGGGCTATGCCCAGAAGAAATACGGCAGCACCGCCGCGGCGCGCGACTATCTGGTCAAACTGTTCCGCAATGTGCCGGTGCTCGATAGCGGCGCGCGCGGCTCCACCACCACCTTCGTTCAGCGCGGCCAGGGCGACGTCCTGCTCGCCTGGGAGAATGAGGCGTTCCTCGCGGTCAATCAGCTCGGCAAAGGCAAGTTCGATATCGTCGTTCCGTCGGTCTCGATCCTCGCCGAACCGCCGGTCGCGATCGTCGACGCCAATGTCGATAAGAAGGGCACCCGCAAGGCGGCCGAAGCCTATCTGCGCTTCCTTTACACGCCGGCCGCGCAGCAGATCATCGGCAAGAACTATTACCGGCCCCGCAATCCGCAGGTGGCGGCCCAGTTCAAGGCGCAGTTCCCGAACGTGTCGCTGTTCACGATCAAGAACTTCGGCGGCTGGAACAAGGCGCAGGCCGCCCATTTCAACGACGGAGCGCTCTTCGATCAGATTCTCGAAGACGCCAAGAAGTAAGAGTCCCCGGGGCGGGGAGAGCGGGCGCCCACCTTTGCTCTCCCCAACTGGGTCTCACGCCAAAAACGCAAAAATCCTTCAAAAAAATCCTTTAACAGGGAGATCAACATGCGCACTTTCCTTCTCGGGGGCGTAGCCGCTCTCGCGCTCCTGCCCGCGCCATTGCTCGCGCAGGAAGCCCCCGCTACCATTCCCGATCAGGTCGAGGCCTTCCCCGAAGGCGCCAGCACGATCGACACCGTCATCCCGTCGGAAGACGCACCCGTCGCCACGGTCGCGCGCACCGGCGATCCCGTTCTCGACCGGCTCAACGCGCTCGAAGCCAAGCTCCAGGCGCTCGAGAGCCGCAACAGGCAACTCGAAGAGGCAGCCGCCGCAACCCAGACCCGCGTCGAAAAGGTCGAAGTCCGCGCCGCCCGTTCCGTGCAACCAGGCCCCGCGCCGACCTTCGCCGATGTCGGCGGCAACTTCACCTTCAAGCCGCGCGGCACCTTCCAGATCGACTATGCCGGCTATAATCGCCGCGGCGCCGGCACCTATGACTATAACAGCGGCACCGACATCCGCCGCGGCCGCTTGGGCTTTGATGGCACCCTCTTCAAGCATTTCAAATATCGCATCGAAGCCGAAATCGTGAAGGGTGCGACCAACCTGCTCGACGCCTATGTCAGCTATGGCGGCATCAAGAACTGGGTGTTCACCGTCGGTCAGCAGAAGGCCCCCTACGGCCTCGAAGCCAACACCACCGACGCGCTCAACAGCTTTCTCGAGCGTGGCATGGCCAATGTCGCTTTCGGCGCGGTCGGCGCCGAACGCCGCGTCGGTGTGACCGCCGCCTATCAGACCGACAAGCTCAACGCGACGATTGGCCTGTTCGGCAGCGGCGAGGCCGTCCAGCGCAATGAATCGACCCCCGACGAAGGCTATGGCGTCAATGCGCGCGTCACCTGGGATCCGATCCTCGACACCGGCAAGATCGTCCATGTCGGCGCATCGGCGTTCAAGGCGGCGGGCTTCCCGGCGCACACCATCTCCAGCCTTGGCGACCGGCCGGGCAGCCGCGTCGACGGCGGGCGCCTCGTCTCGGTCAACATCAACGGCACCGCGCCGAATGGCGGCGCGCCGACCGGCGCGCGCAGCGCCACCTACTGGGGCCTGGAAAGCGCGGCGGTGTTCGGGCCCTTCTCGGTCCAGGGCGAATATAGCAAGCTCAAGATCGATCGTTACGGCGCGGCCTCAAACTTCAACGCCGATGGCTATTATGTCTTCGCCAGCTGGTTCATCACCGGAGAATCGCGCAGCTTCAAGAACGGCAGTGCCGATCGGACCAAGCCGTTCAGCGACTTCACCCCCGGCGGCGGCTGGGGCGCGTTCGAGCTGCTGGCGCGCTACGACGTGCTGGATCTGACCGACGCCGATTTCCAGAGCATCGCCGGCAGCGCCGTCAAGCGTAAGGGCGAGACCTGGACCGCCGGCCTCAACTGGTATCTCAATCCGAACGTCAAGTTCGTCGCCAATTACATCCGCTTCAAGGGCCAGAATTCGCCGCTGGTCTTCCCGGCGATCCCGGCGGCGGCGCTGAACGGGCCGAACTCGACCGCCAAGGGCGATATCTTCGGAACGCGACTGCAGGTTGATTTCTGATCGAACTGCGACGATGTCGGGGGCCGGGCGACGTCCGGCCCCTGTTTCGTATTTACATGAAAAAGGTGGGCTAGACATGACGAGCAGGGCGATGGGCCGCCCGGCCATGCGGATATTACCCGGATTTCCACTGACAATGGGGCTGACCATCACCTGGTTAAGCCTCATCGTGCTCATTCCGCTGAGCGCTGTGTTCATCCGGTCCTTTGGTCAGGGTTTCGATCATTTTCTGTCGGTCGCGTTTTCGGAGCGCGCGCTGGCGAGCTACCGCGTCACCTTCGGCGCTGCCGCGATCGCGGCGCTCGTCAACGCGGTGTTCGGGCTGCTGATCGCCTGGGTGCTGGTGCGCTATCGCTTTCCCGGCCGCCAGTTGCTCAGCGCGGTGATCGACCTGCCCTTCGCTTTGCCCACCGCGGTCGCCGGCATCGCGCTGACCGCGATCTACGCCGACACCGGCTGGCTCGGCAAACCGCTGGCCGATCTTGGCATCGCGGTCGCTTATAAGCCGCAGGGCATCGTCATCGCGATGGCGTTCATCGGCCTGCCCTTCGTCGTCCGCACCGTCGAACCGGTGCTCGCCGATCTTGGCCGCGATATAGAGGAAGCCGCGATCACGCTCGGCGCGCATCGCTGGCAGGTCTTCACCCGCGTCGTGCTGCCGGAGATCATGCCCGCCCTCGTCACCGGCACCGCGCTCGCCTTTGCGCGCGGCGTCGGCGAATATGGCTCGGTGATCTTCATCGCCGGCAACATGCCGATGATTTCGGAAATCGCCCCGCTGCTGATCATCACCCAGCTTGAGCAATATGATTATGAGGGCGCGGCCGCGATCGCGGTGGTGATGCTGCTCATCTCGTTCACGATGCTGCTGATCATCAACCGCATCCAGGAATATAACCGCAGAAAGGCCGGCCTGTGACCAGCAATGGCGCGCCCCGCAACCGCTCGCCCCGCCGCGATCCGCTTCAGGCGCCGCGCCCCGTCATGCTGGGGCTTCTCGCACTCGCGATAGCCTATGTCGGCATCATGCTGCTGCTGCCGCTCGCGGCGGTGTTCGTCGAGGCGCTGCGCAACGGCTGGGAAGCCGCCGAGGCGGCGATTACCGAACCCGACGCGCTCGCCGCGATCCGGCTGACCCTGCTGGTCGCCGCGATCTCGGTGCCATGCAACCTGATCTTCGGCGTCGCCTCCGCCTGGCTGATCGCCAAGCATGATTTCCGCGGAAAGGAATTCCTGCTGACCCTGATCGACCTGCCCTTCTCGGTCTCACCGGTCGTCGCGGGCCTTATCTACATCCTGCTCTACGGGGCACATGGCTGGTTCGGCCCGATGCTCGCCGACAACGGCATCAGCATCGTCTTCGCGACGCCGGGGATCGTGCTGGCGACGATCTTCGTCACCTTCCCCTTCGTCACCCGCGAGCTTGTGCCGCTGATGATAGCGCAGGGCCGTTCGGAGGAGGAAGCCGCGCTGTCGCTTGGCGCGAACGGCTGGCAGACCTTCATGCGTGTCACCCTGCCCAACATTCGCTGGGGACTGCTCTACGGCGTGCTGCTCACCAACGCCCGCGCGATGGGGGAATTCGGCGCGGTATCGGTCGTCTCCGGCCACATCCGTGGCGAAACCAACACGATGCCGCTGCACGTCGAAGTGCTGTACAACGAGTATAATTTCGTCGCTGCCTTCGCCGTCGCGGCGCTGCTTGCGCTGCTGGCACTGGTAACGCTCGCCCTCAAGACCTACCTCGAATGGCGTCACCATGATGCCCTCGCAGCTTCGGGACACTGAAATGACGATCACGATCGACCATATCTCGCGCCGCTTCGGCCAGTTCCCCGCGCTCGACGGGGTTTCGCTCGACCTTCCGGAAGGTGAGTTCGTCGCCCTTCTCGGCCCCTCGGGATCGGGCAAGACGACGCTGCTGCGGATCATCGCCGGCCTCGAATATGCCGAACAGGGCAGCATCTCCTTCGGCGGCGAGGACGTCACCGAAATGCCGGTGCAGGATCGCGGGATCGGTTTCGTGTTTCAGCAATATGCGCTGTTCCGTCACATGACCGTCGCGAAGAACATCGCCTTCGGGCTCGACGTCCTGCCGCGCAAGGCACGCCCGTCCAAGGCCGATATCGACGCCCGGGTCGAGGAACTACTCGAACTCGTCCAGCTTGCCGGCCTCGGCGGACGCTATCCATCGCAGCTGTCGGGCGGCCAGCGCCAGCGCGTCGCGCTCGCACGGGCGCTCGCCCGCAACCCGCGCATCCTGCTGCTCGACGAGCCGTTCGGCGCGTTGGACGCCAAGGTCCGGCGCGAGCTGCGCAAGGCGCTCCGACAGATCCACGGCCGACTCGGTATCACCTCGATCTTCGTGACCCACGACCGCGAGGAGGCCTTCGCGCTCGCCGATCGCGTGGCGATCCTCAACCTCGGCAAGATCGAGCAGTTCGCTCCCCCGGCCGAGATCGAGCGCTCGCCCGCCAACGCTTTCGTCCGCGACTTCATCACCGACGAGGACGAAGACAAGCCAGCCCTCTCATTCGCCACCGCCTGATTGCTTTTCCCGCTTCGCGGCCATAGGGGCGGCGCATGCCAGCACTTTCCCCCGCGCGGACCGGCGTGCTCATGGGCGTCGGCGCCTACGGCCTATGGGGCGTCCTGCCACTCTACCTGAAGGCGCTGCTGCCGCTGTCGTCGATGGACATTTTGTCGTACCGCATATTGTGGTCGCTGCTGCTGCTTGCCCTGATCGCGCTGGTCTACAAGCGCGCCGGCGCGGCGCTGGGCGCTCTCCGCCGACCGCGCATTGCGCTGGCGTTGCTGGCCACCACGGTGCTGGCGGCCGGCAACTGGCTGCTCTACATCCATGCGGTGAATAGCGGCCACGCGCTTCAGGCAAGCCTCGGCTATTTCATCAACCCGCTCGTCAACGTCCTGCTCGGCATGGTCTTCCTGCGCGAACGGCTCGGGCGGGCGGAAGCCGTCGCGGTCCTGCTCGCCGCCGCCGGCGTCGCCGCGCTGACGATCGAACAGGGCGCGCTGCCTGTGATGCCGCTCGCCCTCGGCTTTACCTTCAGCCTCTATGGCCTCATCCGCAAGGTGATTGGCATCGCGCCGGTGGAAGGGCTGCTGATCGAGACCGGCCTGCTCGCCCCGCTGGCTATCGCCTGGTTGCTGTTCGCCAGCACCCCGCCGCCCGCCGACGCAGGCCCGCTCCCCTCGCTGCCGATGATCGCGCTTGGCGGCGTGATGACCACGGTACCGCTACTGCTGTTCAATGGCGCGGCACAGCGTATCCGCTATTCGGAGCTGGGCCTGCTGCAATATATCGGGCCGACGATCGCGCTGCTGATCGCGATATATGTATTCGGCGAGCCGTTGCTGCCGATCCACATCCTCACCTTCGGCCTGATCTGGACGGGCCTCGTCTTCTATGCGGCCGCCACCTGGCACCGCGGACGCGTCACCCCCGCCCTGCCAGAGTAGACGTCAGCAAAGGCGTGTCGGCATTCTGCTCAGGCTGCGCCTAAAGGAGTTATTTTTGAGCACCGGAGCGCAGCGTACTTAATGTACGTGAACACCGGAGCACAGAAAATCGCGCTTCGCAGCCGGCATGGGCGAATGCCGGCACGCCGCTCAGAGCTTCAGCTTGCCCCGCACCAGATCGGAATAATCCTTCTGGATCTGCCGGGTCATGTCACCCACTTCGAAGTTCCACGGCCCCGCCGATCCGACGGGCACGATCTCGGCCGCCGATCCGGTCAGGAAGAACTGCTCGAAGCCTTCGAGCTCCTCGGGCCAGATCGCCCGCTCGATCACCTCGATGCCCCGCGCGCGCGCCAGCTTGATCACCGACTGGCGGGTGATGCCGTTCAGGAAGCATTCGGGGGTCGGCGTATGGATCACGCCGTCCTTGATGAAGAAGGCGTTCGCACCGGTCGCCTCGGCCACCTGCCCGCGATAGTCGAACATCAGCGCGTCCTGATAGCCGCGCGCCTCGGCATGATGCTTCGACATCGTCGCGATCATGTAGAGGCCGGCCGCCTTGGCCTGGACCGGCGCGGTGAACGGCGCGGGGCGGCGCCACGGCGCGATGTCGAGCTTCAGCCCGCCCGCGCCGGGATCGAGATACTGGCCCCAATACCAGCAGGCGATCGCCATGTGCGGCTTGGTCCGCTGCGCCGAAACGCCCATCTGCTCCGAACCGCGCCATGCGACCGGGCGGACATAGGCGTCCTTCAGGTCGTTCGCCTTCATCGTCTCATAACAGGCGGCGGTGATCTGCTCGACCGACCAGGGCAGGTCGAAGCCGAGCATCGCGGCGCTCTCGCGCAGGCGGCGGCTATGCCAGTCGGCCTCGAAGATCACCCCGTCATAAGCGCGCACGCCTTCGAACACCGACGACGCATAATGCATGGCATGGGTCAGGACGTGGACCTTCGCGTCGCGCCAGGGGACCAGCTGGCCATCATGCCAGATAAAACCGTCGCGATCGTCGTAGGTAGGTTCCTCGGCCATTTCACATTCCTGCTTCTGCGCATGACAATTGGTAGTTTTTCGCCGATATTGCCCTGCCGGATAGGATCATTTCGTCCGGTGGCCGCTTTGGCGTTGCGTTCCGATAAGCGGGATGGCAAATTACGTCAACATGGCTGTCCAAAATTCATCCGACCCTTTTCGTACGGCATCGCCGCTCTTCCTGCGCGAGCCGGAGATCCGCCGCGGCGTCGAACTGCTCTATTTCGGCTATACCCATATGCTGCGCGGCATCGACGAGGGGCTGGCGAAACAGGGCCTGGGCCGCGCGCATCATCGCTCGCTCTATTTCATCGCCCGCAACCCCGACATCACCGTGAGCGAGCTGCTACGCATTCTCGGCATCACCAAGCAGTCGCTGGGCCGTGTCGTCAACGAGCTGAGCGACCAGGGCCTGATCGAGACCCGCACCGGCCGCGAGGACCGTCGCCAGCGCCTGCTGCGCGTCACCGAGGCCGGCGCGAAGTTCGAGGCAGGCCTGTTCGAGGCGCTGCGCGAACGCCTCTCCACCGCCTATGCCCAAGCGGGGCAGAATGCAGTGACGGGCTTCTGGGCAGTACTCGAAGGGCTGGTCCCGCCAGATGAGAAGAACCAGATGCCCCACACCCGCAAATAGGGATTGGCGCGATGCTCCGCCGTCGACGGCTTCCCGCTTTCGCCGCAATGGCATATGCGCGAAGATCGGCCGACAGCAGCACGGGGCAATGACATGACCGCCATCTATGATTTCACCGCCAGGGCGATCGACGGCGCCGATGTCTCCCTCGCCGATTATCGCGGCAAGGTCCTCCTGATCGTCAACACCGCGAGCAAATGCGGCTTCACCCCGCAATATGAGGGGCTCGAAACCCTGCACGAGCAGCTCGCCGATCAGGGCCTCGTCATCCTCGGCTTTCCGTGCAACCAGTTCCGCGCGCAGGAACCCGGCGACGAGGCCGAGATCGCCGCCTTCTGCGCGACCACCTACGACGTAAAGTTCCCGATGTTCGCGAAGGTCGAGGTCAACGGCCCTAACGCCCATCCGCTCTACGCCTGGCTGAAAAGTCACGCCAAGGGCATCCTCGGCACCGAGGGGATCAAGTGGAACTTCACCAAATTCCTGATCGACCGCAACGGCGGCATCGTCTGCCGCTACGCGCCGACGACGAAGCCCGAGGCGATACGGGGGGATATCGAGGAATTGCTGGAAGTGGCATGAAGGGGCAGGTGGCCGCCTCGATCGTCATGACCACCCTGCCCTGCGGTGAAGAGCGATATGAAAGACCAGAACAATAAGGCGCAATCGCCGAAGTCGCTGGAACGCATCCAGCAAAACTGGCTCGCATCGAAGGAGCGCCAGCTGCTCAACCGGCTGTGTCGGGCCATGCCGGGCTGGATCACCCCGGATCGCCTGACCACGATCGGCATGGCCGGCGCGATCATGGTGTTCGCGGGATATGTCGGCAGCAATTTCCGCGCCGAATGGCTGCTGCTCGCGATCGTCGGCTATCTCGTGCACTGGTTCGGCGACTCGATGGATGGAAGCCTGGCCCGCCACCGGTCGATCGAGCGGCCATCCTATGGCTATTTCATCGATCATAGCTGCGACGGACTGGCGACCCTCTTCATTCTCGCCGGCATCGGGCTTAGCCCGTTCGTAACGATGGACGTCGCCATGCTCGCGCTGGCGGGCTATTTCCTCCTGTCGATCCACGCCTTCCTGGCCGCGCGCGTGCTGGGCGAGCTCAAGCTCTCCTATCTCGCGGCGGGGCCGACCGAACTCAGGCTGGTGCTCATCGCACTGACCGCGATGATGATGATGCTGGGCAATGGTCCGGGCGTCTTTGGCCGCTGGTCGGGATTTGATGTCTTCGTCGGATCGGTCGCGGCGATATTGATCGCGCTGTTCATCGGCCAGACCTGGGTCACGGGGCGGAGGCTGGCGCGGCTCGACCGGCGCTGACGGCGTCGAAAAAGCGCGACCGGGTTGACGGCCCACCGCGATGGCCGCCCGCCGCAAGGCTGCAAGGCTTGCTCCGCCGCCGGAACGGCCTATATTGATTATATGCTTTTCCAGAAAGCCCTTCGTCGGTTCTCGGCTCATGGCGGTAGCCTCATGACGCGGCTCCCCGCCTCGGGGCTCCGCGGCCGCTAAATCCGTGCGCTCGGGCGCCCGAGGCAGTTTCCACATCTTCAACTGATCGCTCCGCTGCGCATGCCTTTGCGCGCGCCCGGCGCGACGTGCTGCCATGGAGAACCCGCATGCACATCGACACGCTTTCGCACGACCACGTCCCCGCTCTGATCGCCCGCCGCGACATCATCGAAGCCGCCATGTCTCAATATCTGGCCGGCGCGCATCAGGGCCATGCCCAGGCGGAGGAAAAGACTGCCGCCCACCTGCTGTTCGGCCTCATGCTGGATGGCCTGCAGGGCCCGGGTGCTGCGTCGTCGATCCACCCGGCGGTCAGGGATCCGGCGATCCGCCGCCATGCCAGCCGCTTCGGCGACGGGCTCGCGCCCATTCTCCGCGATTCGCTGGGCGAGCGAGCGTCGGACGATTTCGTCGCCCGATGCGCCGATCGCTTCTGGGTGTCGTTGCAGGCCGCCGCCGCCTGACCGCCGGAGATCCGCCGCTGCATCGCGGTCCGGACCTGTGGCCTATCGGCGTCCGGGTCCGGCCCTCATCCTTATAAGGAGACCAAAATGTCATCGCGCTTTGTCGTCGAAATGGATGGCCGCACCGTCGGCCTCGCCCTGCGGGTCGCGGGCGGATACCGCTTCTTCGCTTCGGACAACGGCTTCCGCCTGTTCGAACACCGCACTTTTCCCCGCGCCCGGGCGCTGCTCCACGCGATCCGCCGGGGCCGCGGGCCGTCGGCGCCCGCACCCGCACCCGCATCCGCATCCACATCCGAAACGGCGGACACCGCATCCTATGACTGGAAAGATTGAGCCATGGCCGAAACCGCCACGCAGACCCGCCCTCCAATCCATATGATCGACAGCGAAGCCGACGCTCTCGCCGCGCTGGCGATCGCTGCCCGCGATCGGGTGAGGCAGGTCAGCGACCTGCTCCTCGCCGAAATCGACCGCGCCATCATCCACAGGCCCGGCGAGATCCCGCCCGACGCCATCACGATGAACGCGCGCGTCGAGTTCAGCGACGAAGCAAGCGGCGGCGGCGCGCGCACCGTGCAGCTCGTCTATCCCGGCCAGGCCGATATCGCCCTCGACCGAATCTCGATCCTCACCCCGGTCGGCGCGGGCCTGATCGGGCTGCGGCAGGGGCAGTCGATCCTGTGGCCCGACCGTGAAGGCCGGGAACGCCGGCTGACGATCGTCAGGGTAAGCGCTTAGGCGCGGCTCCGGCCTGGAGGATGCGCAAAAGCCATCCCCGACGCCGGACCATCAAGTGCAACTTCACCCGGCAAGCCGGCACATGCTGCGGACGTCAGAATCGCTCCTCTGATATTCTGTAATCATGTTCGCCGCGCGCAGCCCGCATGTGGTGCGCGGCAAGTCCATGCTGCGCCGCCCTGAGAGCCGGATCGCGAGCATTGCGGGCAGCGTTCGTCGCCTCCGAAGCGCGTGTCATGTGATAGGCCCGATTTTTCTCATCGAAGACGGTGATCATCTGCACCTCCAAATATTTGGACCGCGCCAGAGGGGGGGGAGGGCCGACGCGGTCCAGCCGATCAGAGAGGGAATCGACAGTTCCATGTATAAAAAAGTCCAAAGCGGATAGTCCTTATCTGAAGTTAATCCCGGGCATTAGGCAGAGATAAATTTCATTGATTCATGTTAATGCCGAAATTTTCTTGATGCTTACGAAACAATATTCATTCGTGCCGCCAATATAGCCACACATATCGGGAGCCACTCAATGATCGAAGTATTGTTCATTGAGGACGAGCCTGATGTTCAGTTTATCGTGCAAATTTCTCTTACCCACTCTGGATTATTCGAGATCACATCCTTCTCGAGCGGAATAGATGCTCTGAAGGCGATATCGACATCGGACGCGAAGTTCGATCTCGCGCTGGTCAACGTGCAATTGCCGACCATGAACGGCATCGAATTCGTCGAACATATGAGAGACATTCCGGGCTTCGCCGATGTCCCGGTGATCTTCATCACCGCATCGGTCTCAAGCCGCGAACTGGCCCATCTGAAGGGCGAAGGCGTGCTGGGCGTCATTTCGAAGCCATTCGACGCGGTGACGCTCGCTTCGGAAGTCGAGCGGCTTTTCGCGAGCCGGTGATCCGGGGCGGGTCAGCCTTCCCATGCCATTGTGGACGGCGCGGGACGGCGCTGATAGCTGGCCCTGTATGAAACCCACCCACCAGACTTTGGAAGACCTCGGCTGGAAGGCATATTTCAGCGACCAGCTTTCCGCGGAGGAGGTCAGGCAGTGTCATCCCGTCCGGGTGATGGCCGTTCATCGCGGCAAGATCGCCGTTGCGGGCGCGGCATCGCAGGGCTTCGTCGCGCCCAAAATCCCCGGCGCCCGTCCGATGGACGATTATCCCACCGTCGGAGACTGGCTGCTCATCGACCGCGACAGCCTGCAGCCGACACGCGTGCTCCACCGGATGAACCTGTTCAAGCGGCGCGCGCCGGGCGACCGGCGCAGGGAGCAGATGATTGCCGCCAATGTCGACACGCTGTTCATCGTCGCCTCCTGTAACGAGGATTTCAGCGTCGCGCGGCTGGAACGCTATCTGGTGCTGGCGCGCGAAGTGGGCGTGAACCCGGTCGTGGTTCTGACCAAGACCGACCTGACCGACACGCCGCAGGACTTCGCGGCGGCGGCCCGCGCGATCGAGCCGGGCTTGCGCGTCGAAACCGTCAACGGCCGCGATCCCGCCAGTGTCGCCGGCCTCGCCTCATGGTGCGGCAAGGGCCAGACGGTTGCGCTGCTGGGCTCTTCGGGCGTGGGGAAATCGACGCTCGTCAACACCTTGCGGGGCTCGGACAGCGCCGCCACCCAGGCGGTTCGGGCGGGGGACAGCACCGGCCGGCATACCACCACGACGCGCGAAATGTATCGCCTCGATCATGGCGGCTGGTTGCTCGATACGCCCGGCATGCGGGAATTGCAGCTGTTCGACGCCGCCGCCGGCATCGCCGAGGTCTTCGACGATCTCGCGCTGCTCGCGCAGGATTGCCGCTTTTCGAACTGCGCGCATGGCGGCGAGCCGGGCTGCGCGATCAGGGCCGCGATTGGCGCGGGCTCACTCACCACCGACCGGTTCGAGCGATGGCGCAAACTGGAAGCGGAAGAGCGTCTTAACGCCGCCCAACTTGCAACGCGGCGTCCCCGATAGCGCCTGCTTCGCCTCCGAGGACCGGCGGATGCCGGCCCGCTCCCGCGTCACTGGACTATAACCGGCCTGTCAGTTGCTCGGCCGGGGCGTGCGGTCCTTGTTGCGCTTGTCGGCGACGTAGGTCAGGCCGTTTTCGCCCCGGATTATATCGAACAGCCCCGTCGCCTCGAACAGGGCCGGGAAATTCTTGACGCCGTAATTGCGGGGATCGATCGGCGCCTGCCGTCTGGCGGCGCTGCCCGCGGTGGACAGCAGGGCCCACCCGTCGTCGCGCTCCGCGGCCTCGACGCCGCCGCGCAGCGCGATGACCAGCGTGGCGTCCTGCGCGATCGCCAGCTTCGGGTCGGCGACCGGCTCGGGCTTGCTCTCCTCCGCGACGTCGGCCTTGCGCGTCCTGCTTCGCGTGGGGCGCCGGCGGCCGGGGGATGGGGCTGACGCCTCCGCATCGACCACACCGTCCAGATAGAGGAAGGTGGTGCAGGCGTTCACGAAAGGCTCCGGCGTTTTCCGCTCTCCAAAACCATAGACGTCGTGACCATTCGCCTTGAGCTGCATCACCAGCGGCGTGAAATCCGCATCGCTCGACGCGATACAGAACCCGTCGAGCTTCTGCGTGTACAGCAGCTCCATGGCATCGATGACGAGCGCGATATCGGTGGCGTTCTTGCCCACGGAATAGCTGAATTGCTGGATCGGCCTTATCGCGAATGCGTGGAGCTTGTCCTTCCAGCCCTTCAGCCCCGCGCTCGCCCAATCGCCATAAGCCCGCCGAATATTGGCCGTGCCATATTTCGACAGTTCGGCCAGGATCGTGGCGATCTTCGTGTGCGACACATTGTCGGCGTCGATCAGCAGCGCGATGCGGCGATTGGGTGTCGGGCTGGATAGCTGGTCAGGGTTCATCCCCGGCTTTTGTGACCTTCCGATCGCCCGTGCAATAGCAACCGCGCCCGATCGCCCCGCGCGCGCCCTGTGATAAGCCCTGCCAGCCATGCTACGCAGTCGGCATGATGCAAAGGCGGAGATGCTTGTGGTCATGCTGACCGCACGGCGGTAGGTGCGCAGCGCACGTTCAGGCAATTCAGGCAGACCGATGGCCCGCAGACATTCGAAACAGGATCCCTATGGCGACTCGCACGGCGAGGAGGAAGCTCCGGCGCCGCCGCCATCCTGCTGGCTCTGCGGCCGCGCCACCGGCAAGACGATCATCTGGCATCATCCGGTGCCGAAGAGCCGGGGCGGACGCGACGTGGTGCCGATGCACGCGATCTGCCAGCAGACGCTGACGCTGAATTTCACCAATTCCGAGCTGCAGCGCCACGGGATGGATGTCGAAAGCCTCCTGGCCAATCCCAACGTCCGCAAATTCGTCGATTGGGTCGCGAACAAGGATCCCGACTTCACGGCGACCCTCGCCAGGAAGAAACGCTGATCGGTTGCGTGGCTGGCCCGCTACCCGATCGGCGAACTCGGGAAGCTCGATAGATCGGGCAAAGCACCAACGACTTCGCCTCGTTTCGCTTAACAGGGCTAGACTCGCATTCCGTCTCCCATGCTAGAGGGCGGCGTCAGCAACAACCGAGGAAATACTCTATGGCGGCGAAACGGACTCTGAAGCAGAAATCGGTAGGCGTTCGCCTGGAACAGGTGGAGCTGATGGAAGGCGCCCGCCTCGTCAAGACGACTTACGTCCTGACCGACGACAGATCCCCCGGCACACGCTCCTTCACCTCGCTCGAAGCAGCCGAAGCCGAATTCCACGCCGCGGTGGCCTCGCGCGAATAAGCGACCGATCGACGCCCGATGCTGGCCGAGCATCGGGCGGGAAGACGGCGTGCCGGTAACCGGCCGGTCGGCTTTGCGCCGCAGGATGGCTGGGGTCGGGAGCTGGGAGACGAACCGACCTGACGCAAAGGCGACAGCGACCTCAGCGCGGACAGCGACGATCAGCGCGGCGAACAGCGCCTGCTGGACGGCGGGATCGCCCAGGCTCGGAATGACGAAGAACTGCAGTATTCCGAGAGATCGGAGGGGCGTCTTGGGTAGATCCCCCAGGCTTCATAGCCCCACCGCGACAACGACCATTAAGAAAACTGGCGATGCGACTTGCGCTCCACTGGCGCGTTGCCGCTCTATGGACGCGAACCTCGTGCCCATCTTCGGGAAGGGTGCCGTCATTGACCACGCCGCAATGGTTTTCGATCGCCACGCTTGTCGGGATGATGGCGCTCTTCATCTGGGGTCGGTTCCGCTATGATGTAACCGCGATCATCGCGCTCCTGGCGGCGCTGGCGTTGGGAATTGTCAGCCCCAAGGATGCCTTTTCCGGCTTCTCGGACGACATCGTGATCATCGTCGGATCGGCGCTGGTCATGTCGGCGGCGATGCAGCGGTCGGGGCTGATCGAGCGCGCGCTCGGTTTCATCGCGAAATATATTACACGCGTCCGATCGCAGCTTCTCGTGCTGACGGCATCGGTCGGGGTGGCCTCTGCTCTGGTGAAGAATGTCGGGGCACTGGCGATGCTGATGCCCGCGGCCTTCCAGATGGCGAAAAAGAATGACGCCAGCCCATCGGTCTTCCTGATGCCGATGGCATTCGCCTCGCTGCTGGGCGGGCTCATGACGCTCGTCGGCACGTCGCCGAACATCATAGTCAGCCGGGTACGCGAAGAGATGACGGGCAAGCCCTTTGGCATGTTCGACTATCTTCCGACGGGGCTTGGCCTCCTCGTCGTCGGACTCCTGTTCCTGCGCTTCGGTTACAGGCTGCTCCCGCGGGAGCGCCGCGCGACGGCAACCCTCGGCGAAGCTCTGGACATTTCGAGCTATGTCACGGAGGTGACGATCGCCGATGGTTCGCCGGCGATCGGCGAGACGGTGCGCGAGTTCGTCACCCGACACGAGCGCGACGTCAGCGTCAGCGGCCTGCTGCGCGCCGGGATGCGGACGGTGCCTTCGCTTGGTCTGACGCTCCATGAAGGCGATACGCTCATTCTATCGGGTGAGCCCGACGCGCTCGAGCGGGTGATTGCCGGCGATGGCCTGGCGCTCGACGGCGAGCAGAGGCAGGTACCCGAAGGAAGTGAGGGCGACGACATCGGCGTCGCGGAGGGCGTGATCGGCGCGGGCTCCATCCTGGAAGGACAGACGGCGGCCCGTCTGCGGCTCCAGCAACGATATGGCATCAACCTGATCGCGGTGGCGCGTGCGGGCGAGCGGCTGACACGCGAACTGGGCAAGACGCGCCTCAATCCCGGCGACGTCATCGTGTTGCAGGGGCCGCTCAGCCTGTTGCCTGAACGTCTGCGGGATCTCGGCGTGCTTCCACTCGCGGAGAGAGCGCTGCGCCTTGGCAATTCCGACCGAAGCTGGTTGCCGCTGATCATACTCGCCATCGCAATGGCGGCCACCGCGAGTGGGCTCGTTCCGGTCGCGGTAGCTTTCTTCGCAGCTGCGGGTTTAGTGATGGCAACCGGAGCACTGCCTCCGCGCGAAGCCTATAATGCGGTCGAGTGGCCGATCCTGGTGATGCTCGGCGCGCTTATTCCTGTCAGCGACTCGCTCCGCACGACGGGCGCATCTGACGTTATCGCCAGCAATCTCGCCACGTTCGGCGCCACCCTTCCGGCATGGGGCGCCGTCGCACTGATCCTTGTCGTGGCGATGGCCGTGACGCCCTTCCTCAACAATGCCGCCACCGTGCTGGTCATGGCGCCGATCGCGGCCGTCTTTGCGCACGATCTGGGCTATCGCCCCGAAGCCTTTCTGATCGCGACCGCGATAGGCGCAGGCTGTGACTTCCTCACCCCGATCGGCCATCAATGCAATACGCTGGTGCTGGGCCCCGGCGGCTACCGGTTCAGCGACTATGCACGACTGGGAGCACCGCTATCTATCTTGGTCGTGATTGTCGGCACCCCCCTCGTGATGTGGGCCTGGCCGCTCTGAATAGACAGCTTTGCGCTAAATCCCGTCATTCCGAAACCATCAGGTCGATCCCGAAAGCTGCCCTACTGTCGGCCTGTACCCGCTATCCGAGAAACCACTCAGGTGACTGCGGATGACGAAAGGGCATCGACGATCTCGGCTTGTGATCCGCCGCCGGGCGCTGCTACCTCTCGCGCATGTTCGAACAGACCTTCAAGAACCTTGACGATATTCTGCGCAAGGAAGCCGGCTGCGCTTCGGAACTAGACTACACTGAACAGACCAGTTGGTTGCTATTCCTGAAATACCTCGACGATCTGGAAACCAGCCGCGCCACCGATGCCGAGTTGCGCGGGCAGACCTACACGCCGATTATCGACGCCGCGCATCGCTGGGGCCTGTGGGCCGCGCCCAAGGATGCCGCCGGCAAGCTCGATCACAACCGCGCCAAGACCGGGCCGGACCTGATCACCTATGTGAATCGTGAGCTGTTTCCTTATTTGGAAGGCTTCAAGGGCCGCGCCACCAGCGCCGACACGATCGAATACAAGATTGGTGAGATTTTCGGCGAAATCCGCAACAAGTTCCAGTCGGGCTATTCGCTGCGCGATGCGATCGACGCGATCGACGAACTGTCCTTCGGCAGCCAGATTCAGAAGCATGAGCTTTCGGAGCTGTACGAAGCCAAGATCAAGAACATGGGCAATGCTGGGCGAAACGGCGGAGAATATTATACCCCGCGCCCGTTGATCCGCGCGATGATCAGGGTGGTGAAGCCGACGCTGAGCGATACCGTCTATGACGGCGCGGCCGGTTCCTGCGGCTTCCTGTGCGAAGCCTATGACTATCTCCGGCCGTTGGCGAAGACTGCTGGCGACCTCGAACGGCTCCAGAAGCGCACCTTCTTCGCCAAGGAGAAGAAGAGCCTCGCCTATGTCATCGGCACGATGAACATGATCCTGCACGGCATCGAAGCGCCCAACATCGTCCATACCAACACGCTGGCCGAACAGGTGCTGGACATTCAGGAGAAGGACCGCTTCGACGTGATTCTGGCCAACCCGCCGTTCGGCGGCAAGGAGCGGCCGGAAATCCAGCAGAACTTCCCGATCAAGACCGGGGAGACGGCCTATCTGTTCCTCCAGCACTTCATCAAGTCGCTGCGCGCGGGCGGATCGGCGGCGGTGGTGATCAAGAACACCTTCCTGTCCAACACCGACAATGCCAGCGTGGCGCTGCGCCGCGAGCTGCTGGAAAGCTGCAATCTGCACACCGTACTCGACATGCCCGGCGGCACCTTTCAGGGCGCAGGCGTCAAGACCGTGGTGCTGTTCTTCGACAAGGCGAGCCGACCCGGAGCATTTGGTTCTATCAGCTCGATCCCGGCCGCAGCATGGGCAAGACGAACCCGCTGAACGATGCCGATATGGCGGATTTCATCGCGCGGCAGGCGAGCTTCACCGATGGGCCGAACAGTTGGAGTGTTGTGGCAGACACGCTCGATCCCGCCGCCTTCGACCTGACCGTGCGCAATCCCAATGCGCCCGAAGCCGAAACGCTACGCAGCCCGCAGGAAATACTCGACGAGATCGCCGCGCTGGATGCCAAAAGTGCGCAGATTCTAGCGCGGGTGAGGGAATTGCTGTGAACAGCTTTGCTTCAGTGCGTCTCGGCAATGTCGTCTCGATCGATCGGGATCAGCGCCTGTGGAAAGGACGACGCTACGTTGGCCTTGAAGACATTGAGAGCAACACCGGCCGCCTGTCAGGCAATGATCCTACTGAGACTGTGAAGAGCACAACCTTCGGATTTGACGATCGGCACGTTCTTTACGGTCGGCTAAGGCCGTACTTAAACAAATCTCTGGTTCCCGATTTCGCGGGGCATTGTTCAACCGAGGTGATGCCTCTTTTGGCTAGTGCGGTCCTTGATAGGCGCTATCTTTGGTACTGGTTGAAGCTTTTCAATGCCCGCTGGAACCTCACCGACTGGAAGGCGGCAGGCGAACCGACACGCCATCCGCGCATCCTGTTCCTGGCCGACCGCAACATTCTCGCCGATCAGGCCTACAACAGCTTCGCCGCCTTCGACGATGGCGCGCTGGCGCGGATCACGCCGGGCGACATTCGGAAGAAAGGCGCGGTGCCGAAGAACGCCAGCGTGTTCTTCACCATCTTCCAGACCTTCACCAGCGGCACCGACACCAATGGCGATCCCGCGCCCTATTTCGGCGACTATCCGCCAGATTTCTTTGACTGCATCATTATCGACGAATGCCATCGCGGCGGCGCCAAGGACGAAAGCGAATGGCGCGCGATCCTCGACTATTTCGCGCCGGCCGTACAGATCGGGCTGACCGCCACGCCAAAGCGGAAGAACAACGCCGATACCTACGCCTATTTCGGTCAGCCGGTTTACACCTACTCGCTGAAAGAGGGGATCAACGACGGCTATCTCACGCCGTTCAAGGTCCGCCAGATCGGCACGACGATCGACGAATATGTCTACACCTCCGACGATGCCGTGATCGAGGGCGAGGTGGAGGACGGCACCCGGCGCGACGCGATCCTCTCCCGCTATGACGAAAAGCAGCGCGACTTCCTTGATTTCGTCCTGTCGCAATATGCCACCGTTGGCGAAAGCGAACTGGACGACGGCAAGCTGCCGGCCCTGCTGGAACTGAAATACGGCACGCCCATGGATGCCGTGCGTGAGCTTGGATCGGTGGCCGAAATCCGCTCGACGTTCCTCGGCTTCCAGCGCGGACTGTATGAAGGCGAGAGCAACTGAGCGGGTCGGCGGCTGGAAAGCGGACAGTCGGCTAACGGCCTAAAGCCAGCCGGTCGATTACCGGCGGAATGTCGAGGCGAGCGGGCGGAAGCTTCGGCCGGTCGAAGCCTGAAGCCCGCTACCGGGCACACTAGAAAAGCGCCGAACATGAAAGCGCAATTCGTTCTTTTTTTGTTCTTGCGATGTAGGGTTTAGCCTCCCAAATTGGCCGGTCCTGCCAACACCGAGCCAGATCGATCATGCCGAACCCGACCAAACCCACCCAGCCCGAGGTCCTCGCCAATGCCCCCCGCTGCGGGGCCCGCACCCGCACCGGCGCCCCCTGCCGTTCCCCGGCCATACGCGGCCACCATCGTTGCCGCATGCACGGCGGCAAGGGCAGCGGTGCGCCGCGTGGCAATCGCAATGCGTGGAAGCATGGCTGGCACTCCGCCCGGATCAGGGCGATCGTCCGCTATCTGCGCGCCACCGGCCCCGGCGCCTTTGCCGGGCGGGTCGAGGGCGGCTTCATGGACGCCACCGCGGGCGGCACGCCCGGCGCGCCGGGGGAGACGGCGGAAAATAAAAAAAACACGAAATCGCGACATCAACCCCATGCACCCCGGATTCCAGCGAACCGGTCGCAACTGGAGGAGCGCATTTCGGCGCGGCCCACCACCCCCGGCCCCTCCCCCCGTGGGGAGGGGTGAGAGACAGTGGCTAAGCTATTGAGGCAAAGAAAACTTGGCCCACCTGCAAACATCCTTGATTTGCGCAATGCGGCATCGGGGGCCATGTGGCAGGCATGGTATCCCTGCTTGATCCTGAAGCGCGCGGGCGCGTCATCCTGGTTGGCGCCGGTCCCGGCGATCCCGGCCTGCTCACCGTGCGCGCGGTCGAGGCGCTGCGCGTCGCCGATGTCGTCGTCCATGACGGGCTGATCGACATGCGCGTGCTCGATCATGCGCCGGCGGCGGCGCAACGCATCTCGGTCGCCAAGCAGCGCGACCGTCACACCCTGCCGCAGGAGGCGATCAACGCATTGATCATCGCCCATGTGAAGGCGGGATCGGTGGTCGTCCGGCTCAAGGGCGGCGATCCCTTCGTCTTCGGGCGCGGTGGCGAGGAGGTCGAGGCGGTCCGCGCGGCGGGCCTGCCGGTCGAGGTCATTCCCGGCGTGTCGTCGGCGCTCGGCTGCGCCGCCGAGGTGATGTTGCCCCTCACCCATCGCGACTGGTCCAGCGCGGTCAGCTTCGTCGCCGGCACCTGCAAGGGCCTGAGCGAGCAGAACTGGTCCGGCCTCGCCGGGCAGGGCCGCACGCTGGTCATCTATATGGGCGTCACCTGCTCGACGGCGATCGCCGACAAGCTGATGGCCGATGGCGTCGCGCCCGATATGCCGGTCGCGGTGCTCGAACGCGGCACGCTCGAAGGATCGCGCGCGATGCGCACCCTGCTCGCCGATCTCGGCGACATGATCCTGCGCGAGAAGGTGGTGAGCCCCGCCATCATCGTGGTGGGGGAAGTCGTGCTGCTCTCCGATGCCGACAACCGCCTCAAGGGCTATGCGGCGCTGGCCGAACGCCAGGCCGAAACGACGAAAGACGAAGCGTGAAGATAGTGACAGGCAATGATCTGGTGACCGGCGACGTCATCTGGTGGACGGGTGACGGCTGGTCGCGCCATGTCGAGCACGCCGTCGATGTCGACAGTCAGGGCGATGCAATCGGCGCGCGCGAGGAAGCCGCGCGCCGCGTCAACGGGCCCTATGTGATCCAGGCCGAACCGACCGATGCCGGCCCCCGCCCCGCGCACATCAAGGACCGCATCCGCGCGATCGGCCCCACCGTGCGCACCGATCTGGGCCTCAAACCCGCTGATCCCTCGATCGGCGACTGGGTGATCTGATATGTACCGTTATGATGAATATGATCAGGCGATCGTCGACGCTCGTGTCGAGGAATTCCGCGATCAGGTGAACCGCCGCCTCGCCGGCGAAATGAGCGAGGACCAGTTCAAGCCGCTGCGGCTGATGAACGGCCTCTATCTTCAGCTGCACGCCTATATGCTGCGCGTCGCCATTCCCTATGGCACGCTGTCGGGCAAGCAGATGCACATGCTCGCTCATATCGCGCGCACCTATGACAAGGATTACGGGCACTTCACCACTCGGCAGAATATCCAGTACAACTGGATCAAGCTGTCCGACGCGCCGAATATCCTCGCCGAACTGGCCACGGTCGAGATGCACGCCATCCAGACCAGCGGCAATTGCATCCGCAACATCTCGTCGGATCAATATGCCGGCGCGGCCGCCGACGAGGTCGAGGATCCGCGCCCCTGGGCAGAGCTGCTGCGCCAGTGGAGCACCTTCCACCCCGAGTTCAGCTATCTGCCGCGCAAGTTCAAGATCGCGGTCGTCGGCTGCGAGGAGGATCGCGCTGCGGTCAAGCTCCACGATATCGGGCTGCAGTTGCACCGCAACGATGCGGGCGAGACCGGCTTCCGCGTCTTCGTCGGCGGCGGCATGGGCCGCACCCCGATGATCGCCCCGGTGATCCGCGAGTTCCTGCCAAAGGCCGATTTCCTCGCCTATATGGAAGCCTGCCTGCGCGTCTATAACCGCTTCGGCCGCCGCGATAATCTCTATAAGGCGCGGATCAAGATCCTGGTCCACGAGATCGGGGCCGACGAATATCGCCGTCAGGTCGAGGAGGAGTTCCTCCATACGAAGACGCTGGGCCTCGACGCGCCCGAAGCCGAGTTCGCGCGGATCGCCGCCACTTTCGCGCCGCCCGCCTATGAAACCGGCCTGTCCGACGATATCGACCGCAGCGACCCGGATTTCGCGCTGTGGCTCGACCAGCAGGTCGCGCCGCACAAGACGCCCGGCTATGCGATCGTCAATATCAGCCTGAAGCCGACCACCGGCATTCCGGGCGACGCCTCCTCGGCGCAGATCGACCTGATGGCCGATCTCGGCGAGGCGTACAGCTTCGACGAGCTGCGCATCACCCATGCCCAGAATGTCGTCCTTCCCCATGTGAAGAAGGCCGACCTCTATACGATCTGGCAGCAGCTCGACGCGGCAGGGCTGGCCACGCCCAATCTCGACCTGATCGGCGACATCATCGCCTGCCCGGGCCTCGATTATTGCAGCCTCGCCAATGCCCGCTCCATCCCGCTGGCGCAGAAGATTGCGGGCCGCTTCGCCGATCTCGGCAAGCAGCGCGACCTGGGCGAGCTCAAGCTCAAGATCTCGGGCTGCATCAACGCCTGCGGCCACCACCATGCCGGCCACATCGGCATCCTTGGCGTCGATCGTAAGGGGGAGGAGAATTACCAGCTCTCCTTCGGCGGATCGGCGGCGGAGGACACCAGCATCGCCAAGATCATCGGCCCCGGCTTCTCCGAAGACGGCGTCGTCGACGCGATCGAAAAGGCGGTGGACGTCTACACCACGCTGCGCGCCGACGGCGAACGCTTCATCGACACCTATCGTCGCGTCGGCGATGCCCCGTTCAAGGAGGCGATCTATGGGTGATCTCCATTCTCCCCTCCCCGTCATTCTCCCTTCCGTCATCCCAGCGAAGGCTGGGATCTCAGCAGGTGGAATGCATCGCTTGCCTCACGAGATGCCAGCCTTCGCTGGCATGACGGATAGGATAACGGGGAGCGTATATCATGGGTGATCTGGTCCGCTTCCGCGACGACGAAGCGCATGAGGAGCCGTCGGTGACGCTCGACGCCTTTCTCGGCCAATCGAACGCGACCGCGGTGCGGCTTGAGCCGACCGACGATCCGCGCGCGCTGATCCCGCATCTTCAGCGGCTGTCGCTGATCGAGGTGTCCTTCCCGAAGTTCCGCGACGGGCGCGGCTATTCGATCGGCAGCATCCTGCGCGAGGCCGGCTATACCGGGGAGCTGCGCGCGGCGGGCGACGTGCTGGTCGATCAGATCGGGCCGATGCGGCGCTGCGGCTTCGACGCCTTCCTGTCGGAGGCCGAGATCGATCGCGACACGCTGGCGAAGCTCGGCGCGCTTTATGACGATGTCTATCAGAAGACCGTCGATGGCCGCGCGCCCATCTGGGCCCGCCGGCATGGCTGAGCCAGCGCGCGTCATCGACCGGATCGATTCCGCGCCCCGCTTCACCGCGGCCGATGTCGCGCGCCTCAACGCGCGCTTCGAAGGAGTGGGGACCGAGGAGGTGATCCGCACGGTGCTTGCCGAGAAGCTGCTCGGCGAGATCGCGGTGGTGTCGTCCTTCGGCGCCGAGTCCGCGGTGTTGCTCGATCTCGTCGCGCGCGCCGATCCCTCGACCCCGGTGCTGTTCCTCGAGACCGGCAAGATGTTTCCCGAAACGCTCGCCTATCGCGATCTGCTCGCCGAACGGCTCGGGCTCACCGGCCTGCGCAACATCACCCCCGACGCCCTGGCGATCGAGGCGAAGGACGCGACCGGCTTACGCTGGTCCTACGATCCCGACGGCTGCTGCGAGATCCGCAAGGTGCTTCCGCTCGCCCGCGCGATGAAGGATTTCGACGCGTCGATCACCGGGCGCAAGGGCTTCCAGGCCGCAACCCGGACGGGCATTCCGCGCTTCGAGCTCGATGGCGACCGGATCAAGTTCAATCCGCTGGGTGACTGGACCAAGGCCGATCTCGACGCCTGGTTCGAAAGCCGCGATCTGCCGCGTCATCCTCTGGAAGCGCAGGGCTATCTGTCGATTGGCTGCGCGCCATGCACCAGCGTGGTCAAGCCGGGCGAGGATCCGCGCGCGGGCCGCTGGCGCGGGTGGGACAAGGTCGAATGCGGCATCCATGGCGAACCGATCGTCCGCCCGGGCGAGGAACCCGTCTTCTGACGATCCCGCGGCTTCGGTAATGTGGCGTAACACATCCCGATCGGGGGCTGTGTCAGGCGGGTTTATTCGTAGTCGGTGCCGCCATAATATTCGTCCGCAAGGTCGGAAAATTTGGTGAACTTGCTCTCGAACTTGAGCGGCAGGCTCCCGGTCGAGCCGTGGCGTTGCTTGGCGATGATCAGTTCGGCGCGGTTGTGTGCGCGCTCCATCTTGATCTTCCAGTCCTCGAACGCCGTGACCTCGACCGCCGTATCGCCTGCCTCGATCGACGCCGCCTTGGGGCTCGTCAGGTTGAGATAATATTCCTCGCGATAGACGAACCACACCATGTCGGCGTCCTGTTCGATCGATCCCGATTCGCGCAGGTCGGACAGCACCGGCTTCTTGTTCTCGCGCTGCTCGACCTGACGGCTGAGCTGCGACAGCGCGATCACCGGCACGCTCAGTTCCTTGGCGAGCTGCTTGAGGCCGCGGCTGATCTCGGAGATTTCCTGAACGCGGTTCGCCTCGCTGCTGCGCCCCGATCCCTGGAGCAGCTGGAGATAGTCGACGATGATCGCCCCGATCCCCTTCTGCCGCTTCAGCCGCCGCGCGCGGGTGCGCAGCGCGGCGATCGTCAGGCCCGGCGTGTCGTCGATGAACAGCGGCAGGTTCTCCAGATTCTGCGCGGCGCGCGCGAAGGAGGTGAACTCGGCGTTGCTGATCTTGCCCATGCGGATCTGCTCGCCGCTGATCTCCGCCTGTTCGGCCAGCACGCGCGTCGCCAGCTGGTCGGCCGACATTTCGAGGCTGAAGAAGGCTACCGGCGCACCGACCGATCGCTCGATACCGGCTTCCTGGTCACGGACATGACGCATCGCCACGTTGAAGGCGATGTTGGTGGCGAGCGCAGTCTTACCCATGCCGGGGCGTCCGGCAAGGATGATGAGGTCCGAAGGGTGCAGGCCGCCGATCTTCGCATTGAGCCGTTCCAGTCCGGTGGTGAGGCCCGCGACATGCCCGCCCGAATTGAGCGCGGCGCTCGCGGTCTCGATGACCATCTTGGTCGCCTGGGCGAAGCTCTTGACGCTGCCCTCCTCGCCGCCTTCTTCGGCCACCCGATAGAGCGCGACTTCCGCCTGCTCGATCTGAACCTTGGGGTCGACATCCTCTGACGTGTCGAGCGCGGTTTCGACCATGCCGCGTCCCACGCCGACCAGTGCGCGCAGCAGTGCGAGATCATAAATCTGGCTGGCGAAGTCGCGCGCACCGATCAGCGCGGCGCCGCTGCCGGTCAGTTGCGCCAGATAGGCCGGTCCGCCCAACTCGCGCATGCCGACGTCGCCTTCGAACATCGGACGCAGCGTGACCGGGGTCGCCAGCATATTACGGTCCATGAGGCGCAGGATCGCATCATAGATGCGGCCGTGCAGCGGCTCGAAGAAATGCTCGGGCCGCAACCGGATCTGGATATCCTCGACCAGTCGGTTGTCGAGCATCATCGCGCCGAGCAACGCCGCCTCCGCCTCGATATTCTGCGGAAGGGACGCGGGTTCGGCCGCAGGGGCGGGATATGCTCGGATCGGCTCAACCATGAACGCGATTATCCGCCCGACGCGCCCTCTCCGCAAGCGCCGCGGATAAAAAGAAGCGGGGGCCGATCTGTGGATATTCCGTACTTGTCATCCTTATTGAGAGTGACCACAATGTAAGTATGGTTACAGATTCGAGTCGCCGGGTACCGTTCCTGATGCATGACATCTCGCGACGCGCGCGATATTTGTTCGACGCGCGCGCACGCTCGGCCGGGTCGACGCGGGCGCAATGGCGCGTTCTGTTCAATCTCGCACGCACCGATGGTCCAACCCAAAGCGAACTGGCCGATATCCTGGATGTCGAGCGGATCACGCTGTGCCGGATGGTCGACAGGCTGGCGGAGGCGGGGATGGTCGAACGGCGGGCAGACCCGTCCGACCGGCGCGTCTGGAGGCTGCATCTCACTGATCGCGCGGCGCCGGTGATCGAGCAACTCGGCGCCATCGCCGATGAGATGGAGGATAATATCCTGCAGCCGCTTTCCCCCGCGGAACGCGAGACACTGACCAATTTACTGATAAAGGTTCGCGACAATATGCGCGAAGGCGACGACCAGCCATTGCCCATGCCCGCCGGTGGCCGGTGATGAACGACATGAGCAGCATAGCCGCCGAGGCGGTCGCCGGGGCGCCGGTGGAGGAACGCCGGCTGGGCCGGCTGGCGCTGATGCTCTCGGTGCCCGCCCTGTTGGCGGTGGTCGGGCTCTATTTCTGGCTGACCGGCGGGCGGACCGTTTCCACGGACAATGCACAGATCAACGCCCATGTCGTCGAAGTCACCTCGGAGGTCGCGGGTCGCGTGGTCGACGTCTATGTCGGCGAGAATCAAACCGTGAAAAAGGGCGACCTTCTATTCCGCATCGATCCCGCCCCCTATCGGATCGCATTGATGGAGGCCGAGGCCGCAGTCGGCAACGCGCAGTTGACCGTTGCCCAGCTCCAAAGCACCTACCACGCCAAACAGGCCGACACCCAGAAGAGCGCATCCGATGTCGGCCTCGCGCGCGACACGTTCCGCCGCCAGCAGGAACTGCTCGCCCGGGGCTTCACGACCCGCGCCAGCTTCGACGCGGCCAAGGCCGGGTTGGCGGCGGCGCAGGCTGAGCGGATGTCGGCGGCATCCGACGCCGAATCGGCCCGCGCCGTGCTGGGCACCTCCAAAGCTGGCGGGCATCCACAGGTGGAGGCTGCGATGGCCGCACGCGACAAGGCCCAGCTGGACCTGACCCACACCGAAATCCGCGCGCCGATCGACGGCACGATCAGCCAGGCTGAAAAGCTTCAGCCCGGAACGATGGCGGTCCAGATGCTGCCGCTCGCCAATGTGGTCAGCAACCATGGCTATTGGATCGACGCCAATTTCAAGGAAACCCAGCTCGACAAAATCCGCATCGGCCAGCGCGCCGAGATCGAGATCGACGCCATGCCCGGCCGCACCCTTAAGGGCCACGTCATCGGCATCAACGCGGGCACCGGCGGGCAATTCTCGTTGCTTCCCCCGCAGAATGCGACCGGCAACTGGGTGAAAGTCACCCAGCGCGTCCCCGTCCGCATCCAGATCGACGACAGGCTCGACCGGCCACTGGTCGCGGGCTGGAGCGCCCATGTCACGGTGCGCGTCGCCGATTGAGTTCCTCCCCCGAGGCAAACTGGAAGCATGCAGACCATGGTTTGCATGCTTCATTTTTGCCGGCGATACCGACACGCAAAGCGCTTCCACCCTGCCCGATCACGCTTTAAGAGCGGAGCGCTCATGTCCGACCCGCGCATCATCGCCATCGATCTCGATGAAAAGACGATCATCTGGCGAAATGCCGATGTCGAGCAGGAACGGCGCGTCGCGATCTTCGACCTGCTCGAAGCCAATCATTTCAGGCCGCTGCGCGCTTATCCGCAGGATTATGCCGGCCCCTATCGCGTCAAGCTGCGCGTCGAGGAGGGGCGGCTGGCTATCGACGTCAATGCGGAGAGCGGCGAGCTGCTCGAAACGCTGATCCTCGGGCTCGGCAGCTTCCGCCGCCCGATCAAGGATTATTTCGCGATCTGCGACAGCTATTTCGCTGCGATCCGTACCTCGACCGCGCAACAGATCGAAACCGTCGATATGGCGCGACGCGGCATCCACAACGACGCGGCGCAGCTGCTCAAGGAGCGCCTCGAAAACAAGATCGACGTCGATTTCGATACCGCGCGCCGCCTGTTCACCCTCATCTGCGTGCTGCACATTCGTGGCTGAGCCCGTCGACATGCGCGAGGTTGCCGGCCGCGTCCTGATCGACGCCGCGCGCGAAGCCGCGGCCCACGCCCACGCCCCCTATTCCCATTTCGGCGTCGGCGCGGTGGCGCTGCTCGCCGACGGGCAGATGGTGACGGGCGCCAATTTCGAAAACGCCAGCTATGGGCTGTCGCTCTGCGCCGAGACGGTCACGCTGGCCACCGCGAACAGCCAGGGACGGCTGCGCGAAATCGTCGCGATCGGGGTGATCGGCGGCGCGCTGGCGAAGGACGGGACGCTCGGCGGTTCGGCGCTGGTCACCCCCTGCGGCCGCTGCCGCCAGATCATCAACGAAGCGGCCCAACTCGCCGGGCGCGACATCGATATCTACTGCGCGTCGGCCGACGGTAGCGCCTTCGCCTATTTTCGGGCATCGGAGCTGTTGCCGCATGCCTTCGGCCCCGCCGATCTCGGCGTGAAATAGGGGGAGACGAGAATTTCATGTCGATCATGTCGGACAAGTGGATTCGCGAACAGGCGCAGAAGCACGGAATGATCGAGCCCTTCGTCGAGGCCCAGCGCCGCGACGGCTGCATCAGCTACGGCCTGTCCTCCTATGGTTATGACGCGCGGGTCGCGCCCGAGTTCAAGATCTTCACCAACGTCGACTCGGCGACGGTCGACCCGAAGAACTTCGCGCCCAATAGCTTCGTCGACCGCGAGACCGACGTCTGCATCATCCCGCCCAACAGCTTCGCGCTGGCGCGCACAGTCGAATATTTCCGGGTGCCGCGCGACGTGCTGGTCATCTGCCTCGGCAAATCGACCTATGCGCGCTGCGGCATCATCGTGAACGTGACTCCGCTCGAGCCCGGCTGGGAAGGCCATGTCACGCTCGAATTCTCGAACACGACACCGCTCCCCGCGAAAATCTACGCGAATGAAGGCGCATGCCAGTTCCTGTTCCTGCAGGGCAACGAGCCTTGCGAGACCAGCTATGCCGACCGCGCCGGCAAATATATGGGCCAGCAGGGCGTAACTCTGCCGAAGCTCTAGGGGTTGTGGGGATTCATCGCGAGTTGATGACGGCTGCGGCGAGGTAGATCATTGCGGAGAAGCTTAGATCGGTTTTGCAGGCGCGCATGGCGATGCGCTTGAACTCTTTGAGTTTGCAGAAGAA
>NZ_LARW01000006.1 GCF_000971055.1 Sphingomonas sp. SRS2
GCTTCGATCGACGATCCATCCGGGCGCATCTGCGATGTCATTTTCCCAATCGCCGGCAAGGACAAACTGGCGGCGATCATCAAGGAAAGCCAGGCAAAGGGCGCCTTGGATCGGCGGATCTACAAGGTGATGCGGAGGTCATGGGCCAATCATTATCGCCGTATGCTGCCAAGCCTGCTTTCGGCACTGGAGTTCCGGTCGAACAACGCCGTGTGGCGTCCGGTGCTGGCGGCCCTGGACTGGATCAGAAGCAAAGTGGATGATGGATGCCGCTACGTGCCGCCGCACGCAGTGCCGGTCGACGAGGTCATTCCGGCGAGATGGCGCAGTTCCGTCATTGATGAAGAGGGGCGCGTAAACCGGATCAGTTATGAGCTTTGTGTCCTCGCGCAACTGCGCGATCGCATCCGTTCTAAGGAAATCTGGGTTGTCGGGG
>NZ_LARW01000060.1 GCF_000971055.1 Sphingomonas sp. SRS2
TTCTTCTGCAAACTCAAAGAGTTCAAGCGCATCGCCATGCGCGCCTGCAAAACCGATCTAAGCTTCTCCGCAATGATCTACCTCGCCGCAGCCGTCATCAACTCGCGATGAATCCCCACAACCCCTAGTGCGTCTCACCCTCCCGAGACTCCAGCCTTCGCTGGAGTGACGAGACTTGGCAGACTTTCAGTAGCGGTTCGACGGGGCGATCAGGCCGACCAGAAGATAAAGGATGAACGTCGACCCCACGCCGCACAGCGTGAGCAGGACGGTGAGCACCCGGACCAGCATCAGGTCGATGCCGGTATAGTCGGCAAGACCGGCGCAGACGCCCATGATCTTGCCGTCACTCTTGTTGAGGCGAAAGCTGTTGCTGCGGACTGACATGGCAATTCCCTTCGTGGAAAAGATCGAGACTAGAGAAGCGTTGGCCGGTCGAGCGAGACCATCGTGGTCTTGCAGAAGCAGCTCGCGTTTACGGGGCCGAGGGCTGCGGCCAGGCAGGCCAGGCTGAACAACAGTCCGCCGCCGACCGCGAGCAGGAAGCGCCTGGCATCGCTCATGCTGGAGTTGGTGTCGAACATCGTCTGGCTCCCTGTCGCCGGCCACCTTCCTGGCCGATGCCAGCAGGATTGCAGGAGCTGTGCCAATTGCTCGATGCCGCGGAAATTCGGCGATTTTGGCCTCTAACCAGCGCCTCGCCTGGAATTGTGCGCTAATCATTGGCATCGCTCACCAAATTACATGGTGAAATCCACCACCTGATTTCACGCCATTTTGGCGGAAATCCATGCAGCGGCGCGGCCGCAATAGTGTATCATCGCCTGACGCGAGCCGCCGGCAAGCGCGGCCGCACTTCGGAGAAGGAGGTCGCCATGCATGGAGGTTTTCTCGACACCCGCAAACCCAACAAGACCGGCCTGGGCCTGGTCATAGCAGGACATGCCGCGGCCCTGACCGCGCTCGCCCTCGCCCCGCCAGAGACGTTCCAGCGCATCGATTATATCAATACGATCGTCGACAGCATCGAGGAAAAGACGCCGCCGCCGCCCGAAAAGCTGCCGCCCATCCCCCGGGCCGAGCCGACCGCGCGGCCCACTGTCGTCGATCCGCTGATCAGGACGGTCGACCCGACCCCGGTGATCATCGCCCAGCCTGCGCAGCTTGAGCCGACGCTCCTGCCCACTCTCGATCCGGTGCGCAGCGAGCCGGTCTATATCGCGCCGGTGATCGATCCCGCCGCGATGGCGCGCTTCCAACCTGATTATCCGCCCGAGCTGATCCGCGCCGATATTGAGGGCACCGCGACGGTGCGCATCCTTATCGGCAGCGACGGACGGGTGAAGACGGTCGAAATGGTCAGCGCCACCCATCCCGGCTTCTTCGAGGTGACGCGGAAGCAGGCGCTACGCTTCTGGAAGTTCCGGCCCGGCACGCGCGACGGCGTCGCCACCGAAAGCTGGCGGACCATGACGGTGCGGTTCAAGATCCAGAGCTGAGCAGCCGGGCACTGTCCGCTCATCCTGGGGCGGGGCTGAGCTTGGCGAAGACCCGTATCGAAGGACCTCCTTCGATACGGCATTTCGACATGATCGGTGGCTGTCCAGGATGAGCGGATCAGGCTTGATCGGGCCGAAACGGTCTTCGCAGCGAACGCCCCGCTTGCCGGACTGGCGCGGCGGGCTTTCGCACCTTATCTAGCGCGGATGGCGATTTTCCCCCGACCGTCCGGCCCGCGCGCGGCCTGGTCCGACTTCAAGGCGTTATGGCGTCAGCAGAACCGGCACAAGATCCTGATCGCGTTGCTGTCGATCATGATGCCAATGCTGATCGTCACCGGCTTCTACGTCGATTCGAAGCGTGACAAGCCGCGCGAGACGATCACCTATATCACCAGCTTCTCCCCCGACCGGACCGACGCCGAGATCGAGAAGCAGAATATCGCCGACCAGAAGATCCTCGACGCCCGGCGCGAAGCGAGACGGCTGGAATATCAGCGGCTCGCGGACAAGCTCGGCATTGAGTAAGCCGACGCCAGACGACCGGCGCTGGATGGCGTCGGCGATCGCGCTGGCGGGGCGAGGACGCGGCCGGACCGCTCCCAATCCCCCGGTCGGCTGCGTGATCGTCCGTGACGGCCGGCTGATCGGACGAGGCTGGACCCAGCCGGGAGGCCGCCCCCATGCCGAGTGCCGCGCGATCGAAGCCGCCGGCAATGTCGCGGGGGCGACGCTCTATGTGACGCTCGAACCCTGCGCGCACGTCTCGGCGCGCGGCCCGGCCTGCGCCGCCCTGATCGTCGCGGCGAGGCCGGCCCGCGTGGTGATCGCCTGCCGCGATCCGGATCCGCGCACCGACGGCAAGGGGATCGCCGCTCTCGAAGCCGCCGGCATCCCGGTGACGCAGGGCGTCGATGCCGATGCCGCCCGCGCATCGATGGCGGGCTTCCTGACGCGCCACGCCAGCGGCCGGCCGCATGTCACACTCAAGCTCGCCGCCTCGCTCGACGGGCGGATCGCGCTGCCCGACGGCGCAAGCCGCTGGATCACCGGCCCCGCCGCACGCGCGCATGCTCATCTCGAACGCGCACGCCATGAAATGATTCTGGTCGGGCGCGGCACGCTGGAGGCCGATGCGCCTCGCCTCGACGTCCGCCTGCCAGGGCTGGAGGGCCGTAGCCCGCGCCGCGCGGTGCTCGGCCATGGCGCAGCGCCCGAAGGCTGGACCGCGCTGCACTCTCCGAACGACATCTCCGCGCTCGACGGCGTCGACCATCTTTTCGTGGAGGGTGGAGCGAGCGCCGCCGCCGCCTTCCTGTCGGCCGACCTCGTCGACCGGCTGTTGCTCTATACCGCGCCGATTATCGTCGGTGCGGGGCGTTCGGCGATCGACGATATCGGTCTGACCGATCTCGCCTCCACGCATGGCCGTTGGCGGCTGGCCGACACGCGAAAGCTTGGCATCGACCGGCTCTCTGTCTACGACCGCGCGTAATGTTCACGGGAATCATCACCGATATCGGCACCATCGCCGCAGTCGAGGAACGCGGCGACCTCCATGTGCGGATCGCCTGCGGCTATGACACGGGCTCGATCGACATCGGCGCGTCGATCGCCTGTTCGGGCGCGTGCATGACCGTGGTCGAACTGGGGCCGGACTGGTTCGCGGTCGATATCAGCGCCGAAAGCGTGTCACGGACCGCGCCGGGCCGGTGGCAGGTCGGCGGCAAGCTCAATCTCGAACGCTCGCTCAAGGTCGGCGATGAACTGGGCGGCCATATCGTCACCGGTCATGTCGACGGCGTCGGCACGGTCGCCTCGATCGCCGAGGAGGGCGATTCGCACCGCTTCGAGATCCACGCCGCCGCCGCGCTCGCGCCTTATCTTGCCGCCAAGGGATCGATCGCGGTCGACGGTATATCGCTGACGGTCAACAGCGTTACCGACCAGCCCGACGGCAGCACGCTCTTCGGCCTCAACATCATTCCGCACACCAGCGCGGTGACGACGCTTGGCAGCCTCGCGACCGGTGACAGTGTCAATCTGGAGATCGACGTCCTGGCGCGCTATCTCGGCCGAATGGAGCAACTTCGCGCGCTCACCTCAAAGTAGTTCACATTTCAATGTGAATTCTGTTTGAGACTTGTTTTTGGCTGTGATAGCCAGAAGTCATGAGCATAGATCTTGTCAGCCGCATCCGCGACGCCGTCGCCGAGCGCAGCATCTCCCGATCCGGCCTGGCCCGCGCCGCCGGACTTCACCCCAACTCGCTTCGTTCGCTGGACGAGGACGACTGGAACCCCACCGCCGATACGCTGAAGAAGCTCGAGCGCTACCTGTCTTATTCGGGCCTGTCGCCGATCGAGGAGATCATCGACGAAGCGCGCAACGGCCGCATGTTCATCCTGGTCGACGACGAGGACCGGGAGAATGAGGGAGACCTCATCATCCCCGCGCAGATGGCCACACCCGACGCGATCAACTTCATGGCCAAACATGGTCGCGGCCTGATCTGCCTGTCGCTCACCAAGGAGCGGGTCGACCAGCTCGGGCTACCCTTGATGAGCCGCAACAACGGCACCCGTCACGAGACCGCCTTCACCGTCTCGATCGAGGCGCGCGACGGCGTCACCACCGGCATCTCCGCCGCCGACCGCGCCCGCACCGTCGCGGTGGCCATCGATACGTCGAAGGGGCCGGATCATATCGTGACACCCGGCCATGTCTTTCCGTTGATCGCCAAACCGGGCGGCGTTCTGATCCGCGCCGGGCATACCGAGGCGGCGGTCGACGTCTCGCGTCTCGCGGGCCTCAACCCGTCCGGGGTGATCTGCGAGATCATGAACGACGACGGCACGATGGCGCGGATGGACACGCTGGTCGAGTTCGCCCGTACCCACAAGCTGAAGATCGGCACGATCCGCGACCTGATCGCCTATCGCCGCAAGCACGACCATCTCGTCGAGAAGCGGGCCGAAGCGCGCTTCACCAGCCGCTGGGGCGGCGAGTGGAAGATGATGACCTTCTACAACAAGGCGACCGACACCGAGAACACCGCACTGGTGAAGGGGCATATCGATCCCGACACGCCGACGCTGGTCCGCATGCACCTGCTGTCCTCCTTCACCGACGTCTATGGCGAGATCGCGCCCCGCGCGAACCTGATCCAGCGCTCGATGGAGATTATCGCCGAGGAGGGTTCGGGGGTCATCGTCACGCTCAACCGCCCGGTGTCGGGGTGGATGAGCCGCTCGCTCCAGGCACGCGAACGCAAGGATGAGGCGGCTATGGACGAACTGCGCGACTATGGCGCCGGTGCGCAGATCCTCACCGAACTCGGCGTGCACGACATGGTGCTGCTCACCAATTCGCATCACACGCTGATCGCGCTGGACGGCTATGGCCTTTCGATCGTAGGCGAACGGCCCATCCCGCTAGAGGAAGAGAACGCCTGATCATGGCCAAGCTGCTCATCGTCGAAGCCCGCTTCTACGACCATCTCAACGACATGCTGCTCGACGGCGCGCGTAGCGCGATCGAGGAGGCGGGCCACCGCCACGAGACGGTCACCGTTCCCGGCGCGCTCGAAGTGCCCGGCGCGATCGCTATGGCGGCGGAAAGCGGCCGCTATGACGGCTTCGTCGCCTTGGGCGTGATCATCCGTGGCGAGACCTATCATTTCGAGGTGGTTTCGAACGAAAGCGCGCGTGGCCTGATGGCGCTGTCGATGGACAGCCTTGCGATCGGCAACGGCATCCTGACCGTCGAAAACGAAGCCCAGGCGCTCGCCCGCGCCAAGCGCAGCGACAAGGACAAGGGCGGCGAGGCAGCCAAGGCCGCCATCCGCATGATGGAACTGCGCGAGCAGTTCGGCGCCTGATTTTCGAAGATCTTAGATGATGGCAGGCTGATTATCTTCGCGCCGCTCATCCTCAGCAGTCATGGGCGTGTCAGCCCCTGCTGAGGATGAGCGGCGTCGGACAATCGTGATTCAGGCCGCCGCCGGATAGTCGACATAGCCTTCCGGCCCGCCGCTGTAGAAACTCGCGACATCGCCCGACGCTAATGGCAGCCCCTCTGCGAAGCGACGGGGCAGATCGGGGTTGGCGATAAACGGCCGGCCGAAGCTGATCGCATCGGCCAGGCCAAGGTCGAGCGCCGCCTCGCCTCCAGCACGGTCATAGTCCGAATTCAGGATGAAATTGCCATTGAACGCCTTGCGCATCGCGGGTGCGATCGGCGGGTGGCTCGCCGCGCGGAAGCTGCTCTTGCCCTGCGGCTCGCGCACTTCCAGGAAGCCGATGCCGATATCCGCCAGAAGGCGGGATGCCGCCGTGAACAACGGCTCGGGATTGCTGTCGTCGACGCCCTGCGCCTCGCCATTGGGGGACAGGCGCACGCTCGTCCGGCCAGGGCCCACCACATCCGCCACCGCATGAGTCACTTCGCCGAGCAGACGGAGGCGGTTTTCGATGGAGCCGCCATAGGCGTCGTCGCGCTTGTTCACGCTGTCACGCAGGAACTGATCGATCAGATAGCCATTGGCCGCGTGTATCTGCACGCCGTCGAAGCCGGCCGCGATAGCATTTCGCGCCGCATGGGCGAAGTCGGCCAGCAACGCCGGAATTTCGTCGCTGCCGAGCGGTCGTGGCACCACATAAGGCTGCTTGCCCTCATAGGTATGCGCAAGGTTGGGCGCAGCGATCGGCGAGGACGATATCGGCTGCTCTCCGCCTATCGATGGATGGACGAGCCGTCCCATATGCCAGATCTGCGAGACGATCCGCCCTCCTGCGGCATGGACCGCATCGGTGACGCGGCGCCACGCGACCACCTGTTCGTCGTTCCAGATGCCCGGTGCATCGGGCCAGCCCAAGCCTGTGCGACTGATCCCTGTCGCTTCTGTGATAATCAGGCCTGCCGAGGCGCGTTGTGCATAATATTCGGCCATCACCGGGGTCGGCACCGCTGCACGGCTCGCGCGGGCGCGGGTGAGCGGTGCCATGATGATGCGATTGGGCGCATCGATCGCGCCGAGGGTGATCGGGTCGAAAAGAGTCGGCATGAAAAGCCTTTCGGACTTGCTTCGTTTGGCCAGAGGTAGGACTGGCGGACGCAATATGCAGCAGGAAGGTGAAACAAGATTTGCTAAGCCGCAAGATAGCGGGGCTGTAAATCTGCGCGCCTTCGCGGCGATGATCGTGGCCAATATCGCGCTCGCCTTCGGCCCATGGATGGTCCGCGTCGCCGATGTATCGCCACTATCTTCGGCGTTTTGGCGGCTCGCTTTGGCGGTGCCGTTCCTGTTCCTGCTCACGCGCGTCGCGCGCCAGCCGGTTCCGCGCTTGTCGGGCGCGATGATGGCCACCATCGCCATAGGCGGGCTGTGCTTTGCGGCCGACTTGGGCGCTTGGCATATCGGCATTCATCATACCAAGCTCGCAAACGCGACACTGTTCGGCAATTTCGCGACCTTCCTGCTCGCTGCTTTTGCGTTGATCAGCAGCCGGACATGGCCCGACCGGCCACAGACCGCTGCGCTGCTGCTCGCGGCAATCGGGACGCTTCTGCTGCTGGGACGATCCTATGATGTCGACAGCCGCTATCTGAAGGGTGATCTGTTCTGTATCCTCGCGGGCGTCTTTTACACTGGCTATCTGATCGCGATGGGCCGCGCGCGCGGCATGCTTCAACCGATGCCGGTACTGCTGATCTCCACGCTCGCCGGGACGGCGCCGCTGCTGCTTTTCGCGCTCGCCGATGGCGGGGCGTTCTGGCCAGACGGCTGGACGCCGCTGCTCCTTCTCGCCATCGGCAGTCAGGTGATCGGCCAGGGCCTGATGGTCTATGCGATCGGCCATCTCCCGCCGATGCTGATCGGCCTCGGGCTGCTGATGCAGCCCTTCATCGCCGCGCTGATCGGCAGCTTGCGTTATGGCGAGCGGCTTGGCCTCGTCGACATCCTTGGTGGGCTCGCGATCTGCGCCGCGCTCGTGCTGGTGCGCATGAGCAAGTCTGGCGCACCGACGCCGGTGCGCGTAGATACAGCGACATGACCACCGCCGACGACATGACCCTCGACGAACTGCGCGCCGAACTGGCCGGACGCATCGCTGCCCATGCGGTGTTCGATGGCTGGACCGAAATCGCGCTGGCGGGCGCCGCCGCCGAACTGGGCGTGCCCGCGGACCGTGCCGTTCTGTGCTTTCCGGGCGGCGCGATCGAGATGATCGACGCCTGGTTCGCCGCGATCGATACGAACATGGCCGCTAGGCTCGGCGCCGCCGGCGTCACCGGTTGGAAGATTCGCGACCGGATTCGCGGCGCGGTGCTCGCCCGGCTCGACGAGGCCGCCGCTCATCCCGATGCGCTGCGGCGCGCGCTGGCGATCCTCGCCCGCCCCGCCAATATGCCGCGCGCCACCCGGTTGTGCTGGCGCGCCGCCGACGCCATGTGGCGCGCGGCCGGAGACGAGAGCGTCGACATCGCCTGGTACACCAAGCGCGCGACCCTGGGGTCGGTCTATGCGGCTACCCTGATGGCCTGGATGGACGATGACAGCGAAGGCTTCGCGGACACCCGCGCCTTCCTCGATCGGCGGATCGATGACGTGATGAAGGTCGAGAAGCTCAAGGTGCGACTCAGGCCCGATCCCGACCATCATTTCAGCCCCGCCCGCTTTCTCGGGCGGCTGCGCTACCGGATACAGGGCTAAGTGACGTAGCGGCAGCTGGACAACCGTCGGACTGCCGCAATGATCTCCATGATTTGACTGGCATTTCGTTACCGTTATTGATAATCACTCGCAGCATGAAGGCTGAAGCCACCACCACGCTCGACAAGCTCCCGCTGAAGACCCGGGGCGACATCATCGGCATCGACTGGGCGATCCTCAGCGAAAAGGATGCACGCCGCCTGCGCGAACTTGGTGTCGACGAAGGCGTGGCGGTCGAGAAGCTGTACAAAGGGCCGTTCGGAATCGATCCGATCGCCTGCCGGATCGGCCGGATGACCGTCGCGTTGCGGACCGCGCAGGCCGCGGCCATCGCGGTGGGGCCGTCCCAGACCAAATGATCTGTCACAACCGATGAACCCTTCGCCTCTGGTCGCGCTGGTCGGCAATCCCAATGCCGGCAAGAGCGCATTGTTCAACGCCCTGACCGGCGCCCGCCAGAAGGTCGGCAACTATCCGGGCGTCACCGTCGAGCGGAAATCGGGGCGTATGGCGCTGGCTGACGGCCGCCCGGTCGAGATGCTCGACCTGCCCGGCACCTACAGCCTGCAACCGTCGAGCCCCGACGAGGCCGTGACCCATGACGTCCTGCTCGGCAAACAGGCGGGCGAGCGGCTGCCTTCCGCGCTGCTGATCGTGGTGGATGCGACCAATCTCGACAATCACCTCCGCTTCGCGCTTCAGCTTATCGCGCTGGGGCTGCCTACCGTGGTGGCGCTCAACATGGTCGACATGGCCGAGCGGGACGGGTTGAAGATCGACGCGGCCAAACTCGCCGCCGAACTCGGGGTGCCGGTGATCCCGACCGTCGCGGTGCGTCGCAAGGGCATCGACGAGCTCAAGGCCGCGATCGGCATGCTGGCGACCGGCGGCGCGGTCCGGGTGTCGGGCGAGGACCCGGCGCTGCATCAGGACATGGTCGAATTGCAACGCCGCGCGCGGTCGATCGCCGTCGCGGCGACGACTGAAGAAAATTTCAAACGCCGCTGGACCCATCGCGCCGATGCGATCGCGCTCCACCCACTGATCGGACCCGTCCTGCTCGCGACGATCCTGTTCGTGATGTTCCAGGCGGTGTTCGCCTGGTCGGCGGCGCCGACCGACCTGATCGACGCCGGAATCGGCGAATTGCAAGGGCTGGCGGCGGGCGCGATGCCCGACGGCTTTCTGCGTTCGCTGATCATCGAAGGGCTGCTTGCCGGCGTCGGTGCGGTGGTGGTGTTCCTGCCGCAGATACTGATCCTGTTCCTGTTCATCCTCCTGCTGGAGGCATCGGGCTATATGGTCCGTGCCGCGTTCATCATGGATCACCTGATGGCACGGGTCGGGCTATCCGGGCGCGCCTTCATCCCGCTGCTGTCGTCCTTCGCCTGCGCGATCCCCGGGATCATGGCGACGCGCACCATCGACGATCCCAAGGACCGGCTGACGACGATCCTCATCGCGCCTCTCATGACCTGCTCGGCACGTCTGCCCGTTTATGCGGTGGTAATCGGCGCATTCATTCCGGCGCGCGACGTGGGGCCAGGGATCGGCCTCCAGGGTCTCGTCCTCTTCTGCCTCTATCTGGCGGGCGTCGCGGGGGCGATGGCGGTCGCCTATGTGCTGCGGCGGACGGTGACGCAGGGGCCGCCCCCCGGGTTCATGATGGAAATGCCGAAATATCAGATGCCGATCCTGCGCGACGTCGCGATCGGCCTGTGGCAGCGCGCGGTGATCTTCCTGAAGCGCGCCGGCACGATCATTGCCTTCACGACGGTGATCCTGTGGCTGCTCGTCTCCTATCCGAAGCCACCCGCCGGCTATGGCCTGCCGTCGATCGACTATTCGATCGCGGGCCGCGTCGCCAATGCGATCGAGCCGGTATTCCGTCCGATCGGCTTCAACCGCGACATGGCGCTGGCGCTAATCCCGGCAATGGCGGCGCGCGAGGTCGCCGTGTCCGCGCTCGCCACCGTCTATGCGATCGACGCGGAGGACGAAGCGGTCCAGGAACGCTCGCTGATCGACCGGCTCCAGGGCCGCTGGTCGCTGCCGACCACGCTCGCCTTCCTCGCCTGGTTCGTCTTTGCGCCGCAGTGCATCTCGACCATCGCGGTGGTGCGCCGCGAGACCAACGGGTGGAAATGGACGAGCTTCATGCTCGCCTATCTGTTCGTACTGGCATACGTCGCCGCAGGCGCTACATACTGGGCAGCAATCGCTCTAGGTTTGTAGGAGAAAGACGTCGTGGCAGGCAGCGTGAACAAGGTGATCCTGGTCGGTAACCTGGGCCGTGATCCCGAATCGCGCAGTTTCCAGAATGGCGGCAAGGTGGTGAACCTGCGCATCGCCACCTCCGAACAGTGGAAGGATCGCAACACCGGCGAGCGCCGCGACAAGACCGAATGGCATTCGGTCGCGATCTTCAGCGAAGGACTGGCCAATGTGGCCGAGCGCTATCTGCGCAAGGGCAGCAAGGTCTATATCGAAGGTCAGCTCCAGACCCGCAAATGGACCGACAACGCCGGGGTCGAGAAATATTCGACCGAAATCGTCCTGCAGGGCTTCAACGCCGTGCTGGTGATGCTCGACGGACCCGGCGGCGGTGACCGCGCGGGTGGCGGCGGCGGCGGCGCGGGCGCAAGCTCCGGCGGCGGCTGGGGAGATGATGACGGCGGCTATGGCAGCGGCGCAGGCTTCAGCGGCGGAAGCAGCAGCAGCGGTGGTGGCGCCCGTGGCGGCGCCAGCGCACCGGCAGGTCGCAAGTCCGATCCGTTCGATGCGGGCGACCTCGACGACGACGTGCCGTTCTAAGCGGCGCGGCGCTACTTCTCACCTCGTCATGCTGAACCTGTTTCGGCATCCACGCCATCGCAGGGCAACGCCCCGCACGGCGCGATGGATGCTGAAACACGCCGGCCTGACGCCTCATTTCTGCCATCGGGCGACCACCGCTGCCGAAACAAAGACGAACCGTTGGCGAAACGGCTTCGATCGGGCTTATCCGCTTGATCGACAGCGGGGGGAGCGTATTTTCCCGCGATGTGTAAGCCAGTGCGTGCCTGGGCGAAAAGATAAATGGTCTTCGAGCCGATCCTCCGGTCGCCCCCCTTTCCCGGCACGCCAGCCGCCACTGCGGCGGTCAGCCAGCCCAAGGCCCTGACTTCGGTCCGCGCGACGCTCAGCGCGCCCGAGATCGAACGCGCCCACCTGATCATCGGTCAGATCGTCGCCGAACGGATCGGCGGCAGCTTCTGGAAGAACGGCAAGGCCGATCCCTGGCACGGCCCGGGCGACAACGGTCCTTTCGTAAGCACAGGCGACGACGAATGCGGCCTGATCGCCTGGATGGCCGGGCGCGAGGTCGATTGGTCAGGCGCGGGACGCTTTGCCGACATCGCCCGCGACGGCCGGCCGGGTTCGATCGAACGCGCGGTCACGACCTGGCTGATCGACGCCGCTGACTATCGCGACCCCTATTCGGGCCGGCCGGTGCCGGTCGAAGCCGCAATCGAACAGCTTGGTTTCTGGCGTCAGGCGATCGACCGCAATCGCGGCCTGACCGTCGGCGCAGGCATCGCCCGCTGGAAGCGGCGCGAGGTCGAGGCGATGCTGTGGCCGGGCGAGCCGCTGCACTTCGCCAGGTCGGCGGAGGACGCGGTGCGCACCGCCCGCGCGACACAGGGCGCGATCGCGGTCTGGCCGTCAAAGGCGCCGCGCGGGCTTGATGCCGAGGCGGCCGCGCATGGCGTCACCATCCATCCGGTCGAGGATGGCTTCCTGCGCTCGGCGGGCCTTGGCAGCGATTGCCATCCGCCGCATTCGATCATCCTCGATCGCACCGGTTTGCACCTCGATCCCAACCGCCCTTCCGATCTCGAAAATCTGATCGCCACGCCGATCGAAAATCCGGTGCTGATCGCCCGCGCCGAACGCCTGATGCGTGATGTCGTTGATGCCGGGATCAGCAAATATGCCAGTGGCGGGCGGCCGTTCGACCGGCCCGTGCAGGGACGCCGTCTCGTTCTGGTGACCGGCCAGGTCGAGGACGACCTGTCGGTGCAGCTCGGCGGTGCCGGGGTCGACGGCAATCTCGACCTCATTCGTCGCGCGCGGGCAGCCGAGCCCGACGCCTATCTGATCTTTAAGCCGCATCCCGATGTCGACGCCGGCCACCGCCGCGGCCGGATCGCCGATGCGCATGCGATGGGATATGTCGATCAGATCGTCCGCGACGTGCCGATGGCCTCGCTGCTCGACAGTGTCGACGCCGTCCACGTCCTGACCTCGCTCGCCGGGTTTGAGGCCCTGATGCGGGGCTGCGAAGTCGTGACTCATGGCCAGCCCTTCTACGCGGGCTGGGGGTTGACGCGCGACCTGGCACCGCCCATTGAACGCCGCAGGGGCCGCAACGTTACAAAGGCGCAGCTCGTGGCGGCAACCTTGATATTGTATCCCCATTACCTTGATCCGGTTACAAAATTGCCCTGTCCTCCCGAGATTCTGGTCGAGAGACTGGCAGCCCAACCTGTCCCGCAAGAAACCCTGCTGACCCGCTTTCGGCGGTTGCAGGGACGTTTGCGGCGCGGGCTGGTTGGCGCATGAGGCAAGCCGTGAGATTGCACGACATAGCCAAGCAGCGTTTCCTGTTCCTGCAGGGCCCGCCCGGACCCTTTTTCGATCGGCTGGGTGGCGCGCTTCATGAGCTCGGTCATGCCGTCCATCGCATCAATCTGAACGCCGGCGACGCCGCGTCCTGGTCTGGCGCCGCGGTCGATTATCTCGGCACTGCAGAGCGCTGGCCCAGCTTCGTCGACGATTATCTCGTTCAGCACGCGATCACCGACGTGATCCTGTTCGGCGACTGCCGTCCGCTGCACAACGCCGCGCGCGGCATGGCGCGGCTGCGCGGCGTGCGCGTCCATGTCTTCGAGGAAGGCTATATCCGGCCCAATTGGGCGACGCTCGAACTCGACGGCGTCAACGGACATTCGACCCTGCCGCGCGATCCGAAATGGTATCTCAACGCCGCGCGCACCCTGCCCCCGCTCGCCGAACTGCCGACGGTGCCGTCGCGTTTCCGCCGCCGCGCGCATGAAGCGACCAGCTATTATGCCCGCACCTCGCTCGGCAAATGGCGCTTCCCACACTATAAGTCGCACCGCGACCGTTCGGCCGCGGCCGAGGCGCTCGGCTGGCTCAAGCAGTTCGCGCTGCGCAGTCATCATGAGGACCAGGCCGAAGCCGCGCTCGCGAAGCTCGAGGGCAAGCGCTACTTCACCCTGCCGCTCCAGCTGTCGTCGGACCATCAGATTCGTGTCCATTCGCTGTTCGGCACGATGCAGGCCGGCGCCTCCTATGTGATCGAGAGCTTCGCGCGCTCGGCTCCGTCGGATACGCTGCTGCTGGTCAAGGAGCATCCGCTCGACAGCAGCCTGTTCAGCTGGAAGCGCTTCATCCGCCGCGAAGCGCGCCGCCTCGACGTCGAGGAGCGGGTGGTCTTCGCCAAGGGCGGCCATATCGGCGACATCGTCGAAGGCTCGCTGGGCGTCGTCACGGTCAACAGCACCACCGGCACGCTGGCGCTCGCATCGGGCGTTCCGGTGATCACGCTCGGCCAGGCCGTCTACAACATTCCCGGCATCACCTTCGATGGCCCGCTCGACGCCTTCTGGAGCAATCCGACCCCGCCCGATCCCAAGATCTGGGACGCCTTCTCGCGGGTGCTCCAGGCACGCTGCCTGGTTTATGGCGGCTTCGCCAGCGACGAGGGCATCGAGATGCTGGTGCAGGGATCGATCGCGCGGCTCGTCCAGGCCTCGATGATCATCGACCTGAACAAGCATATCGCCGGAACCGCGCAGGCGGCGGAGTAGATCCAGGCCGTCGCCGCGGCGAACGCCGGCGGCGCTACCGTCCTCGACCGCAGCAGGTGCCGATGATCGGCCGTTCCGACCTCCGCCGGAACGCCGATATCACCTTTTCCGGTAGATATGCTCCTCATCATACCAGCTGCCGACCTTGAAGCGGTAGTCGCCGACCCTCTCAAATCCCCGCGCGGCATAGACCGCCTGCGCCTTGTCGTTGCCCGACCAGACACCGAGCCAGACCGGCCCCGGCCGGGCTTCGGCGAGATAATCGAGCGTGACGTCGAGCAGCTGCTTGCCGAGCTTCTGTCCCTGCGCCTCGCGCAGTATGTAGAGCTGGTAGAGTTCGCCCTGCGCCGGCCCCGCCTCGGGGTGCGGCAGCTTGCACGGGCCGACCTGGGCATAGCCGAGCAGCCGCCCGTCCCAGTCCTCGGCCACCCAGCTTCGCCGTTCCGGATCGGCGAGTTCGGCGGCAATCGCCGCGGCCGAATAGGAATCGGCCTCGAACGCCGCAAGATCGGCGGGCGGATAGGGAATGCCGAAGCCTTCATCGAGAAAGGTCTGGCGGAAGGTGTCGAGCTTAAGCGCCGCGAGCGCGGACGCTTCCTCGACATGGGCAAGGCGGATCTGGACCATGTCGGGAGAATTACCCAATCATCCCCCCGCCGTCATGCGGAAACAGGCAAAAGAAAAGGGCGCGGAGGTTTTCCCCCGCACCCCTGTCTTGTCGTAGCGGCTAAGGCTTAGTTGCCGTCGCGCTTCTTCAGGGCCTCGCCCAGGATGTCGCCGAGCGACGCACCCGAGTCCGACGAGCCGTACTGCGCGACAGCCTGCTTCTCTTCGGCGATCTGCATCGCCTTGATCGAGAAGGTCGGCTTCTTGGAACGGTCGAAACCGCTTACCATCGCGTCGAACTTCTGGCCGACCTGGAAACGCTCCGGACGCTGCTCATCGCGGTCGCGGCCAAGGTCGCCACGCTTGATGAAGCCGATCGCGCCGTCGTCGCCGGTCTGGACTTCGAGGCCACCATCGGTGACCGCCATGACGGTGACCGTGACGATCGCGTTCTTGTTGAGCTTCGAGCCGTCGCTGACGGGCGCGGTCGAGGCGCCGGCACGCTCAAGCTGCTTGATGCCGAGCGAGATGCGTTCCTTCTCGGGATCGATGTCGAGCACGATCGCCTTGACGGTTTCGCCCTTGTGGTGAAGCGCCAGAGCTTCCTCACCGGAGACGCCCCAGGCGATGTCGGACATGTGAACCATACCGTCGACATCGTTGTCGAGGCCGATGAACAGGCCGAACTCGGTCGCGTTCTTGACTTCGCCCTCAACGGTCGAGCCCACCGGATGCGCTTTGGAGAAGCTTTCCCACGGGTTGTTGATCGCCTGCTTGAGGCCCAGCGAGATGCGGCGCTTGTCGGCGTCGACCTCGAGGATGACGACTTCGACTTCCTGGCTGGTCGAGACGATCTTGCCCGGATGGACGTTCTTCTTGGTCCAGGACATCTCGGACACGTGGACGAGGCCTTCGATGCCCGCTTCCAGTTCCACGAACGCGCCATATTCGGTGATGTTCGTGACGCGGCCGGTGAACTTGCCACCGATCGGATATTTGGCGGCGGCGCCTTCCCACGGATCATTCTCGAGCTGCTTCATGCCGAGCGAGATGCGCTGCGTGTCCTTGTTGATGCGGATGATCTGCACCTTCACGACGTCGCCGATGTTGATCATCTCGTTCGGATGGCCAACGCGCTTGTAGCTGAGATCGGTGACGTGGAGCAGGCCGTCGATGCCGCCCAGGTCGACGAACGCGCCGTAATCGGTGATGTTCTTGACGACACCCTCGATCACCTGGCCTTCGGCGAGCGACTGGATCAGGCCCGAACGCTGTTCGGCGCGGGTCTCTTCCAGGACGGCGCGGCGCGACACGACGATGTTGCCGCGACGGCGATCCATCTTCAGGATCTGGAAGGGCTGCGGGATGTCCATCAGCGGGGTGACGTCGCGCACGGGGCGGATGTCGACCTGCGAACCGGGCAGGAAGGCCACGGCGCCGTTGAGATCGACCGTGAAGCCGCCCTTGACGCGGCCGAAGATCACGCCCTCGACGCGGCTGGTGGTGGAGAATTCGGTTTCGAGCTTGTCCCAGGCGGCTTCGCGGCGGGCGCGGTCGCGGCTGAGCATTGCTTCGCCATGGACGTTCTCGACGCGGTCGACATAGACCTCGACTTCATCACCGACCTTCAGGTCGGCCTTCTGGCCGGGGGCTGCGAACTCGCGGAGCGCCACGCGGCCTTCCGACTTCAGACCGACGTCGATGACGGCCATGTCGTTTTCGATCGCGGTGACGGTGCCCTTGACGACGCGGCCTTCGAAGCCTTCGTTTTCGCCGCCGAGAGTCTGGTTGAGGAGAGCCGCGAAATCGTCGCGGGTCGGGTTTGCCGTAGTGGCCATAGGGTTAGAGTTCCTGTGTTAGTCTTCCGGCCATCCGGTTGTCTCCGGAGGTCTTTGGGCCAGAACCGCCATATGGACCTCATGTCCACACAGCATCCGTTGTGCGACTAGTTCGTGGCGGACCGATCAAAGCAGAAAGGCGCGCCAAGTGATCGGCATTGCTGCCGACCCCCTGTCACGCCTGCTTGGGCGACCTCTTTTTAGCGGTCTGCCGTACGGCCTTCCACGAGCGAAACCGCCCGCTGGACGGCCGCGTCTATACTCAGATCGCTCGTATCGAGCAAGTCGGCATCGTCGGCCTGCCGCAACGGCGCCGCGGACCGTCCCATGTCGCGCTCATCGCGCGCCAGGATATCGGCCATGACATCGTCGAAGCCAACCGGTGCCCCCATCGAGTCGAGCTCGCGGAAGCGGCGCTCGGCCCGGACCTTCGGGCTGGCGGTAACGAACAGCTTCGCGTCGGCGTCCGGCGCGATCACCGTGCCGATATCGCGCCCGTCGAGCACCGCGCCTCCGGCCTGGCCAGCAAAGCTGCGCTGCCGTCCGAGCAGCGCCTCACGCACCTGCGGGTGGACCGACACGAGCGATGCGGCCTTGCCCGCAGCCTCGGTCTTCAATGCGGGCTCGGCCAGCAGCGCCGAGTCGAAATTACAGGCGTGCAGCGCATCCTGCGCATCCGACGGATCGCCACCGGCGCGCACCACCTCGATCCCGACCGCGCGATAGAGCAGCCCGGTGTCGAGATGCGGCAGCCCGTAATGGCGGGCGAGCGCCCCGGCGATCGTGCCCCTGCCCGACGCGGCGGGTCCGTCGACCGCGATGATCATGCGACCTCCGCCCCGAGGCTGGTCATCAGCGCGGTGAAGGTCGGGAAGCTGGTCGCAACCGGGCTCATGTCATCGATCGTCACCGGCGCCTTCGCCACCAGCCCGGCGACCGCGAAGCTCATCGCGATGCGGTGATCGAGCCGCGCGGCGATCATAGCGCCGCCCGGCAAGGGATCGCCGCCGGTGCCGTCGATGATCAGCCCGTCCTCCAGCTCCTCGACCTGCGCGCCGATCGCGCGCAGCCCTTCGGCCATCACCGCGATCCGGTCCGATTCCTTGACGCGCAATTCTTCGAGCCCGCGCGCGACAGTGCGGCCTTCGGCCAGCGCCGCCGCGACGAACAGGATCGGATATTCGTCGACCATCGCCGCGACCGTTTCGACCGGGGTTTCGATGCCCTTCAGCGCCGAATGGCGCACAACGATGTCGGCGACCGGTTCACCGCCCACCTCGCGCTGGTTGGTGAAGCTGATATCCCCGCCCATCATCCTCAGCACGTCGAACAGCGCCGCACGGGTAGGATTGAGCCCGACATTGGTGACGGTGACCTCCGAACCCGGCACCAGCAGCGCCGCGACCACCGGAAAGGCCGCCGAGGACGGATCGCCCGGCACGACGATATGCTGCGGGCGAAGCTCGGCCTCGCCCCGGATCGAGATTATGCGCGCACCGTCGGCATCCTGCTCGACCGACAGCTCCGCGCCAAAACCCCGAAGCATCCGCTCGCTATGGTCGCGGGTGGCGATCGGCTCGATCACGCGGGTGACGCCCGGCGTGTTCAAGCCGGCGAGCAGCACCGCCGACTTCACCTGCGCCGAGGCGACAGGCAGGCGGTACTCGATCGGCACCGCGGGACTGAGGCCGCGCAGCATCAGCGGCAGGCGGCCGCCCGGGCTCGCCGTGATATCCGCACCCATCAGCGCCAGCGGCTCGATCACCCGGTTCATCGGACGCTTCGACAGCGAGGCGTCTCCGGTGAAGGTGGCGGTGATCGCATGGCTGGCGACCAGGCCCATCAGCAGCCGGGTCGAGGTTCCCGAATTGCCCATGTCGAGCGCGACCTCGGGCTGGAGCAGCCCGCCGACGCCGACGCCGTGAATCCGCCAGATATCATCGTCGCCGCGCTCGATTTGCGCGCCCATCGCCCGCATGGCGTCGGCGGTCGCGAGCACATCCTCTCCGGTCAGCAGCCCTTCGACCCGGCTTTCGCCGACCGCGAGCGCCGACAGCATCAGCGCGCGGTGCGAGATCGACTTGTCGCCTGGAACGGCGGCCTGCCCCCTGAGCGGGCCGGGCGCCGAAAAGCTTGCGGGCTTGGGAAGGGTGGCATGCATAAGGCGCGGCTTTTGACAGCGGCGTTCCGCTATGGCAAGGCGCGCGGCGTTTCGCGTGTCCGCTGACTCGGGTGGGTACGCGGTTTCCTCATTTTTCGACTGGAGTTGCTGTACCGTGGTGAAACCTGAATGGGGCACCAAGCGGACCTGCCCGAAATGCGGCACCCGCTTTTACGATCTCGAAAAGGACAACCCCGTCACCTGCATCGAATGCGGCGCGGCGTGGGAGCCCGATCCCGTCCTGAAGTCGAAGCAGCCGCTGCCGTTCGACGCGCCCAAGAAGGAAGTCGAAGCCGAGGTCGTCGATAACGATCTGGCCGACGACGATCTGGACATCGACGAGGAGGCCGAGGCCAATCCCGACGACGATGTCGATCTGGGCGGCGACGACGATATCGGTCTCAACACGACCGACGACGAAGACGAAAATTAAGAAGCTGCGCCGGGGCCTTGCGAAAGCGGGTTCCGGCGCCTTCTCGCCAAAAAGCCGCCTCTCATGCTAAAAGGCCTCTTGCGGGCCTGCCCTAGCTGACATAAAGGGCGCGCTCCGCCGCCGGCCCCAACCGGCGCGCTTCGAAATGGCACGGGGCCGTAGCTCAGCTGGGAGAGCGCTGCAATGGCATTGCAGAGGTCAGGGGTTCGATCCCCCTCGGCTCCACCATTCCTCCCATTTCAAGACATCTCCCCTCGGCCCTGCGCGACGTCGAGGTCGACCCGGAGGATCGCGGCCCTGCCTGGTCCGCGTCGCGGTTTGGCCGACGATCAGCTTCCTTCGCCCTCCGCGTTTACCACGCCGCTGATCAGATTTGCCGACGACAAGCGCTCCTCCAGCGTAAGGCGATGGGCGATCCGGTGCAGCATCGCCTCCTCTTCGGCCGAGGCGGCGCGGACGGCGGCGATCGCTTCGAGCTGGGTAAGCGCACGAAAGCGCACCGCTGCCCCGGGCGCGAGCTGTGCCAACCGGTCGACATCATATCCTATCACCGTTGCGATCTTCGGGTAGCCGCCGGTCGTCTGATGATCGGCGAGCAGCAACGTCATCCGGCCTGCACCATCGATCTGGAGCGCCCCACGCAACGCCGGTTCGCTCGGCATGTCGAGCGACAGCGGCAGAAAGGATGAGCCTTCGATCGCGCGCCCCATTCGGTCGAACGACGCACTCGCCACGAACCCTTGCCGTATGAGTTGCAACACTGCGTCGGCAGCAAAGAAACGCTCCTGCGGCCCGGGCACGATTCGGACCTCGGTGATCGGCGGCGGCGGCGCGATGCCGACCGGGCCGGGC
>NZ_LARW01000061.1 GCF_000971055.1 Sphingomonas sp. SRS2
GTCGGCAGATCACGCCATGGACTGCCCGTCCGGACAATCCATAGCACTGCCTCCAAAAATAGACGGTTGTTCCTCCCGCTTCGTCCCGGGTCGGTCGGCTTACCCAGACAATGCGGTTCCATCTTTGCCCACTGGGCGTCGGTCAGTACGAAGCGTTCCATCCAAAGTGTGAATCACATCTCCCCAAAAATGTGAATCCTAAATCCCCACAACCCCTAGAGCTTCGACAACTCCACCTTCGCCGCCTCATATTCGCGTATGAACTGCGCGACCCGCTCGGCGGCGGGAACGATGTCGTGGATTGCGCCGACGCCCTGCCCCGCGCCCCAGATGTCGCGCCACGCCTTGGCATCGCTGTTGTTCATTTGCATCGCCGAGGGATCCGACACCGCCAGATTGTCGGGATCGAGGCCCGACGCGATGATCGACGCTCGCAGATAATTGCCGTGCACGCCCGTGAACAGGTTCGAGTAGACGATGTCGGCAGCGCCGCCGTCCACCACGGCCTGCTTATAGGCCGCAGCCGCATTAGCCTCATCGGTCGCGATGAAGGCCGATCCGGCATAGGCGAAGTCCGCGCCCAGCGCCTGCGCCGCCAGGATCGATCGGCCATGGGCGATCGCCCCCGACAGCGCTATCGGGCCATCGAACCAGGCGCGGGTCTCTTGCATCAGCGCGAAGGGCGACTCTACCCCGGCATGACCGCCCGCCCCGGTCGCAACGAGAATCAACCCGTCAGCGCCTTTCTCAATCGCCTTATGAGCGAAACGCTGGTTGATCACATCGTGGAAGACCAGCCCGCCATAGCCGTGGATCGCGCTATTGACGTCCGGCTGCGCGCCCAGCGACGTAATGACGAGAGGCACCTTGTAGCGCACGCAGCTCTCGACATCGGCGGCAAGCCGGTCATTCGACTTGTGGACGATCTGGTTGACCGCGAAGGGCGCGGCCGGGCGCTCCGGATGCTTCGCGTCATGCTCCGCGAGTTCGGTAGTGATCCGATCGAGCCATTCGTCGAGCAGGTTTTGCGGCCGCGCGTTCAGCGCCGGAAAGGCCCCGATCACGCCGGCCTTGCACTGCGCGATGACGAGGCCGGGATTGGAGATGATGAAGAGCGGCGCGGCTATGACCGGCAGGCGCAGGCCACGCCGCAAAATTACTGGAATCGCCATGGTCGTCTGCCCTTTACCGTCTCTTGCCCTTGTGCCGGATATTGGCCGGACGGCCGCGCCGGCCCATCATCGGCTTGCCCTTGCCGCCCGTGCGTGGACCCCGGGGGCCGCCGCGCATCGGCAGATGGCTCGCGCCTTCCTCCAGTTCGAAGCGCAGCGAGCCGCTGATCGGATTGGCTTCGACCAGCCGGAGTTTCAATTTCATGCCCGATGTGTAGCGGTCGCCGCTCTCCTCACCTTCCAGCGCGCGGGCCGCCTCGTCATAGCGGAAGCGTTCGGCGCCCAGCGTCGACACGGGGACGAGCCCGTCGCCACCCAGCCCTTCCACCGTCGCGAAGAAGCCGAATGATTGAACCCCGGTAATCCGGGTGTCGAGCAGCTCGCCGATCTTGGTCGACAGGAAAGCCGCGACATAGCGGTCGACCGTTTCCCGCTCGGCCTCCATCGCCCTCCGCTCAGCCTGGCTGATCAACTCGCCGATCGCGGTCATCCGCTCGGCCTCGTCCTGCGTCAGCGCGGTCTTCGCGGGAATGTCTGCGGTCTTTCCGGGCCCGTTGAGCTTCGGCTTGCCGCTCTCCAGTCCATAGGCGCCGACCAGCGAGCGATGGACCAGCAGATCGGCATAGCGGCGTATCGGGCTGGTGAAATGGGCATAACTGCCGAGTGCGAGGCCGAAATGGCCGGTGTTTGCCGGGGCATAATAGGCTTGGGTCTGGCTGCGCAGCACCTGCTCCATGATCTGCGGCTTGATCGTGTCGTCGCTGACCTTGCTGAGAATATGGTTGAAGGTCGATGGGCGGACGACTTGCCCCAGCGCGAACTCCATGTCGAAGGTCGCGAGATAATCCTTGAGCGCGACCAGCTTCTCGCGGCTCGGCGGCTCATGGTCGCGGTACATGACCGGTGCCTTCTTCGCCTCAAGCGCCTTGGCGGCGGCGACATTGGCCGCGATCATATAATCCTCGACCAGCCTGTGGGCGTCGAGCCGCTCGCGCGGCGCGACCGACAGGATGCGGCCCTTCTCGTCGAGCACGACGCGCCGCTCTGGCAAATCGAGATCGAGCGGCTCGCGCGCCTCGCGCGCTCTGAACAGCGCCTTCCAGCAGGCCCATAGCGGCTTCAGCGCGCTGTCGGTCAGCGGGTGTTCGATCTCGCCATCGATCGCCGCCTGGGCGTCCTCATAGGCGATGTTCGCCGCGATCCGCACCACCGCGCGCGTAAAGCGCCATCTCGCGAGCGTGCCGTCCGCCTTGACGGTCAGATGACAGACCAGCGCCGCCCGATCGACGCCTTCCTTCAGCGAGCAGATATCCGCCGACAGCGCCTCGGGCAGCATCGGTACGACCCGGTCGGGGAAATAGACGCTATTGCCGCGCTTCTTCGCCTCGCGATCGAGCGCCGATCCGGGGCGGACATAGAAGGACACGTCGGCAATCGCGACGATCGCCTGGAAGCCGCCGGGGTTGGCGGCGTCATCATCGGGCGCGGCCCAGATCGCGTCGTCATGGTCGCGCGCATCGGCGGGATCGATCGCCACGATCGGCAGATCGCGAAGATCCTCCCGATTCTCGCCGAGATCGAGCCTCGGCACCAGCTCGGCTTCCTCGATCGTCGCCTCGGGGAAGACATCGGGAATGCCCAATTTATGGATCGCGACGAGGCTGAAGGAGCGCGGCGCAAACGGATCGCCGAGCCGCTCGGTCACGCGCGCCGTGATGCGCGGCGGGCGGCCCGCCTTTTCGGCAAGCACCAGATCGCCGGCGTCGGCGTCACCCGCGTCGGACACCAGTGTATCGCGCTTCTCGCGTTTATCGACCGGGCGCAGCCATAATTTGTCGCCCTCGCGATGGAGCACGCCGAGCATCAGCTCCTCGCCGCGCGCCAGCTTCTTCATCGGGTGGGCGATCCAGCCCCTGCCGGCCTCCTCGGTGCGCGCGAGGAAGCGATCGCCGACGCCCAGCGCCGGCCCCTTGCGCCCGCGCACTTCCTTGACGCGCAACTGCGGCGGCGGACCATTTTCGCCATGCCAGGTTTCGGGCACCGCCAGGGCTATGCCCTCGTCGGTTATGTCGGTCACGCGCAGCACCGTGACCTTGGGTATTCCACCCATCTTGTGGAAGGCGCGGCCGCGCGCGCTGTCGATAAGGCCCTCGTCGGCCATGTCCTTCAGAAGCGCCTTGAGCGCGATCTTCTCATTGCCCTGAAGCCCAAAGGCGCGCGCGATCTCGCGCTTGCCGGCAGGGATATCGGACTTGGCGATGAAGTCGAGGATCTGCTCGCGGCTCGGCAGGCCCGGGGAAATTGGACGGCTCATTTTTCACACATAGGTAGCCGCGACCGCCAAGTCACGCGCTGGAAATCCGCGGCTTTTGCTTTGGGCTAAACGCTATTGCGATTGATTTGCACTAAGAATAGCGTTAGCGGCATCTGTGACAGGGAGTCGGGTGAAAGTGACGATGCACGGGACTTTGGGGCGGGACATAGCGGCGGACGGCGATGCGCTGTTCTTCGCGGATCCGATCGCACTGCCCCGCGCAACGGCACTCCTCGGCGAACCCCGCTCCGCCTATGGCGCGAACCGACGGCCCAATTGGCCGTCGATCGTCACCATCCTGCTGGTCCATGTCGCCGCCTTCTATGCGTTATTGAAGTTCGACGTGATTGAAATCGCGCCGAAGAAGAAGGCTCTCGTCGTCGATCTGATCGCCGAGCCGCCGGCGCCACCCGCCGAGAAGCCGGAGCCGCAGCCGGTACTCATCGAAAAGGTGCAGCCGGTCGTCATCGCGCCGCCGCCGATTGTCCAGGCGCCGGCCCCACCGCCGCCGATTAACGTAACCACCACTCCGCCGCCGCCGCCGAAGCCCGTGGCCACGCCCGCGCCGCCAGCCGGACCCGTGATGGTCGGCAATCTCGACGAGCGGCTATTGGAGGGCAAGCCGCCTCGTTATCCGTTCGAGTCGCGCCGCAAGCATGAAGAAGGCACGGTGGTGGTCCGTCTGCTGATCGGTACCGACGGGCGCGTCGCGCAGATTTCGATCGTGCAGAGCAGCGGCTTCGAGCGGCTCGATCAGGCGGCGCTCCAGGCCATCCGCGGCTGGCGTTGGCAGCCGATCATGCGCGATGGCCAGCCGGTTGAGGTGCGCGGCGTCTACAGCATGCCGTTCACGCTTCAGGGCTGACGCAGATGATGCTGGCAATTCCCGGGGTGCTCCAGGGGCGCACGCTCGACCATGTCCGTGCCCTGCTGGGCGAGGCGGAGTGGATCGACGGCAATGCAACCTCTGGCCACCAATCGGCGCTTGCCAAGAAGAACCGCCAGCTTCCCGAGGATTCTGCGGCAGCGCGCGAGGCGGGCAACATCATCCTCGATGCGCTGGGCGTGGCGCCGCTGTTTATTGCCGGGGCGCTGCCGCTCAAGGTCTATCCGCCCTTGTTCAACAGCTATGCCGGCGGCGACCGCTTCGACACCCATGTCGACAATGCGATCCGCATCAAGCGCGGCACCGATTTCCGTATCCGGTCCGACCTGTCGGCCACGCTCTTCCTGACCGATCCCGACGATTATGACGGCGGCGAACTGGTCGTCGAAGACACGTTGGGCACCCATGGCGTCAAGCTCGCCGCGGGCGACATGATCCTCTACCCCGCGTCGAGCCTCCACCATGTCACGCCGGTGACACGCGGCGAGCGGGTCTGCGCCTTCTTCTGGATCCAGAGCATGGTGCGCGACGATGGCGCGCGTCAGACCTTATTCGATCTCGACAGCGCCATCCAGGCGATCGCCACCGATCGCGGCCAGAGCGATCCCGCGATCATCCGCCTGACCGGAGTCTATCACAATCTGCTGCGGCGCTGGGCCGACGCCTGAGGACTGTACCGCGCAGGGCGCGCGGCATGCGATCGCTCAGGCGGCCCTGCGGGCGCGCCGGGCCTTGTCGAGCTTCTTGAGCACCATGTCGCGCTTCAGCCGCGACAGATGGTCGATGAACAATACGCCTTCGAGATGATCCATCTCATGCTGGAGGCAGGTGGCGAGCAGCCCCTCCAGCTTCTCCTCGTGCTTCTCGCCCTTCTCGTCGAGCCAGCGAGCATGGACCAGCGCGGGCCGCTCCACTTCGGCATATTGATCGGGAACCGACAGGCAGCCTTCATTATAGACCGAATAATCCTCGGACGGATCGAACAGCTCGGGATTGACGAAGACGCGCGGGTTGCGGATCGGCTTGCCCTCCTCGTCCTCTTCTTCCTGAAGATCGATCACCAGCACGCGTTTCGGCACGCCGATCTGAATGGCAGCGAGGCCGATGCCCGGCGCATCATACATCGTCTCGAACATGTCCTCGATCAGCGTGCGCAACGCATCGTCGACGCCGTCGACCGGCGTTGAAATGGTGCGCAGCCGCGGATCGGGCGCCTCGAGAATAGGGTGGATGGCCATGGGCTTCAGCTAGGTAGTCGGGGCCGAATCGTCAAGCTCAGGCGACGGGCCGCCGCGCCCTGAGCGCCTGCGCCAGCGTGCCTTCGTCGAGATAATCCAGCTCGCCGCCGACCGGCAGGCCATGGGCGAGCTGGGTCAGCCGCACCGGCAGGCTTTCGAGCCGGTCGGCGATATAATGAGCGGTTGTCTGGCCTTCGAGGGTGGCGTTCATCGCCAGCACGACCTCGTCGATCCCGCCCGCTGCGACCCGACCGACCAGCAGATCGATCGACAAATCCTCGGGGCGGACGCCCTCCAGCGCGGAAAGCCGCCCGCCGAGCACGTGATAACGGCCGGGAAATAGCCGCGACCGGTCGAGCGCCCAGAGATCGGCGACCTCCTCGACCACGCAGAGCATTCGCGCGTCGCGGCGTGGATCGTTGCAGATGCCGCAGGGATCGCTGGTGTCGACATTGCCGCAGACATGGCAGCTGGTCAGCTTCTCGTTCACCGCCTCCAGCGCACGCAGCAGCGGCGCCATCGCCGCCTCGCGCTTCTTGAGGAGATGGAGCACCGCCCGCCGCGCCGAACGCGGTCCCAACCCGGGCAGCTTCGCCAAGGCCTGCGTCAGGGTTTCTATCTCGGGAGATGCCATGTTTTACCGATATGGGCTTGCATAGTTCCATGGCAAGCGTTTCAGAGGAGACATGCGCATCGCCTTCATGGGAACCCCCGATTTCGCCGTACCGACGCTCGATGCGCTGCTCGCGGCGGGACATGACCTTGTCGCGGCCTATTGCCAGCCGCCCCGCCCCGCCGGCCGCGGCAAGGCGCTGATGCCTTCCCCGGTCCAGAAGCGTGCGGAGATGCTGGGGATCGAGGTGCGCCACCCGGTCACGCTGCGCGACGCCGAGGCCCAGGCCGCCTTCGCCGCACTCGGCCTCGATGTCGCGGTGGTCGCGGCCTACGGGCTGATCCTACCCCAGCCGATCCTCGACGCGCCGCGCTTCGGCTGCCTCAACGTCCACGGCTCGATCCTGCCGCGCTGGCGCGGGGCCGCGCCGGTGCAGCGCGCCATCCTCGCGGGCGATCCGGTCAGCGGAGTGACGATCATGCAGATGGAGCGCGGGCTCGACACCGGGCCGATGCTCGCGACGGTCGAAACCCCGATTGCCGGCAAGACCGCGGGCGAGCTCACCGACGAAATTGCGCGGAGCGGCGCTGCGCTGATGGTACAGGTCCTCGCCGATCCGGAAGCCTATACGCCGGCCGTACAGCCCGAAGCCGGCGTCACCTATGCCGCCAAGATCGACAAGGCCGAGGCCCGTATCAACTTCCGCGAGCCCGCAGGACAGGTCGAGCGGCAGATCCGCGCCTTCAACCCAGCGCCGGGGGCGTGGTTCGATTATCAGGGCGAGCGCATCCGCATTCTCGCCTGCGACATCGTAGACCGCCACCCCATCGCCGCACCGGGCGAGGTGATCGACGATCATTTGACGATCGAATGCATCTTCGGCGCGATCCGCCCCACTCGTGTCCAGCGCGCCGGCAAGGCGGCGATGAGCACGTCCGAACTGCTGCGCGGCTTCGCGATCCCGCCCGGCAGCAACCTCGCCGCACCGACCCTCGGATGACCCGCTACCGCCTGACCGTCGAATTTGATGGAAGACCCTATATGGGCTGGCAGCGACAGCCCCATGGCCCCACCGTCCAGCAGGCGATCGAAGAGGCGATCACCGCGATCACCGGTGAGAAGGCGATAGTCCACGCCGCCGGCCGCACCGATGCCGGCGTCCACGGTCGCGCAATGGCGGCGCATGCCGAAATCCTCAGGCCGATCACCCCTTACAGGCTGATGGAAGCGATCAACGCCGCCCTGCGTCCCCAACCCATCGCCATACTCGCCTGTGAGAGCGTGCCTGAGGACTGGCATGCCCGCTTTTCATGCATCGGGCGACGCTACATCTACCGCATCATCAACCGCCGCGCGCCGCTGACGCTCGATGCAGCGCGTGCGTGGCAGATCAAGGTCCCCCTCGACGTGGGCGCAATGCGTGACGCGGCGCAGCGGCTGGTCGGGCTGCACGACTTCACCACCTTCCGTTCGGCGCATTGCCAGTCGCAGAGTCCGGTCAAGACACTCGATCGCCTCGACGTCCGCCGCGACGGCGACGTCATCGAGGTCGAGGCGGCGGCGCGCTCCTTCCTCCACCATCAGGTGCGGTCGATGGTCGGCTGCCTTGCGCTGGTCGGGCGCGGAAAGTGGAGCGCCGATGACCTGTCCGACGCGCTGGAAGCGCGCGATCGGGCGCGACTAGGGCTGAACGCGCCGCCGGACGGACTGTATTTCGTGGAAGCGGTATATCCTGACGGTTTATTTCGAAGCCATGAAGTGTCAGGCGCCTCCGATCATTTCTGACCGGAGGGTGTCTGCTGCAGGCCAAGAAAACTCTGCGCTTCGGCAATGGGTATGAACAGGTTGACCATAGGCGCCCCGTCGAAACCCAAATCCGTCAGACCCACCACCTGTCCTTTGCTATCGATGATGGGTCCGCCACTATTGCTGTGCGTTACGCCGACACACCGAACAGGTTAGACAGCGACCGATCGAGCATCATCAGCTGCCACAGCAGCCGGCCGTGGTCGACGCGCCCGCTTTGATGTTCGGTGACGATCGTATCTAGCGCCTTGCCGTCGAACCAGCCAGTTTCACCCAGTGCCGATCCGCGCGCGATGCGTTGCGCTTCGGCGGCGAGCGGACCACGGAACCAGGCGCTGATCGGGGTCGAGAAACCCATCTTCTTCCGAAACAGGATGTCGTCCGGCAAATAGCGGCGCATCGCCTGCTTCATCAGCCATTTGCCGGTGCTGCCACGCGCGCGCATCGACACCGGCAGCCGCGCGCCGAACTCGATCAGCCGGTAATCGAGCAGCGGTTCGCGCGCTTCGAGGCTCACCGCCATGCTGGTGCGGTCGACCTTGGTCAGGATGTCGCCGGGCAGCCATATCTTGAGATCGGCATATTGGGCGCGGTCGAGACCGTCGCGGGCGGGCGCGGCGCGCATCGCGGCGATATAACGGTCCTCGGCCCGGTGTCCCTGGAGGTCGCGGCGGGCGCGATCCGAATAGATGCGCTGGCGCAACGGACGCGCGGTAACGCCGACCGCATCGGCGTAGGCCTCCTCGCTCGACCGGCCGAGCCCCTGGAAAGTCGTCTTGGCACGCAGCATCTGCGGCGCCCAGTCGAGCTTGGGATAGACGCGCCCAAGCGTGCCGAAGATGCCCGACCGCACGCTGAGCGGCAGCAACCGGCGCACCCGCTCCTCGGCGTTGAAGAAGGTCAGCCGCCGGTAGCCGGCAAAGGCTTCGTCCGCGCCATCGCCCGACAGCGCCACCGTCACGGTCTGCCGCGCCAGTTCGGAAACGCGATAGGTCGGCAGCGCCGAGGCATCGGCGAAGGGCTCGTCGAAGGCGTGCACCAACGTGTCGATCAGGCCATAGTCGTCGGCCGAGACGATGCGGGTGCGATGATCGGTGGCGAAGCGCGCCGCCACCTGCGCGGCATAGCGCGACTCGTCGAAGTCGGGATGGTCGAAGCCGATCGAACAGGTCTTAACCGCCTGGGTGCTCGCCTCCGCCATCAGCGCCACCACCGCCGAGCTGTCGACCCCGCCCGACAGAAACGCACCCAGCGGTACGTCCGCGATCATCCGCGAGGTCACGGCGGCACGCATCTTCTCGATCAGCGCGTCTTCGAGCGCGGCCTCCGATCCGCGCTCGCGGTCGGCAAAGCTGACGTCCCACCATTGCGCCGGGCGCGGCAGGGGATGACCGCGCTGGAGCAGCAGGCTGTGCCCGGCGGGAAGCTTCTTCACCCCCGCGACGATGCTCGCATCATCGGGGACGTAGCCGAGGCCCAGATAATCGTCGATCGCGCTGAAATCCGGCGTGCGGCGCAGCAACGGGTGAGCCAGCAGCGCCTTGAGCTCGGAACCGAAGATCACGCTGCCATCCGACAGCTCGGCATAGAAGAGCGGTTTCACGCCCAGCCGGTCGCGCGCGAGGAACAGGCAGTTGCGCCGCGCGTCGTGGATCGCGAAGGCGAACATGCCGTTGAGCCTCGACAGGCAATCCGGGCCCCAGCGCTGCCACGCCTGCAGGATGGCCTCGGTGTCGCTATGGCTATGGAAATGGTGGCCGAGGGCAACCAGCTCGGCACGGACATCGAGGAAATTATAGATTTCCCCGTTGAAGATAATGACGGCCTGCCCGTCCTCGCTCGCCATCGGCTGCGCGCCGCCGGCAAGATCGATTATCGACAACCGCCGATGGCCGAAACCGACGCCCGGCGCGGTCCACACCCCGTCGCCGTCGGGGCCGCGATGCGCGATTGCGTCGGCCATCGCGCGGACGCGCGCCTCGTTGACCGGCTTCGCCGTCTGGAGATGATAGATGCCCGTGATTCCGCACATGGGCTCAGACGAAACCCATCATCGCGTCGAGCTTCGCCAGTTGCGCGTCCCAGCCGTAGCGGGCGATCATATGTGCGCGCGCCTTCTGTCCCATGGCGTCGCCTTCGGCGGGGTTGGCAAGGAGGTGGCTAACCGCATTGGCCATATCATAGCCATGAGCGACGATCAGATGCACCCCCGGTGTCGCATCGATGCCCTCAAAGGCAGCGGGAGATGCGACAACCGGCCGCGCCATGGCCATCGCTTCCAGCACCTTGTTCTGGACGCCACGCGCGATCTCCAGCGGGGCGACCACCGCCGCGGCGGCGGCGATCCACGGGCGGACGTCGGGCACTTCGCCTGTGACGATGACATTTTTCAGCTTGGCGAGTTCCTGCACCGCGGGGGTCGGATCGCGGCCGACGATCGCGAACAGCGTCGCCGGATGCTTCGCGCGGATTGCCGGAAAGGTCCGCTGCGCGAAATAATCGACCGCGTCGACATTGGGGCGATAATCCATCTGTCCGGTGAAGACGATCATCGGCTCCGCGCCTTCGACACGCGGGAAGCCCGCCGGGTCGAAGCGCACGGTATCGATACCGTTGTCGAGCGGGCGCACATGACTGACGGAGAGCCCGGCCCGCTTGCGGAATAGCGCCGCCTCCGCCTCGCTGACGAACAGGTTGATATCGGCCCACAGGCCGACATCCTTCTCATAACTGGCGAGCAGCCGCGCCTCACGCCGGTGGACCCAGCCCATCAGCCCGCCTTCCGCTGCGCCATAGGCGGCGAATTTCTCCGAATCGATATCGACGAAATCCATGATGAAGCGTCGTCCGGCACGGTCGTCGGGCACAAACTGCGCCATCTGCCCCGAATAGGCGAAGATGGTGTCGATCGGCCGTTCGTCGAGCAGTTGATCGACCATGTGCGTGATCCGCCGTGAACCGAACGCCGCGATCGATACCGGCTCGCCGAGCATCAACGCCTCCAGCCCGGCGCGCAGCCGCGACTTCCGGCGCACCTCGATGTGGAGCGACGCGAGCATCGGCAGCAATTCCTTCGCCGCCTTGCGATCCTCTTCCTTGTCGACGAAGCCGAGCAGGTGGACCGGCCGATATCGGGCAAGATGGCGCAGAATATGGAAACTGCGAATCCGGTCGCCGCGATCGGGCGGATAGGGGATGCGATGCGCGAGGAAGATGATCTCGTTCATCAGCCCAGGCCCCGGGCTATCCAGGGGCCAAGCCGGTTGGCGATCGCCAGCGGCAACTTCTGCCACAGCGCGACCTGCAGCCGGTAGCGCGGGCTTAGGGGGTTGATCTGGCGCGGCTCCTGCCCGTCGGCGGTGCGGATCGCATAGCCAAGTGGTTCGGGCTCGAACCCCCAGTTCTTCTTGAAGGCGAAGGCGCCGGTGCCGAATTTGGACCGGCCGAAATCAAAGGCGGTGCAGCCCCGCCGGCGCGCGTGGAGCATTAGCGCATAATACATCATGTCGTTTGCGCGCCACGTCCGCGCGTCATGCTTGCCCCCGCCCCAATAGGGCATGACGACGCCTTTATCATACAGGCTGAGCACGCTCGACAGCGGCCGGCCATCATGGCTGACGGTCAAGATGTCGGCATCTTCGCCGAATTGATCGAGCACCGCGTCGAACAGGCTACGCGGAAAGACCGGAGTACCGAGGTTGCGGACGCTTTCGGCATAGACCGCATAATGATCGGCGCGGTCCTGCTCGCCGCGCCCGGTGCGCACCGCCAGATCGAAGCCCTGCGCCCGGCGCACCTCGGCGCGCTGCTTGCGCGGGATCGCCAGCAGTTCGGCCTCGTCATCGGCGGCAAGCGCCCGGGAGAAGCCGGCATAGATCCCTTCCTCGACATGCCAGCCCGACGCCGAAGGCAATGTGCCGCCGCGCAGTTCGAGCGACGGGCAGCTCAAGCGTTCCGCCAGCTTCCACGCCGCGTCGGCCAGAGCGTCGACCGTCGCCTGATCGTCGCCGATCGGTCCGCCGCCGACCGCGAACCCCGCAGAGGCGAGCGCGCGGCCGAACAGTGGCGAATGCACCTCGGTAAGCGGCAACGCTCCCCTGAGGCTGCCTTCGCCCCCTGCAACCAGATAGTGCGCGGCCTGTCGGCAACCGCGTTCGATCGCGCGGCTCCATGCCGGGCGGTGGAAGGCGCTGCCTTGCGGATGCTCCGCGACATAGGCATCGATCGCCCGCACATGCGCGGCATCGGACAGGTCGACGCGGCGGATGGCGACCATCGCTCAGCCGGCCCAGGCGGCTTCGGCGGCCGCGACCTGGTCCACCCGGCCCCAGCTGAACTCGCCGATCACGCGTTCTAGTTTTCCCTCCATCGCGCCAAGACGCGTATAATGGCGCAGCTTCGACTTGAGCGGCGCATCGGCGACGCGCGGCTGGCCGGGATCGATTTCCCACGGGTGGAAATAGAATATTGCGGGCCGCTGCTCGGCATTGACCTGTCGTATCGCCCAGCGCGAGAAGACATAGGGAAACAGCCGGAAAAAACCGCCCCCGCCCGCCGCGACCGTCCGTCCGCCGAGCTTGGCCGTGGTCACGGGCAATTCGACCAGCGCGCTGCCGGCCACCGGGCGAAAGGCGAAGCGCGGCGCTTCGGGCCAGCCATAATGATCATGCGCGATCGGGGCGACGCTCGATGAATAAGCATAGCCGTCTTCGGCCAGTATCTCGTGAGCCCAAGGTGTCCGCTTGTCGATCGAGAAGCTCGGCGCGCGATAGCCGCTCACCTTCTGGCCGCCAAGATCCTCGAGCACCGCACGGGTACGGCGCAGATCGTCGCGAAACTGATCGGGGGTCATGGTGAAGACGCGGACATGGTCCCAGCCATGGCTGGCCAGTTCATGCCCAGCCTCGACGATGCGGCGGATCAGGGCGGGATGACGCTCGGCGACCCAGCCCAGGGTGAAGAAGGTCGCCTTCGCGCCCATCCGGCCGAACAGATCGATCACCGCATCGCTATTGCGCTCGACCCGTGAGGTAAGGCTGTCCCAGTCCTCGCGGCGGATCGTGCGCTCGAACGCACCAACCTGAAACCAATCCTCGATATCGACCGACAGGCCGTTGATCACGACAGGTCGATCAGGCCGCATCCTGATTGCCGCCGCTGCCATCGTCACGGGGCCCTTGTGGCGGTGGCGGATCGGTTTCGACCAGTTCGACCAGCAACGACAATGTGCGGCGCAGGATAGCTTCCTGCTCTACCAGCCGCGCCTCAAGCTGTGCGTTGCGCGCAGCATAGTCGATATAGCCTTCCGCTGCGGGGGCCGGTGGCGGCGCCGGTTGCGCGGCGGGCGGCTGATAAACCGGCGCCTGCGGTTCAACATCGTAGAAGGGCTGCCGCGTCGGTGGCTGGGCCATGAATGGCGGCTCCGGCGGCGCCTCCACGGCCCGAAGCTGCGGTCGCGCCGGGGCAATCGGCTGCGCCTGCGGCGTAACATCGGGCGGGACATAGCCGTCATAGCGTGGTGGCTGCTCGATCGCGGGCGGCGGGATATCGGCGGGCAGCGTAGCGAAAGGATCGTTCAGCGGCGCATAGCTGGCCGGATTATAGCTGGCGGGCGCGGCCGGAATATCGGCTTCGTCGTCGCCCGGCGAATAGCTGTCATAGGATGGCAGGCCGGGCGCGCTGGGTGGCGCGGCGGGCGTGAACTGCGGCACCGGCGCGGCCATCGGCGGCGGCACAGCGCCAGCGCCCATCGGCAGATCGGGATAGAAGGGCATCGCCTGCGCCATCGGCTGCGGGCCTTCGGCGGGCATGATGCTCTCGCTCGCCAGATCGGCGGCGACATCCTCGACCACTTCGCCGTCGATATCGGTGAGCCGCTCGATTGCACCCTGGAGCATCACCCGCCCGGCCAGCATGTTAAGCCGGCGCGGAATGCCGTCCGACAGGCGATGGAACGCCTCATAGGCGCTCTGGGTGAAGCGCGGCGTGCCCTTCCACCCGGCGCAGGCCAGCCGGTGCATGATATAGGGCGCGGCCTCGTCGGGGTTCATCGCGGTCAGATGGTGAGTAGCGATGACGCGCTGGCGCAACTGCTCGAAACGCGGCTGAGCCAACGCATCCCGGAATTCGGGCTGGCCGAGCAGGAAAATCTGGAGCAGCGCCTGTCCGCCGAACTGAAAGTTCGACAGCATGCGCAGTTCCTCGAGCGCCGAAATCGGCAGGTTCTGCGCCTCGTCGACGATCAGCAGCGTGCGTTTGCCGCTGCGCGCCTGTTCGTGAAGGAAACGCTCGATCCGCGCGAGGAGCTGGCCCTTAGCCGCAACATCGGTCGCGACGCCCAGCGCGAGCGCGACGATGCGCAGGATATCCTCGCCTTCGAGCTGGGTCGAGACGAGGTTGATCGCGGTCAGCCGCGACCGGTCGATCGTCGCCATCAGGCGGCCAACCAGCATGGTCTTGCCGGTGCCGACCTCACCGGTGACGACGATGAATCCCTCGCCCTGCGCCAGGCCATAGCCCAGGTAGGTCATTGCCTTGCGATGGGTCGCGCTCTCGAAATAGAAGCGCGGATCGGGCGTCAGCTGGAACGGCCGGTCGCTCAGCCCATAGGGATCATGGTCCAAATCGACCCTCCCGGCTGGATGAGGCGCGATCGGGCATCTCAGAACTCATACTGCATGCCAATCTGCGCACGCCCGGAAACATCGGCTGTAATCCCATCCTGCTTCGAAGCATCCACGGCCAGACTGGCGCGTGCACGGATGCTCCGTCCGAATGTCCGATAGTAGCTGGTGCTGAAACTACCAGCCTTCACATCAGACGCTCCGACCTGCCCGTTCTTAAACAAACTGCCCGTAAAAGAAAAGGAGACGCCCGAAACGCGGGAGAGTTGCCCATTCAGCGACAGGTCGCCGAAAAAGCTCTGATCGACGACGCCATCCAGCGAGAAGGGATCGTTCGGATCGTCGATATAGGTGCGCCGCGTGTAACCCAGCGAGCCCGAGATCGTCCATTCCCGCAGCGCGCGACTGACGATGATGCTGGCCGCCCGTTCGCGATAGGCCTGGGCGGAAGCTCCACCCAGCGAACCGCCAAGGCATCTGCCCGAACCGGCCGTCTTGCCGAACAGGCAGTTCTGATAGCCGGTCGCCGGATCAGCCGAGGGATCGATATTCAGATCGACCGGTGCGCCGGCAAGCCCTCCCGAAACGCCCTGACCAAAGGACTGGACCTGATCGGTCAGGATGAAGGTCAGCCCGGTCCGGTCATTCGGGCGCATTTCGGCAAGCCCGGTGACGGAGAAGCCGCCATAGCGATAACCCGCCCGCAGCTCGACGCGGCTACGGCGGCTGGGCTTCCAGATGAGGCCGGCATCGCCGATCAGCCCGGCCATGTCATAGGTCAGCACCCGGGGACTGGCTGGATCGACGACGAACCGGCCGCCTTTGCCGAGCACGGGAAAGCCGGTGGCGGGATCGAGCAGCGCTTCGCGCTCGGAGGTCTCGGTCTTCTCATAGCCGCCGCTGGCGACCAGCGCGACGGTCGCCGCGATAGGCTGCTTTATCTCGCCGCTAACCTTCAGCGCTCGGAAATGCTGGGCGAGATTGGTGGTATTCTCGCGCCGATATTGCGCGCCCACGGTCCAGTCGAACGGCAAGGCGCTCTGCTGCATACCGACGTTGAGATTCGCTTCTTGCGCCGTCGAACTGTCGAAGCGATCGACCGGCGGCCCCAATAGGGCACCGGTCTGCCCGCTCTCATTCTTGGTATAGGCATAGCGGTAGCTTGCCGCGAAGCCGACGTCGCCGATCCGGTGGGCGAGACTCGGCTGGATGAAAGCCGAATAGGTCTGCGCGAGATTCTTCGGATTACCCGAGTTGAACTGCTGCGCCGCACCGCTCGGATTGATGCGGCTTCGGGTGACGATCGCCCCGACATCGGTGGACAGCCACTCGTCGATGACGTTGGCCTGCATCCGCAATATGCCGTCCTGATTGAAGTTCTTCGACAGATCACCGACTTCGGGAATTCGATAGGATGCGCGGTAGTTGGCCGAGAGGACGATGCGGCGATTGCGTATGCTGGCGGCGAGATTGCCCGACACCTCGGTATAGGTGACGATATCCTCGCCGACGCCCTTCAGCTGGGATTCGGCGATCTGCTGAAGATCGATAAAAGCCCCGATCTCCGGACGTTCGGCGTGCGCCGCGCCGCAAAGGGCGCTCCCGGACAAGAGCCCCAGCAAGGCGCGCGCCCCCATCGACCTCATCGGGGCGCTTCATATCCGTAATAGCTGCCGAACCGGCGGGCGTTGGGCGCAAAGCGCGCGCCGTTGAGGAGAAGCTGGATCTCCTCGCACCCGCCGAGCAGCAGCACCGCGTCGCGCAATTCGGCCTCCGCAGTCTTGTCGGCACGCACCACCAGCAACACCTGACCGACATGATAAGCCAGCACAGAAGCCGGCGACGCGGCAAGCGCGGGCGGGCTATCGAACAGGATGATGCGGTTGGGCTTCGATGACAGCCGCTCGATGATCACCCGGGTGCGGTCGGCGGCGATCAGCTCGGTCGCCTCATTGGTATATTTGCCCGACGGCAGGACCGACAGGTTACCGACATCGGTCTTGATCACCAGCGATTCGACATCGATCTCGGTATCCGCCAGCGCGTCCATCAGGCCGATTGGACCATCGATGCCGAGCGTCGACAACACGGTGGGCTTGGCGAAGTCACCGTCGATCAGCAGCACTTCGATATCGCGCTCGTTCGCCATCGACAGCGCCAGATTGACCGCACAGAAGGTCTTGCCCTCATTCGCCTGCGCCGAGCAGATCAGAATGCGCCGGCCATTGGGCAGCGCGGTCGGCCCGATCGCATTGAGCAGCAAGGTGCGCTTGACGATGCGGAACTCTTCGGCGAGCGCGGTGATCGCCGCGTCAGGCATCACAAAGCCCTGATCGATCAACTCGGCGCGGTTCACCTTGGCGGTGCGGTAGACGATCTCTGGAGACGGCAGCGCGGCCGGCCCCGCCGGGGTTGCCGCAGGCGTAAGCGTCGGGGGCTGCGCGCCATGCCCCGATCCGCCGGCCAAAGCCTGTGGCGGGGCCGAGATCGTAGTGACGCCGGCGGCCTGATAGGTTGGCAGCTCCGGCGCGATCGGCTCGGGAGTCAGCGTGGGTTGCGGCGTCAGCGTCGTCTGCGGCATCACCGGAGACAACGGAACGTCGATCGTCTGGCCCGGGGCGGGGCCCTGGTCGGGCATGACCACGCGCGCACGCAGCACCGCCTCGAAATCATAGACCGACCCGGCCCGCTCGATCAGCGAACCACGGCGCCTGCGCTTCTTGGGGGGCGTCTTGTCGGTATCGTCGCGATCATCCATCCGATCAGGATACCATGATACGCTTAATGAATTCGATCAGCATCAGCAGCATGAACATCCCGGGTAAACCGGCTGCCGCGGAAGAAAACCACATCATCTGTTTCCGCCGTACCGCGCGTGTCTCGCTCGTGATGACCTCGGAGATCGATCCCAGCACCGGTAGGCCGCTCGCCTTGGCGAGTTGCTGGGTGGTCGTGTAGACACTGGCAAGCTGGCTTTTGGCGAAGGCGACGCCCGCGCCGACCACGACGCCCGCGACCAAGACACCGGTGAGCAGGAAAGTGCGGTTCGGCGCGGCGGGCTGGCGCGGCAACGACGGCTGATCGATCACACGAAAGCGCGCACCGGCAGTCTTGCCGCTAGCGTCGGCCCGCAGCTTGGCGCTCTCGCGCTGGCCGAGCAGCTTGTTATATTGTTCGCGCAGCACATCATAATCGCGATCGAGCCGCGACTGATCGATCTGCGAACCCGGCGCGGTCAGCTGGCGCTGGGCGATGCGGGTGACGTCGCCGGTCAACTGGGCCTTGCGAGCCTCCAGCGCAGCGACATTGCCCTGACGCTCGGCCTGCATCGACCGGATCGAGACATAGACGGGGTTGGGCGCCATCGGCACCGATCGGGTGCCGCCCCGCGCCCGTTCGGCGCGGAGCTGGCCGAGCTGTGCGCGGATCGCGATCACGTCAGGATGCTTCTCGGTCCAGCCGCGCGACACCGCTTCGGAAAGCTGGCCTTCAAGCTGACCAATTCGCTGGTCGATCGAGTCGACGGCGCCCATGGCGCCGCCGGCGGGGATCTGGGCGGGCGTGGCGGCGATCTGCCCATTCATCGCGGCAAGCGAACTGCGCGCCGACATCAGGCTGGACTCGATCGTCATCATCTCGTTGCGCGCAGCATCCATCCGCTGTTCGAGCGAGCCCGAACCGGGCAGCGATCCCATCGTCTCCTGAACGATCTGCGCGCGGCGGCGATCGACATCCGCCAGTTCCTTGGCGCGGCGGGCCAATTCCTGCTCAAGGAAATCCAGCGTCTCGGCATTGTTGGCGCGATTGCCGACCAAATTCTCCTGAACGAAGATATCGATCAGCTTCTGGGTCACGTTACGAACGATGAAGGCGGTCTGCTGCTCGGATATGCCCTTCAGGCTGATCCGCGTCTTGATCTCGAGCAGGTCCTCGCCCTGTGCGGTGATCGAGATGCCGCCGCGCAGCGCACCGATCAGCGACAGCGCCTCCGACGAGGTCAGGGGCCGTTCGCCGTTGGAGACGGTGCGGACGACCTTCTTCAAGATCTCGGTCGAGGTGAGCGACTGACGAACCCGGTCGATGCCTTTTTGCACATCGCCTTCGCTGCCATCTGCGAGCAGCGATTTGACCTGCACCGAAATGCGCGCGCTGCTCTCATAGGCGGCGGGCACCCGCATCACCATCACCCAGCCGATCAGACAGAATCCCCACGCGACGGCGAGCGCAAGCCAGCGCATCCGCCAGATCGCGTAGAGCGCAATCCTAATCTCGGTATAGATTGCTTCCATCGGTTTAGTCCGTCACCCCCACGGCCAACCTAGAACACGCTCTCGGGGATGATGATCACATCGCCCGGCTGTAATTTGACGTTCGCCTTGATGTCGCCCCGCTTGAGCAGACTGTCGATCCTGAGCCGGAACTCCTGCTGCTTGTTGGTGGCGGGATCGTGGCGGACCAGCTTGGCCCGGTTGCCCGCCGCGAATTGCGAAAGGCCGCCGACCGAGATCATCGCGTCGAGCAGTGTCATGTCCGACCGATAAGCAACCGCCGCGGGCCGCTCCGCCGCGCCGACGATGCGGATCTGCTGCGCGAAGGTCCCCGAGAAATTGTTGATGATCACCGATACGATCGGATCCTTGATATAGGTCGACAAGGCATCGCGAATATCGTCGGACAGCTTCGACGGAGTCTTGCCGACGGCGACCATGTCGCTGATCAGCGGCAGCGTGATCCGGCCATCGGGACGGACCTGCACCTGTGCGCCCAGCTCGGGGTTGCGCCAGACGAAGACCGTCAGCGCATCGAGCGGGCCGATGGTATAATCCTCGCCAGGCTGCGCACCCGAGGGCACGAACGGCGCCGGCGGCAATTCCTTCGCCTTCTCCTCGGCGCGCACAGGCATCGCGAAGACGATGCTCGCCAGCATCATCGCGCCCACCAGTCTCTTCACCGCACCCCACGTCATCTGCATTCCCTTCAGGGTATCGACCCCACTTACGGACCGCCATTGCCCGTAAAACTCAATCCCCGCTTATTGCGCCATAACGCATGAACATATGCTTAGGAATCACAGGATGTCAGTCCCGTCTATGGTTAATTCACCTGGGGCCGGATGACCGAGGAAAGCTTGCGGGCTCGCACTCGCCCCATAGGCCCCCGCCAGGAACAGCGCTACGACATCCCCCACCTCTGCCCGCGGTAACCCGACATGGTCTCCAAGCCGATCGATCGGCGTACACAGACACCCTACCACAGACACGTCCTCGACCATGCCAGATCCAGGGAGTTTCGTCAAAGAAATCGGATAGTTACGACGGACGACCGTTCCGAAATTGCCGCTTGCCGCGAGCTGGTGATGCAAGCCTCCGTCGACGACAAGAAATATCTCGCCATGGCTCGCCTTGCGGTCGACGATCCTGGTCAGATAAACCCCCGCCTCCCCCACCAGCCAGCGTCCCAACTCAATTGTAAATTCTGCGTCGCGGAGGATAGCGGGACGCGACGCGAGCGTGTCGGCGAGCGCCGCGCCGACCGCCACCTCATCGAGCGCGAGGTCATTGGCGAAATGAGGGATGCCGAAGCCGCCGCCGAGATTGACGTGCGGTGGCGCGACCCCCGCCTCCTCGCTCAGCCGCGCGGCCAGCGCCACCGCCGACGCCTGCGCCTCGATCAGCGCGGCGGGATCGAGCGCCTGCGACCCCGCGAAGATGTGAAGCCCGCGATATTCCGCCCCCGCCGCAACGATGCGGGCGATGATCGCTGCGGCCTGATCGGCATCGACCCCGAAAGGCTTCGCGCCGCCGCCCATCTTCATCCCCGATCCCTTGAGCTCGAAATCGGGGTTTATCCTTAGCGCGAGCCGGGGCGTGCGCCCGATGCCGCGTCCGATCGCCAGCGCACGATCGGCTTCATTGCCGGATTCGAGGTTGAGGGTGATCCCCGCTTCGATCGCCATCGCCAGCTCGCGGTCGCGCTTGCCCGGTCCCGCGAAGGAGATGCGCCGCGCATCCATCCCGGCGTCGAGCGCGCGTTGCGCCTCCCCCGCCGAAGCGACGTCGATGCCATCGACCAGCGGCGCGATCGCCTTGATCAGCGGAGGGTGCGGATTGGCCTTCACCGCATAATGGAGCGACACCCCCGAAAAGGCGGCGCGGAAACGCGCTATGCGATCACGCACGATGTTCAGGTCATAGACGAACAACGGCGTGTCGCCCGCCGCGTCGATCCAGGCGGCGGCAGTGCGCCCACCGATCATCAGCTCGCCGTCGCGCCACTGATAGTCGGGGGGGATCGGTCCGGCGGCTTTCATGCCCCCGCCTCTGCTTTCAGCGCGGCGCGGTCAAGCTTGCCATTGGCGTTACGCGGCAATTCGTCACGCCAGACGATGCGCGCAGGCTGCATGAAGTTCGGCAGATTGCGCCTGAACCAGTCGGTCAGGCGCTGATCGGCATCGTCGGTGGCGGGTCGCGCGTAGAGCAGGATCGCCTGGCCCAGCCGATCGTCGGCGATCCCCAGCGCCACCGCCTCGGCCGCCGCGCCGCTCGCGATCGCCGCTTCCTCGATCTCGGTCGGACTGATCCGATTGCCCGAACTCTTGATCATCTCATCATCGCGCCCGACGAAACGCAGCAAACCGGCGGCGTCGCGCACCACGGTATCCCCCGACCAGACCGCCATGCCCCCCTGCCGCGACGCGGGTGGTGCGGGGCGGAAGCGCTGGGCGGTGCGATCAGGGTCGCCCCAATATCCTTGCGCCACCAGCGGGCCGGCATGGACCAGTTCGCCCGGCTCGCCATCGTCGGTGACGGCGCCATCAGGGCGGACGACGAGAATTTCGGCAAAGGGGATCGCGCTGCCGATCGACTCGGGATGCACGTCGATCAGCGCGGGATCGAGCCAGGTCGAGCGGAACGCCTCGGTCAGGCCGTACATCGAGAAGAGCCGCGCTTGCGGGAACAGCGCGCGCAGGCGGCGCACCAGCGACACGCTCATCCGTCCGCCCGTGTTGGTGAGCCGGCGCAGCCGCGCGACGCTTTCGCACGGCCATTCGCTCTCGGCCAGCTGGATCCATAGCGGCGGAACGCCCGCCAGCGTGGTGATGCCGTGCCGCCCGACCGCGCGGACGACATCGCGCGGCGTCAGATAATCGAGCGGGTGAACACAGCCACCCGCCGCCCAGGTCGAGAACAGTTGGTTCTGGCCATAGTCGAAGCTGAGCGGCAGCACCGCCAGCGTGCGGTCGTCCGCTGCAAGGCCGAGATAGTGCGCAACGCTGATCGCGCCGAGCCACAGATTCGCGTGGCTGAGCATCACCCCCTTGGGCCGGCCGGTCGAACCTGAAGTGTAGAGGATCGCGACGAGATCGCCGGCATCAGCCGAAGATGGCGGCAGAGGCACATTGCCCGCGAACAGCGCCGCGCCGTCCGCTTCCTCAATCAGGAGCGCGCAGCCATCGGGCCGGTCGCCGGATTGGAGGCTGTCCGCCCTGCCCTGTCCGGTGATCAGCAGCCGCGCGCCGCTGTCGGCCAGGATATGCGCGACCTGAGCGCGCTTGAGCAGCGGATTGACCGGCACATGGACCAGCCCCGCCCGCGCGGCAGCCAGCGGCATCAGGCAGGCGATGCGGTTCTTGGGCAGCCAGCTGGCCACCCTGTTGCCGGCCGTGAGCCCGCGCGCGCACAGCCCCGCCGCCAGCAACCCCACGGCCCGATCGAGTCCCGCATGATCGAGCAGCCCGATTTTGTCGGCCAGCGCCGGTGCGTCGCGTGGCCCGATGACAGCGAGATGATCGAGAGGACGAGGATTGGGATCGGGGTGCATCACGGCAACGACTAGCCTATTTCAAATCCAAATCCTTGTCCCGATTGCGCTATACCGCTAGTGGGCACGCCATTTCGCCAGTGCAGGGACGAGAAGACGTGGGCGCAACCGATCCGATCAACACCGAAGACGCGGTACGCGCCGTGCTGGTCGATGTCCTCGGCATCGATCCCACACGTGCCGCCGGGTTCACCGCCGATACGGGGCTGTTCGGATCGATGCCCGAGCTGGATTCGATGGCGGTCGCGGGGCTGCTCACCGAGCTCGAAGACCGCCTCCACATCATCATCGACGATGACGAGGTCGATGGCGAGATGCTCGAAAGCTTCGGCGCGCTGGTCGACTTCGTGCAGCGCAAGATCAAGGCCTGACGCCGCCCTCAGGCGGCAACCGTCACCCGCGCCTCGAAATCGGCTTCGGCCAGGAAGCGCTCCGCGTCGAGCGCGGCCATGCACCCCATGCCCGCCGCCGTCACCGCCTGACGATAGACCTTGTCGGACACGTCGCCGCAGCCAAAGACGCCGGGAATATTGGTCCGGGTGCCGCCCTTCTCGACGACGAGATAGCCGTCCTCGTCCAGTTCGAGATGACCCCGGAACAGCTCGGTCGACGGATGATGGCCGATCGCGACGAAGCCGCCATCGACCGGGAGGGTCGATGCCTCACCCGTGACGGTGTCCTTCAGGTCGATCGCGACAAGGCCCTGATGTGCTTCGCCGCCGACGAAGCGTTCGACGCCTTTATTCCACAGGATCTTGATGTTGGGGTGGGCGAACAGCCGCTCCTGCAGGATCTTTTCGGCACGCAGCGAATCGCGGCGGTGGATGAGAGTCACGTCATGGCTGTGGTTGGTCAGGTAGAGCGCCTCCTCGACCGCGGTATTGCCGCCGCCGATGACCGCCACCTTCTTGCCGCGATAGAAGAAGCCGTCGCAGGTCGCGCAGGCCGAGACTCCCTTACCGCCGAGTTCCTGCTCGCCCTCGATGCCAAGCCACTTGGCTTGCGCGCCGGTGGCGATCACGAGCGTGTCGCACACATAGATGGTGCCGCCGTCGCCCCTCAGCCGGAAGGGGCGCTCGCTCAGATCGACATCGACGATCGTGTCCCAGATCATCTGTGCGCCAACATGCTCGGCCTGGGCCTGCATCTGCTCCATCAGCCAAGGGCCCTGAATGACGTCACGGAAGCCCGGATAATTTTCGACGTCGGTGGTGATCGTCAGCTGGCCGCCCGGCTGAATCCCCTGCACCACGATCGGCGCCATCCCGGCGCGCGCGCCATAGATGGCGGCGGACAGGCCGGCCGGGCCCGATCCGAGAATCAGCATGCGGGTCGAGTGGGTAGCGGTCATGGGTCAGGCTGGCTCCGGAATCGGGACGGTCGAATCTTCGATGTTCAGATAGGGATGCGTCCCCCGGCTTGGCAACCGTCGCGGCCTTTACCAGACCTTAGGGTTCGGTCGTTACGGACCTCGAAAATCTATGGCGCGCCAAAGACGGGGTTGGATGGGAAATATGGTCGCGATGTTTTCTGGCCTGATCCGTGACGAAAGCGGCAAGGCCCCGCTCAAGCTTGTGGTGGGCAGCTGCCTGCTCGGCATAGCGGTGGCCAGCGCCTCGCCCGCCTTCCAGGCAAATCCGCTGATCAGCGGCACCATCCACAAGATGGGCAAGCATCTGCCCGAGACGCTCGAGACCATCACCCGCGCGATGGGCGGCTGATTGCACAAACTAAGACAAAGTTAGTCCGTGTTTTTACTTGACGCCATAACTCGGATCATTATGGTCCGCGTTATGGCACATATCACCACCAGCGTCGAATATGGCATCCACTGCCTCCTCTTCCTCGTCGGCAACGACAAGGCGATGAGCAGCCGCGACCTCGCTGAATTGCAGGGAATATCGCCAAGCTTCCTCGCCAAGATCTTTCCGAAACTGGAGAAGGCGGGAATCGTCGCGGCTAGCGAAGGCGTGCGTGGCGGCTACCGGCTGGCCCGTGAGCCCGACGAAATCAGCTTCCTCGACATCGTCGACGCGATCGAGGGCCGCAAGCCGCTGTTCGATTGCCAGGAGGTCCGGGGCCGCTGCGCGGTGTTCGGCGAAGCGAAGCCCAAATGGGCGACGGCGGGCATCTGCGGCATCCACGCCGCGATGATCCGGGCCGAGCGTGCGATGCGCGATAGCCTCGCCAGCGTCACGCTGGCGAGCATCGCATCCGACTTCGGCAAGGTAGCGCCGGCCAGCTTCTTCGAGGATGTCGGCGGCTGGATGGGCGACCGTCTCAGCGGCCGCACCGCCCGCATGCCGAGACCCGACAAGGCCGCGCCGCCCTAAGCGGCGACGCGCTCCACCAACCACTGAAAATCCTTTCCCGCTGTCCTGCCGGACGCGCCGGGAGAGTATTCGCGCGCCCTGTCGATCGGCGCTGCGGAACGACCACGCACGTCCGGTGACCATCAGGGAAGAACCATCATGACCCAGAACATCATCATCGCAGGGTCCGGCTTCGCCGGTCTCTGGTCGGCCATCTCGGCCGCCCGCGCCATCGCGCTCGCCGGGAGGTCGGGCGACATCCAGGTGACCATGGTGTCGCCCAGCCCGAATGTCGGCATCCGCCCGCGCCTCTATGAAGCCGTGATCGAGAATATGAATCCCGACATCGCCGCGCTGCTGGACGCGGTCGGCGTCCGCCATGTTGCCGGGCTGGTCGAAACGATCGATGCAGCGGCCAAGCTTATCACTATCGCGCATCGCGACGGAGGCTGGACCACCCTCCCCTATGACCGCTTCGTGCTGGCGACGGGCAGCAGGGCGTTCGCGCCCGACCTGCCCGGTCTGCACGAATATGCCTTCGACGTCGATACGGTCGAACGCGCGCTGCAACTCGACGCGCATCTCAAGGGCCTGCGCGATGCCCCCGCCACAGCGGCGCGCAACACTGCCGTCATCGTCGGTGGCGGTTTCACGGGTTTGGAATCGGCGACCGAGATGCCCGACCGGCTGCGTGCCATATTGGGCGGGGACGCTGATATCCGCGTGGTGATTGTCGACACCGCGAAGGAGATCGGCGCGGAACTCGGCGCCGAAGCCGCGCCGGTCATCCGCGAGGCACTGGCCGAATGCGGCGTCGAATCGCGCTCCGCCGTCCGCGCCACCGCGATAGATGCGAACGGCGTCACCCTGTCGAGCGGCGAACGGATCGAGGCGAGCACTGTCATCTGGGCCGCCGGCATGCGCGCCAATGCGCTCGCCGCGCAAATCCCCGGCGAGCACGACCCGCTCGGCCGTGTGGTTGGCGACGCCTTCCTTCACGCGCCGCAGGCCGACGGCATCTTCGTCACCGGCGACACGGTAAAAGCGGCAACCGACGATCAGGGCAACTTCGCCGTGATGTCATGCCAGCACGCGCTGAGCCTCGGCCGCGTAGCCGGGCACAATGCCGCCGCCGAACTGGTCGGGCTGCCCCTCCATCCCTATAGCCAACCCAAATATGTCACCTGCCTCGACCTCGGCCCATGGGGTGCGCTCTACACCGAGGGATGGGACCGCCAGGTCCGCCTGACCCGCGCGGAAGGCAAGAAGGTGAAGCAGGAGATCAACACCGTCTGGATCTACCCGCCAGCCCCCGACCGCGACGCAGTCTTCGCGGCGGCGAACCCGGATTATGTAATCGTGCCGTAAACAGGAATATCGCTGCTCCTGGCCGGGCAACCGGTCAGGAGGCGTTCTCGCGGAATCGCCAAAAATATTATTAGCGACCGGGATATTCTCCGTCCGGTCCGATCTCGATCGAATAACCGATTCCGACCCACCGAAAGCTAAATCACGAGAAGCTCAAATGTTCGAGCTTTGAACGATGTTTCCTCGCCTTCGACCGAGCCGCTCTATCGCGTCCTCCCCCGCGTTGGAGCGCGGCTTTAATATAAGCGCTGTGATAGCCAGACCCGAATGCTCGCAAAGCAAGGCTGGAAACCTTCATTTCTCGCAAGATCATCAACTGATCAATCTCAGCGAGCAATTTCGCTCGATGCGCTAAAATCCGGGCGATATGGGCGGCGTTGATCATGGTCAGGGTTAGCACGGGCCGTTACCATTGCGAACGTCAAAATTGGGGGCGGCGGCAGTCGTTAGATCCAGTTTGGTGCAGAACGGCTCAGATTGGTGGTTTACTGCGATCCTGGTTACGCACCTGCGCAAATTACTACAGCCGCTGCTCTGAATATTGCTGACAGCCTTCGGACTCGAGGCGATGTTCCAGGCGCTGACTCCTGATCAGCAGGTGCTACCCGCATCCACCGTCAATATCGTTCCAGTGACTGCCCCGCCGTCAGGACCAAGAAGGTAGGCCACCGCTCCTTCGACATCTTCGGGGGTCGCCAGTCGTCGGAGCGGGCTGCGGCGCATGATCGAGCGGAGCTTGTCGCCTTCGAGCCCTAGCGTCATGTCGGTCTGCATATAGCCGGGAGCTACCGCGTTTACGGTGATATTCACGCGGCCCAGCTCACGCGCAAGCGAACGGGTGAAACCTTCGATAGCCGCCTTCGACGCGGCATAGGCCGCAAGCCCTGAAAAGCCGGTGGATGCGATGATCGAGGAGATATTCACCACGCGGCCCTGGCGGTTGAGCATCATCGATCGCGAGACATATTTGGTCAGCACCATCGGAGCCAGCGTGTTGATCCGCAAGGCCCGTTCGATATCGGAATTGTGCATCGTCCCCAACACGCCGTCGATTCCGATCGCAGCGTTGTTCACCAGACCGTAGATATCATCATGGGCGCTCGTGATGCTTTTCACGAGATCATGAATGCCATCCACTTGGGCCATGTCGAATGAATAGAAACTCAGCGTCTCGGGATATTGCTCCTGTAGCGCTTCAACGGCTTTGGTGATGTTCCGGCCGGTGGCGACGATAGCATAGCCATCCCGCAGGAGGCGCGAGGTAATCGCAAGCCCCAATCCGCGCGTAGCCCCGGTGACGATCACCGTCTTCAAAGGCTGCTCCTCTCGATCTTGCCCGCCGCGTTCGAGCGGATTTCAGCAACGACGCGCAGTGTTGCCGGCACCTGCCAGCGTGGCAAACGGCTCCTACAAAGGTTCAATAACTCTGCTGCCAGTGCCTTGTGATCCGATGCCGGGTCAGCCGGTACGATCTCGCCAACAACGAGTTGGCCGGTAATGGGGCTGGGCCGTGAAAATATACGCGCTTCGCTGACGGTCGGCTGTTCGAGAAGTATCCGTTCGATTTCCTCTGGAAACAGCTTGTTGCCGCCGACATTGATCGCGCCATTGGAGCGGCCGCGAAAGAATATCCGATCACCGCGCTGTTCGACAATGTCGCCCGTGTCGACGAACCCGTCTTCGTCGCGGAAGCTCTGACCGGACCCCAGATATTTACCCGTAACATCGTGATTATGTACGTATAAACGGGCATCATTTATCTTAATGACGATGCCGCTGGGCGGGTTTCGCAGATAGGATTCAGGAAAGCCGGCGCGGCCATCATGTACCGCCAAGGCGGCACCCGCTTCGGTCGACGCGTAGACATGCGTGATCCGGGCGTCCGTGAACTCGCGTTTCAGCGCCGTCAGAACAGCGTCGTCGGCAATTTCGCCCCCTAAAGTGATTTGGCGCAGATCCAGTTTCGGACGGTCACCGGTCAGCAAAATCTTTCGCCAAAGCGTCGGCGTGGCGGATAGGGCAGTGCAACGCCATTCCGCCAAGAGCCGTAGCTGTGCGGAGAGGGACGAAATTCGGTTGGGCAGCAGCAAAGCGCCTCCACCGGCTAAGCCTTGTAGCATAACCTGAATGCCGGCGAACCGCGTGATCTCGTACAGCTGTCCCCAGCGGACCGTCTCGACGCCTGGTTTCGAAGGCCGCGTTGCTCGCGAAAGCGATGCAAAGCTGTGCTCAACAAGCTTGGGTCGCCCCGTCGTGCCTGAGGTCGCAAAAACCCACTGAGTTGAGCAAATCCTGGGTCGTGGAGCTGAGCGGCGTTCCGCAACCGAGGCAATCTCTTCGCTCCACAGCGTGACGACAGCCCCCTCCGATTGGAGCGCCTTATTGTCGGTCACGATCAGATCGGGGTCGAATTCGGAAATCAGGCCGTCGAACTCGGAAGACACCATGCCGGGCGAGAGCAACAATATGCGAGATGCAATGCCATCAAGGGCGATCAGGCCGAGAATCACTTTCGCCGGATCGCCGAGCGACAGTGCGACCTTCGACGATCGACCATCACGCAGTGGAACCTGGCCAGAGGCGGCCATCAGATAACGAGCCGTCCACGCGCCGGCCTGGCTAATGAGGATCGGTTCGTCGGAACCAGACTGCGTGTCTATCGCTTCAAGAAGGCTTATGGATTTCATAGAAAGCCACGAAGTCCCTGAAGGTTGTGGGATAATAAGCATCCTCGGATATCGAAAACGGGTCATACCCCAGCTCGTCGTCGAGCCGCGCTACGAGGATGGCGAAACCCAGCGAATCAAGCCCGCTTTCAAGCAGCACGGTGTCGTCCTCAAGCGGCCCGGTCAGACCCATGCCACTTTCCTCCATCACGCTGTGAAACGTCGTTTCGATGGCTGTTCTAAGATCGAGTGTCATAGATTGCATAATCATGTCACTTCCTGTTGTTTATGTATCGAGAATATCGACTAGCGCCATCAAGAATGAGGAGCACAAGTCAGATGACCGAGCACCAACCTAGGTTAGATCAAGTATCGCTATGGGATCTCATCAAAGAGGATCATCGCACGCATTACTCCGACTGGACCCGGCCTGGTTTTAGGGCGATGGCCGTGTATCGCTTTGGGCACTGGGCCCTGAGGCGAAGATCCTACACGCTTAAGCTGGTCTTAAGCGTGATCCACCGCACAGCCTTCCGCTTTGTGCGGAATGTCTATGGTATCGAGATCAGGCCAACGGCTACTGTTGGCCGACGGTTCCATATCGGCCATCAAGGTGCGATCGTCGTGCATGCCCACGCCGTCATCGGCGACGACTGCTTGATCAGGCAGGGCGCTACTCTTGGTATAGGCGGTCTGGAACGTGGCACGGATTTCGAGGAGAGCGGCCCGATCATCGGAAATCGGGTCGACATCGGCGCGGGTGCTATGATCGTAGGCCGCCTGACCATAGGCGACGACGTGAACATCGGACCTAACGCGGTCGTGCTGGTGAATGTCCCATCCAACTCGACGGTGTTGCCCCCGCCGGCCCGTATTCTGCCGCGCCCACCTCAGAACGCGGCTCTGCAAACCAGTACTGCTACTACGGCGGGAGCGATTTCGGCCGCGATCCTGTCGAGCGGTTTCTTTCTGCGTGCAACGGATTACTTGCCGGGAATTTATGCCTGAACCGCCCTTGGTATCGAGGTTCGATCCCGACGAAGAGGTTACCAAGCGCGCCGTCGGTCGCGGCGCGATGGTGACGGCGTTCGCCCAAGGGCTGAAGTTCCTCGTACAATTCATCTCCGTCGTGGCGCTTTCACGGCTGCTCGCCCCCGAGCAGTTTGGCATCATGGCGATGGCGACGCCCTTTTTTGCGTTTCTAATTCTTTTCCAGGATCTTGGTCTCACACAGGCGACGATCCAGCGGCAAACGATCAGCCATGCGGTTGTGAACTACCTGTTCTGGATCAATATGGCCGCAGCTACTATGCTGGCCTTGTTGCTCCTGGCCCTCTCGCCCTTGGTTGCCTGGTTTTACAGCGAGCCACGTGTTGGCGGCCTCGTCGCTGCCATGAGCGTCCTGATGATGGTTTATGCGGCCGGTGCTCAGCATTCGGCGATCCTCAGCCGGAAGATGAAGTTCCAGTGGCTCGCTGTCATCGAAGTGAGCAGCGCGGCCGCCACCGTGATCGTCACCCTATTGTGGGCGCTGGTGGACCAATCATATTGGGCGCTATATTTCGGTACCCTCGCGGGAGCGATCACCAGTACGTCCGCGATGTGGTTTGGATCGCGATGGCTTCCGTCATTGCCGCGCGCCTGTCCCGAGGCGAAGGAAAGTCTCGGATTCGGCGCAAGTCTTACGGGATCCAGTCTGGCCAATTTCGCATCCCGCAATCTGGACAATGTGCTGATCGGCAAGGTCTGGGGAAGCGTGCAGCTAGGCCTATATGATCGTGCCTATAAGCTACTGTTATTTCCGCTGTCCCAGATCACCAATCCACTGTCTCGCGTCATGGTACCGTCGCTATCTCGCTTGCTGAGCGAACCAGAGCGTTATCGATCGGGGTTCTTGGCTATCATGCCGTTGATCCTGTTTGCTACTCTCCCGGGAGTCGCCTTTGCCGGCGCGATGTCTGATCGGCTGGTGCCATTTGCGCTCGGCGAGCAATGGACCGGAAGCGCGCCTATTTTCAGTGCGCTCGCCTTTGCAGGCTTGCTGCAGCCGTTGAATAATCCGGCAGGATGGCTGTTCATTAGCCAAGGTCGTGGAGCTGACGCCATGAAGTGGGCCTTGTTCACCGCAGCCTGCTCGATCTGCGCGTTTGCACTCGGCCTTCCTTATGGTGCGCTTGGAGTCGCTATTGCGATCTCAGTCAGCGAATATCTGCGTACGCCACTCCTCTGGGCATATGTCGGACGGAGGGGGCCGGTGAAGGCGAGAGATATCCTGCGGATCGCGCTTCCATTTGTTACGGGTGCGCACATATCGATGCTCATAATCTGGCTAGTGAGCGATCTGCTGCCTGAGGGTCCGGTGCTGGGATTGATCAGCGGCCTGGTTATTGCATATGGAGCGACCTTGGCGATCGCCTATCTTTTCCCTGGGGGCCGAGCCGCGATCGTCCAAGCTCGATCCTCCCTGGCGCATCTGCGCGGCAGTGATCGCACTATCCATGCTCGCGGATGATCCAGTTCTGCATAAGGCGCCTTCTATCGATGGCGGTGGCTGCTTGCTGCCATAGCTTCCGATGATGGACGAACGGCAGCTTCCAGCCGCTAAGGCCCCGACTTCCCGAACAACCGGCTGAACCGCGCCCGTGCGGCCTTGTCGGCTTCCTCGTCATGCGCGGCGCGGACGGCGGCGGTGGTCTCGCGAAGGCGTTCGGACAGGAAGACGGCGATCGCGCGGTAGAAGCGGGCGGCGAAGACGGGTTCGTCCTCGAAGCGCTGAAGGATCAGTTTGCGCGGGATCGCGAGCATCTCGACGATATCCTCGGCGATCACCGAAACCAGCGGCGAATGGCGGTCCACGAAGGACATTTCGCCGACCACGTCACCCTGATGAAGCTGGGCGACGCGGGTGCCGTCATCGAGATTCACCGCCAGCGTACCATTGATGACGAAGAACAAGTCGGTGACTTGCTTGCCCGAGGTGACGAGCTTCTCACCGGCGCGGAGCCGGCGCAGCTTGCCCATCGAAAGCAGCCACAGCATATCGGCATCGCTCAGGCCGGCGGCGATATAGCGGGCGTTCTGCATCAGCGTTTCAATACCATCGATCGCAAATAGACCCCATAGGCGCTCTTGCCGAGCGCGTCGGCAAGGCACTCGACCTGCGCGGCATCGATGAAGCCCTGTTCATAGGCCACCTCCTCGGGACAGGCGATCTTGAAGCCCTGCCGCTTTTCCAGCGTGCGGACGAATTCGGCAGCCTCGATCAGGCTGTCGGGCGTGCCGGTGTCGAGCCAGGCATAGCCGCGGCCCATCAACTCGACCGACAGTTTCCCCGCGGCGAGATAAGCCTTGTTGACGTCGGTGATCTCAAGCTCGCCACGCGCCGATGGTTTGAGGTCGCGGGCGATAGCTACCACGTCCGCATCGTAGAAATAGAGGCCCGTGACGGCCCAGTTCGAGCGCGGCGCAGCGGGCTTTTCCTCGATCGATAGCGCGCGCATCGCTCCGTCGAACTCGACCACGCCATAACGCTCGGGATCGGTGACATGATAGGCGAAGACGGTCGCGCCGTCGCGGCGCTCCACCGCGCGCCTGAACAATTCGGTCGCGCCATGGCCATAATAGATGTTGTCGCCGAGGATCAGCGCCGACGGGCCGTTCCCCACGAAATCCGCGCCGATGATATAGGCCTGCGCCAAGCCGTCCGGGCTGGGCTGCACGGCATAGCTGATCTCCATGCCCCACTGGCTGCCGTCGCCAAGCAGCGCTCGGAAGCTGGGCGTGTCGCGCGGGGTGGAGATGACCAGCACCTCGCGAATGCCGGCGAGCATCAGCGTCGTTAGCGGATAATAGATCATCGGCTTGTCGTAGACCGGCAGCAACTGCTTCGACGTCACCATCGTCATCGGGTGGAGCCGCGTGCCGGAGCCGCCCGCCAATATGATGCCCTTCACCCGCTCACACTCCAGTCTGCGGGACCGTCCCCACCAGTTCGTCGATAATGTCCCGCACCGCCGCGCGCCAGTCGCGTGGGTGAATGCCATAATCAGCGGTGATCTTCGAGGTTGAAAGGCGCGAATTGGCCGGGCGCTTCGCCGGCGTCGGATAATCGGCGGTGGTGATCGCCTCGATCTCCGCCACCGGCCCGCCCGCTGCCGCGCTCAGCACAAATATTTCTCGCGCAAGCTCACACCAGCTCGCCTCGCCCGCATTTACGAAGTGGTGGATACCGAGCGGCGCGCCCTCGTCCTCAATCAGGCGCAGCGCAATCACCCGGATCGCCGCCGCTATGTCTTCCGCCGAAGTCGGACAGCCCCGCTGGTCGTCGACAACGCGCAGCGTCGGATTGGTCGCCGCGACGCGCAGCATCGTCTTGAGGAAATTGGCGCGCTGCGCCGATATTATCCAGGCGGTGCGCAGGATCACCGAGCGCGACTGGCCCGCCTGCACCGCACGCTCGCCCTCCAGCTTCGACGCGCCATAGACGCCGAGCGGCGCGACCGGATCGTCCTCCGTGTAAAAACCCTGTTTCGACCCGTCGAAGACATAGTCGGTCGACAGGTGGATCAACGGAACGCCAGTGTCAGCGAGCCAGCCGGGCGCTTCGCCGTTGATCCGGAAGGCGGCGTCGCGATCCTCCTCCGCCTTGTCGACCGCGGTATAGGCCGCGCAGTTGATGATCGCGGCGAAATCATAGCTGCGCAGATAGGTGAAAAGGCTCGCCTGCGATGCCAGATCGCAGGTTTCGCGGGTCGGAAAATGGACCCGGACATCCACCGGCCAGTCCTGCCGCTTCAGTTCAAGGCCGACTTGCCCCTGCCCGCCTGTAACGAGGATGTGGCGAGTCATGCCTTGGCGAGCCCGAGACGCCCGGTGTCGTAGCGCAGCGCAAGAATGTCGCCCCACCAGCCGCGATTGTCGAGATACCAGCGCACGGTCCGCTCGACCCCCTGCTCGAACGTCATCTGCGGTTCCCAGCCGAGCGTGTCGCGGATCTTGGCGGCGTCGATCGCATAGCGATGATCATGCCCGGGGCGGTCGGTGACGAAGCTGATCTGGCCGGCATAGGGCCTGCCGTCGGCGCGCGGGCTCAGCCGATCGAGCGTCGCGCAGATCGTCTCGACCACGTCGAGATTCTTCCGCTCCGAATTGCCGCCGACATTATAGGTTTCACCGGGTACACCGCCCTCGAACACCGCGCGTAACGCGCGGGCGTGATCCTCGACGAACAGCCAGTCGCGGACGTTCGAGCCATCGCCATAGACCGGCAGCGGTTCGCCGGCGAGCGCCCGGATGATGATTAGCGGGATCAGCTTTTCGGGAAAATGATAGGGTCCGTAATTATTCGAGCAATTGGTGACGAGCACCGGCAATCCATAGGTATGCCCCCAGGCGCGGACGAGATGATCCGACCCCGCCTTCGACGCCGAATATGGCGAGCGCGGATCGTAAGCCGTGGTCTCGGTGAAATAGCCATCATCACCCAGCGAACCGAAAACCTCGTCGGTCGAGATATGGTGGAAGCGGAAGCCCGCCTTCCGCGCGCCAGCCAGACCCTGCCAGTAGCCCAGCGCCTGCTGAAGCATGTTGAAAGTGCCGACGAGGTTGGTCTGCACGAACTCACCCGGTCCGTCGATCGACCGGTCGACATGGCTCTCGGCGGCGAGATGCGCGATCACATCGGGCTCGAACTCGGCGAGCAGCCGGGCGACTAGCGCGGCGTCGCAGATATCCCCCTGGACGAACCGGTAGCGTGGGCTGTCATCCACCGGAGCGAGCGAACTCAGCACACCGGCATAGGTCAGCTTGTCGAGGTTGAGCACCGCATGCCCGGTCTCGCCGATCAGGTGGCGGATCAATGCCGAGCCGATGAAGCCCGCGCCGCCAGTGACAAGGATACGCATCGTCTGTTCCGTTCAGGGTGCGAGCGGCCGGAGCGGCTCGCCGTCATAAGCGAAGGGGCTAGTCCACTCCGACAGGGCAGGCAATCGCATGTCCTTGTCCGACAACACCGGCCCCGTGGAAGGAAGCGGCCAGTCGATCCCGATCATCGCACAATTCCAGCGGATTCCGCCATCGGTCTCGGGGGCATAGATATCCGAAACCTTGTAGATCACCTCGGTATCGGGTTCGAGCGTGACGAAGGCATGGCCGAACCCGACCGGTATGTAGAGCTGGTTGCCATTGTCCGCCGTCAGTTCGGCGGCGACATGCTGTCCATAGGTCGGCGAGCCTGCCCGCAGATCGACCGCATAGTCGATGATGCGACCGCGGCTGCAGCGGACGAGCTTGGCCTGAGCATGGGGCGGTGCCTGGAAATGGATTCCGCGGATCGTGCCGGCCAGTTTCGACAGACTATGATTGTCCTGAACGAATTCATCGGCCACGCCCTGCTCGGCCAGACGCGGACGATGATAGGTTTCCGAGAACCATCCGCGATCGTCGCCGAAGCGGCGCGTGTGGATCAACTTCACGGGCAAGTGCCGAACTCCCAAAATGCTCGACATCGCCGATTGCAGGGCTTTCGCCCTCTGTCCAGTCCGATGCAGACCGCCGGCCCTGAGATAACTATGTTGCGGCGCGTGATCCCCTTCTCTACCACCCGGCCCGTCGGGGACTTTCAAGACTGTTGGACGATGACCTGTAAGCAATGCAGGGCGGCTTCCGCCTGATGCGCAAAATCCTGCGATTCTCCCGGCGTATCTTCGCCTTCCTGTTCCCGCGTCCCGATACCCCGGCGCGCAAGGCGGCGCGGCTTGGCGATGCGGCGCGCGGCCGGCGCGACTGGCCCGCCGCGGCCGAAGCCTATCGGACCGCGGTGAGCGCCGATCCAGATATGGCTCATATCTGGATCCAGCTCGGCCATGCGCTCAAGGAGCAGGGCGACCTGACCGGCGCGATCGAGGCCTATGGCGCGGCCGCCGCGCGCCGTCCCGACCTCGGGGAAACGCATATCTTCCTCGCGCACCTTCACAAGATGCTCAACCGGATCGAGCTCGCGATCGTCCATTTCCTCAAGGCGCTCCACAGCGGCGAGCAGACCGCAGGCGAGAATGACGAACTGCTTCGCCTGCTCGCGCAGCAAGGCGATGCAGGTCGCGCCGGTCTGATAGACCTGCTCGCCAGCGCCTTTGCCGAGCTGCCCCCCGCCAAGGGAGAGGCACGGCTGCTGAGCCAGATCCGCGACGTCGTCACCCATGACATGACGTCACCGCCGCCCGCCGCGACCTCAGGCGATCCGCGTCCCGCGCTGGTCTTCGATATCTCCGACCTGATCGGCTATTATGCCAATGCCCGGCTGCCCACCGGCATTCAGCGGGTCCAGCTGGAAACGATCGAAGGCGCGCTGTCGCGGGCCGACGGGCGCGAGATCCGGCTGTGCTGCTTCATCGACGGCCGCGAGGAATGGCTGGAGCTCCCGCTAGGCCGGATGCGCGCGATCGCGCGGCTGAGCGTCGCTGGCGGCGACCGCTTCGATCCCGAGTGGACCGACGCGGTGGCGGGGCTGCGGCTATTCCTGTCGCTGACCCATGCCTTCGAATTCCCGCACGGTGCGTCGCTGATCAACCTCGGCACCAGCTGGTGGCTGCAAAATTATTTCCTGTTCGTGCGCCATGCGAAAGCGACCAGGGGGATACGCTATATCCCCTTCGTCCATGACATGATCCCGATCATGACCCCCGAACATTGCACGCGCGGCCTGACCCAGGATTTCATCAGTTGGGTGATTGGCGTGTTCGACCATGCCGACCATTTCCTGGTGAACTCGCAGGCGACGAAGAAAGACCTGCTGACGGTAGCCGCCACCCTCGGCCATGAACTCGCCCCCGACGACGTCGCGGTGATCCCGCTCGACACCGATTTTCGCAAGCCCGGCGCCACCGAACTGCCCGATGCGGCGCTCGACCGCTGGCAGCTTCGCCCCGATGGCTTCGTGTTGTTCGTGTCGACGATCGAATCGCGAAAAGGCCATCTGATCGCGTTCGACGCCTGGGCCGATCTGATCGCGCGCCATGGGCCGGATGCTGTCCCGCAACTCGTCTGCGTCGGCAATCGCGGCTGGTTGAACGACCGCATCTATCAGCGACTGGCGAACGATCCGGTGCTGGCCGCCAAGGTTTCGATGCTCTCGCGGCTGTCCGACGAGGAATTGTCGCTGCTCTACCGGACCTGTCGTTTCACCGTCTATCCGAGCACCTATGAAGGCTGGGGCCTGCCGGTCACGGAGTCGCTGTGTTGCGGCAAGGTGCCGCTGATTTCGGACGCGGCGTCGCTGCCCGAAGCTGGTGGCGATTTCGCCGTCTATGTTCCCGCCGGATCGGCCCCGGCGCTGGCCGATGCAGCCGAGCGACTGATACTCGATGCGGAATATCGCGCCGCGCTGGAAAGCCGGATACGCGCCGAATTCCGCCCCCGTGCCTGGAGCGACCTCGCCCACCAGATCGCCGACGAACTCGATCGCTTCGCTACGCGCGATGTAGGATCGGCTATCGCCCCTCTCCCGCCGCTGACCGCGAAGATCGGCGCCTGGCATGCAATCGCCCGCAACGAATCCACGCGCATCTGGCGGGGCATGCGCACCGGGGAGGGCTTCCGAGCGGATCTCGGCTGGTATTGGCCCGACAATCGCGGATGCCGGGTCCGGCGCGAAGGCGGCGAGTTGCTCATGCGGATCGATGGGCCCCACAAGGCGCTACGCATCCTGGTCGAACTGGTCGGCGACGAGCATGCCGACGCTCTGTGGTCGCTACGCAGCGGCGATATCGAACAGGGCGGTGAGATCCGCAAAGGTCAGCGCAGCTGGACCACCTTCACCGTCGATGCGGCCGGAGCGAGCCATGAGCTACGGATCCGGTTCGAAGCCCCGCCAGCCGGGGATGGCCCGGCGATCACCTATTTCGTGTCGGGCTTCTTCCTCCACGCGATAGAGGACATCGCCACCCGCCAGGATTTTGCCGAGGCCGTAGCCCTGGGCCGACTGGACTGGCTCGACGCCTTCCGCGACAGGTGACGGCGCGAACCATCCGCGATAAGGACCGCGCATGTTGACCGAGCCGGCGGACGCCGCTTCATCGTCATTGCTGCCGGCCGGTGCGGAGATCATCCTCGATCTGTCGCGGCTGCTGTCGCGCACGCTGCATGCGATGCCGACCGGGATCGACCGGGTCGAGCTCGTCTATGCCCGCACCCTGTTGTCGCTGGTGCCCGATCGGCTGCATTTCGCTGCGGTCAATCCATTCGGTTTCTATGGCCGGCTGCCGCGCGAGACCGTCGTCCGCTTTCTCGACGAGACCGAAGCACGCTGGGCGAACCAGGCCGCGTCGTCCCGTCCCGCGATGCTGTGCGCCGCCGCGCGGACACTGATGCGCCTTCGCCCGCGGCGGGTGCCCTCCGCCGATGGCGCGCGGCGCTATTATGTCCAGGCGTCGCCTCATCACCTCGATAATGCCGACCGGGTCTATGCGAAGCTACGCACCGAAGACGCCCGGTTCATCGCGCTGGTCCATGACCTGATCCCGATAGAATTCCCTGAATATGCCCGCCCCGATGGCGCGGAAAAACATGTCCGTCGGATGAACACCATGGCCGAACTCGCCATCGGGCTGATCGCCAACAGCGGATCGACCGCGCAGTCAATGGAGCGATTCCTCGCCGGCTCCGGAGCAGAGCCGCTGATCCGCGTCGCTCATCTCGGCGCCGACCCGCTGCCCCAAGGCGAAGACCCATCGCCGATCCCGCAGCCCTATTTCGTCGTGCTGAGTACGGTCGAGCCACGCAAGAACCATCTTCTTTTGCTCAACATCTGGCGGCGAATGATCGAGACAATCGGGCCGGAGCGCACGCCGCATCTCGCGATTATCGGGCGGCGCGGCTGGGAAAATGAGAATGTCGTCGACATGCTCGAACGCTGCACCGCGATCCAGGGGCATATCCATGAATTTTCAGGGCTGTCCGACCCGATGGTGGGCACGCTCTTGCGGAGCGCCCGCGCGCTGCTATGCCCCTCCTTCGCGGAAGGATTCGGCATGCCGGTGACAGAGGCGCTCCTGTGCGGGACGCCGGTGATCTGCAGCGATCTACCCGCCTTGCGTGAGGCCGGCGGTTCCGTCCCCGACTTCATCGATCCGTTGGATGGACCGGAGTGGATCAGGGCGATCATGGACTATAGCTCGAACGACCCACGACCGCGCGAGCAGCAGATCGAGCGGCTTCGGGACTGGACGCCGCCAAGCTGGCAAGGGCATATCGAAACCGTGCTGAAGCTGATCACAGATATCGACCTGAGTCGGGACGCCTGCGCATGACAACCGCGCCGCGACCGGGCTTCTATCACCAACTGACGCTCCAGCTCGACGTGATCGGCGCTCTGGTGCTGCGCGAGTTGCATACCCGCTTTGGCCGCAACAATATCGGTTATCTGTGGATGATCGGTGAGCCGATGATGCTGGCGACGGTGATCGGCGCACTGCACGCCTTTCAGCCCGGACATGTCGGATCGACGATGCCGCCGGTCGCTTTTTCGCTTGTCGGTTATTGCATCTTCATCATCTTCCGCGGCATCTTCAACCGGGCCGAGAGCATTCTGGAAAGCAGCCTTCCGCTGCTATACCACCGCATGGTATCGGTGCTAAACGTCTCCATATCGCGGGTAGTTGTCGAAAGCGTCGGCTGCGTAACCACCTTCATATTGCTATATACCATCATCATCCTGCTGGGGTTCGCCGAACTGCCGGCGCGGCCGCTTTGGGCGATGGCAGGCGTTGCGGGGATGATCTGGATATCGTTCGCCTGGGGTCTGAACGTCACCGCGCTGGCGTTCGACAGGCCCACTATAGGGCGACTGGTCCACCCGATCTCCTATTTCATGATGCCCCTATCGGGTGCCTTTTTTGCCGTCGAGTGGTTACCCGTCAGCATCCAGAAAGCCGCCGACTGGTTCCCTCTGGTCAACGTATTCGAGATCGTCCGCTACGGCATGTTCGAAATGGCGTCGGACAAACATCTGTTTCCCGGCTACCTCATCGCCAACTGCGCCTTTTTCACCTATGCCGGCTTGATCGCGCTTCGCCGGGTTCGCAATCGCATTCACCTGAACTAAGACCCCGCCAGCTCTATTCGGATATTCGATGCACGGAATCATCAAACCCCAATCTAGCCAAGATGCAGCCGGCGAGCTTTGGACGGACAAGCTGCGTGGCTGGGCCTATCGCAACAAGTGGTTCGTGTTGCTGGTGCTGTTGCCGACGCTGCTGGTGGCGATCTATTATTATCTGCTCGCGTCCGACCAATATCAGTCGGAAGCGCATTTTATCGTGCGCACGGCTGACAGCGCACCGATGCCATCAGGCGGTTTCAGCCAGCTGTTGGGTTTGGGTGGCGGAGCTTCGCAATCCCGTAGCGAAGCGATGAGCGTCAACGACTATCTCGATTCGCAGCAAGCGGTGAATCTTCTCAATCAGCGCACTAATCTGGTAGAGCGCCTTCGCCGTCCGGAAGCTGATATCGCTACTCGGCTATGGTTCGCGGAGCCTACGCCGGAAATGCTCATGCGCTATTACCGCAAGAAGGTGGATGTGCGCTTCAATCAGGAGACGGGCATCACGACGCTTCGCGTCCGCACGTTCCGGCCCGAAGACAGCTACACGGTCATTAATCAGTTGCTCGCCATGGGCGAGGAGCGCGTGAACCTGCTCAACCGCCGCAGCCAGACGGATGCGCTTAAGACCGCTCGCCGGCAGCTTGCCGAAGCCGAGCAAGGCCTGCTCGACGTCCAAAGCAAGCTGACCGTCTTCCGTCAGGAACGTGGCGACCTTGATCCGGAGCGCTCGGGCACGGCGCAGCTCGGCCTCGTCACGACCCTGCAAGCCCAGCTGACGAATGCGCGTGCGCAACTCAATGCGATGCAAGGCATTATTACGCCCAGCAGTCCCCAATATGTGGCTACCGCGGCGCGTGTCCGCGCGCTCGAGGCACAGGTCGCCGGACAGACGGGCAAGCTTACCAACGGCGGCGGAGCGATCGCGGCGCGGCTGGGCAACTATCAGGATCTCCAGATCCGCCAGCAGTTCGCCGCCAAGCGCTACGAAGTCGCCGCCGCCAACCTGGAAAAGGCGCGCGATACCGCGATGAAGCAGCAGCTTTACATCGTCCGCGTGGTCGACCCGAACCTACCCGTGAAATCAGAATATCCGGAGCGCGGCAAGATCCTGCTGACCCTCTTCCTGTCGCTGATGATCGCTTATGGCATCGGCTGGCTATTGGTGGCCGGCGTCCGCGAGCATTCGCTCTGAACCGGCTGACCGGACCACATTCAAAGCGGTCGAAGTAGGAGGATGGGAATGGATTTGACGATCTTGCAGACGTCAGATGCATTCAAATATAGCCGGATGCTGCGAGCGACGTCGCGAACCGCCATTGAATATGCACGCCGGCACGGCTTCGTTTATGAGAGCTTCACGGGTATCAAGAGGGGCTTCCGGGGGGCTCATGCGGCGTTCAATCGCATCATGTTGCTCGATGAGATGATCGCACGCGGCAATCGCGGCTGGGCGCTGTATATGGACGCCGATGCCTATGTGTATGATCTCGACTTCGACCTGCACACCTATCTGGCCGACAAGCAGGATAGATCGGCAGTCATGGCGACAATCCCCGGCGAGATGGTCCCTTGGCACATCAACTCCGGCGTGCTGCTTTTCAATCTGGGTCATCCGGCCGGGCGCTCGCTAATCGGTGAATGGAAGCGGCGCTTCATGGCAATCGCAGAGGATAGTCTACGCTCGCTAGAAACGGTGTGGGACGACGAGAACGACCAAATCCTGTTGTACAAGGCGCTTAACGAGGATCCGGTATTGCGAGACGCCGTCCTGTTTGAAGATGCCAAGCTCTTCAACCATCACGACGCCCGGTTCATCCGCCAGTTCCTTAACTCGCTGGACGGCAACATCGATACGCGCACCGAAACAATCGAGGTGGCGGTCAACGAAGTGCTTCATGGCCAAGGCATGCACGCCGGGTCCAGCGCTGAGCAGCAGATGGTCGCTGATCTTTATCGCATTATATTAGGACGTGATCCCGACTCCGGCAGCCGTGGCTATTCGGACCTCATAGCAGCGCAAGGCCTTACGCGCGGCACCCCCATCGTGGTCAGCGCGCTGCTGGATAGCGAAGAATATCGCCTCAAACGACGGTAATGGCTTGACCTTACGAGCCGCTCTTTCCTAGGTCCCGAGGCATATAAAGTAGCGTACGGATCTGCTCGAACAGTGGACTGGAGAACTCTAGGACATAGGCTCCGCCTAAACTGAACGGTTCTGCATTCAGATCGAGACATCTGAAGTCCCCAGGGACGATGTCGTAATTATGGCCCGTGGTGAAGTCGGTCGTCGACAGGTCGTAATTATGATGCTTCAGCTTCCGATAAGAATTGGTAATCAAGCACATCGGATAACGGTTGAACAGCCGATCACGATGCACGAACACGTCCGCATTGGACAAGTGCTGCAGGACATCCTTCATGATCAGCAGGTCCGCCTGCGGAACCTCGTTGAAATCCTGCGGCATCATATCGAACGAGACATTGTCCGAGGCATAGAGCCGGCGATTTCTCTCGACCACACCCTCGACCACATCGAAACCGTGGTAGCGCACGCCGGACAGGTTGAGCAACCGACTGAACTGCCAATCGCCGCAACCGATGTCGACGATCGACCTAATGTTATTCAACGCGATAAAGCGCTCGATGAAGGCCCGATATTCGATCGTCCAATAAGGAATCGAGCCTCCTCCCGAATGGCCGCCCCAGGCGGAAGAAATATCGTCATAATAATGACGAAAGGCGTCACCTCGGCTATCGATGTTCGTCATCGTTACGCGGCTCCCTTCCCAAGGCGCGGGCTCATTGAATTTGGAACAATAAATCGAAATGCACCCAGCCGGACGGCAGGTGGCCAGCGAACGTAGCGGCTTTATCGCGCTCCTGCCATAATGCCATGAGACTTGCGGCCGACCGGACTTTGGTGCGGCCACCATCATGCTCGACCAGTTCGACTATGTCCGTAAGGTCATAGATGAAGTCCGCCAGTGTCCGTGCATCGATCCCGCCCTGCGCATTGAGGCATAGCGGGTTAAACTCACACAGAACCTTCGGCTTATGGCACGCCAGCGCCTGCCGCATGCCCTTCAAAGCCGGCAGCTCATAGCCTTCGATATCGATTTTGATCAGATCCAGCCGCTGCTCATACTGCAATATCTCATCTGCTGGAATAGCCTGGATGACCTCTGCGGCTTGGGTCGCGAGCGCATCACCCAGCACCTTCGCGTTGGACGCGCTGGTCAGACCGATCATGTGCCGGTGATCCGACAAAGCCAGCGGGAATAACGTGACGTTCGCGAATTCATTGGCAATGACACCTCGACGAAATGCCGAGACATTTTGCGGATTGGGCTCGAACGCAACGACCTTACCCGTGGGCCCCACCACAGCGGCGGCGTTGAACGACATGATACCAACATTGCCGCCAACATCCACGAAGGTCTGCCCGAGCGCGAGGTTTGATCGGATCGCATCGACGATATGCGGTTCCCAGCCTCCCCCTGCCGCGATGTGCCTTCCGAACTCCGGCTCCTGCGGATCGACAACCGCTTTCAGATCGTTACCGATGTCGACTGCAACATAGCTCGCTTTTCCCTGCGTGAATTCCGGGCTCTCGAGCAGAGCCCTACGGAGGTCGGGCCAGATCAGCTTACCCGATCGCAGGCGTTCCGCATAATGATCGAGCCCGCCGGAATCGGCATCGCGCCCCAGTATCCACCGATAAGCGGCACGGACGTCTTCCTCGGCGTCGCTCATCGTCCCATCACGCCTGACAGCCTGTCGTTACGCCATACCTGTTCGCCGTCGACGAACAACACCCGCCGTCCGTCCATCGTTGCGCGTAGGATGCACGGAACTTCGGATTCGCAGACCCACTCATTATCATGGAGCAGATCAAAGAGATGCCCCTCGATGCTGCGTGAGTGAGTGCCGATCACTAGCCGCCGGACCTTGGCGTTCAGATGATCAATTCCCGCGGCTAATACCGCCTCTTCATGCCCTTGTATGTCGATGTGGATCACGTCGACCCGGTCTTTGCCCGCCAACAGGGTTTTTATCGACAGGCATCGTATCTCTTCCAATTCCCCCCGCATCGCGGCGGCATCACGCTCGGCTTCGCCGAACACCGCATTGGCGCCATAGTCGTCAGTCGCCACCGGAAGACGAGGAAAGGACGCTATGCCATCGTCCGCACCGACCACCGCATGGTGCAGGCTATGCCTTTCAGGATTGAGACCGTTATTGCGGAAATTATCTAGCATAAAGCCATGGTGCTCCGCGGAAGCTTCCACGCCGGTCAGATCGATATCCTCGATACCGCGCAAGCGGGCGGCGCGCTCCGAAGCGACCAACCATGGCGCCCATCCCGCCCCCAGCTCCATCGCCGTGAATCGGTCGCCGGCTTCGAGCACACTGCGTAGAGTGCCGACCCATTCGGAAGTGCCATGCAGGCTCGGTTCACGGTCTCGGGGGACGCTCTTAAACACATAGCCGGCCAGCCGGTGCCAGCCGCGATCCAGATAATCTACCTTCGTAGTTGCGCCGAACATGTCACGAAACGCGCCATCGACCGCACCACTCTCTGGAAAGGGCGCGAAGGCATTTATGATCGCGAAATCGGTGAGCGCACTGGAACCCGGCGAGCCCGTTTCGAACTCACGCGTGCCACAGATGCGCAAGCGAAGATTGTTGACCTTATCGTCAGAAAGCAGGTTATGCTCGAGTTCAGCCTCGCTCGGCTCCCTGCGCAATAGCAGTCGAAACCCCCACAGCACCCCCTCTCGCCAGTCTATCGGGTATTCGGGTTCGAAAATCTCGCCCGCTCGATCCAGGAGGAGCGCAAATTCGCGCGATGTTCGCAAATTCCGACGCAATGCCTGCGGATCGGTGAACGAACTCTCGCCGGCGCGCCGCTCCTCGGTTGAAGGATCCCGATTCAGGATCAGCCGATACGCCCAGAGAACGCCCTCACCAATATTCATGCCTAACTCCCAAATGCGTGATCGACAGTGCAGCCGTGCGGTTGAAAAGAGCAACCCCATCAGCCGTTATCCTCGCCAATTCCGATATAATGTTCTTCGACATAGCCGGTGCGCAGCCAGTGGCGATGGCGGGACGCCAGCCGATAGCCGTGCGCATCCCGCACCAGCTCGGCGACTGCCGTCCTTCCCGGCAGCTCGGCCTCGGAATTGATGCTCAACATGTGGTGCACACCGATCCGCCGAGCGTCGCGCAGTATATTGGTGGCGATGCAACGCTCTATACTGGGCAACGTATCCGTGTTGAACAGGATGTCGATCGAGCCAGGCTCGATCCCGGCAAGCGCATCGATCGAGCCGACCGCGGTGGCAGTGGTCACATCCTGCAGCACATAAGCCTGGACGGCGCTCATCACGGGCGTATCGAACAGCCAGTACCGGCTCACGCCCAGCGTAGCAGCATAATAGGCGGTCAGCCCCGCGCCCCCGCCGATCTCTGCGATGCTCGCTTGCCCGCCCAGACCGAGCGCGTCGGCCATCTGGCGCAGACGCCAGGCCGCATGGATCGCATCGAGCATCCGCATATGGACGATCCGTCCGCCGCCCACGTCGATGCCGAGATGACCGCCGATCGACGCCGGCGGGGTGAGGTCGATGCCCAGCGCCGCCTCGACATCGCCGAACAGGCGCGCCGGATCGATCCGTGGGTTCCCGCCCCACGATCCGTTTTCCGGATTTTCCAGTCTGACCGCGCCGACCGCTTCGGACAGCGAGAGCAGCTTGTCGTAGGTCCAGCGGGCCAGACGATCGGCGAAGCCACGATCGCGCGCGCGCTCATGCTGGCGCGCGCCGCCGAGAAAGCCCTGGGCGAAATCGGCACGGCCAAGCCCGGCTAGGCGGGCGGCGGCCATGTTCGCGTCCTGCCGCGTCAGCGCATCGGTAAAACCGTCCCAGACCGCTCCCTCACTCGCCGGTCCGGAAGCCCTGGCCCATGCCGACATTACCGCCGGCAGAATATCGATCCGGGCGACGGGAACGGGCGCCTCCATCAACAAAGGTTGCCGCAGGTCGCTATGCGCGAACCGCGCCGACCAGCGATCATCCTCGGTCGAAGGCTGCATGACGGCGACCCGGCCGTCGCGGCGGAAAACGTCGGTCACGGCTTCCGACAGGGTGCGGAGCCGATCCTCCAGGCTAGGCGACAAGGCCCTTAGTTGCTGTCGAATGAAACGGGCATGCGGCCCGTTGAGGAAGGACATCTGTTCGACCAGCACCGCGCCGGCTATCGCCGAATCCCGCTGCAATATCTGATGCAGCAGATCCTGGTCATTCCCGCCGCCGAACCACTCGTCGCCAGCGCGCAGATCGTCATCGCTGTGCCCGGCGAACCCTGCCGCCCATTGCGCCACCAGTTCGCGGCCGAGCGGATGACCGAGATTGATCAGCGCCACGCCGGCATTCACATCCCACGGTTCGCCGGTGACACCCGACGTCGCGAAGATCGCCGCGCGATCCTGTTTGTCGGCGAGGTATGCTGGAAGATCGAAGTCGAGATCCTGGATCCAGGCGTCGGCATCGAGATAGAGCGCCCAGCCGGTGAAGCCGCGTTCAACCAGTTCGGCCAGCATTGGAATGCGGTTGAAGGTGGCCTGCCACGGATGGAAGCCGCGCTTGATCCCGACGAAGCTTTCATAGCCGAGGCAATGGCGGCGGCAATATTCGCGGACGTTGGGCGCGGTCGTCGCCAGCATCGGCGCGTAGCGGTCGGCGTCGGCGGTCTGGAGGACGATGACGTCATTGCCCGCCGCCCGGTGCCGCGCCCGCTCGCTGGCCGCAGCGTTGAGCCGCAGCACCGCGCAGAACTCGTTGCGATCGCGGGCAGGGTCATAGAGGCCCGCCAGCTCGAACCCCGTAAGATCGAGTGCGCCGAGCGCCTCGATGATGCCGCGGAAGCTGTCGGGCGTGAAATACCAGGCGTGGACGTCGATATAGTTACCGCCGCTCATATCATAGGCGCTGATCGCGTTGCGCAGCCGCTCGATCCGGTTTGCCGGTACGGCCAGCCCGTGGTCGCCCGCCCAGTGGCGCGCCGGCACATTGTGGGTGGTAAGCGCCACATGCTCGATCACGCTGGCGATATTATGGACGCCCCGCCGTTCGCGATGCGCCTGAATGACGTCGGCGATCGTGCTTTCGGCCATATAATGGTCGAAACAATAGCGTTTGTCGGGAATGATCAGGCAGAACAGGCCATCGGGCTCCAAAATGCGCTCGACCTGCTCGAGGTGCTGGACCAGATCGGGGTTATGCTCGATCGCATGGCTGCTGATCACCCCGTCGAAGCGGCGGCTGACCTGTTCGAGCCCACCGACATAATCAATCCATGCGGGGCATCGCGCAGGATCCTTGCCGATCTTGACCGCGCGCGCGCGCAGCTGCTCGGCATCGAGGACATCGAGATAGGCGATATTGGGACCGCGCAACAACGGATCGCAGAAGGGACCGATCTCCAGGACCGAGCGGCCATCGTCGATCAGCCCGATGAGATTCTCGCGCAGCGCCATGGGCGACGCCACCCGTCCCTCGGCACGGCCGGTGCGGACATAGTGATCGGCCGCCTCATCGCGCGAGATGGCGAGATCGGGATTGACCGCCAGATAGTGATCGGCGTCGAAACGGGGCGGCAATTGCATCACCATAGCGTCCGGTTAGCCGCTGCACCCGCGTGAGCCTAGTCCGAAATGCGCGGGCGCTCAGCGGTACCAGGCGCCGGGATCATCGGCGGGCGTCACCTCGAAAACGTCGCGGCGCAGCCCGGGGTGCCAGGAGGGATCGTCGTTGAGCCAACGGATCCAGCGCTGGTGGAACAGCGCATATTGATCGCCCGCCACCGGCGTTTCGCCGCGTGACGCCTTTTCAGCATGGGTCATCTCGGCCTCAGGCGTGCAGATGATACGGTAGCCCAGCGCGCGCAGCCGCAGACACATATCGATGTCGTTGAACTCTAGCGTGAACCGCTCGTCGAAGCCGTCAATCTCTTCCAGCAGCGAGCGGCGAGTCGCGAACAGCGCGCCCGTCACCATCGACCATTGGCGCTGGACCAGCGCCCAATCCTGATAGGTACCGCCAGCCTTGACTCGCCCCGCCCACGCATGCGCGATCGCGCCATGGATCGGGGCGATTCCGGCATGCTGGAGCCGGCCATCGGCATAGAGCAGTCTTCCGCCGACTCCGCCAACCGTCTCATCCATCGCGAAGCCGACCAGCGCCTTCAGCCAGCCCGCATCGCCCGGCAACAGGTCGTCGTTCATCAGCACGATCTGCTCGGTTCCGGCGGCCCGCCACAGCAGGTTCATCTTCGCCGCATAGTTGAACGGCTCATCCTCGCCGCGCAGCGTCTCGATCCGCCGCAGCGCAAAGGGCCAGGCCTGCTTCGCCCAGGCGGGCTCACCGGCGACGTCGTCCCCGACGATCACCGTCAGCCGATCCATCGGCCAGTCGGCCTTGGCGATCGCCTTGAGCAAGCGCTCGACATAAGTGGAGCGAGCGCCCGGCAACTTGCTGCGCCGCGTTGGCACGATCAGCGATACGGCCGGGAAGTTCCGGCCAAAATCGCGCCACTGCGCCCAGCTGCCTGCCGCCCGGCCCGCCGAGAAGCGATAATGGGCGAACAGCGGCTGGCTTTCGAGCATGGCCTTGCGCACCGCCGGGTCGATGCGTGGGCGCGCGTCGGGATAGGCCAGCAACACCTGCGGAATCCGCTCGATCGACACGCCCGCATGATGCGCGCGCAGCAGCAGATCATCGAGCAGCGCAGCGCCGGTTTCGACCCGCAGGCCGAGTTCGGAGAGCAGCGAAGCGCGGATGATCAGCGGCGCGCCGATATAGTCCTGCGCGGCAAGAAGGGTCAGATCGAAAGCAGGCTTGAGCCGGAGCTGGTCGAGCCCACGGTCCGCGTTCGCGGCGAAATCATCGCCATAGAAGATGCCGACATCGGGCCGCGTCTCGGCGGCGTCACGCCAGGCGCGCTCGAACAGCGGCGCCAATATCGCCCCCCGCGGCGCGAGCACGATCCACTGATCGCGGCTGGTGGGCAGGTCTTCGGGCAACGCGATGTCCAGGGCGCCATCCGGGGCCAGCGCAACGATGCTCAACGCAGGGCCGAGCACTGCGCGTTCCACCGGCACCCCTGCAGACAGGTTGGCCGGGATATGCACGCCGCCCGCATCGGCCGGCGTCTCGACAACCGCGGCAAAGCTTGCCGCAACCTTTGCCGCGACCGCCTCATGCGACAACAGCTCGCCGATCCGCTCACGCGCGTCGCGCCCCTTCGCGCCGTCCCCGGCCTCGATCGAGTCGGCCGCCCGGATCAGCGTCGCGCTGAGCGCCGGCTCGTCGATCCGCGCCCACTGGCCGCCCTCGGTATAATGGCCGAAATCCTGATCGAGCCGCCACGCATGCCATTTGACCGGCCAGCCGACATTCGCGTCGAGGAAGTCGCGGCTGCCCCCGAAATCGGTCGCGACGACCGGCTTGCCCGCCGCCATCGCCTCGGCGATCGTCAGGCCGAAGCCTTCGGAGCAATGCGGCGAAGCATAGAGATCGGCGAGCGCGGTGAGATCAGCCAGTTCGTCGGCGGCCATAGCGCGATCGATCAGCACCACGCCTTCGGTTTCCTCCGCCAGCGCATGGAACGCCGCGCCTTCTTCGGGACGGTCGTTGAGATGCTTGGTCTTCAGTATCAGCGACCAGCCGCGCGCGGCCAGTCCCGATGCCGAGAAAGCACGGACCAGCGCCGCAGGATTCTTGCGCACCAGATAGCTCGACCCGTCGAATATATAGAGAATGGTGCGACGATCGGCGGGCAGACCCAGCCGCGCCAATGCCCGGGCGCGATCCAGCGGCCGCGGTTCGGAAAGGGGCACGACATGGGGAACGACGTCCACGGGCGCCTCGCCCTGCGCCGCGAACAGATCCGCGCAATAGCGGCTAGGCGCCCATATCCGGTCGACCGCGACGAAATTACGCCGCCAGGCCGGCGGAATATGCCCCATCTCCCAGACCCAATAGCCGATCCGCCGCCCCGCTTCGGCGATCGAACCGCGCTGCCAGTCGGTCAGCAGATGCCAGCTGTCGGGATTGAGGTGGACCACCGCGATATCGGCGCGGCCTTCGAAATCGAGGATGTCGACCGGCGGCGCCAGCGGTTTGTGGATATGGAAAGGCTGCTTGATCGGATGGAGATTGACCAGTGCCCCGGTGCGGCGGATCGCGCCGATGATTCCCCGGCTGGCATGGCCCAGCCCATTGTCGTAATTCCACGGCCCGAAGAAGGATATCCGCAACGGCGCGCCGGCCTGCGTCTCGCCCGGCAATCGCCGGGCGATCAGCCGTCCGCCATCGTCGACGGGGCCCGTCTCCGCCGCCGCGGTCAGCGTAGCCTCGGCAAGGGCGACATCGAAGCCGGCATCGGCCAGCACAGCCTGCCAGCCTTCGATATCGGCCTGCTTGAACTCACCGTGCAGCAGCAGCAGCTTCACCAAGGGCAACCCGTCGGTGATCAGCTGACGCCAGCCGAACAGGGCCGGATTGATCGCAGTCGCGCTGGGGAACAATATCTCGACGTCAAAGCCGTCGCGCTCCGCCATCTCGCCAAGCCGCACCTCATAGGCGCGGATCACATGGTCCTTGCGGGTGAGCATCCGCAGATCGTCCATGAAGCCGTGGAAGCCACGCGACGCGAGCAGCCGCGGCTTGATGGCCAGGAAGTAGCTCTGGACATGCCAGCGCCATTCATGGCTCTCAGTCAGTCCGATCAGGTCGGCCTTGCTCGCGCGTATCCGATCGACGATCGCGCCGATCCGGGCGTCGCGGGTGGCGGGAAACACGCTGTCGTTGACCAGGTAGAGCGTCGCCGCGCCATAAAGCCGCGGATGAAGCTTGAACGCATGGCTCCACGCGCCGAAATCATAGCCGGCGTTGCGCCGGACGATCAACGCATCGGTCAAGGCGATCAGGTCGGCGGGCAGATCGACAGGCCGATCGACGGCCGCGATGAGGAAGATGCCGAGGCCCTGAGCCTTCAATGCCCGCAGATAAGGCAGGACGTGCGGCTTGATCTTGCCGCTGCGCGAGTGGGTGACGAACAGAACGATCTCGCTGTCCACCGGCAGGGTCAGCGGCTTGACCACCTCACAGGGCACGCCCCAGGCGACCGGATGGTCGGTGGGATGGCGCGACGGCGGGAAGAGCAGGACGGGTGATGCTTCGAGCTCCACGCCATCCGGCATGCGCCGCGCCACGACCTCGACGCCTTCGCCATTGTCGCCGAGATCGACATCCAGCGTCGCACGGAAAACAAGCGCGCCATCATCGTCCGCTTCGGCAACCGCCTGCCCTACCAGCCGCTCGCCGACGCGAAACTCGACCCAGGCACTATCATCGCCATCGCCGAACAGAACACCTGATACATCGCGGCCAAACCAGCCCTGCAGCACGCCGCCGCACCGTTGCGGGGAAACTCCGTCAATTTCAAAGCCCGGCGACGTAAGCTCAGCCAGCGCGGCCGCCGCATGATCGTTGCCATCCAGCGCGAGGCTCTCTCGATACAGGACGATCGCCTGCGCGACGTCCCCCATGCGGCGAGCGAGATGCCCACGGCACAAGGCGAGATCGGCGTTGCGGGGATTGAGGTCATAAGCCGCACGATAGGCCTGATCGGCCGCCGCGCTGTCGCCGCTTTCCGCCATCATGTGGCCAAGCTGTACCCAGATCGCGAAATCATCGGGGCGATGGCGTAGGAAGCGGCGATAATGTTTCCCCGCGGCCCGCCAATCGCCGACGTCGCGGGCTGCGTTCGCCTTGGAAAGGGCGCTTCTCATCGCCCGCCGTCGCCAAAATCCCCCCGTCATGCCAATCTCGCTACCATGCCGGACGATATGACGAAATAGCCAGAAACATGCGACGGATCCTGATTGGAAACGGCCGCGGCACGCGGCACAATGGTGCGGTCTCTTAGGAAGAAGAGCGCTTTGAGCGCAAGCCGTTAAGCCCCCAGCAAGGAGCGGATCGTAATTGACAGCCGCGCACAGGTGGCTATGGGCCCGGTCGGCATGATAGGCATGCCTCGCAGGAGCTGTCGGTATATGGGGCGGCGAACTGGATGATATTCACCATCGATCCTATCACCATCAAGGCAAATCGCCTCGGCGCGCGCCGCTGGGCGCTGCTGCTTAGCGCGGCGACGGTGATGCTCGCCCCCGCGCCGGCCTTTGCGGAGACGCTGATGGATGCTGTGGCGTCTGCCTATGCGAGCAATCCAACGCTGACCGAACAGCGTTACCGCCAAAAGAGCGTCAACGAAAATTATGTCCAGACGCGCGCCCAATATGGGCCGAGCCTCTCGGTCAGCGCCACGGCGACCTATGATTATTCCAAGACGCGGATCACCAGTACCTTCGACAGGGTGACCAGCGATAAGATAGGTGACGCTACGTTAAACCTGCGGCAGCAGGTCTATAGCGGCGGCCGGGTGCGGGGCGCACTCGAGGAAGCGCGCGCAAATGTCCACGCCAGCGAGGAGCAGCTCCGCCGCGTCGAGGGGCAGATCGTCCAGAACGTCATTGCCGCCTATGCCGCCGTACTGCGCGACCAGTATCGCCTCGCGGTGTCGCGCGAGAATGTTCAGGTATTGCGCGATCAGCTCGACGCGAGACGGACACGCCGCAAGGTCCGCGACGTCACCCTTACCGATGTCGCGCAGGCCGATGCCCGGCTCGCCTCCGGCGAGGTCCAGATCGCCAATGCGGTGGCACAGCTATCGATCAGCCGCGGTGAATATCTTCAGGTCGTCGGTCATGAGCCCGGCGAACTGGCTCCTCTGCCCGAGCTGCCCGGCCTGCCCACATCGATAGACGAGGCATTCGCGATCGCCGATGCGGAGAACGCCAATCTCCTGGCGGCCCGCCACGCGGAAATGGCGACGCGCGCCAACATCGCCGAGCAGCGTGGCGGCCAGCGGCCGAGCGCGGTGATCTCCGCTCAGGCGGGAAAAACCGGAGATCTCCGCGATCCCAGCTTCCGCGACTATACTACCGAGGTGCTTGCCCAGGTCACGATCACTCAGCCTCTGTGGCAGGGCGGCGCGATACGCTCGCGTATCCGCCAGGCGCAGGACCAGAATAATGCCGCCCAGGCGGTTGTCGACGGCGAGCGGCGCCAAGCGTTGCAAGATGTGGTTCTTGCATGGAATCAACTTGCTTCCGCGCGAGTGGCCGTCACCTCGGGCACGCGTCAGGTCGAAGCCACGCAGATCGCCTTTGCGGGCATGCAGCGCGAGGAAGGCTATGGCCTGCGCAGCCCGACCGAAGTGCTGAATTCCGAACAGGAGCTGGCCAGCGCGCAGCTCAATCTGTTGTCGAGCCGCTATCAGGAATATATCGCGCGGGCCGCGCTGCTGCTCGCCATGGGCCGGCTCGACGCCCGCACCGTCAATTCGGCGATTCCCGCCAAGGATCCCGAAGCCGAATTCAAGAAGGTACGCTGGCGGGGCTTGTTCCCGACCGATCCGGCGATGATCCTGATCGACCATATCGGCGCGGCGCCCGTCAACTCGAAGCGCAAGCCCGATCTGCGCGGCAATGCCCAGCCGAAACCGACCGGTTCTTCGGCGCTGCCGCCGACGCCGGGAAAGCAGTTTACCGACGCACCCCTTGTGCCGATCACGCAGAGCCCTCTGCGCGAGGCGGGCAAACTGCCACCATCGGTGCAGCATTACGAAACCGCTCCGGGCGACGAAAAGCCGCCGCGATGAAAATCTTTCGCCGCCTCGTCGCCATCTGATAAGACGCACGCGCTCGGCGGCCTACCGGCCATCGGCCCATCCAGGATCTATTTCGCCCCCATGAAAACCGGCTCATCCAAGAAAGAGACGACGCGGCTCTCGGAAGCACTGGCGCTAGGCAAGCGGTCCTTCATGTTCGCCGCGCTGTTCAGCCTGGCCAGCAACCTCCTTTATCTGGCGCTGCCGATCTACACCAACCAGATCTACAGCCGGGTGCTGACCAGCCATAGCGGGGCGACGCTTATGGTCCTGACCGTCGGCGTCGCGATTGTCTTCATGGTGTCTAATCTGCTCGACCATTTCCGGGCGCAGGTGCTGATCCATTTCGGCGTCGCCTTCGACCGCAAGCTTGCCAGCCATACCTTCGCAGCGCTGTTTGACCTCGTCGTCCGCCGCAAGGGCGGGTCGCACGCTCAGGCGCTGCGCGATCTGGACACGGTGCGCACGATCGTGTCCGGCAACGCCGTCGGGGTGCTGCTCGACGTGCCGTGGATACCGGTCTTCCTGGGCATTTTGTTCGTGATCGATCCGTGGATCGGCCTGCTGACCTTTGTCGGGGGGCTTATCCTGCTGCTGCTGGCCTTCCTCCAGGATCGCGCGACGCATACGGCGCTCAAGTCGCAAAGCCAGGCGTCGATCCGAAGCTATTCCTTCACCGACGCGGCGCTGCGCAACGCGGAGATCGTCCGCGCGCTCGGCATGCTGCCCAGCCTCGGCGCATCCTGGGCGCATTTCCGGCAGATCGCATTGCAGATGGGCATCGTCGCAAGCGAGCGGGGCAGCTTCTACGGTTCCGCAATCCGCTTCGTGCGCATGCTGATCCAGGTCCTCGTCATCGGGCTCGGCGCCTATCTGATCATCGTGGGCAACATCGCGCCGGGCCTGCTGTTCGCGAACATGATCCTCTCGGCGCGCGCGCTCGCGCCGATCGACAGAATCATGGGGTCGTGGAAGGCGCTGTTCGAGGGACGCGAGGCCTATCGCCGGCTCGAGGACGTCCTCGGCCAATATGAAGCGCCCGTGCCCGCAACTCAGCTGCCGACGCCGACCGGCAGGATCACCTTCGAAAATGTCAGCTTCGCGCCACAGGGCGCGCCGTCGCTCGTGCTCGTCGGCCTCAACCTGCGGATCCAGCCCGGCGAAATGGTCGGCATCATCGGCCCGTCGGGTGCGGGCAAGTCGACCATGCTGCGGCTGATGTGCGGCGTCTGGAAACCCAATAGCGGAACGGTGCGCCTCGACGGCGCCGACGTCTATAGCTGGGACCGCGCCGATTTCGGCCGGCATGTCGCCTATCAGCCGCAGGATACTGAGCTGTTCGCGGGCACCGTGCGCAATAATATCTGCCGCTTCCTGCTCGATGCGGATGATGCCGATATCGTTAGCGCCGCGAAGGCGGCGGGCGCGCATGATCTGATCCTGCGCCTGCCCAAAGGCTATGAGACCGACCTGGGCGAATCCGGCGTGACCCTGTCCGCTGGCCAGCGCCAGCGCGTCGGCCTCGCGCGGACGTTGTACGGCGATCCGAAGGTCGTCATTCTCGACGAACCCAACGCCAATCTCGATGCTGAAGGTGAATCGGCGCTGCTGAAGGCACTGGAAGGAATAAAGGCGCGCGGCGGAACGGTCGTCATGGTTTCGCACAAGCCCAGCATTTTCGCAGGAGCGGATAAGCTGCTGGTGTTACGCAATGGCCAGATCAACAAATATGGACCGCGCGAAGAAGTGTTGAAAGCCCTGCAAGGCGATCAGCGCCCGGCCCTCCCGGAGATCAAGTCGTGAAGCTTCTGTCCGATTTCCGCCGCCTCCTGAGACGCGAGGAACCCGAGGTCGACGCCGACAGCGACGAATCCGCCGTCGCCTATGTTTCTGGCAATCCGGCCGACGATGCCCAGCTGCGCAAATCGCTGCAGCGTCCGATCATCGCTGGATCGATCGTTGTCGGCCTGTTGGTCTTGACGATGGTGCTCTGGGCCTTCCTGTCGATCTCCGGCGCGGTACTCGCGCCCGGCACGGTCCGCGTCGAGAATAACAGCAAGGACATCCGGCGGCTGGAGGGCGGCATCGTCCGGCAGATCCTGGTCCGCGAAGGACAGCGCGTCGCCAAGGGGCAGGTGTTGATCCGGTTCGACGACACCCAGAGCAAGGCGAGCGTCGATGTCTATCAAAGCAATGTCGACAGCGCCCTGGCCAATATCGCCCGTTTCCAGGCCGAGGCTGCCAACGCCAGTGACATAAGCTTTCCGCCCCAGCTTCTGAGCCGCTCGGCCGAGCCGGCCGTGGCCGCGTTGATGGACACCCAACGCTCACTGTTCCAGACGCGCACGCTACTGTACCGCAGCCAGGCGCAGGTGCTGCGGTCTCAGGCATCGCAGGTGGCGACGCAATTAACGGGCCTCCGCGTGCAGGCGCAGGCGATCGACGACCAGACGGGCCTTATCCAGCAGGAACTTCGCGACGTTCGTGAGCTCAGCCGACAGGGCTATGCGCCGGAGACCCGGCGCCTCGCGCTCGAACGCAATGCGGTCAACATCCGTGGCCAGCGCGGATCGATGACCGCGGAAATGGCGCGCGCGCGCCAGTCGATCGGAGAGATCCAGCTGCAGATTGCCCAGCTCGAAAACAAGCATCAGACCGAGGTAGCCGACGGCATCCGTGCCGCGCAGGATCAGCTGGCCGAGAACGAGCCCAAACTTCGCGCCCTGCTCGCTCAGGTAGCGCAGACCGAGATTCGCGCGCCGGTGAGTGGTTATGTGTTCAACCTCAGCCAGTTCACGGAGGGCGGCGTCGCCACCCAGGGCCAGCAGCTGATGCAGATCGTGCCCGCCAATGCGAAGCTCGTCGTCACCGCCGAGGTATCGCCCAAGGACATCGCCGACGTGAAGGTCGGCATGCCGGCGCAGGTTACCTTGACCGCGTACAGCACCCACACGACCCCGCCGGTCGAGGGGCATGTTACTCTGGTTTCCGCCGATGCCCGGATCAACGAGAAGACCGGCACGTCCTTCTTCATCGCCGAGGTGACGATCACGCCCGAGGCGCTGGCCAAGGCGGGCCCCAATGTGAAGCTGACCCCGGGCATGCAGGCCCAGGTCGCCATAGTGACCGGCTCGCGCTCGATCATGGGCTATCTGATCCAGCCGTTCACCGACGCGATGCACGATTCCATGCGCGAGAAATGAGCGGCGCGCGGAAGGTCGAGTTTCTTGTAGCGGGCGTCCAGAAGGGCGGCACCTCGGCGCTGTTCGAATATCTGCGCGATTTGCCTGGGCTCCAACTCCCCGACGTCAAGGAAGCGCATTTCTTCGATGACGCGGATAGGGTCGATTGGGTTCACCCTGATTATGGGCCCTATCACGACCTTTTCGTCGATGACGGCCGGATGTGGGGCGAGGCGACGCCAATCTACATCTACTGGCCAGACGCGATCGCGCGGATTGCTGCTTACAATCCGACAATGCGTTTCATCCTGCTATTCCGAGACCCCATCCAGCGCGCCTGGTCGCACTGGAAGATGGAATATGCCAAGGGCAAGGAGACGCGCCCCTTTCAGTGGTGCATCCGCGAAGGCCGCGCGCGCATGGATCCCGACAATATCGCAGCAGCGTCGCATCACCGGGTGTTCAGCTATGTTGAGCGAGGTTTTTATGGTCGGCAGGTTTCCTCCCTGCTGAAGTATTTTCCGCGGGAGCAGTGTCTGTTCTTACGGTCGGAGGATCTGCGTGACCGGCCAAACACTGTAATTCCGGAAATCTGCTCCTTTTTGGATCAAACTTCCGCTCCGTCCGTCGCAGTCAGGATCATCCACAGTGCGCGCGAGCAGGATTATGGCACGAAGCTACAACCGGCCGACATCGCTTTGCTTGCCGACACATATGCCGATGATCTGAAGCAGTTCGGCGCCCTCACGGGAATCGCCACATCGGCCTGGTCAGCTCGTTGGAAGGCAGAAATGAACAGCATAAAGCCGGTTGATTGACGGTGCAATCTTCGAACGGCGGCAATTCATCGCATAAATCCGTAACTTGTGCGCACATTGCGATTTCTGGAAATGGGCCGTCACCGCATCGCAGCATCGACTTTCCTTGGATTTCGCGGTAAATTGGCGCGTCCGGGCGGCTCCTATAGTCGTTTCGGAGAGTGTAAGGCCGGAACACGATGCTGCGGCGCGCTTTTTGCCTGTTGCGCGGTTGAGAAAGCTTAGCTAAGCAGCGTTCTGGGCTTGCTCGTCGAACCATGCCACGGGGGATCGGTTCACGAGCGGCAAGTGGTGTCTCCTCCTCGTGAGGATGAGGAGGCGCGCTGCTTGCCCGGGTTAAAGGTTCAACTGGAGGTTACTAATGGCAAGTTTCATTTTTGAGAATGGCACTCAGGCTGACGCCAGCGCTTTCGAAGCTGGCAACACGCTCGTTTTCCGCGAAGCAACTCCGGCGGAGTTGACCGTTGTCTACACTCCGCAGGCTGGTCTGACTGCAGCTCTGGTCACAATCACCTATGCCGAGCAGGAACTCACCTTCGCGGCTTCCGAGCTGGCAGGTGGCACCCTCACGTTCGATGTTGGTGGCGAGCTGATCATCGGCAACGATGGCGTTGAGACTCTCGCAGCCGACGGTGCTGACGCCGATGCGGTATATGGTTTCGGTGGCATTGACACGATCAGTGTCGAAGGCGCGGGCGATCACCTCGTCTATGGTGGCGCGGCGGCCGACGTTATCACTGTGGTCGTTGACGATCCCCTCGTGGATACCGGCAATTACACCATCTCCGGCGAAGCCGGAGATGACACGCTCGTCGGTACGGCTGGCCTTGGCAGCCTGACGCTTAACGGCGGCGCTGGTAAGGACACCATCAATGGCGGCACGATCGCAGATCGCCTTTATGGCAATGCCGAAACTACGGTCGCTGGTGCTGTCGATGGCGACGACCTGATCAACGGTAACGGCGGAAACGATTACATCCAGGGCAATGCTGGCGAGGATACCCTCAACGGCGGCGCTGGTCGTGATCGGATCTTCGGCGGCGCTGACGACGACACGATCGATGGCGGTTCCGAGAACGACACCGTCAATGGTAACAAGGGCAACGACACCATCACCGAAACCGGTGCTGGCGATGACAGCCTGCGTGGCGGCCAGGGCAACGACACGATTGACGCTGGCGACGGCGAAGATTTCGTTGGCGGCGATCTGGGCGATGACGATCTGACCGGCGGCCTCGGCACCGACTATCTGTCGGGCGGCGAAGGCGCGGACACGTTCAACATCGCCGCAGGCGATGCGACTCTGTTCTCTGTTCCTGAGGAAGACGACGTCTATGAGACGATCAGCGACTTCGGCGCTGGTGACAAGATCGTGTTCGAAGATGGCCTGGCTCCGCTCGACGAAGACTCGACCGTTATTCTTCAGGAAGATGGCGTTGCCTTCACGCTCGCCGAGGCCGCGCTTACCTATGCGGTAGAGCGCTTCGCCGATGCTGATGAAGACAATGCAGTTGTTGCGCTTCAGGTCGGTGCGGATACCTATCTGTACTATGCTTCGGACTTCGATGAGGCTTCGTCGCTCGACTCGTACGTTCGTTTGATCGGCGTCACTGCCGCAGACCTGGAATTCAACGACGACGGCGATCTCGTCCTCGGCTGAACCACAGCATGAAGGGGCCGGTTCGCCGGCTCCGAAGAGGGGCCGGCGAAAGCCGGCCCTTTTTTGTTCTTTTTTGTTAGATGTCGATGCGACGCACGAAAATTGGGCGTGCATACCTTGCGCGCAGGCGATCTTCAGAACCAAGCGAACACGCCCACACACCGTCGACGCAAGCAGCTACAGTCAATTTACGAAATCATGCCGTGCGTTGGCTCAAGAGCTATGCGCCCCGATCAACCCCTTGCGGCGACCTCATCAATCAGCGCCAGCCATCCGGGCACCCCCACAGTGGCGCGATCGAAGCGGTCTAACGCGGTCTGACGCGCCTGCTTGCGCATCGGCTCGAAACGTTCGGGGAAGTGCACCGCATCGATCATCGCTTGCGACAGCGCGTGCACATCGAAGAAGTCGTTCAATATCCCGTCCTCCCCATCGGTGATCGCGTCGCGCACCGGCGGCGTATCCGATGCCAACAGCAGGCATTCGCAGGCCATCGCCTCCACCAGCGACCAGGAGAGGACGAACGGGTAGGTGTAGTAAATGTGGGCCGCACCGATCGAGAGAATATCGACCATCTGCTGATGATCGACCTGCCCCGCGAAGTGGAGCCGGCTTTGGTCCAGCCGATCGCCAAGCTCGTCGAGCATCGCGCGCCGCCAGCTCTTGCCATCTGAGCGCGTCTCGCCATAGCCCTCGCCATCGGCGCCGATCGCGATCACATGGGCTTCGGGCACGGCGTCGAGAAATTCCGGCAGCGCCCTCATGAAGATGTGAAAACCCCGCAGGCGTTCGAAATTCCGATTGATGAAGGTGATCACCGGCGTCGAGCGATCGAGCACGGTCCCGTCACGTAATGTAACGCGGACATCCGGGCGGCGCTTGGCCTTGGAGAGATCGATCCCTTCGTGCAGCACCCGAATAATCGGCTGAAATGCCGGCGGAAAAGTCCAGGCCTGAAAGCGCGTAGGGCTGACGATCATATCGGCCATGGTATAGGCCAGCGCCTGGGTCGCATTCTTGCCATTGGTCCGCATCGCGCTGGCTAGCGCGGGAGTTTCGAACTCTTTGTCGAAATTCACATCGGCGCCGCTGTCCCGATAATAAAACTCACCGAACAATATCAGTTTCGCCTGCGGGAAGACGTTCTTGAGGTGAATGGTCTCGCCCCAGCCAGGATGACCGATGATGACATCGGGCTCGAATCCGCTTCGCTTCAGTTCGACCGCGGCCGATGCCGCAGCCTCGGCACGGATAAGATCGGCCTCCGCTCGCGTCGCGGCAGGGAAAATGCCTTTCGTGCTGCCCCGGGGATACTTCCACCGGCTGAACCGAACACCGGGCTTCGCCTTCGCGGTCGTGTTCGCTATCGCAGCGACCTGATCACCCCTCGCCATCAGAGCGTCCGCTATATGCGCGAATTGCCCGAGGGCGTTCTGATGAACGATGAGGATGCGCTTGCTCATCGGCTATTTTCCGGTGCGCCGGCAGGCATATCCCTTGGCGGCAGATACTCGTTCATCAGTCGGCGAGCCACATCCGAATGAACGGCGGTCTTGGTAGCTATCGCCCAAAGGTCGAGACGATGTTTCCGGACACCGATTGTTGCAAAGCGCGCCGCATTCAATCCCTTCTTAAGCGTCGAGTCGGTGAATGCGGTGCGGTGCGCCATATATTCTTCGCCGTTTTCGATCGCCTTGCCATGTCCGTAGAGAATATCGAGAGCGCTAATTGGGCCTGCTGAAGAGGTATATAGCGGCTCGTCCAACTGTCCTTTTGCGATGAACTCCGCCACATATTGAATGTTCGGGCAGGTGACGACCAGGAAGCCATCGGACTTAAGCACGCGCCAGAATTCACTCAGCACCTTACCAATCTGGTGCGCGTAGACATGCTCTATGTTGTGCGAGGAATAGACGGCATCGACGCTTTCACTGGCGACACCCGTCATATCCACTGTCGTACCGACAATATCGGGATTCACGTTGGGATTGATGTCGAACCGTACTTCGCGCCAACCCTGTTGGAACCCGGCGGTCATCTTCTTGATGGTGGCCTTGCCGCAGCCAACGTGGAGAACTTCTTTCACTTCGCGCCCCTTTTTCGCCGGAAAACATCCATAGGCGGTGGGCGCGCGTGGGGGAAGGTTGCTAGTCCAACATGATGTGGAAACGCCGGTCGATCACCGCCTGATCCCCCCGCATCACCCTATAGCGCGCTGAATAACGGCCGGCCGGCCATCCCGCTGCCTGCCGCTTCTTGCCCGTGAATATGATTGTCTGCGCCTTATCTCGATCAAGGGCCGGCAGCTTGCCTTCCGCCAGCGTCGCGCCACCGGGGCCCGTGACGACGAGCCTCTGCACATCGCCGCGCTGCAGACCGATCGATTGGACGAAGGCGACGAGCGCGGGTGCGCTGCGTGATGGGCGCGGACGCTGGTTCTCGCCATATTCCTGCGCCGCCGCCATCGTCATCGGTCCGGTCGCGAAGCCGGCGTTAAGCACCTGCCCCGACTGATAGCCCCTGGTCAGCCCTGATGAGGCGGCCCAGATGTTGCGCCCGCCGTCGCATTGTCCCGGCTTCGCGCCCAGCGCGAAGGGGTCGGCGTCCCGGCCGTCCTTGCGCACACTGATGTGGAGATGCGGATATTCGGTATTGCCCGACAGGCCGACCTTGCCGATCGGCGCCCCCGCCGCGATCCGCTGGCCGGGCTTCACCGTGATGCTGCCCTTCGCCATATGGCAATATTGGGTTTCCAGCCCGCCGGCATGTCCGATCACGACACCGTTGCCGCACTCGATCTTGTCGACCGCCGCTTTGCCGGTCTCCTTAACCGAGATATCGGCAACCCCGTCTCTCGCGCGCAGCACAGTGCCCGCCGCCGCCGCGAGCACCGCGACGCCCTGCCGCTGCTGCGCCATGCTCTGCAGCCGGATGTCGGTCCCGCGATGCTTGTCATAGGTGCGCTGACCACAATGGAAGTCCTTCGCCCCCGGCGACGGATCGATATCGACATAGTTCTGGACCGCGCAATCTACGCCAAGTTTGCAAGCGATCGGCAGAACGAGCTCGGGCATATCACCCGCTGCACCGAGCAGCAGCGGCAGCGCCGCGACGAGGAGCAGGCCGCGCTTCGTCATCAATCTCTCCTAACCGCGAAGCGCCTCCAGGCGTTCGACCAGCATGGCTGCAATGCCGGAGACCGTACGTCGGTTCCAGACATGGGCCGCCGCCGCCTCCGCGCGACGAGCCGCATCCTGGCGATCGTCGAGCACGGCACGCAAAGCATCGAGCCAACCCTCGGCGCCAGCGAACAGCGCATGCCGCCCCAACTCCGCATCGGTGCGATAGGCCGGGCCATCGCTGAGCAGTGGCAGGATCGCAAGCGCCGCATAGTCGAGCGCCTTAATATCCGATTTGCACCGGTTGAACGCGTTGTCGGTGAGCGGAGCCAGTCCCAGGTCGAACGGCCCCTGCTCGCGCAACCAGCGCACGAAGCGCGGATAGCTGACCGCTTCGGCGGGTGGCGCGAGCCGATGCAGCCACGGGGCGGGCTCCAGATCTGGGTCGATCCCGATCACCGTCAGGTCGAACAGATCGCCGCGCTCGGTATATAGCGCGTCGAGCGCCGGGCGGATCATCGCCAGGTCCGGACCATGAGTGTGCGTGCCCATATACACCATCCGCACCTTGTCGCCGGCGAACGGTGCAGGCCGACCATGCCGCCAGTCGCGCCACAGCCGCGGCTCGATCGCATTGGGAATGATAGCGCTGCGCGGCCCGAGCGCCGCATAGGCTTCGGAGAGGTCGGCGGTCGAGAACCAGACTTCCGCCGCCGCCGCAACCACCCGGTCCAGCGCGGCATTGAGCGGGCGGTAGAGATCATATTCGGGATGATCGGCCCCGATCAGCGTGAAGGCGTCATCGACATCGGCCACCAGTGCCGCACCGATCTCGCCCAGTCGCCGCACCAGCGCATCGACCGCGTTGACCGAAGGCAAGGCGGTGCGCTGGACGATACAGATATCGCAATCCGGCACCGGATCATCGGGCGCGCCAAGCGTGAGCCGCACGCGGCTCGCGACGCTTTCGTCGGTCAGCGGCGCAACGAGCCGGATATAGGCCGAGCTTTGCGGGCCTATCGCGCTGTGCCGGGCGACGATGTGGACTGCGATGCGGTTGTCGAAATCAGGCTCGGGCGCGGCGAAGGGTGACGGCAAGCCGAGGACGGCGAAGGCGTCCGTTATAAATGTCTGCGCCCGCGCGTCGAAACTGTGTTCGGCATGGACATAATCGGCGGCGAGCTTCGCGACGGGTCCGCCGCGCGGTTTGGCGAGAATCGCCTCGACCGCCGCCGCAAGCTCCGCCGGACCCGACACCTGTGCCACAGCGTCGCCGAACACGGACGCCATCGATGGCACCCGATCGGAGATCGCCCTGCCCCCGCTGCCGACCACATCGAACAGCCGATTCGACAGCAGGCCGAAGGCGCGCATCGACGGCCAGTGATCGTTGAGCACCGCGCCAGCCCCGGCATAGAGTGCGCCGAGATCGCGATTATCGATATTGGCCGCCACGATCAGATCAGGCGGCACGCGGCCTTCCCAGCCATCGCCATAGATAACCGGCGGCCGTTCCGCATCGATCGCCCAGGTGACGATATCGCGATCGACTCCGCGCGAATTACCGACGAACAAGACATCGGGCCCGCTCGCGCCGTCCATGGGGTGAAAGCGCGTGGGATCGGTCGCCTGCAGCATCGCCGCGACCGGCGGCCGCACAATATGCTCCAGCATGGCGGCGTGCGAGGCGGACGCCGCATAGACCCGGCTGTACCGGTCATATTCGTCGAAGCCGACCTGATCGGGATGGCTGATGTTCCACAGGAAGCACATCTGTCCGGCCCGCGGCTCATAGGGGATCAGCCCACGCAGGACGATGACGAGATCCTCGCTGGCAATGGCATGGCCATGCCATTGGCCTCGGAAATCGATGCGCGCCGTATGGCCCAGTTTTTCGATCGCCGTGGCGAGGCTCTCTGCAAAATGGAAGTCGCCCCACGCCGCCTTCTCTTCCTCGGGCGCGGCGATCTTGATCGCGACGTTCAGCTTCAGCTTCGCTGCAAGCTCATGCGCATCGTGGCCGGTGGGCAGGCCCAGCATGTTCTTGGCGCGAACCAGCGCCTGAAAGGCGGCGGGCTCGCTGACCGTGATCCGCCCGGCGTCACTCTTTGCATCATGATATTCGCAGCCGACGAAGGGCGCATAGCCGACCGGTCGGCCCTTGGCGTAACGCAGGATCAGGTCCCAATCGACCATCCGCCGCAGATTGCGGTCGAACATGCCAAGCTGATCGATGAGCGTGCGGCGATGGCAGAAGGCGTTCAGGTCGACATAATTTTCGGCGAGACAGGCGTCCCAGTCAAAATCGTCGCCGCGATAGCCGGTCAACTGGTTGAGTTCGTCGCGCAGCGCGATCCCCGAATAGGCGGCGTCGATCCGCTGCGAGGTCATGAACAGCGCCATCACGTCCAGGAACCAGCTCTTCCAGCTATTGTCGCTGTCGAGATAGGCGACGATCTCCCCGGCCGCGGCCGCGAGGCCCAGGTTGCGCGCCGCGCTCACCCCGCCATGCGCGCCTCGGATCACCCGGACACGCGGGTCGCTGGTAAAGGCCGCGGCGATCTCGGCCGTGCCATCGGTCGATCCATCGTCGACGACCAGCAGCTCGAACTTCTTGTGGCTCTGCGCCAGCACCGATCGGATCGCGGCGGCGATACGGTCGCGCCGGTTCCAGGCGGGCATGACTACAGTGATCAGCGTGTCATCCGCCTCGCGATGCGCCGCCTCGGGAAGTTCGGCGAGGCCGCGCAGAAAGGCTTCCTCCCGGGCGATATCGAAATGCCGGTAGAAACGGCGCGGCCGCTCGTCCGATGTCTCGTAGCGTGGCCGGCTGATCGGGATCGCCACCCGCCCCTCCGCGGCGCCGACCTCCAGGAAGTGGCGCAGCGGATCGCCCGTCACATCGTCATGACTTTTGCGGTAATAGGCCCCGTCGAACAACGGCCCGGTCGAACGCCCTTCCACCGCGCCATGGTGGATATAATGGTGGAGCGGGTGCATCCCCGCCGCATGCACATCGGCATGGACGCTGTTGTACCAGCTGCTCGAAAAATAGAGATTGGGATCGAGCGCGTCGGCCTCACGGCCATGGCGGATATAGTCGATCAGCGGATTGTGGCTGGCGATCAGAGCAGCCAGTTCATCGTCGACCGGCCCAATGCCCAGCCCGGCCGCATCGACCAGCGTCTGGATCACCGGCTCGTGCGACGGGTTCCCGGGCGCCTGAACGATCTCGATCCCGCCATCCCCAACCAGTCCGATCTTGCCGCCCAGCGCCAGCGGCGCGAGCCCGAACAGCCGTTCGATCGCATGGCCGAGCGCGCCATCGCGTTCCTGGCTGATCGTTCCCGTTTCGCCGAAATCGGCGAGCGCGGCGACCTTTTCCAGCAGCGTGCGCCGCGCCCAGAAGAAGGTGCCCGTGAAGAAACCCCAGTCGGCAGGCGGATAAGCGGGTGCGACAAGACGCGGCGCGAGATCGGACAGCAGTTCGGCGTTGCGGAAGAGATGGCTCGCCACCGACTTGTAGAGCGGCGCGGGACCAAGCAGCGACAGGTCAGGATGCTCGTCGAAGGCGCCAACGATGTCGCCGACCAGCTTGTCGGACGCGATCATCCCTTGATAGGCGAGCTCGCGCCATTCGGGCGCATAACCCGATCCGCCTTTCTTCGTATGAAGCTTGCCGATCAGGTCATAGCCCCGCTCGGCGAGCAGCGGCAGCAGTTCGAACAGCGGCCCGATGTCCCAACCTCGATTGGCGACCCGGACGATTTCAGTCTGGCGCGGCAAGCGTTGCAGCGCATCGAGCACGTCCGCGTCGAGCACGACACTGTGCGTCACGAATATGTCCACTGGCGCGCCGATGGCCGCGATCCGGTCGATCAGCTCGACCGCGACTTCGGGGTAGAAAAGATGAAGAACCAGCGCGGCCTTCACTGCCCGCCGCCTCCCGCTGCGATCCGCCGCGCCATCTGCCGCGCGTAGAAGCCGGTGTCGAACAATGGATGGGGATTATAGCCCCGCGCCGCGCCGATCGTCAGATAATGTTCGACAGGATCGAGCCCACTGCCCGCCACATCCGCATAGGCGCCGAGATACCAGGCCTCGTCGAATAGCCCGCTGTCGCGGATCATCGTCACCGCCTCGGCATAAGGCGGGGTGGGTGCGGGCATCGACTGATGCGGCCGTGGGGATGCCGCTTCGCCCTCGGCAGCCACGTCCTGAGCCTCGACGGCGATGCCCATGCGGCGATGGCGCAATTCATCATGGATGATGTCGTCGGCAAGCCAGGGCACGGCATCGAGCCGGGCATAGGCTGTGTCGAGCGCGGCGCGCGCGGCTGCATCGTCATGGACGACCAGCACTTCAAGGCCCTGCCGCACGGCCTCGACGATCCCGGCGAGCGGTTGTTCGAGGCCTGCCGACGCAGCGTCCGCATGATGGCGCAATGCGGGATCGAGGAAGCCGCCGATCGCCGTTGCGGCGTCCCCATCGGGCATTGTTCCGCCAGTTAGCGGCAGGAGGCGGCGCGCGGCATCGCGCCAGTCGGCCAACATCGCGTCGAAACCTATTACGGCGCGGATCAGCCCACGGGTCGCACGTTCGGCGTCGATCATGTGGCGCAGCCAGAGGAGATGGGCGAAGGCGGACGTCGTGCCGTCGCGGCTGGCGACCGAGCGCGCGACCGCCTGCGGACTGCGCAGCATCAGCACCGCGCGGGCCGCAACACCATGTTCGGCGAGCGTCTCGACGATGGTCGGCACGAAGCGGCATTGGCGCGGATCCTTGATCGTCATCAGCGGCGCATCGCCAAATGCCGCCGTGACCGCTTCCCAGATCCGGTCCTTGCGCGATCGCAGCGCCGAAGCATCCAGGCGCGACAGATCGAGCGGGCGCGGATCGAACCAGCTCGACCGCGCGACGCGCAGCAGCTGGTCGTCGGCCTTCACGATCGCTGCAGATTCCCAATAGCCACGCGCATTATCGGCATGCGCATCGATCGCATCGACAGGCAGCGCCGCACCGAGATAACCGATCAGCCGGGCAAGCGCCGAAGTTCCGCTCCGGTGCATACCGAGCACCAGAATCGCGGTGCGCGCTTGGCTATTGTCGGGCCGCCCCAAAATTCACTCCGCTTCGCTTCGCGGCTGACGGTTAGCGGCTCGTAGACGAAAAGGACAGCCTTGGCGAAAGGCCTCAATCCTCGGCGTCGAGCATCGCCTCATCGCACATCACCTCGACCCATGCCTTCGTCGCTGCGATCGTGGCGTCGGGGTCCTGCGTGGCCATAGCTGGCGTCGCGTCCGCCTCGATCCCCGCCGCGTGGCGCAGGAAGACCGACATCACATGGCCGACGCCTTCCTCGGTCACGTTGCGCATGTCCTCGGCGAAATAGCGCGCGCCGGCGGGGGCGCCCATGATCATCTCATAGGAGGGAAAATAATAGGTGCCGTCATGCGTCTCGACCACCTCCTGCGCCGCGGCGCGCAGCACCGACTTGGAGTAGGTGGTAGCGGCGAGCACATGATTGCCGCTCATCGTCGCGGCGAGCGGTACCGGCGAGACGGTGAAGATGATCCGTGCGCCGGGATTGACCCCGCGTAGCCGCGCGATGAAGGCGTTTAGATCGGCGATGACCTCGCTCACCCGGAAATTGTGGAAAGCATGCGCGGCGGCGTCGAACACCCCGCCCGATACGCCCGGACATAGCGGAAAAACCGCGCCATCGACGGTCGACTCCCAGCCTTCGGTCAGGCCCAACGTGAAGACGAAGATGTCGAGCGTCTCGAACATCTCGCGCACTCGGGCGAGGTGATGGGCGCGGGCCGCGCACAGTTCGGCCTCGCTCGCGAAGCCATCGGGCTCGATGGTTGGGCGGAAGGGGTCGACGACCCGCGATCCTTCGGGCGCGATCCACATATCCTCGGCCGGGCTGAACACCCCATAAGCGCGGTCGAACAGCTGAAGCAGCTGCCGCGCGGTGTAGATATTGCCGTACCGCGCGCTGTACTGCCCATAGCCGTGACGCTCGGCCGCGGCGGCGGGTATGATCGGGTGCGCGCTTTCGGTGACGAGGAAGTTGAACCCGCTCTTCTTCAGGTGCCTCGCGATATTCTGCGCGAAGCAGCTCCCCGCGGTCGCGACCTTGTCGTCTCGGCCAAGCATCAGGAATCCGCCAGCGAGCGGATCGATCACCGGCCCCTGGCCGACGACCGATCGCCGCCAATAGGCACTATCAGGCAGATCGCGATAAGGATGCGGCATCAGAGCGCCTCCAGCTGGCGGATTACGGCTTCGCCATAATCCCGATTGCCATGGGTCGCATCCCCGCCAAATTGCGGCAGAAGGAAGCCCTTCTCATCCTGCGTTTCGCGCGGGACAGGAAGGAAGCGCATGCCAAGTTCCGCGCAATAGCCCGCGACGATGCGCGAATGCAGCCGCCAGATCTTGTAGCGCAGCCCCGGCGAGGCGACGCCGAGATTGCCGATCCCGCGATCCTTGAAATAGGCTTCCGCCTGGGCGGCGATAGCCTCGCTGTCGGCAAGCGGGGGTGGTGATTCGAGCTGGTTGACCTCGCCGGCCACTCGCCGGATCTCGCGCAGCCGGATGCGGTCCCGCGCCAGACCTTCCTCGAGGACCGCGCGCACCAGCATCTCGGAGATCGGCTCGGCCTCCGGATCGAGCGGCGGACCATCCTCTTCGGACAGCAGGAAATCATAGGGGCGCGGATGGCGGATCAGCGCGAAGCCATTGTGGACATTGCCCCCGCTCGCCGACGCAACGAGCGGCGCATGGCGATCGATCTGGTCGCGGATCGTCTCGGCCAATGCGCCTGTGAAGACAGCGTCGTTGCCCTCCCCTACCAGTTCGGGCGCATATTGCGATTCGAGCGTGTGGATAACCCGGGTGCGCAGCCGATCGGGATCGGCCTCACGCCGCGCCTTTGCCGCCGATCGGATCGCGGCGATATGGCTTTGGCCGATGACAAGGATCGAGCGGCTCATGGTTTCACTACCGGCGTGGCGATCACATCGCCGCTGTCGAACGGCGCTATCACCAAACTGAGTTCCGCGGCACCGCCGGCCGCCGCGCGGAGCCGATCGCGCGGGACCGCCAGCGAGAAGCCATGCCGCCCGTCGCCCATGCCGTGCGCAACCAGATCGGGCCGGTTCGCATCGGCAACGGCAATGCCCAGCGAGACATCCCCTAGCCGCGCTTCGATCGCCACCTGCGCTGCCGGAAAGGCACGGGCATGCGCCCAACCGTCGAAGATGAAGACGTCTCCCTCCACGCGCACGGCATCGAGATGGCCTTCGATCACGACTGGCGGATGATCGGCGCAGGCCGCGACCGGACGCGCGACAGGCGATAGCCCGCCCACGCCACCGATCTTCACCGGCCGGATCAATCCGCTTTCCTGGAACATCGCCACCACCAGGCCGAGCATGCTGATCCCGTCGAAATAGTCCAGCCGCCGGTTGCGCAGCCGATCGAGCAGCACGCCGCGATCGATCGACCGCCACAATGTCAGCTCAGGCCGCGCCTCGATCTCGGCGACAAGCGCCGCGCGGATCGATGGATTGTGGTTGAGCGAGAATTGCCAGTTACCGAACACCGGGGGCGCGTCCGCGCCAGGCATGACGGGGTCGGTCTGCGGCGCTCCATCAAGCCGCGCATCCCAGCGCTGCATCGCAAAGGGCGGCGCCAGCAATTCGGGCGCGCAGCGTTCGATGATCTTATAATGAAGCAACTCCGCCTTGCGCTCTTGGGGGGTGAGGCGAAAGGCCAGCCGCAGGAGTGCCGGAGCGCCCAGCGGGACGACCGGCTGCCGCTCGAACGACTTGATCGCGCGAATCGCGCCCAGCCAGTTGGGGATGCGATTGCGATAATAGAAGATATCGGGGAGATCCGCCTCACAAGCCCCCTCGCCCCGCGCCTGCTCCATCTGTTCATGCAGTTGCCCGCGCAGCCGGTCATGGGCCTCGGGCAGCAGCAACCCCATCGGATCGAACGGCGCCTGAAGCCGGACCATCGCCACCGGATCAAGCCCATCCTGTGGCATCGGCTTTTTCGAATAGGCTTTGAGCACCTCGCCCATATGGCCAGTGATCAAGGTTTCCGTTGCGATCCGCTCCCCGAGAATGAGGTCCCAGCCGCCGACCATCCCGTCGCTCTGATAGACCTGCGCCATCAACTTCTCGAAGAAGCGCGCCCGCGTCCAATGAGCGGGTTCGTCGCTGCCATGCGGCGGCTCGCGCCGGTGCGGCAGGCCAAGTGCGGAAGCGATGCCTGCCCCGGCGATCACATCGGGATGCCCGGCATAGCCGCGCGTGAACAGGTTCAGCCGGTCGCCCAGGCCCGCCGCCAGGCACAGGGCGAGAATCACGCGGCTGTCCTTGCCGCCGGTGATCGGCAGATCGATCGGCCCCCGGACGCCGACGCCCAGGCGTATGGCCGCCTGTGCCTGCGCAATTCCTTCATCGAGCAACGGATCGAGCGCCGGCGAATAGCCACGTTCGCCCGCGAAGGCGATCATTGGCGACGGCAGCGGCCGGATCGCGTGCCCTTCCCGGCCGATCGTCAGGACATGCTCCTGGGCAAGCTGCGTGACCGCGCGATAGGAAGTGGCTGTTCCAACCCGATAGCCGATCGCGGGCAACCAGCTCAGCCCCGCCGGATCGGGTGCCCGGTCATCAAGCACGGTCGCGACGAGCCCCGCGCGATTGGCGACGACCGAGGCCCCCGAGGGGCCATGGAATATCTGGTGGAGGCCTGCGCGATCAGAAAAGGCGACGATCGTGCCATCGGCATGAAGGCGCGCAACGGCATATTCGCCGGCAATGTCGTCGGGCAGTCTCGCGCCCGGCCGATCGAGCAGCGCGGCGACGTCGCGGGCATCTAGAAGCTGCGGCCCGCTCGCCTCGATCCGCCAGATCAGCCCGTGAATGATACATGCGCCCTCTTCGGGGCTCTGCCAGACCTGCCGATCGGCGGTGTAGAAATGCGTTGCGGTTGCGCAGGCGTGGAAATGCCACCTTCCGGCAGGCGTATCGAAGCTCCCGCGACTCACCCTTTCGGGAACGAGATGGGATTCGTCGAGCAGGGGCGCATCGAGTCGCTCGACCGTGCGCGACCCCACCCCCATTTCCCCCCAGAAGACAAATAAGGCCATCGCCAATGCCTTAGCATCGCGATTCCGGGGTGGCGAGCGGTGGAAGGGAGATCAGTAGTCCCCAGAATCGAATAACCCGGCCTTTTGGGCCGGGTTATTCTCTGGAGGATTCTTAACTAATGACCTTTTCGGTTTAGCCGTTTGCCCCGACAAAGCAAGCCGAAAGCGCACTTACCGACAAACTTTCGTCTAATCCGGCGCCGCCGACGCGGCCCGTAGCGGAAAGGCCGGCCGCGGTAAAAAATACCAAAATCTAGACAGGGCCAGCGCCGGTGCGCGGCGGGCGATCATGCGGAAGTTGGTGCGGGCGGTCGGAATCGAACCGACACTCCTTGCGGAACCGGATTTTGAGTCCGGCGCGTCTACCAGTTTCACCACGCCCGCACGGCGCGCAGCTATAACGCCTTGCACGGCCCGTGCAACCGCTCAGCAGCCGAGCGCCTTACGGGTGATCTCTTCATAGATATCGGCAAGCTGGTAGAGGTCGGCAATCGCCACCGCCTCGTCAAGCTTGTGCATCGTCGCGTTGCACAGGCCGAACTCGACAACCGGGCATATGCGCGACAGGAACCGGGCGTCGGAGGTGCCGCCCGTCGTCGACAACTGGGGCTCGAGCCCGGTCACTTTCCCGATCGCCGCTGCGATCATGCCGGAAAATTCACCGGGCGGGGTGATGAAGCTCTCACCGGAGATAACCGAGCGCAGTGTGGCGACGGGTGCATGGGCGGCTACGGTCGCGCGCACCAGTTCGACCAGGTCCGCGCCCTTATGTTCGTCGTTGAAACGGATATTGATCCGCGCGCGCGCCGTCGCCGGGATGACGTTGGTGGCGGCGTTCCCGACATCGATGCTGGTGATCTCAAGGTTGGACGGCTGGAACCAGTCATTTCCCTCGTCGAGATGGAGCGCCGCCAGCGCATCGAGCGCCTTGACCAGCGCCGGGATCGGATTGTCGGCGAGATGCGGATAGGCGACATGGCCCTGCGCGCCTTCATTGTCGATCCAGATATTGACCGAGCCACGCCGGCCGATCTTGATCATATCGCCGAGGCGGTGGGTCGAGGTCGGCTCACCAACCAGGCAGAGGTCGGGCCGGATGCCACGCTGGTTCATCCAGTCGATCAGCGCCACGGTCCCGTAGGTGGCGGGCCCCTCCTCATCGCCGGTGATGATCAGACTCAGTGTGCCCTTCTGAACGGTGATCCGCGCCGCCGCCGCGATGAAGGCGCCGATCGCCCCCTTCATGTCGACGGCGCCCCGGCCATAGAGCAGATCGCCGCGCACCGCAGGGATGAAGGGGTCGCCCTGCCAGCCTTCGCCCGGCGGCACCACGTCGCTATGCCCGGCAAAGGCGAAATGCGGCCCGCCCTCCCCGCGCGTCGCGAACAGATTCTCGACCGGCCCGTCGGGGGCTTCTCCCGCCACGAAGCGGTGGACGGTAAAACCGATCTCCTCCAACACCTCGGCGATAACAGCCATTGCCCCGGCGTCGGCCGGGGTCACGCTGGGACAGGCGATCAGGCGCTTGGTCAGCGCGACGGGGTCGATTGCATCGGTCACTCTGCCCGCCTAGCCTCCCCTGCACTTCCTGCAAAGGGCCGTAACGCCCCATGCCGAAGATCGGGATCTCACTTTCCTTCAGGGGTGGAGAGATACAGTGAGACTGCGCCTCTCGCTGGAATGACGAGAGATGTTTTCAGGCCTGCTCCGCCGCGCGTTCGAACTTGTCGATCACCCAGCTTTCGCCCGCCGCGCCCGCGCTCCATTCGACCATGAAGGGATGATTCCACACCGCCTGGCAATAGTCGGACGCCAGCGAGGGCAACGGGATCGAATAGGTGCGGAAGCGGGTGACCACCGGCGCGAACATGATGTCGACCGCGCCGAAACGTCCGAACAAATAGTCACCGCCTGTTCCGAACTCGCGCTTGGCCTGATCCCATAGCGAGGTGATACGCTGCACATCGGCGGAAACCTCCGGGGTCAGCGGCTCGGGCGCATAGACATGGCGAATGTTCATGGTGTGCTGCGAGCGCAGCGCGGTGTAGCCGGCGTGCATCTCGGACGCCATCGAGCGGGCCAGCGCGCGCGCCTTGTCATCCGCCGGCCAGAAACGGTCGCGCCCGACCTTGTCGGCGAGATAGTCGATGATCGCGAGGCTTTCCCATATCGCGGCATCGCCATCCCACAATATCGGCACCTTGCCGTTCGATGGGACGAGTTCGGGGTCCTGGCGGCGGCTTTCCCATGTATCGTCATAGAGCGACACGACCTCTTCCCCGAACGGCAGCCCCGACTGTTTGACCGCCAGCCAGCCGCGCAGCGACCAGCTCGAATAGACCTTGTTGCCGATATAGAGCTTGAGGGTCATCTGCGCCTCCCAGGTTGGATCGGAGGCGTTTAGCGAAGGTTCGCGCTACCTTCCACACCCATCAGTTGGACTGGATCGCTTCCAGCACCGCCGCGCGCAGCTCGGCGATGCCGAAATCCTTCTCGCTCGATGTCACCAGCAGCTTAGGATGAGCGGCGACATGCTTGCGTCCCTCGGCCTCGGTTGCGGCGCTGACTGCGGCGAGTTCGCTCGCCTTGATCTTGTCGGCCTTGGTGATGACGAGGTGATAGGTGACGGCCGCCTTGTCGAGCATGGTCATCACCTCACGGTCGACATCCTTGACGCCGTGACGCGCATCGATCAGCACCAGCGCGCGCTTGAGCACCACGCGGCCGCGCAGGTAATCGTTCACCAGATGCCGCCATTTGCGAACGACATCCTTCGGGGCCTTGGCAAAGCCATAGCCCGGCATGTCGACCAGCCGCATCACCGGCAACGCACCTTCCTCCGGCGCGCCGACATCGAAGAAGTTCAGTTCCTGCGTGCGTCCCGGAGTATTCGAGGTGCGCGCCAGCGCATTGCGGTTGGTCAGCCGGTTGAGCAGCGACGACTTGCCGACATTCGATCGGCCGGCAAAGGCGACCTCGGGCACGTCCGGATCGGGCAGGAATTTCAGATCGGGGGCGGACTTCAGGAACGTGACCGGGCCCGCGAACAGCTTGCGCGCCGGCTCGGTCAGGTCGGCTTCGGGCCGATCGCCATCAGGCTGTCCGCCTTCATGTTCGTTCCCGCTCACTTCTTCTTTGTCACGGTCACGGTTGCCGCCGAGGCGGGAATCTCCATCACCGGATATTGGCGATAGAGCCAGGCCTGCTGCGCGATGGTCAGGAAGTTGGACGTGATCCAGTAGATCAGCAGGCCGGCCGCGAAGGGGGCCATGATGAACATCATGATCCACGGCATCAGCGCCATCACCTGCTGCTGGGCGGGCTCCATCGGCGTCGGATTTAACCGGAACTGCAGCCACATCGACACGCCGAGCAGCAGCGCGAGGATGCCAAGACCCAGAAATGCGGGTGGGGTGAAGTCGAGCAAGCCGAACAGGTTGAGGAAATGCAGCGGATCGGGGGCCGACAGATCGCGGATCCACAGGATGAACGGCTGGTGGCGCATCTCGATCGTCACCATCAGCACCTTGTACAGCGCGTAGAAGACCGGGATCTGGACGAGGATCGGCAGACAGCCCGCGAGCGGATTGACCTTCTCTTCCTGATAGAGCTTGAGCAGCTCCTGCTGGAGCTTGGCCTTGTCGCCCTTGTGGCGCTCCTGCAGCTCCTTCATCTTCGGCTGGACGCGGCGCATGCCCGCCATCGAGCGGAACTGCTTTTGCGCGATCGGGAACATCAGCCCGCGCACCAGGAAGGTGAGGATGATGATCGCCACGCCGAAATTGCCCACCAGCTTAAACACCTGATCGAGCACCCAGAAGATCGGCTTCTCGATGACCCGGAACCAGCCCCAGTCGATCGCGCGGCTGAACATCGGCACGCCGAGCTCGGTCTCATAACGATCGAGCAGCGCGACTTCCTTGGCGCCCGCGAAGAAGCGCTGCGTAACCGCGCTGCTCTTGCCAGGACCGATCAGCACCGGCTTGCCGGTCTGCACCGCCTGATAGACCTTGGGAGCGGTTGACAGGAACCCGGCATCGACCGCCGACTTGCTATCGGGAACGAGCGCGGTCAGCCAATATTTGTCGCCGAAGCCCAGCCAGCCGCCGGTGCTGGCGAAACGGGTCCCGGCCTGGCCGGCCTCGTCGAGCTTTTCGAAGCTGAGATCGTAATTGGCGGTATCGTTGAACACGCCGATCGGGCCGGTGTGCAGCGTCCAGCTCGACGGATCCTTCGACACGCCGTCGCGCGCCACGAGGCCGTAGGGCCGCGCCGCGACCGCACCGACGCCGCTGTTCGCCAGCTTCTGCGTGACGGTGAACATATAGTCGGCGTCGACGGCGATCACCGTGTCGAACCGCTGTCCGCGCTGGTTGGTCCAGCTGAGCGTGACAGGCGTGCTCGGGGTCAGTTTCGTCCCCATAGCGGTCCAAATCGTGTTCGGGCCGGGCGCATCGACGCCGTCGCCGGTCCAGCCGAAGCCGGCATAATAGGCTTCGGGCGAGCCGCTGGGCGACAGCAGGCGGATCGGCGGCGAGTCCTTCGCCAGCGTTTCCTTGTAGGTCTTGAGCACCAGATCGTCGATCCGCGCTCCCTGCAGGTTGATCGAACCCGCCAGCTTCGGCGTATCGATCGCGATGCGCGGGGTCTCACCCAGCACCACGCCCCGCGCACGAATCGCGACCGGGCTGTCGGCGGCGGGATCTGCGCCGGGCTGGGGCAGGACCTGCTCCTTGCCGCCCTCGATCTTCGTGACGGGGGGCTTGGCGACCGGGAAGAATCGGTCGCTGAGCGCCTGCCATCCGAACAGGACGATCGCCGACAGGACGATCGCGAGGATCATGTTGCGCTGGTTATCCACCAAAAACTCCCGGAAATCCTAAGAGCGATTTCGAGCCGGAGGTAAATATCCGGCGACTCGGAAATCGCGCCAACCAATAACGCATGTCAGGGCACCGGATCGTAGCCGGAGCCACCCCAGGGGTGACAACGGCAAATCCGGCGGAGCCCGAGCCACCCGCCTTTGAGGGCGCCATAGCGCGAGACGGCCTCGATCGTATAGGCCGAACAGCTCGGCATGTATCGGCAGGTCGGTGGCAGGATCAGCGAAGGGCCCTTCTGCCACGCTTTCGCCAGCAGGATAATCGCCCGGCCGATCATTTGACGACCTTGCCCAGCGCCTTCACAAGATGCCCGCGAAGCTCGGCAAAATCCTGCTCGATTCCGCCCGCCCTGCCGATCAGGACATGATCTGCGCCAGCCACGCCCGCGACAGGCAGCAGCTCGCGCGCGAGCGCCCGGAAGCGTCGCTTCATTCGGTTGCGGACGACCGCATTACCGATCTTCTTGGTAACGGTGATGCCGAGGCGCATGACGGGATCGTCATCGCCACGAGGCCGGACGAGCAGGACGAAGCCGGGCATCGGCGCACGCCTACCGTTATTGGCCGCCAGAAAATCTGCGCGGCGCTCAAGCACCGCGTAGGGGCTCTGGATCAGGCTGACAGCTTTATGCGGCCACGGGCGCGGCGGGCGGCCAGAATCTTGCGGCCACCGGGGGTCGCGCTGCGCGAACGGAAGCCATGGCGCCGCTTGCGGACCAGGTTGCTCGGCTGGAAAGTGCGCTTCATCGTCTCTGCCTCAAATTCAAAACAAAAGGGCCGCCGAACCTGCGGCAGCCGCTAACGAGGGTGCGCTTAGGCAAAAGGCCAGCATGAGTCAATCAATCTACGCGGCAAAAAGGCCGTTCGCAGGCTGCCGGCTTCACTACCCCATAACGTCAGCGCAGCGAAGGAGCGTCCGATCGCCAAGGCTCCGGGTCATGGCTCTTTTTCGTTTCACATGCGTTCGGAACGGAAATGAGAACTCTTCAGGGAGGACGATATGCGCCGATCCGCCATTGCCTTGCTTCTGCTGCTGCCTACACTCAGCGCCTGTAACTCCAAGACCGATCAGCGGTTAAAAGCCATCGAGGACCGGCTGGCCAAGGCCGAGACCTCGCTGGGCGAGCACAAGGCGATCACCCTGCGGCCTGGCGACACCGGCTATGGCCTGATCGATACCGATGTGGGCCGCATCCCGGTGGCGATTGCCGAAGTGCAACCGCAGGCGGGCGGATCGCGCGTCGTCCTCGACTTCGGCAATCCCAGCACCGCACGGCTGACCGGCATGACCGCGAAGATCGAATGGGGCGGCAATGACAGTAAGGGGCTGCCGCTTCCCGCCAATGGCGCGCACATGATCAACTTCGCCGCACCACAGCCGCTGCTGCCCGGCAGCTGGCGGCAATATCCGGTCGATCTCGCCGGCTTCGCGCCGGCCCGATTGGGCTGGGTGCGGATATCCGCCTTCGATAGCGGGACGGTCGATCTGCTCAGCCAATAATCCGCTCGACATCCAAATCATCCCCCGCCTAGAACAGGCCGAGAACATCGGGGGCTGATCAATGGTTTCGCATGTCGCGACGGTCGCGTTTCTGGGACTGGAGGCGCGCGCCGTCGAGGTGCAGGTGCAGATCGCGCCGGGGATGCCGAAATTCCTCGTGGTCGGATTGCCCGACAAGGCGGTCGGCGAAAGCCGTGAGCGGGTCCATGCCGCGCTGTCGGCAATCGGGCTCGCACTGCCGCCCAAGCGGATCACGGTCAATCTCTCGCCTGCCGACCTGCCCAAGGAAGGATCGCATTACGACCTGCCGATCGCACTCGGCCTGCTCGGCGCGATGGGCGTGATCGATGCCGAGACGCTGGCGTCTTACGTCGTTGTCGGCGAACTCGGACTCGACGGCCGGGTCGCCCCCGCGCCGGGCGTGCTGCTCGCCGCGCTCCATGCCTCCGAGCGCGATCTCGGCCTGATTTGCCCGGCGGCGCAGGGCCCGGAGGCTGCCTGGGCGGGCAATATCGAGGTGCTGGCCGCGCCCGACCTGCTATCGCTGATCGGCCATTTCAAGGGCGGCGCACCGCTGGCCCCGCCGCAACCAGGCATTGCCGACGCCCCTGTCATCCTGGCCGACCTCAAGCAGGTGAAGGGCCAGGAAACCGCCAAGCGCGCGCTGGAGATTGCGGCGGCTGGCGGGCATAACCTGCTGATGAGCGGCCCGCCCGGCGCGGGCAAATCCCTGATGGCGGCGTGCCTGCCGGGCATATTGCCCGATCTTACTCCGGCGGAAGCGCTCGGCATTATGTAGCAATTGCACCAACGCCCGCATCCCCATTTCTGGGGATATGCCTTAATTTGCACCCATGACAGATTACATGGTGACGGGCCTCGTCAAGAAACGGGCAGAGCTGGCCGGGGAACTGGCGAACATCCACAACCGGGTCGCGCAACTGGTGCGGGATATCGAGCATCTGGACGCGACGTTGCAGATCGTAGCGCCGCATGTCGTACCCGAAGCCATCCCGCCGCGCCTGTTTCAGCCGCCCGAAGATTGGAGCAAGCGCGGGCAGATGAGCCGCCTTGTGCTGGGTATCCTCCGCAACGCGCGTGAACCGCTGGCATCCCGCGACATAGCCTCTCAGCTTATCCTAGAGCGCGGCATGGCTATGGATATGAAGCTGCTCCGGCTGATGACGAAGCGCGTCGGGTCGGCGCTCCGGGACAAGCGCGAGAAGGGGCTTGTGCGCACCGTGGAGGGTGCGGGATTGTATCAGTTGTGGGAGATTGTCAAGCTCTAGGGCTTTACGCGGCGTGGGAGATTCCCTACATATGTTCCATGGTTGCGCTTCTAGAACGAGCTAGGTGGAAAGAGGCCGCTTCAAAGGCTAGCGACCTTACACGCCCCTACTCGGCACCCCCGATTCCCGTCTTGGAAATAGCCGAAACGCAGGGCGTTGACGTCGTGTTCGCCGATTTTGGTGAAGCCGGCGAGCGTGTGGCTGGGTTCTGTGATTTCGAGAGCGGGAAGCTCTATGTCAATGCAAACGACCCGGTCGCGCGACAAACGTTCACGATAGCTCATGAGCTGGGCCATTGGGTGCTCCATCGGAGGTTTTTTGAGGAAAACCCCGACGAGTATAGTATTCTGCCGCGCTTCCAGAAGCCGTCTGCTAAGAACCCTTTTGAACAGGAAGCTAATCACTTCGCTGCAAATCTACTTGTGCCGAAGCGGTTGCTTGCCCCGGTGAAGGATGCAGGGGCAACGGTTCTGGCAAAGGTGTTTGGCGTTTCTCGGGAAATGATGGAAAATCGACTCAAGAATGTCTGATGCTGATGGCGAGAAGCTTCCATCAGTTGGAGAACTGAAGGCTAAAATAGCCGCTCAGACGGGCAGTCTAATTGCAGATCAAGCAATCCGGGCAGAGGTTGAGTTCGCTAGGCGCTTTGATCGACAAGCCATAGTAGGCCAAGAGGAATATGAGCATCTAAGAGGACTGCGCGGCCACTATAAGCACAAAGGCCTGTGGTCTTATTTCATAGCTGCATTGATGGCAGCTATGATTGGTTTTCAATGCTATTTATTGAAGCAAGTCGGGCTTGGTCTGTGGGATTTCTCGCAATATACTTGGCTGCTACCAGCCCTGCTAGTTCAAAACTTAGCTCGAGTTATTGCCTTGGCCGTGGTCGTGGTGAAATCCTTATTTAAAGACATGAAATGATTAAGCTGCCCGCTGCCAGTATCCCGCAAACTTGCGCGACTGGCTCGACGCGAGGGCCAGCGAGCCCACCATAGCCGCCTGCGCACCGTTCGAAGCGCGCCGGTTATCTTCGCGAAAGGAAGCCTCGTTCGCATAGCTGGCGAGGTACGGGCCCGCGATGTGATGGTGCGTGCCCACTTCCATGCGGCGCAGGCGCGAGAAGTAGCTTTCGGCCTGATTGGTGCAGACACCCTTGTCCATGTAGCGGAACGAGTGATTGACGCGGCCCGTATCGTAGGAAGCGTGGAGAGCATCCCATGCGGTGCCTTCGTCCGCGTGGACAGTCGCGCCAGTCTCGATGACCGAACGGATGAAGGGGACGCCCTGCGCTTCGGTGCGACCGATGAAAGTCAGGGTACGACCCCCGCGCGAACGGGCAACCACGACAACCTGACGCTTACCGGTCTGGTTTTCCAGAAGGCGGCGATCCTTGCGGTCTGACTTCTCATTGGCGGGCTTGCTGTAGCCGCCGAAATACGCGCCATCGACCTCGACAACGCCGCCGATCGTCGCGCCCATGTTCTCGCGCGCCATCGCCTCGCGCAGCTTGTGCGAGAGGACGAAGGCCGTCTTGTACTGGCAATCCAGATCGCGGCTCATTTGGATGGCCGAAATGCCCTTGGCGCCGTTCACGAAGATGACGATCGCGGCGAGCAGATCTGTGAAGCTCATCTTGCGCGAGGCGAAGATGGTGCCCGACGTAACCGAGAACTGGTGATGGCAGGCAACGCACTTGAAGCGACGGCGGGTGCTGATCTCGTAGGTCTCGACACAGCCGCAACGCGGGCACACTGCCTCGCCGTCGGTCTCAGCCCAGCGCAAACGCTTGAACGTCTCGTAAGCCTTGTCTTCGCCCATCTGGAAAACGCCCTTGAGGCTGAGGGTGCGGGCGGCGGCGGAGAGGAGAAAGTGTTGCATGTCATCATATCCGGTGATGTTATGCACTGGATATGATGGTTGATATAACCGAAGTCAAGGGTGTATATCATCATAAGCGATGATATTTTAGGATTGATCCATTATGGTGGCAAAGTCAGATCCCGTGAACGTCGAGTATGAGACTCGCGCGAAAAACCTGCTTAAGGGTGAGTTGAAGCGACGGGGGGTCACTTATGCTCAGCTTGCGGAAAAGCTGGCGTCGATTGGCGTCACAGAGAACGAGCGCAATCTCAATAACAAGATCAGCCGGGGCGGCTTTACGGCTGCGTTCCTGCTTCAATGCTTAGAGGCCATAGACGCCTCATCGCTACAATTGCGGTAGCGATTTCTGGTGCGGCTGTTGTTGGCGTCGTAAACTGGCCTGCGAGGCCTTTTCTACAAACCTATCAGTACGATGATCCCACCGCCGACAAGTACAATGCCGGCGGTAGCTCCTGCCAGGCAGAGGCCATAGCCGCGATCACCGATCGGCAGAAGGCTGCGCGCAAGCAGGACGCCTGCGCCGAGGCCGCCGATAGCCATAAGCACAACACCCAAGATCTTATTCAACAGACTAGGGCGGCTAGTGCAGCCGAGGCCCAGGCCGATATTGCAGCCCAAGCGCTTTGGATGACGTTTGTTCAAACCATTGGCGGGTGGCTTACAATGATCGCCGCCATCGCCGCAGCCTTCTACGCGCGGGATGCGGCCATCGCTGGACGCGAAACGCATCGAGCTACCATTGTTTTTGAGGATGGCTTTTTCGTTTTGGAAGCTGAGAACTGCGGCAAGGTCAACACTCAAAGCGCTGGCTATACGGGTATAATTTTCAGTTTCGATCTCTACGCGATCAACATCGGAAGATCGCCGCTTCTCCTGCGACGGTTGACGATCGATGGAACTGAGATCGAGCGCGATACGCTGATCGCCGTTGGTGCGCGTGGCCTTATAGGGGACAGGATGGAGATTAAAGCTCCAGCTTACGGCGATTTCCCGTGCACTGCCATTTATTCGACGTCCATATGGGAAGTTGTAGAATATAGCTTCGTGATAAAGATCACTGCCGAAGGCGGGTTCGGAACTGGCATTCGTGCGACCTCGGGAACCCTCAAGCACATCACTAAGCGAGAATAGTGCCGCCAAAACCGCACTAATCACCGAAACCTCCGGCAGTTGTCACCGCATACGATGATGTTCGTATCGGCCTTGGTGCAATTGCTACATAATGCCGGAAGCGCTCGAAGTATCGATGGTCGCCTCGGTTGCGGGGGAGTTGCAGGACGGGCGGCTGAGCCGCGCCCGCCCTTTCCGTAGCCCGCATCATTCGGCGTCGATGGCGGCGCTGGTCGGCGGCGGCCTGCGCGTCCGCCCCGGAGAGGTCAGCCTCGCCCATCTCGGCGTGCTGTTTCTCGACGAGTTGCCCGAGTTCCAGCGGACCGTGCTCGATTCGCTGCGCCAGCCGCTGGAGACCGGCAAGGTTTCGGTCGCGCGGGCCAATGCCCACGTAACCTTCCCGGCGCGGGTCCAGCTTATCGCGGCGATGAACCCGTGCCGCTGCGGCCATCTCGGCGACGCCGCCCTCGCCTGCTCGCGCGCGCCGAAATGCGCGGTCGATTACCAGACCAAGCTGTCGGGACCGCTGCTCGACCGGATCGACCTCCATGTCGACGTCGCGGCGGTCAGCGCCGCCGACCTCGTCCTGCCTCCGCCCGCCGAGGGCTCGGCAGAAGTCGCCGCGCGCGTCGCGGCGGCCCGCGCCATTCAGACGGCCCGTTATGCGGACCATGGCGTGCGCACCAATGCCGAGGCCGACGGCGAGGTGCTCGACAAGGCCGCGACGCCGGACGACGCCGGGCGCAAATTACTGGCGCAGGCTGCGGAGGCGATGCGCCTGTCCGCGCGCGGCTATCACCGGGTGCTGAAAGTCGCGCGGACGGTAGCCGATCTGGCGGAAGCAGAGACAGTCCAACGGATGCATATCGCCGAAGCGCTCAGCTATCGGCGGCGCATGCCAGTGAATTGAGCGAACAGATACCCGCACGCATCGTTTGCCCGGATGGCTCCTATCTTAGCGGATCATGCAGCATATCCGCTCCAAGGCGGGCGAGATCGTCACCGCCAATCCCCGCTGGGATCGGCGCTTCTGGAACCTGCAGGTCACAGATGTCCGCGAGGAGGTGATCGAACTGCGCGTCCTCGTCACCGCGCGCGACGCGGCGATCGTCTTTGACCTGCGCTGCGACGTGCGTGAGGCGCTGCTCGCCTTCATCGCGCAGGAGATGCCAGAGGCGCTGCCGCGCTGCCGCCAGCTTCAGCTACGCGACTGACTGTTGCACGCCCTCCAGCGCCTCGGTGAACCGCTTGCGCCACCACAGCACATCCTCGGCGACGATATTGTCCATGCAGGCCCGCCAGCGCGCTTTGCGTTCATCGAGCGGCATCTGGAGCCCCTGCTTGATCGCGTCGGCAATCTCCTCGGGGCTGTACGGATTGATCAGCAGCGCGTCGGTCAGTTGCTCCGCGGCCCCCGCGAAGCGCGAAAGGATCAGCACGCCGGGATCCTCCGGGTCCTGCGCGGCGACATATTCCTTGGCAACGAGGTTCATCCCGTCGCGCAACGGCGTAACCAGCCCGATCTTCGCGGCGCGATAAATGCCTGCCAATCTGTCGCGCGGATAGCCACGATTGACGTAGCGTATCGGCACCCATTCGACATCGGCATAGGCGCCGTTGATCCGGCCCGACAGTGAATCGAGCGACGAGCGGATTTCACGGTAGCTCTGCACGTCACCGCGCGACGGCGGCGCGATCTGAAGCAGGAAGACCTCGCCATGCAGCGCTTCGTCGGTCTGGAGTAGCCGCTCATAGCCGAGAAAGCGTTCCTCCAGGCCCTTGGAATAATCGAGCCGGTCGACCCCGATGATCATGTCGCGGCCATTGCTGCTCTGACGCATCCGGTAGCAGGCATAGCGCGCGGCCGATGATTCGGTCGCTTCGAGGAAATTGGCCGTGTCGATCCCGATCGGACAGGCGATCGCGACCATCGATCGATCGCCGACCGTCACGCGCCCATCCTCGCCGATCGTCCCGCCCATTTCCTGGCGGACATAATCGTGGAAGCTGCCCAGCGAATCCTGCGTCTGAAAACCGACCACGTCATAGGCGAACAGCGTCTCGACCAGTTGGCGGTGATTGGGCAGCGACAGCAACAGTCGGTACGGCGGCCAGGGGATGTGCAGGAAATAGCCCATCCGGTTGCCGATGCCGCGATCGCGCAGATACTGGCCGAGCGGGAACATATGATAGTCATGGACCCAGACGAGGTCATCAGCCTCGATCAGCGGCTCCAGCGTCTCGGCGAAGCGCTGGTTGACCCGCTCATAGCCCTCGGCGAACCCGCTCTCGAACTCGGCCAGGTCCATTCGGTAATGGAACAGCGGCCAGAGCGTCCGGTTGGCATAGCCATTATAATATTCGTCGACGTCCTGCTCCTCAAGGTCGATCGTCGCGGTGGTGACGCCATAGTTGCGCTGCAAATTGATATGGCCGGTGAACTGATCGGTGGTCTCACCCGACCAGCCAAACCAGATGCCGCTCGATTCGCGCAGCGCCGCCGACAGCGCGACCGCAAGCCCCCCCTGATTGCCGCCACCCTCGCCGCTCGGCGGCTGGACGCGGTTGGAAACGATGATCAGCCGGCTCATCGGACGGAATTCCACGGCTTGCTGAGCAGGGCGGCGCAATTGATCACGCCGACCAGCGAATAGGTCTGCGGATAATTACCCCATAGTTCGCCGGTCGCCGGGTCGATATCCTCCGACAGCAGTCCGGCGCGGGTTCTCCGCGACAGCATTTCCTCGAACAATTCCCGCGCATCCTCTGTTCTGCCCGTCAGCCACAATGCTTCGATCAGCCAGAAGGTGCAGACGTTGAAAGCGGTATGCGGCAGGCCGAAATCATCTTCGGTCGCATAGCGCAGCATGTGCGAGCCGCGCCGCAACCCTTCCTCGACCGCGCGCAACGTTCCCTGGAAGCGTTCGTCGCCGGGCTTCACGAAGCGAAGGTCGAGCAGCTGGATCAGGCTCGCGTCGAGATCGTCGCCGCCGAAGGTCGCGGAGATACGCTGTGTATCCTCGCGCCAGGCGGCGTCCTCGATCCGGGCCCTGATCCGGTCGGCGCGATCACGCCAGAAGACCTCGCGCTCGGGCATCTCCAGCGCCGCCGCGGCATTGGCGAGCCGGTCGCACGCCGCCCAGCACATCGCCACCGAATAGGTGTGGACATGGCTCTTGGTGCGCAGCTCCCACAACCCCGCATCGGGCTTGTCATGAACATCCCAGGCATGCTCCCCGACCTTTTCGAGCGCGCGGAAATCCTCGGCCCCCGCCATCCGATAGAGCCGCCGATCGAAGAATGCCTGCGCGTTCGACAGGATGATCTGGCCATAGGCGTCGTGCTGGATCTGCTCATAAGCCTGGTTGCCGACCCGCACCGGACCCATGCCGCGATAACCGTTCAGCGAGGTCTCGATCCGCTCGGTCAGCGTCGCTTCGCCGCCGACGCCATAGAGCGGCTGGATATGTCCACCCTTGGCGTTGTCGACGATGTTGCGCAGATATTCGAGATAGCCTTCGAGCACATCAAGCGCGCCCAGCCGGTTGAGCGCCTGCACCGTGTAATAAGCGTCGCGGATCCAGCAGTAGCGATAATCCCAGTTGCGCTCGGACCCGGCATGTTCGGGGATCGATGTGGTCAGCGCGGCGACGATCGCGCCGGTCTCCTCATGTTGGCACAGCTTCAGGCTGATCGCCGAGCGGATCACCGCCTCCTGCCATTCGACCGGCGTGGCGAGCGCGCGCACCCATTTGCGCCACTCCTGCGCGGTATGTTCGAGCATCGTGTCGAGCGTATCGCCGATGTCGCCGACGAAGCTCTCGTCGGGGCCGAGGAAGAAGTGCAGCGGCCGTTCTACACGGAACAGCCGCTCGCTCTCGATCCAGCCGATCGGCGCGGAAGTGCTGAGTCGCAGCGTCGTATCGTCCAGCATGTAGCGGATGTGGTTGGATCCGTGCGTCCGCACCGGATCGGCCGAACCCCAGCCTCGCGCGGGCCGCAGCCGCACGCGGATACGCGGGCTGCCCGCCACCGGTCGGACGATCCGGACGAAGGCGACCGGACGGTACATCCGGCCATGGCGGAAGTGGCGCGGGCAGAAATCGGTTACTTCGATCGCGTTGCCGGCGCTGTCGGTCTGGCGGGTGACCAGGATCGGCGTGTTGCGCAGATAATGCTGCTCGGTCTCGACGCAGTCCTCAATGTCGATTTCCCAGAAGCCGCGCGCGCCCTCGGCGGAGGGCGGATTGTCGTCGAGCAGCGAGCAGAACGCGGGATCGCCGTCGACCCGGGGCACGCAGGCCCAGACGAAGCGGCCGGCGCGGTCGATCAGTGCGGAGACCTGGCAGTTACCGATCGGCCAGAGGTCGAGCGTCGCGGTCATGCCGCCTGCTCCCATAGCCAGCGGCGGACCGCACCGACATCCGCGAGCGCGTGGCGCGCCGCCGTCTCGCGCCCGCCGCCGACGATGATGCCGAAGCCGCCCATCCCGCCCGCGAGCTGCATTGCGGGCTCGTCGGTCAGGTCGTCGCCGATCACGATCGGCAAGGTGCCCGCCATTGGCGGTTCCGCCATCAATGCGGCGACCGCCTCCCCCTTGTCCCAGCCGGGACCACGAATTTCGACCATCATCTTGCCGGGCTGGACCTCCAGCCCGTAGCGTTCGGCGATCGCATAGGCGCGGCGATTGACCGGCTCCTCCAGGATCGGCGCGACGCGATAGTGCATCGCCACGCCATGGCTCTTCTCCTCGATGATCATTTCGGGATGGCCCGCGCCATAGCCCCTTACGTCTGTGATCGCAGCGTCGAGCCCGTCGGGTCGCGGCGGTTGGACCAGATGTCCGTCGCGGCGCACCTCGGCGCCATGGCTCCCTGCCATCGCGATATCATGGGCGATCGGCCCGATCATGTGATCCAGCTGTTGGAGCGACCGGCCGCTGACCAATGCAAGACGCCTCGGAAAACGGGTCCCGAGTGCGGTTAGAAGTTCGAGGAGCTCGGTATCGGCGCGCACAAGGTCGGGGCGATCGACGAGCGGCACCAACGTGCCGTCGAAATCGACGAACAGGCTGTGCCGCGACGTTTCGATCGCGGGCGGCGGCGATAGCACCGGCTGGTTGGTGCGGGACAGCATTTCATTCCTTCGCTGCAATTACAGGAGCCAAATCAAGCGCTTCGTTGCCCACCCGGGCATTTGCCGAGATGGGCTGAAGAGAGGACGCCCGGAAGCGGGCTCAGGTTCCGTTGCAGGTGCGAAGCAAAAAAGTTGCGGGATTTCAGCCGAAATGGAAAGCACCCCCGGGCAAGGGAGCCCGGAGGTGCGTCCCACGCGGAGGAAATTGCCAGTCCGGCCGCGTGTACCTTGGCTATGAAAACTGGGCGCCTCCCGGGGGCGGATAGGCGTGGGGGCCCGGGAGGCTGGGGGATTTCGAAGCGGATGCCGGCTCGAAGATCGCGGTCAACGGAAGGTCGGGCTGGTAAGCTGTTTACTTTGCCGCGAGCGAAACCCGGCTGTTCTCGGCAAGCTGCGTGCCGGCATTGGCGAGCGCCAGCTCGACCTGCGGCATAGCGCGAGCCACGGCGATCTTGGCGCAGGTCCTGGATTCCATCGCCTGGTCGAGCGACCTGTCGCCGTTGACGTCGCAGACCCGCTTCGCAGCGCGCTCGACCCGAACGGTCAGCGCCTTTGCGCCGTCGGCGCTGGCGAGATTCAGGTCGTCATAGCGTACTTCGGTGCTCTTGGTCGGCTCCGCGGCATAGGCCGGGAAGGAGAGCGTTGCGGTGCTCGCGGCGGCAGCGGCGAGAAGGGCGAGGAAAGTGGTCGAGCGGGTCATGTCAAAATCTCCTATTGTGGTCCGGACTGGGGTGGCGACCTTCGTCCGGTAAATCTGTCTGACGGCTGCCCGGTATTTTCGCTGCCGGGCCGTCGTTGAGAAACCAACTATGCCAATGGCCGTTTTCCCGCATGCAGGCTTCGACCGACCGCGCCATTGCCTCCACGAAGCGGCAGACGGAGCGACGAACGCATGTCGGGAGTCGACGAACGACAAGACACAGCGAAAGCGGTCCGATACGGACGACTCGGTGACTGTTCGATTGCAACAAAAGCATCACATTATTAGGTGGGGCCCACGAACCGGGGATTCGCAACATTCGCCAGATAGCCGTCCTGCCCTACCGCACCACCGATGCGGGCCTGATCGAGGTCATGCTGATCACCTCACGGGATACGCGGCGCTGGGTGCTGCCCAAGGGCAATCGCATCAAGGGGCTGAAAAGCCACGAGGCCGCCAGCCACGAAGCCTATGAGGAAGCCGGGCTGGTCGGGATCGCCTGCCCCTTCGCGATCGGCACCTATCATTATCGCAAGAATCGCAAGGACGGCACGTCGCGGCCGGCGATCGTCGACATCTTTCCTTTTTCGGTGACGAGCCAACTCGACTCATGGCCCGAACAGGGCGAACGCGATCTGCGCTGGTTCACCCCAGCCGACGCCGCCGACGCGGTCGACGAGCCCGAGCTCAAGGACATTCTCTCTACCTTCCAGCCCCCGGTCTGGAATCCGGGCTTCACCGAACGCCTCGTCACGGCCGCCCGCCGCCATACAGCAGAAAGGTTCACCATCGTGCGCTGGTTCCAGGCATTGCTGCCCAAGCAGGGCAATTTCTTCGCGCAGTTCGAGGCGCATGCCGCGCTGAGCGTCGCCGCCGCCGACGCGCTCGGCAAGCTGTTGCAGGGCGGATCGGACATGCCGCTGCACTGTCAGGAGATATTCGATCGCGAAAATGACGCCGACGACATCATCCGCGACGTGCTCGTCGATGTCCGCAAGACGCTGATCACCCCGTTCGACCGTACCGCGATCACCAGCCTGATCGGCTCGATGGACGACGCGATCGATCAGATGAACCAGACCGCCAAGGCGATCACTCTCTACGAGCTCAAGGAGTTCGAACCGCAGATGCGCGACATGGCCGGAATCATCGTCGAGGCCGCGCGCATCACCGCCGATGCGATGCCGCTGCTGCGCGACCTGGGCCGCAACGCGACGCGGCTGCACAGCCTTACCGAACGGATCGTCAAGCTGGAGGGCCATGCCGACGAAATTCACGACGCAGGCCTCAAGCTGCTGTTCAAAGCGAAGGGCGAAAAATCGCCGATGGCGTTCATCATCGGCCGTGAAATCTACAGCCATCTCGAGAAGATCACCGACCGGTTCGAGGATGTCGCCAACGAGATTCAGGGCCTCGTGCTCGATCACGCCTGATGGACGCCACTTTAGCCTTTCCGTTGCTGGTCGCGCTCGTCGTCGTCGCGCTGGCCTTCGACTTCCTCAACGGCCTGCACGACGCCGCCAATTCGATCGCGACCGTGGTGTCGACCCGGGTGCTCAAGCCGCATCACGCGGTGATGATGGCGGCCTTCTTCAATTTCTTCGCCTTCTTCATATTCGGCGTCCATGTCGCGGAGACAATCGGCAAGGGCATCATCAACCCGGACCTCATCACGCCACAGGTCATTTTCGGCGCGCTGATGGGCGCGATAAGCTGGAATGTGATCACCTGGATGGTCGGCATCCCTTCCTCGTCGAGTCACGCGCTGATCGGCGGATTGCTCGGCGCGGGTATCGCCAAGGCGGGTTTCGACGCCGTGGTGTTGCACGGCGTGCTCAAGACCAGCTTCGCGATCGTACTATCGCCGACGATCGGCATGGTCCTGGCCCTGCTGCTCGTCCTGATCACCAGCTGGGTTTTCGTGCGAACCTCGCCCACCACGGCCGACAAGCGCTATCGGCGGCTGCAGCTGGTGTCCTCGGCACTCTACTCGCTCGGCCACGGCGGTAACGACGCGCAAAAGACGATGGGGATCATCGCCGTGTTGCTCTATTCGCAGGGCATGCTGGGGGCGGACTTCTACGTCCCTTTCTGGGTGGTCATCTCCTGTTACGTCACCCTGGCAATGGGCACGCTGATGGGCGGATGGAAAATCGTCCACACCATGGGGTCCAAAATCACCCGTCTGACCCCGGCGCAGGGCTTCTGCGCGGAGACCGGCGGCGCGATCACCCTGTTCGGAGCAACCCTGCTCGGCATTCCCGTCTCGACCACGCACACGATCACCGGCGCAATCGTCGGGGTCGGTTCGTCGCGGCGGCTTTCGGCGGTGCGCTGGAACGTTGCGAGCAGCATCGTCGTCGCCTGGGTGCTCACCCTTCCTGCCGCCGCCGCAATCGGCGCGACCTTCTATCTGCTGGCAGGGCTCTTTTAGAGATCGACCTTCCCGCGACGTCCAGGTTGCGTGCTCTTCTCAAGCCGGCTGACAATGATCTGGCGGCTGCCGCCGCACGTTGTGCTATCATGCGCCCGATTGACTTCCGACCAGTCAGAACATATTTTACTCGGTAGTAAGTAAAGCGCGAGGCGATATCATCCTGTCCGAAACCCAGACCGCCATTCACGAAGCGGTTCGCGCCTTCGCGCAGGAACAGATACGCCCGCGAAGCGTCGAGTTCGAGGCGGCCAGGGGCTATCCCGAGGGGCTGTTCGAGCAACTGGCGGGGCTCGGCCTGATGGGCATGGTCGCGCCCGAATCTGTCGGCGGCGCGGCTGCGGATTATGTCTCCTACGCGCTGTCTCTTATCGAAATCGCCGCGGCGGACGGTCCGCTTTCGACGATCATTTCGATCCAAAACAGCCTGCTGGTCGGCGGCTTGCTCAAGGAAGGCAGCGAGGCACAGCAGGCACGCTTCCTTCCCGACCTGATCAGCGGCCGGATGATCGGGGCGTTCGCGCTGACCGAGACCGACGCCGGGTCCGACGCCGCCGCGCTGCGCACCCGCGCGACGAAGGTGGAGGGCGGCTGGAAACTCGACGGGGCCAAGCAGTTCATCACCTCGGGCAAGATCGCTGGCGTCGCGATGGTCTTTGCCGTCACCGACCCGCAAGCCGGCAAGAAAGGCATCTCGGCCTTCCTCGTCCCCACCGACAAACCGGGCTATTCGGTCGACAAGGTCGAGCATAAGCTCGGTCAGGCCGCGTCAGACACCTGCGCGATCCGCTTCGAAGACCTATTTGTCGAAGATGATCTGCTGTTCGGCGATGAAGGGCGCGGCCTCAACATCGCGCTGGCCAATCTGGAGCAGGGACGGATCGGCATCGCCGCGCAATGCGTCGGCATGGCGCAGGCCGCGCTCGAAATCGCGACCGCCTATGCACGCGACCGCAAAAGCTTCGGCAAGCCGATCATCGAGCATCAGGCGGTGGGCTTCCGTCTCGCCGATCTTGCCACCCGGCTCGAGGCGGCGCGCCATCTCGTGCTGCACGCCGCGAGCTGCAAGGATGCCGGCCTGCCGTGCCTTAAGGAGGCCTCGATGGCCAAGCTGTTCGCGTCGGAGGTCGCCGAGGCGATCGTCTCCGGGGCAATTCAGACGCTCGGCGGCTATGGCTATCTCGAAGAATTCGGGCTCGCGAAAATCTATCGCGATGTCCGCGTCTGCCAGATTTATGAGGGCACATCCGATATCCAGCGGATGGTGATCGCCCGCGCACTGTAAGGAATCGACCATGAGCAACGATCCCGTCGTCATCGCCTCCTACGCCCGTACGCCGATGGGCGGCTTCCAGGGCGCTCTGTCGGGCGCTTCGGCCACCCAGCTTGGCGCAGCCGCGGTCAAGGCCGCTGTCGAGCGCGCCAAGGTCGATCCCGACAAGGTCGAGCAGATCTTCATGGGCTGCGTCCTTCCCGCCGGCCTCGGTCAGGCACCAGCGCGTCAGGCGGCTCTCGGCGCCGGCCTGCCCAAGTCGGTCGCGGCGACCACCGTCAACAAGATGTGCGGTTCGGGCATGCAGGCCGCGATCATGGCGCATGACGCGCTTGCCGCCGGCAGCGCCGACATCATCGTCGCAGGCGGCATGGAGAGCATGACCAATGCGCCCTACCTGCTCGCCAAGCATCGCGGCGGCGCGCGCATCGGCCATGACGTCATCAAGGACTCGATGTATCTCGACGGACTTGAGGATGCCTATGATCCTGGCAAGCTGATGGGCTCCTTCGCCGAGGATTCCGCCCGCGGTTATCAGTTCACCCGCGAAGCGCAGGACGAATATGCGATCCGCTCGCTGAGCCGCGCCAATGCGGCGATCGACAGCGGCGCGTTCGACCGCGAAGTCGTGCCTGTCTCCCTGGAGACGCGCGGCGGCACCGTCGTCGTCGACAAGGACGAGCAGCCCGGCAAGGCGCGCCCCGACAAGATCCCGTCGCTCAAGCCCGCCTTCGCCAAGGACGGCACGATCACCGCCGCCAACGCCTCTTCGATCTCTGACGGCGCCGCCGCGCTGGTGATGACGCGCGAGAGCGTGGCAAAGGAACTTGGCCTGCCGGTCGTGGCGAAAGTCGTATCGCATGCGGCGCACGCGCATGAGCCCGGCCTGTTTACAACCGCGCCGGTGCCTGCAATACGCAAGGCGCTGGCCAAGGCGGGCTGGTCGGTGGACGATGTCGACTTGTTCGAGGTCAACGAGGCATTTGCGGTGGTCGCGATGATCGCCGCCAGGGATTTGAACATTCCGGCCGAAAAGCTCAACGTCAATGGCGGCGCCTGTGCGCTCGGTCATCCGATCGGAGCAAGCGGCGCGCGGGTGATCGCCACGCTGCTTGGGGCGTTGGAAACTCGTGGGCTTAAGCGCGGTGTCGCGAGCCTGTGCATCGGCGGCGGCGAAGCCACCGCGTTTGCAGTCGAACTGGTCTGAAGAGGGAAGATATAATGGATGTGCAAGGCGTAGCGGCGGTCGTCACCGGTGGAGCATCGGGGCTGGGTGGTGAGACCGCCCGCATGCTTGCGGCCAATGGGGCGAAGGTCACGATTTTCGACCTCAATGCCGAAGAGGGCGCGAAGACCGCGGCCGAAATCGGCGGTCAGTTCGTGTCGGTCAACGTCGCCGATGATGCGAGTGTCGCTGCCGGGCTGGAGGAAGCCGAGAAGCAGCACGGCGTCGCCCGTATCCTGGTCAATTGTGCGGGCATCGCCCCGCCCTCCCGCATCGTCAGCAAGGACGGCAGCCCACATGCGCTCGATCTTTACCGCAAGGTGATCGAGATCAATCTGATCGGCACCTTCAATACTCTGTCGAAATTCGCCGCCCGCTTGATCGCCGCCGATCCGGTCGGCGAGGAGCGCGGCGTCATCGTCAACACCGCTTCGGTCGCCGCCTATGACGGCCAGGTCGGACAGGCCGCCTATGCCTCGTCCAAGGCCGGCGTCGTCGGCCTGACCCTATGCGCGGCGCGCGACCTTGCCCAGCACAAGATTCGGGTAATGACGATCGCGCCGGGCATCTTCATGACTCCGATGTCGAAGGGCCTTCCACAGGCGGCGCAGGATTCGCTGGGCCAGCAGGTGCCGCATCCCAGCCGCCTCGGCGACCCAGGGGAATATGCCCAGCTGGTCGAAGCGATCGTCCGCAACCCGATGCTCAATGGCGAGGTCATTCGCCTCGACGGTGCGATCCGGATGGCGCCGCGATGAGCGCCGCCACCCTCCTGTTCGAACGCGACGGCGCAATCGCACGGATCACGTTCAATCGCCCGGAGGCCGCGAACACCATCAATCTCGCGCTCAGCAAGGCCCTGGTCGAAGCGGCGATCGAATGCGACACCAATACCGATATCCGCTGCGTCGTCCTGACCGGCGTGGGCAAGATGTTCTGCGCTGGCGGCGACATCGGGGTGATGGCGGCGGCGGGTGAAAAGGTCGGCCCGCGCGTCGGCGAGCTCGCCAGCATCCTGCACATGGCGGTCTCGCGTTTCGCGCGGATGAACAAGCCTCTGCTCACTCTCGTCAACGGCCCCGCGGCCGGCGCGGGCTATGGTCTCGCGATCGGTGGCGATATCGTGCTCGCCGCGCGCTCGGCCACCTTTACCGCGGCCTATGGCGCGCTGGGCGTCAGCCCTGATGGCGGGCTGACCTGGCTGCTGCCGCGCCTCGTCGGTCTGCGCCGCGCGCAGGAGATCATCATTTCCAACCGCCGGGTGGACGCCGAGGAAGCCGAGCGTATCGGAATCATCACCCGCGCGGTCGATGACGACGCGCTGGCGGAGGAAGGCGCAAAGGTCGCGAACCGGCTCGCCCAGTCGGCGATGGGAGCGATCGGCACGTCGCGCGCCCTGCTGCTCGGCGCCTTCGCCAACGGCATTGAAAGCCAGCTCGAACTCGAAGCGCGTGGAATCGCCGCCAACATCGGCAGTGCCGAAGGGCGCGAAGGCGTCGCCGCTTTCATGGCCAAGCGAAAGCCCGATTTCAGCGGCGCCGGATGACCTTCGCCCTGGCTTCGCGGCAAATCCGGGAAAGGGCGGTCTGAACCGCCCGTTACAGGCCGAGGACCATCCGCACCGCCAGGTCGACCTGTGCCCTGAAGGCGGCATCGGTTCCGGCCTTGTCTTCCTTCCCGGCTTTTTCGAGCAGCAACCGCTGATGGCGGTCGCCCATCACCAGATGCATGAACGCCTCGGCGCGTAGCCGGGCGTCGTCCCCGCCCATCACGCGCGACAGGATATTCTCGATCACTGCGATCGACCGCGCCGGCCCGACATCGTAGAAATCGGCGCCGAGCTGCGGGAAGCGCTGCATCTCGCCCAACAGCATGCGATAGAGATCGAGGACATGCTGCTCGCGCACCGCGTCGGCGAACACCCAGCCGAACTCGGTCAGGGCGACGCGCGCTTCCTCGATGCTCGCTGCGGGCGGATGCTCGTTCACCGCATAGATTTGCGCGCAATGTCGATTGATCGCGGCGAGAAAGAGCGCCTCCTTGTCGGCGAACTTGCGGTAGATCGTCATCTTAGAGATGCCCGCGCAGGCCGCGATCCGGTCCATCGACGCGGCCGCGAAGCCCTCGGCCTGGAAGACCTTGAGCGCCGCGTCGAGGACCTTGGCGCGCGTTGCGATCCCACGATCGCGCCGGGCATCGCCAGTGCCGTTCGGCGCGGTCATATCGTCCTGCCGATAGGCCATCCGTCTCAATCTAGCCGGGGCCGCGGCGTGAAAGCCACCTGCACCTCGGGAATATAGCAATAATCGCCCCCGCCGAACTGATAGACCGGCTTCCCCGACACGACATGCATGTCGGGCAGGGCATCCAGCAATTCCTCGAGCAGCACCTTCATCTCCATCCGCGCGAGCGGTGCGCCGGGGCAGACATGGATGCCGAAGCCGAAGCTGAGATGGCGGCTGTTCTCGCGGTCCATGTCGAACTCGGCCGGGCGGTCGAATACAGCGGGATCGCGATTGGCGGCGGCCCAGCCCATATAGACGTCCTCGCCCGCCGGTATCTCGGCTCCGTCGATCTCGACCGCTTTCGTAGTGCGGCGGAAGAAGCCGTAAAAAGGCGGCCGCAGGCGCAGCACCTCCTCGATCGCGCGCGGGATCAGGGCGGGTTCGGCGCGCAGCCGGTCGCGAAGCTCGGGACGCGAGAAGACCTCATAGATCATGCTCGCCATTGCCGAGGTGGTGCTGTGATGGCCCGCGCCGAGGAAGGCCGCGAGCAGGACGACATAGTCATCGTCGTCGAGCGGCTGTCCCTCGATCTCCATGCCCGCGAGCGCGGTCATATAATCGTCGCGCGGCGCGCGCTTGCGCGCATGGACCTCGGCGACGGTCACTTCGCCGAACTCGGCCTGGCGCTGCCCAAACAGCGCGGGATCGCCCTGCGCGGCGAACATCGCGATCGCGCGCTTGCGGATCTCGGGGACATTCTCCTCGTCGATGCCGACCATATGGCAGATCGCCTCAGCGGGCACCGGCTCGGCAATCTCGCGGACGATGTCGCAGCGGCCACGTTCGATGAACTCGTTGATGTGGTGTCGTATATCGGCGCGGAGAAACGGCTCCATCGACTCGGGCGTCCGGCTGGTGATCGCGCCGTTGAAAATCGCCCGCCAGTGGCCATGGCGCGGCGGATCCATCTCCAGCGCGGGGATCGGCTTACGCGGCAGCATCGGGCGCAGCACCTGCGGTTCCGACGAGAAGGTGCGATAGTCGGACATCGCCTTGCGGACGTCCTTATAGCTTAGCAGCATGTGAAAACCCTGATGCTCCTCGCTTCGCGCAAACGGTCGGACATCGCGCACCGCATCGAACAGCTCCAGGCTCTCCGCCGGCGGCGTTGTGTAGCAGCTCCAGTCGCGGGTGCTGCCCGCGTCGGCCCGATCGGAGACATCGTTGAGGCTCATTCGCGCTCTCCTTCTTATCAACCAAAAGTGAGTCCAGTATCGCTGATAGCCGCCGTGTTAATTACGATTTTGCGAATCGCGACTGCAGTACTGCATACACTTAAAAAGATATGTGACGATAGGGTATCAATTCTTTGATACGGTTTTTCTGTGTGTTGCGGATGGCGCCGCGCAACGAGGGGACGATGCGATTCCCAGAATGACAGAGGGACGGCGAAACCCTTGGAGCGGTTCCAGCGCATGACGGGCTTGGTTCGGCCAATATTATCGGACGCTCGATGACGCGGTTCGCCCAGCTTTGCGGGGGCAAATCTCAAGGCGAGCGCCACCCCCGCCGCGCCCAACGGAATGTTGCTCAGGAAAATCCAGTGCCCTAAAGCGCGTCGAGGCCGATCAACTGGCGCAGGCATCGCATGAAGACGATGCGGTCCTCCTTCGACAGCGGCTCCAATATCTCCCGCTGCGCTGCGCGGAGCTTGTCGGCCCGATCGATAAGCAGCGCCTCGCCGAGCGCGGTGATCCGCATCGTCCAGGCGCGGCTGTCCTGCTTGTCGCGCTCGCGGTCGACCCAGCCGCGGGCGATCATCCGGCTGAGCATTTCCTTCAGCGTGCTCTTGTCGATGCCCGTCGCCTCGACCAGTTCGCGCTGCGAAGCCCCCGGGCATTGGTTGAGGGCAAGCAGCAAGGCGATCTGCTGACGCGTGACATCATCGCCGACATGGCGGGTGAAGATGTCAAAGGACCTCTGGTGGTTACGCCGCAGCAAATGGCCGGGCGCGGCGAGCAGATCGAACTGCTTCAGCTTTTTCAGCGCTTCCGAATCCGCCACCCCAATCGCTCCACCCTCGGGCCGGATGCGGCCATGCCGCGCCCGCGCCCCGTTTTCAACAGACCCGCTATCTTATTTCACGTTGAACTCGACCCGGCCGAGATTCTGGACGACGAGCCGGACGTGCTGACCCGGCGCAAGCGCCTCGGCGGCAGTCGCGCCCCCCGCCATTACCACGCTGCCCGCCTGGAGCGGCTCGCCCGCCGCCTCGGCCAGCCGCGCGGCGGCGACCAGCGAACGCAGCGGATGGCCCAGGATCGCGGCGCTGGAACCAATCTGCCGCGCGACGCCGTCGATCTCCAGGATCATCCCCAGGTTTGAAATATCCTGCGCGGGATCGCTCCACGCGCCGACCACGAAACTCGACGAGGAACTATTGTCGGCGACCACGTCCGTCAGCGAGAATTTGAAGTCCTTGTAGCGCGAGTCGATGATCTCAAGCGCGGGCGCGACGCCGCCGACCGCGGCGAGCGCCGCAGCGGGCGTGACGCTGCCCATCAGCGGGGCCTTGAGGATGAAGGCGATCTCGGGCTCGACGCGCGGGTGCACATAGGTGCTGAAATCGATGTCGCCGCCATCTTCGACCAGCATGCGGTCGGTCAGCCGGCCCCAGATCATGCCCTCGACGCCCATCTGGACCATCTTGGCCCGGCTGGTGAAACCCATCTTCAGACCGATCCGCTTCTCGCCGCGCTGATAGCGGCGATTGAGCAACGCGGCCTGCACCTCATAGGCCTCGGCGAGCGTCAGCGGCTGTTCGAGCTGCGGGGTCGCCGTCGCGGTAGTCACCGCCGTATCGAGCCGTTCAGCAATTCCCAAGATATCGGCCACCGGCCACCTCCCTATCAAATCCGTTTCGGGCGATCGGCCCGCTTATTCCTTGCCGAAGCCGACGCGAACGGTGCCGAGACCCTCGATCCGCACTTCGATCGCATCGCCAGGGGCGACCGGGACCATCGGCCCAAGCGCGCCCGACAGGACGATGTCGCCGGCCTTAAGCGGGCGGCCGACCTCATCCATCTTCGCGGCGAGCCAGCCGAGCGCATGCAGCGGATTGCCGAGGCACGCAGCACCCGCGCCGAACGAGGTCGGATCGCCATTCTTCTCCAGCACCATGCCGCACAGGCGAAGATCGAGCGCATCGAGCTTCACCGGACGGGTGCCCAGCACGAACAGTCCGGACGATGCATTGTCTGCGACGGTGTCGACGATGCGAATATTCCAGTCGGCGATCCGGCTGTCGACGATCTCGATGGCGGGCAGCGCATAATCGATGCAGCCGATCAGTTCGGCGGTCGTCAGCGCCTTGGGATTTGGCGTCCGCGACAGCACGAAGGCGATCTCGGCCTCGACCTTGGGCTGGAGCAGCAGCCCCGGCGGAACGATGTCACCATCGGGCACGGCCATGTCGGCAAACAGCGTGCCGAAATCGGGCTGATCGACACCGAGCTGCTTCTGCACCGCCTTCGCGGTCAGGCCGATCTTCGCGCCAACGATCGTCCGCCCCTGATCGAGCCAGTGGCGGGTGTTGGCTTCCTGGATCGCATAAGCGTCCTCGATCGTCGCGGCGGGCACGGCTTCGCGTACCGGACTCATCGGCGCGAGGCTGTCATAGGAATCGCGGATGAGCGCGGCCTGACGCTCGACATCATCGGCGCTGATCGACGGGTTCAGCTTACGGGTTGCCATTCGGGATCTCCGAAACAAAGATATTGCCACATGCGCTCAAAAAGGCCCCCAGCCTTGACGGCGCGCTTTTCTACTTCTTCGGGCGTATATTCGCGGGGCGACTTACCCACCGCGCGAGCGGGGAGCAATGCCAGTTCGATACGCGCCGCGTCTTCCAGGAAGAAGGCGAGCCCGGCGGCTTCCTCCAGCGTATCGCCGGCGGTGACGGCGCCATTGCCCGACAGCACGATCGCCCGCGCATCGCCCATCATCGCGGCGACGCGCACCGCCTGCTCATCGTCCCGGACGAGCGCGACGCCCGGCCACAGCGGCGGCTGCGGCGCGAAATAGGCGCCGAGACCGTGAAGCGCACGGGGCGTTTCTCCCAACGCCGACAGCGCCATCGTCGCCGGTGGCTGAACGCGGCAGATGCCCCCCACCGACGGTCGGGCACGGTAGATTTCGCGGTGGATGCGCACCTCGGGCAGCGCTACCGGCGGCAGATCGCCGTCGAGCGTAACGACCACGCCGGGTTCATCCGTCGAGACCAGCCCGAGCGGCGACGCCGGTGTCACCAGGAAATGGCGATCATCCAGCCGCGTGCTAACATGGCCATAGGCATGCGCCAGCCCGTGGCGCGCCATGGCGCGCGCCGCCAGCCGCAATGTTCGCCCGGGATCAGGCTGCACGGGCGATCGTCGAATCCGCCGGGCCGACCCGGAATTCGGGGATGTCCGGCACCGAGCCCCACATGCAGAAGCTGCTCTCCGCCTTCGGGAACTGGCGGGGAATATAGGTCTTCTCGTCCTCGGCAGTGATCAGCCGGACGCCTGACGAATATTCATAGACGATATCGTCGGGGCCTTGGAAATAAAGGAATCGCGCCCCCGATGTCGGGTGCCGCCCCGGCCCGAAGACGATGCGGACGTTGTTGTTCTTGAGGTGGTAATAGGACCGCATGATGTCGTCGACCGACTCCACCTGAAAGTTCACATGCTGCAGCCCCGGAAAAGCCGAGGGGAACAGCGCGATCTTGTGATGCACCTCGTCGATGCGCAACAACGGCGCGTCGCCGATCCAGTCGCTGACCTTGGCGCCCAGCATCGTCGTCCAGAAAGCCTCGTCGGCATTCGCATCGGCGGTCCGCAATCCTACATGGCTGAATGCGGTGATCCCCGCGTCGCGCGTGCCATAATAGCGGCGTCCGCAATGATCGGGCCGGGCGACCAGATCGATCAGGTTTCCGGTCGGATCGCGAAAGGTGATCAGGCCGCGTGCGCGACGCTGCTCGCGCTCGTCGGCGGTGCCGTAATGGACATTGACCCCGGCCTTTTCGAACATCGCCCCGGCGGCATCGAGCGACGCCATGTCGGGCATCTCGAAGCCCAGTACATGCCCGCTGTCGCGGCCCTTAGTATAGACGATGTTATGATCGCGATCGTCGCCGCGCAGATAGGCGGAACTCGCGTCGCGATGCATCAGTTCGAGACCGAGAATCTGGGTCGCGAAGCGGACGCTTTCGTCGATATCGTCCGATCCGATCCGCACATAGCGAATGTCGTGGAGGTGGGCGCCCATCCTTATTTGCCTTTGGTCAGGGTCGATTCCGGGCGCTGGAACTTGGTGCTGAGATGGCCGGCGCCGGTCTGATCGCCACGCTCAAAGCCCCAGGCATAGCCACGCGGCGGATTGCTGAGGATTTCCCAGGCATTGTCGTCCTGATCCCAAAAATAGAAGCAGTAGGTGCCGTGCTGGACGACCGGCTTGCTGATCTTGTGCAGGCCCCACTTCTCGGCATCGCGCTTTACGACTTCATAGGCCGCGTCGACATCAGCCTCGGTGCCGACATCGAGACCATTGTGGTTCAGGAACGGCATCGTCTCGACGGTCTTGCTGGGGCTCTTCACCACGACGATGATCTGATCGCCACCCAGCCTCGCCCAGAAGGCTACCGGCGCCATCTGGACCGTTTCGAAGCCGAGAAACTCCTCGAAAAACTGGCGCGTCTTGGCGACGTCGCGGCATTCGAGCGTCGCGTGCGAATAGAATTTAGTCTTGAGAGCCGGTTCGACCCTGGTGGTGCCAGCGCTGTCAGCAGCGGTTGCCATGATGATCTCTCCTGTCCTTACAGCTTGATGCAGATGTTGCTGGGTTCCGAATAGAAATTGATCGAATGCTCGCCGCCTTCGCGGCCGACGCCCGACATTTTCGCGCCACCGAACGGCGTGCGCAGGTCGCGCAGGAACCAGCAATTGACCCAGGAAATGCCGACCTCCATCGCCCGCCCAACTCGGTGAGCGCGCGAGAGATTGGTGGTCCAGACCGACGAGGCGAGACCATATTCGGTATCGTTCGCCATGCGGATAGCATCCTCTTCGCTGTCGAAGGGGATGATCGCGCAGGCCGGGCCGAATATCTCCTCACGGCAGACGCGGGCGTCATGGGCGAGCCCGGTCCATATCGTCGGCTCGACGAAATAGCCGTTGGCCGCCGCGCCATCGAGCTTCGGCACGCCGCCGCCGGTAACGACCGTCGCGCCTTCGTCGACGGCAAGCTTGTAATAGCCAAGCACCTTCTCGCGATGCTCGTCGGAAATGAGCGGCCCCAGCGTCGTGCCATGATCATTGGGCAGGCCCGCCCTCAACGCCTCGGCCTTGCCCTTCATGCCAGCGACGAAACGGTCGAACACCGGCCGCTCGACATAGATGCGCTCGGGGGCGAGGCAGACTTGACCCGTGTTGAGGAAGGCCGCGCGGGACAGGCCCGCGATTGCCGCGTCAAGATCGGCGTCGGCGAAGACGACCGCCGGGTTCTTGCCGCCAAGCTCGAAGGACAGCGCCTTCACCGTAGGCGCGGCGGCCTTCATGATCGCGGAGCCGGTGCGGGTCTCGCCGGTGAAGGTGATCGCGCGGACGCCGGGATGCTGGACGAGGAATTCGCCCGCCGAGTCGGGGCCGAAGCCGTGGATGACGTTGAACGCGCCATCGGGAATACCGACCTCGGCCATCACCTCGCCCAGCAGGGTCGTGGTCGATGGGGTTTCCTCGGATGGCTTGACGATCACCGCATTGCCGCACGCCATCGCCGGCGCGACCTTCCAGGTCATCAGCAACAGCGGCAGATTCCAGGGGCTGATGACCCCGACCACGCCAAGCGGCTTGCGCACCGCATAGTTGAGGGCCTTGCCGCCGTCGGGCGTGTCCATCTCGAACGTCTCGGTCGAGAGATTGGCGATCGCATCGGCGAACACGCGAAAGTTCGCAGCCCCGCGCGGGATGTCGAGATGGTGCGCCAGTTCGTGCGGCTTGCCGGTATCGGCGATCTCGGCTTCGAGGAACTCGTCGAACCGCTCCTCGATCCGTTCGGCGACGCGGATCAGCAGCGCACGGCGCCTGGCAAGCGTCATCCGCCCCCATTCGCCCTCGACCGCCTTGCGTGCAGCCCGCACCGCCTGATCGACGATCGCCTTGTCGGCCTCATAGGCAGTCGCATGCACCAGCCCCGTCGCGGGATCATAGATGTCGAACGGCTTGCCGCCCTCGACGAAACGCCCACCGATGAAATTGCGAAGAGCGCGCCGCTCCTGCTGGGAAGCGCGTTCGGCAACCACCGTTGCGCCAGCCTGGCCTGTCATGAAATCCGTCTCCAGTACCGAGTCTCTATATGGTGTATACGTCCTAATAATGTTGGATGCAACCTTCGGATGCAATTGACGGACGCGCGCGGGTCGGTGCGTCGCTGAAACATCCCCTGCCCGACTCGTCCTCCTGATCAGTATTGAGTTTTCACTAGGAAAACCACCGCCGCCACGCTGGTTGACAACCCAAGTGCCATCCCTAAACTGGATGCACTATTGCTGAATAGCAAGCAAAATTGCCTGATCGGGGAGTAATGTCATGACCGCACCGACCGCACGGGGAATCGATCATATCGGGCTTACCGTGGTCGATATCGAGGCGGCGGAGCGCTTCCTGATCGACGGCCTCGGCGCCGAGTTCATCTTCGAGACGATCAACCCTACCCATCCTCCCTTCAAGGGGCCCGAGGTCGAAAAGGCGATCGGCGTCCCCCCGGGCACCGAGATCGACACGATCCGCATGTACAAGATGGGCACTGGTCCCGGAATCGAACTGTTCCATTACAAGACCGACGGCCAGCGCCCGGCCGCGCGAATGTGCGATGTCGGCTGGCAGCATCTCGCGCTCTACGTCGACGACATGGAGGCCGCGATCGAACGCGCGGTGGCGGCGGGGGCCGAGCAACTCGGTCCGCCCTGGGATCTGATCAACGCGGAGAGCGGTCCCGGCAACCGCTTCTGCTTCCTCCGCGCGCCCTTTGGCCCGATGATCGAATTGGTCAGCCATCCCTCGCCATCGCAATATGAGAGCGAGACGCCGCTGCGCCGGTGGAAGCCGCCGGTGGCCTGAGCCGATTTCGTCGGTGGAGTCTTGGCCGTCCCCCCGGCGGCCAGGGCCGGCACGGTTCCTTGCCGCAAAGCCTGGGCGTTATCGCGTTGACGGTGATCCCGAAGCGGCCAACCTCCGCAGCGAGCGTCCGGATCAGCCGATTACAGTGCTGCGGCCCCGGCGATAGCGAAGTTCAGCGAGTTGCGCAGACGCGCGGTGTCATATTCGGGGGCCAGCGCCGCCAGCAGTTCGAGCGCGGTGCGCGCCAGGTGTCGCGCGGCCAGCTCGGCGGCATGCGGCGCATTGCCCGCGACGATCGCGGCAAACAGTTCGCGATGTTCGGCCTCGCCACGCTGCCACCAGCCAAGCAGATGCGCGCCCTTATAGGCCGACTGATAACGTTCGCTCCGCAGTTCCAGCTGCTCGAGCTCATTGGCCAGCGTGTCGCCCGTACCGGACACGATCAGGCGATGCAGCCGGCGATGCAGCTGCTGCCATTGTTCGAAATTGTCATGCGCCTCGTCGCTCTCGAGCGCAGTGACTACCTCGCGGAGCTCCTCCATCAGCATCGGGCTCATCCGGCGGGTGGTGATAGCCACGCCCATCGCCTCCAGCGCGAGGCGCTTCATGTACAACGCCTCGATGTCGCACGGATCGAAGCCGACCACGCGGCTGCGGTAATTGGGCTCGCCGACCAGCAGCCCGCCTTCCTGCAGCATGCGCATCGCCTCACGCACCGGGGTACGGCTGACGTTCAGCGCCTTGGCGAGTTCGACCTGCGATAAAATGGTGCCGGGCTTCAGCAGCCCGCTCAGGATCGAGTTCTGAAGAGATTCATAGACCTCGACGGCCGTGCGGCGACCATCCCCTCTGTCGATCGGTTTCAGAACATCAGCAAGCGTCACCATGCGATTCCGATAACAGCGGATGCAATTTGGTCAATAGCAAGACGGCTTTCGAAACATGCGCGCAGGTGATGCCGGTATTTCACCGCCCAATATGGCGGCTTTTCGCGCGCGCGATCCGGCGAGACGCCGGAAAGCCCTGAATAGTGTGTACAGATTTTCCCAATTACTGGGCCAGACGCAGGATGAAGGGGTCCAGTTCGGCGCCTTCCGCATAAGCCCCGCCGAACAGAGCGGCGCCCCGCGCGGTCAGGGCCAGTGCTTCGCCCTGCCCTTCCATATGCGCCGCATCGGACCAGACGATCCGGAACGCCGCAAGGTCGAACCGGTCCTGCCCCTCCGCGCCAGACCGGCCGGCTATCGAGAGCATGCCCGCGCCGGATTCGATCAGAAGCCATGGTTCAGCGATATCGAGGCGCAACATCCCGAAATGGCCGGTAAAGCCGATCCGCCCGCCGAACTTCAGGACACCCGAACCGCTGGCGGCGTCGAAGCCCCCCATATCGGCCAGCCTGAAGACGAGACCGCAAAGCCGTGACGCGACGATCGCTCCATCGAGCGCGGCACGGCCATCGGGAAGGCTTCCGACATAGCGGGCGAAGCTTCCCCTGATCGGCCAGCCTAGCCCGGGAAAACCCTCTTCCTCAGACACGCGCGCGCTTCCCGCTTTTCATGACGCCGCGTCCAGTTCGTTATCGCGGGCCAGTATGAAATCCCATTCGACCGTCCAGAACGGCCCTTCAAAGCCCAGCTCGGCCGCGCGCGCCGGGTCGTCGACCTTCTGGAAGTCGGCGATCAGCGAATGCTTGACCCCGAACACCGCGTCTTCGGGCAGATAGGGGCAGTCGGGCGTGAAGATATGCGTCACGACCCGGTCATAGCCTGGCGCCGAGACGATGAAGTGAAGGTGCGCGGCGCGATTGGGATGTCGGCCGAGCGCCGTCAGCATCTTGCCGACCGGGCCATCATCGGGGATCGGGTACCAACGCGGCTTGCACGAACGGAACCAATATTCGCCCTGCGCATCGCTTTCGAAGATGCCGCGCAGGTTGAAGTCGGGCTGGATGCCCTTCTGCTGGACGTCGTAGAAGCCGTCCTCGTTCGCTTGCCACACGTCGAGCGTCGCGCCCTCGACCGCGCGGCCCGCGGTGTCGACGACCCGGCCGCGCACCACCAGCGGTTCTCCCTTGCCATCGAGACAGATATTGTCGCCATGCGCATAGCGCGGCGCATCGGAGACGTGAAACGGGCCGAGCACGGTGTTCTCGGTCGATCCCTCCGGCCGCTGATGATTCAGCGCATCGACCAGCATCGACACACCCAGCACATCGGACAACAGGATGAACTCCTGCCGCCATTCGGTGCACATATGCCCGGTGGCGGTGAGGAACTGTATCGCCGTCATCCATTCGTCCGACGTTATATTGGCTTCGCGCACCGCCGCATGGAGATGTCGCACCACCACGCCCATGATCTCGCGCAGCCGGGGATCGGCGCCGGGTCCGATCCGCCCGAGCACGACGTCGGCGGACCGGTCCTGCTCGAAATAGGCTGCTTCCTTGCCCCGCTCGGCCATCATGCTTCTCCTGTCGCTATGCCGCGGGTGGATCGCCGGCCCAGGCGCGCGCTATCAAGGTGCGCAGGGCATCGGCTTCAGGCGGACGCGGCCCTTCGCCGAAAATCACGCGGCCGGGGTTGGCGGTGTAGACGAAGGGTTCGGCCATCAGCGCGACCCCGGCGCCGTCATCGGGCGAAGGGTGGGTTGGTCGCGACCGGGGCCGAACTGTCCAGCCCCAGGCCGAACAGCTGGTTCGCGTTGTTTCGCCCGATCTTCACCCGGTCGGCTTCGCTGATCGTGGCGTTGTCGAACCAGTTGGCGGCATGATCGACATTCTCGAACGGCCAGTCAGCCGAGAAGAGGATGCGGTCGGATCCGATCTCCAACATCGTGTCGATCAGCGACTGGGTCCGGAAATTGCCCGACGTCGTGACATAGAAATTATTGTGGAAATAGTGCGAGATCGGCCTCTTCGCCGGATGCTTCTTGGGCAGCGTGACCCAGGCGTTGCGATTGTCGACGCGCCACATCGAGATCGGCAGCCCCTCGCCCATATGGCCGATGATGATCTTCAGGGCGGGATGTTCGTCGAACAGCCCCGACCCCATCAACCGCAATGCATGGACCGCGGTCTCCTGTCCGAAGGCCCAGGTCGGGCCGAGCAGCCATTCATGCCCGGCATAGATCTGCGCATGCTGCGGCAGCGGATTGCGCGGGTGGAGGTAGAAAGGAACGCCCAGCCGCTCGACCTCCGCCCAGAAGGGGCGGAACATCGGCATGTCGTAATAGAGCATCTCGCTGCCGTCCCCGGCCTGCGAGAAGCCGTTGACCAGCGCGCCCTTGAAACCCAGCTCGGTGATGCAGCGGGTCATCTCGCGGGTCGCGGCATCGGGGTCCTGTAGCGGCAGGGCGGCGAAGCCCTGGAACCGGTCGGGCCGCTTGGCGACCTCCTCGGCCAGATAGTCGTTGGCGCGGCGGGCGATCTCGATCGCTTTGGCCTTGTCGGGAATCGACTGCACCGCCGGGGCGTTGAGCGACAGGATCATCATCTCGATGCCGTGCGCGTCCATCTCGCGCAGCCGGCGATCCTGGATGTCCAGGATCCGCGCGGACAATTCGGTCCAGAAGTCGCCGGGCACGAAGCCCGCCGAATCCTGCAATGTCTCGGGGATGGCGAAATGCTCCTCGAGCGCGATCTTGCCTTTCATCCTCCTGCTCCGCCTTCCCGCCAGGTCAACCGATCGGGGTTATGAGTTCGCCGCACAGGCCGATTTCCATCCGGACCTCGTCGCCCGCCTTGAGATATTCGCCCTTGCCGTGGCCGACGCCAGCCGGCGTGCCGGTGCCGATGAGGTCACCCGGATAGAGCGTCATGATCGAGGTCAGATGCTCGATGATCGGGGCCACGCCGAACACCATCTGCGCGGTGTTGGAGTCCTGCTTCACCACGCCGTTGACGCTCAGCTTGACCGGAAGATCCTGTGGATCGGAAACGAAGCGCGCGGGCACCAGATAAGGGCCGAAGGGGGCGAAGCCGTCGAACGCCTTGTGCTGCACCCAGTCGACCCCGACCGGCGGCCGCGAAGCGAGCCAGTCGCGCGCCGACAGATCGTTGAAGTTCACATAGCCTGCGACCACCGAAAGCGCGTCGCCCTCTGTCACGTCGGTACATTTGCGGCCGATGATGACGCCGAGTTCGGCCTCCCAATCCATCATCTTCGCCTTCTTCGGTACCGGCACCGATTCACCGGGACCGCGCACCGTGTTGTTGACGGGCTTCATGAAGGCATAGGGATAGCTGGGGGTCATGGGGATCGCCATTTCGGCGATGTGATCATGATAGTTGGAACCGATGCAGGCGATCTTCCCCGGCGCCGCGAGCGGAGCGAGAAAATCGGCCTCGGCGGCCGACGTCCCGGAGCCAAACGCGACTATATTTGTATCCACATATTGGGCAATGCGGTTGTCGACATCGGCCCAGTCGTCGAGCAACGGCTGAAGGTCGGCTGGCGGCGTGGCGAACTTTCCGGGCAGCACGACGTTGATCGGCAACAGCTTGCCACCCTGTTCGACGACGACCTGACTGCCGCCGGCCCCTGCCCTGACAACCGCCAGACGATAGATATTGCTCATGCCCCGCTCCTCTCGATCTCGGCCTTGGTTTTCGTACCGATTCCCCAATGTTCTGCGTCGATTTCGGTCAGGATGACCCGCACGGACGCCTCGGGCGCTCCCAGCGTCCGAACCGCGGCCTCGGCCAGTTCCTTCATGAGCGCGCGCTTCATCTCGGGGCTGCGCCCGCGGATGAGTTGAACGGAAATTATCGGCATGAGCCCTCGCCTCCTGTGCCGCCCTCATGGTGGCGACGTCGCTTCATTTCTTAGTGGCTTCGCACCGACTTGCAAGATAGTGGATGCAGTTATTATTCGATCGTTTACTTGGCCGGCTCCAGATGCCGGAACATCGCGCGCCGCGCCTCGTCGTCGAATTCGGCCTTGAAGCTGTGCTTCTCGCGCAGGCCCACGGCGGCCTGGGCCGCAGGATGAGCCTCGATTTCCTGAACCAGCCGCACCACATTCGGAAGGTCGGCGCGCGCTTCGGGGCCCAGCACGTGATCCATGTTGCGGATCCAGCCCCACACCGCCATGTCGACGATGCTGTAGGCGTCGCCAACCATCCATTGCCGCTGCGCCAGATGCGCTTCGAGGACGTCGTAATGACGGCGCGCTTCGAATGAGTAGCGCTGCTGGGCATAGTCCTTTGGCGCGGGCGCATAATGGCGGAAGTGCACCGCCTGCCCGGAGTAGGGACCTAGGCCGGTGGCGGCGAACATCAACCATGACAGAAGCTGCCCGCGATGCTCCGCTGCCGGCAGGAAGAGCTGATATTTCTCGGCCAGGTAGAGGAGGATCGCATTGCTGTCGAAGACGGTGACGCCATCGTCGACGATGATCGGCAGCTTACTGTTGGGATTGAGCCGAACGATCTCCGGCGAGAATTGCTCGCCGCGAAGCATGTCCACCGGGACGAGCCGGTAGGGAAGCCCTGATTCCTCCAGGAACAGCGCGACCTTCATCGGGTTGGGCCCGGCATTATAATAGAAGTCGATCATCTGCCTCTCCTTCCAGCGTCCGTGTATCGGACGTCCTTGCGATAATGCCGCCGCATTGCGCCGCTATCGGCGACGCGGGCTACCCGGCGGCGGGGACGGTCATCGTCCACGCCATCGAACCGGCTCGGCGATCAGGCGGTCAGCTTGCCCGCCAACCCAGCCACATGCTGCCCAAGATAGCGCGCGCCATCGAGATCGGTCTTGCTCGGCTGACGCGAACCGTCGCCATCGGAAATGGTGCTCGCGCCATAGGGCGTTCCGCCCTTCACCTCCTCAAGGCCCATCTGCCCCTGAAAGGCATAGGGCAATCCCGTCACAACCATGCCGTGATGGATAAGGTTGGTGAGAATCGAGAAGAGCGTGGTCTCCTGTCCGCCATGCTGGGTCGCGGTGGAGGTGAAGGCCGCGCCGACCTTGCCGGTCAGAGCGCCGGTCAACCACAGGCCGCCGGTCTGATCCCAGAACTGCGCCATCTGCGCCGGCATGCGGCCGAAACGGGTCGGTGCGCCGACGATGATCGCGTCATAGCCGGGAAGCTCCTCGACCGTCGCGAAGGGCGCGTCCTGATCGAGCTTGAAATGCGCCGCCTGAGCGACTTCGGCCGGCACCAGTTCGGGAACGCGGCGGATGTCCGCCTGCCCGCCGCCGGCGGCGACGCCCTCCGCGACCGCGGCGGCCATCGCCTCGATATGACCATAGGTCGAATAATAGAGCACCAGCACCTTGGTCATATCATGGTCATCCTGCATCCCGGGAGTGGATACAGATTTCCCACGGGCCTGGGACAGAGTCAAGATAGGACTTGTGCGTCTTATCTTTTCAGCGGCATCCGCGTGACATTGGCGCCCAGATGCTCGGCGCATATGTCAAGGACGATGCCGCGCAGCCATTCATGCGCGGGATCATGGTCGTGCCGCATGTGCCACAGCATCTTGATCGCGATGCGGGCCGTGTCGCGTGGCAGTTCGATCTCCCGCACGCCGCCTAAGCTGCAGATCTGCGGCGCGAGCCGTGCCGGCGCCAAGCCGATCGAATCGGTGCCTGCCACCATCGGTGCGATCGACAGGAAGCTCGGCACGCGGACGCGTGGCGGATGCCGGTCGGACAAGCCGCTGATAGCGATGTCCTCCACTGCATATTTGCTACCGAGAAAATGCGTCGCGACATGCGGATAAACGAGCAGATCGTCCGAGCTGGCCTTACCCCGCAGCGGATGCGCCAGATCGACGATGCCGACGAAGCGATCCTCCATCAACGTTCTGGTCCGCACCGCGCGCGCTGCCTCTCCCACAGCGTGGGTGATGATGTCGCCGGTCAGGCATAGTTCGATCAGCCCACCATAGACGCTGTCGACCGGCTTATCGATCGCCACCATCTCGAAGGTGACATGCGGCGCCACGGCGGCAATCTGCGCGATGATCCGGGGCAGCAGCAGGAACAGCCCGAATTCGGATGCCATGATCCGGAAATGGCGGCGCAGCGCGGCGGCATCGAAATCGGACTCGACGGTGGTGAGCTTCTCCAGCGCCAGGAGCATCTGCCGCACCTCGGGCAGCAGCGCGACGCCGCGCGCCGTCAATTCCATCGAACGGCCAACCCGCGTCAGCAGCGGATCGTCCAGTTGTTCGCGCAGCCGGCCGAGCATGCCGCTCATCGTCGGCTGACTGACGCCGATCTGACGGGCTGCGGCGGTGACGTTGCGGTGGCTGAGCAGCGCGTCGAGCGCCGGCAGCAGATTAAGATCGAGACTGGACACGCACCCTCTCCTCAGCCGAGCCCTGGCAAAGTGTACACAACTATCAGGCGGGCCGATACCACCATCGCCGGCAGAGATTTTCCCGCGGTCCTGCGCGGGTTTACCCATGATCGCATAACGACCCGTACGGGCATCGAGGAGAGAAGCGCCGGTGAGCCAGTTTGTACATGCCGATCCGAACCCGTCGGGCAACGACGCCGCCCTGGCCGACGAGGTGGTGGCCCGCGCCGCCGCGCTGCGGCCGGTGCTGGCGGAACGGGCGCGACAGACGGAGGCGGACGGCCGGGTGTCCGATGACACCACCCGGCTGTTGCGCGAAGCCGGCATCTTCCGGCTTGGCCAGCCCCTTGCTTTTGGCGGCTCGGCGCAGCCGCCGTCGACGATGCTGCGGGTCGGTTTCGAAATCGGCCGCGCCTGTGGCAGCACCGGCTGGTGTGCCATGATCGGTGCGGTCAATGCCTGGCTGGCCTCCTACTGGCCGATCGAGGCACAGCGCGAGATCTGGGGAGATGCGCCCGACAATCTCGTGATCGGCACCTTCGTCCCTACCGGCCAGTGCGAACCGGTCGACGGCGGCTATCAGGTTCACGGCCGCTGGCCCTTCGCAAGCAATTGCGACAATGCCGACTGGATTTTCGTCTCGGCCAGCTTGCCGGCCTCGGGCGACCGGCCCGCCGATGTGGGCTGGTTCATGGTCCCCCGCACCGAGCTTTCGATCGATCATGACAGCTGGCGGGTCAGCGGCATGCAGGGAACGGGCAGCAAGACGCTGTTCTCCGATAAGCCCCTGTTCGTCCCCCTTCACCGCGTCGTGCGCTTTTCCGATGTCGTCCGGGTATCGACGCCGGGACGCGCCGTGGAGGGAAACGTCATGGCGAGTTTCGGCTTCACCACATTTGGCGCGACCACGCTCGTCGCGCCCCTGCTCGGCATGGCGCAGGGCGGACTCGACTGGTATATCGAAACCATGGCGAAGAAGGCGCGCACCAGCCTGAAGCCGGGCGGCGCGGGCCTCGTCGCGCACAGCCCCTTCGTGCAGGCGCGCGTCGGCGCGGCATCAGCGGCGATCGATGCGGCGATGGCGCTGCTGCTGACCAGCTTGCGACCCGCCGAGGCGAAGATCATGGGCGGCGGAACGCTCGACAATGCCGAGCGCATCCGAATCCGGCGTGACATCGGCTTTGCCGCGCAACAGGCGGCGCACAGCATCAACCTGCTGTTCGAGGGCGCCGGCGCATCGGCGACGAGCCTGGATACACCTATCCAGCGCTATTGGCGTGACATCAATGCCGCCGCACGGCACGCGTCGCTCGACGTCCAGGCGATAAACGCATTGTTTGGCGAAGAGCGATTCGGATTACCCCCTACGGGGCAGTTCTGATGGCCGGTGTGAAACGGCCATAATCTTGATGATTGATATATAGCCCAGTGCTGCCGGAGGCGAGATATCGCGGAATTGCGGGGGTAAGAGGCCACAAAAATATAAGAAGTATAAGTCTTATCTTGACGGCAGAGAGCTGACATGAAAGAGGATACACTTTGAAGCCATATATCGACGATGGCTTCGGGCGAAGATCCACAAGCGAAGGCATCAAGCCGACGCGATGAGAACAGTCAGAGGAGGGTGAAATCATGAAATCCGGACGGAAAATCCAGCTGATCGGCGCTAGCGCTATCGCGCTTATGCTAGCCGGCGCCGCGCAGGCGCAGGACACAACGCCCCAATCCGAAGCAGCCACGGGCGGCCTCGAAGAAATCGTCGTCACCGCGCAGAAGCGCAGCGAGAATATCCAGAAGACCCCGGCAGCCGTCACTGCCTTCACGGGCAACGCGCTCGTCCAGAGCGGCACCACCGATCTCCGCGCCGTGCAGAACATCGTTCCCGGCGCCCGTTTCCAGCAGGAAGGCGCCACCACTCAGGTCATCCTGCGCGGCGTCGGCTCCAACCTCGACTTCGGCGCCATCGAGCCGACCGTAGCGTTCAACGTCAACGGCATCTTCACCCCGCGCGAGGGCACCAGCCAGCCGCTGTTCGACCTCGACCGGATCGAAGTCCTCCCCGGACCGCAGGGCACCCTGTACGGGCGCAACGCGCTCGGCGGCACGATCAACATCTCGTTCAAGCGCCCGACGCATGATCTGGAGACCAGCGCGGTTCTCGAAGGCGGCAACTACGACCTGATGCACGCCACAGTGGTGCAGAATGTGCCGCTGGGCGAAGGCGTTGCCGCACGCGCCGCGATCGATTTCACCAAGCGCGACGGCTATATGGAAAGCGGCGCCTATTCGAAGGACGATATCGCCGCCCGCCTCGGCCTGCTGTTCGACCGTACTGAAGGCTTCACCGCCTATCTATGGGGCCAGTATACCAAGCGCGATGGCTCGCCGTCGAACCTCGTCAACAAGGGCTTCGATCCGGTGACGGGCCAGTTCAGCAAGGACGCATTCCTGCGCGATCGTCCGTGGGACGATCTTCGCGTCGGCGCATTTGCCGATCCGAGCGCGCTGCCTTTTGGTCAGCCGATCGCGGAAAAGCAGAAGTATAATCTCTACAACTTCGGCGCGCAGTTCGACCTGGAGGTCGCAGACGGCGTCACGCTCACCTATGTTCCGGGCTATTTCCACCTGGACTCGAACTCGAGCTACTGGCTGGGCGTCATTCCCGATTACAAGGAAGACAATTACCGCCTGATCACGCAGGAACTTCGCCTGTCGGGCAATTCGGATCGGCTCAACTGGCTGGCCGGCCTCTATGCCTATACCCAGAAGACTTACGGCTATTCCTTCGTCGGAAAGGCCTCGGGTCCGTTCGGCTTCATTGCCAGCGGCGTGCTCCATCACCGCGTTAAGGGCATCGCCGCCTTCGGTCAGGCGACCTACGACCTCAACGACGCATGGCGCCTGACCGCCGGTGGCCGCCTCAGCTACGATAAGCGCAAGGGTAGCGGCATCTCGCCGGACGTGGGCAACCCGCTCTTCACCTTCGAAAAGTCGTTCAAGCGGTTCGACTACAAGATCGGCACCGAGTTCGACGTGTCGCCGACCGCGATGGTCTACCTGACCTATCAGACGGCCTATCAGCCCGGCACGTTCAACGAAGCACCGTCGACCCCGACCTTCTCGAACCTGATCAACTCTCCGAAGCTGTCGTCGATCACCGGCGGTTTCAAGAGCCGGTTCCTGGACAACACCCTGCAGATCAACGTCGAGGGCTTCTACTACAAGTATAACGACCTTCTGCTGCAGGCTTACGACGCCAGCAAGCCATACAACCAGGTCTTCAACGCCAAGGCAGAGACTTACGGCGTGCAGATCGATACGGTCTTCCAGCCTACGCCGGACGATCGCCTGTCCGCCTCGCTTGGCTATCTCCATGCGCGGAACAAGGAATTCGCAGTTCCGGGCCTAGCCGCTTTCGAGGGCCTCAGCCTGCCTTATGCGGCCGACTGGACGATCAACGTCGCCTATCATCACGACTTCCACCTCTCGAACGGCTACATCCGTCCGGCGGTCGATGCTCGCTATGAAAGCACCTACTTCGCCGACTTCGTTCACACGCCGGGCACCAATCAGAAGCCGACATGGCGTGAGAATGCCTCGATCACCTACTTCGCCGACACCAACAAGTGGAGCGCGGGTCTGTGGATCAAGAACATCACCAACAAGGCGGTGATCGCCGCGACCGCCGCCGCCGGCATTCCCGGCCCGGCGACCGCCTATCTTGAGGAGCCGCGCACCTACGGCGCGCGCGTCACCTTCAACTTCTGAACCTTGGAGACTTTGATTGACCGGCATGCTCGATAATCTATCGATCCTGGTCACGGGTGCCGGTGGCGGAATTGGTTCCGCCACCGCGCTCGTTTTGGCGGGGCACGGCGCCCGGCTGATCCTGACCGACGTCAACGCCGAAGCCGGCGAGGCGGCGACGGAGGCGGTGAAATCTGCCGGCGGCGAAGCCTATTTCGTTCCCGCCGACCTTGGCTCCGAGGAACAGATAGCCGGGCTGGTAAAGGCGACCGTCGACCGGTTCGGCCGGATCGATGGCGCATTCAACAATGCGGCGGTCGAGCAATCGAACAAACCGCTCGACGAGATCAGCAACGAGGAATGGGACCGGGTCATCCGGATTAACCTGTCGGCGGTGTTCCTCGGCATGCGCTATCAGGCGCGGGCGATGCTGGCGCAGGGCGGCGGCTCCATCGTCAACACAGCATCTTCGCTGGCCCAGGTCGGTCTGGCCGGCGCCTCGGACTATTGCGCAGCAAAGCATGGCGTTCTCGGCCTTACCCGGGCCGGCGGCGCCGATTACGGCACGCGTGGCATCCGCGTAAACGCCATCCTGCCCGGCATTACGCGAACGCCAATGATCAAGCGGCTGAGCGAGGACCCCGACCTGTCGTCGGTTTTCGACCGTCTGCGCCTCCGCCACTCGATGGGCCGCTTCGGGGAGCCGCATGAGATCGGGGAATCGGTTGCATGGCTGCTGTCGCCGCAGGCATCCTTCGTCAACGGCGCGGCCATCGCGGTCGACGGCGGCTATCTCTCGATCTGAAGCGGAGGCTTAGATGTACACCCTTTCCCACGCGATCCCCGTCAACCCCGACGGCATCGAACCCAAGCTGACCCGCGAACAGGTGTGGGCAGGTCTGGCGCTGAAGGCGGTGGACGCCAAGCCCTTCGTCGACGGTATGACCCAGTGCGACCTCATCGAGCGCACCGACACGACCATCAAGCGCGAGATCACCTTCCGGGGCGCGCAAAGCCAGGAGTTCATCACGCTGTTCGAGCCTGTGAAGGTCCAGTTCGAGCGGCTCGACGGCACCGGCTGGATCGATAACGTCATCAGCGATTCGGAAAGCGGCCTGGTGCTCTCCTTCACGTTCGGCGTCCGCTTCCCCGGCATCACCGAAGATACGCCCGAAGAAACCGCCAAGGGCGACAGCATGCGCGGCGCCTATGTCGGCGCGGTCGCCGCGACACTCGCGAAGGTTCGCGAGATGGTCGCTAACGGCGAGCTTTGAAATCACATAAGTTTTAGGAGAGCGACAGTGGCACTGGAATGGGTCGGCGAATTCTTCCGCGATGCGGACATGGTTCAGATCGACAAGCTGGCGGCATGGTTTGCCGACGACATCGATCTGCGTTTCGCCAATAATCCCCCGATCCGCGACAAGCAGACGGCAGTGGCCGTGATGGGCGGATTCTACGGATCGATCGCCGGCATGAGCCATAAGCCGGTGCATCTGTACGCCGGTGACGATGGCGACACTGCCTCGCAATATGCGGTCGTCACCTACACCCGCCAGGATGGCCGCGACGTGCCGCTGCCGGTGTCCAGCCTCCTCCACCGCAACAGCGCGGGCAAGCTCGACAAGCTGTGGATCTATATCGACATCAATCCGCTCTACGCCGAAGCCGAGGCCCAGTGATGCGCCGTTTCGAAGGCAAGACCGTCATCGTCACCGGATCCGGCGGCAGCATCGGCCGCGCATCGGCGATCCGCTTCGCCGAAGAGGGCGCGAATGTGGTCGGTTGCGACATCGCCGCGCCGGGCAATGACGAAACCGCGCGCCTCATCAAGGATGCGGGCGGTTCGATCGTCACGGTTACGGCCGACCTGACCGACAAGGCCCAGTGCCAGCAGCTGGTGGCGACCGCCGTCGAAAGTTTCGGCGGAATCGATGTCCTCTTCAACAACGGCGCGATGGCTTATTTCGCCTGGATCGAGGACATGGACGACGACACCTGGCACAAGACGATAAACCAGGAACTCGACCTCGTCTTCCTGCTGACCCGCGCCGCCTGGCCCGAACTGATCAAGAGCAAGGGCTGCATCGTCAACACCGCGTCGATGTCCGCCTGGGTGGGGATCGAGCTACTTCCCGGCCTCGCCCATACCGCAGCCAAGGGCGGCGTTCTGTCGATGACCCGTCAATTGGCGATGGAAGGCCGCAAGCATGGCATCCGCGCCAATACGGTGTCGCCCGGCACGATCGAAACCAACCAGACCCGCTTCATCCTGGAAAATGAGGAATGGAGCCGCATCCAGCTTGGCCGCGCGATGATCAACCGCATGGGCCAGCCCGAGGAGGTCGCCAGCGTGGTCGCCTTCCTGGCAAGCGACGACGCGTCCTATGTCACCGGGACTGATATTGCGGTCGACGGCGGCGTGCGGGCGTGGTGAGCGGGAGGAATAAGATATGACGACTGAGGAAAAGCTGCTCGAACTCTGGGAAGAGAAGCAGGTCAAGAAAGTGTTTCTGCGCTTCGGCCGCGCGCTCGATACCGGCAACTGGCCAGCGTACCGCTCGACCTTCGCCGATCAGGTCAACATCGATTTCAAGCGCCTGACCGGGCAGGAGGAAGTCCGCGTCGACGCCAATCTGTGGACCCGCTTTGCCGAGCAGATCCTGAGTCCCGTCCGCCGCCATCATGTCTACACCAACTGGGACATCAGCGTTGACGGTGATCGCGCCTATGCGCTGGTCTACATGACCGCGCGGCACTTCAAGGCGACCGACCTGGGTGTCAGCGACTATACCCAATATGGCTGGTACGATGTGTGGTTCGAACGCGCCGGCGACAGCTGGAAAATCTACCGGCTGAAGCACGACTTCCAATGGGTCGAGGGCAATAATTCGCTGCTCGACACCAGCGACCCCGAGCTGACCAAGACCATGCATCAGGTCTTCACGCCGGAGGCCTTCGCGGCCGCGAGGGCGGCGATCGCGACATATTGAACGAACGGCGGATGGCGGCCCGAAGAGGCCCCGCGCGCAGCAGGAGCAGGATATGAACGACCATTGGGTTCTCGAACGTTTCCGCGCGGTCGACCGCAAGGACATCGACGGCTTCATCAACATGCTGACCGACGATCATGTCTTCCTGTTCGGCGGCCGTCCGCCGGTGATCGGCAAGGACGATGCCCGTGAACAGGTGCTGATCTTCTGGTCGATGATCGGCCGTCTCAAGCATAATATCTGGCGGGTGACCGAGGCGGGCGATCTCGTCTTCGTCGAGGCAAATGTCGATTATGAGCGGTCCGACGGCACCTGGGTGACAGTCCCCTGCTGCGACGTCATCAAGATCCGTGGCGATAAGATCTGCGAACAGCGCGCCTATCTCGATCAGAGCGCGGTGTTCGCCGACGAACCCGGCGAAGTCCGCGCCGCCTGACCTCCTGAATCGGAAGATCGTGATGACCGACGCCGAAAAGCTCGCCCGCATCTGGGACGAGCGCAACATCCGCAACACCATGCTGCGATTCGGCGAGACGCTCGATTCGGGCGATTGGGCGGCGCACCGCGCCTGCTTCATGGACACGGCCAATATCGATTTCGAACGGCTGACAGGCCAGAAGGAAATCCGCCTCGACGCCGACCTGTGGGTTGCCTTCGCCGATGCGATCCTGTCGCCGGTCAAGCGGCACCATACATATTCCAACTTCAAGATCGAGGTGGACGGCGACCGCGCCCTCGTCACCCTGAAGCACACCTCGCGCCATTGGCGATCGAACGACGCGGGTAGCGTCGAATATAATCAATATGGCTCCTACGTCGTCCGCTTCCGCCGGGTCGACGGCGTCGATGCCTGGAAGATCGAATATCTGAAGCACGACTTCACCTGGTCGAACGGCAACAACGCGCTGTTCGACATGCACGATCCCAAGCTGATCGAGGCGATGACCCGCGTCTTCACCCCCGACCATTTCGCCGCAGCGGTGAGCCAGCCGGTCGCTTAAGACGCAGCCCAATCTTCGTGTCCCCCGGCATGGCCCGGTCGCCCGCTCCTTTCCTTCTCCCAGCGGTCGGAGCCCGCACGTTGGGGTCGACAGCGGAAGCCCGGCCAGATCCGGGGTACGAAGGCGGGTACCAGATCGACTGCTACTGGCCCTTAATCACACATGGCTCAGAATGTCCGCCATGGGGTGGGAAGCGGCACGGCAGCTTCCGAGCGTCCCCCCTACGATAGCTGACATTTAAGGCTTGGGTGTTGTTTCATTACCTGAATCGGTGGTCTGCCGTCTCAGGTTCTCGACGCGACCATCAGCGTGGATCACGAAGCGTCCGCCGCCATAACCGGTCGCGCCGGTGGTCGTCGTTATGCCGTAAACGACCCCCCTCCGCAGCGGCATGGCCACAATCAAAGGACCTTCGGGCCTATGCCGTCCCTTAAGCCTACTTCCATACATGAGAGGAAACTTGTTCAAACAGTCGTCGTCGTAGTCGATGTTTTCGAGCCATGCCGTGTGCGTTCCGGGCGCAGGATCATACCGTTTGCCGTCGGAACCGGTCACGGCGATGTCGGCGGTGACGTCCACATAGCGCAGGCACGATGGGCGCTGCGCGGATGTGGGATCGACAACGAAAGTCAGATGCCCATCCCAAACTACAGCGAGCAGATCATAACTATATGAGCAACCGCTGAGTACGATCGGTAGAAGGACGGCAATGGCTTTGCGCCAGATCATCGCGCGACCTTACCTAACGTCGGCTCTGTAGCAAGACCGACTGCTGCTCAAACGTCGGAATTGGGTCGTTAGCCGCCTCTCGTCATACCGCCGCACGATCCGGATCGATCCGCAGCGCGGCGATCTGCTGGAAGATGCTGCGCACCAGCGGGTCGCGTTCCTGCGCCCTTATCACGGCGCTGAACTCGATCGACCGGTGGCGATCGGCATGGAGGCGCACCAGCGCCTCGCTCGCGATATGATCGCGCACCATCACTTCGGGCACGAAGCTGACCCCGCCGTCACGCAACACGATATCGATCAACGCGCGGACATTGTTGCAGCTGTTGATCATCGCCTCCGGCGGTGCGCCATCGCCCAGTTCGGCGAGCGCCAGGCCATGGATCGGCGAATGCCGATGCAGCAGCCACATCGGCGCGGCACACACGTCCTCGCCGATCTCCGCGGCCAGCATGGGGCTCGCGATCCAGATCAGGTCGACGCTGCCGATCGGCGCGGTCTCGACTTGAGGGCTGGCCACCTGCCCCGCGACGATGATCAGATCGCTGCCCGCGTTGAGCAGTTTCTGCAGCAGACTCTGAGACAGGTCGATCTCGATCTCCAGCCGCGCTCGCGGCAGAGTTGTCTTGAGCACCGACAGGAACGGCGGCAGGCAGGTCGCCGCCGCGATCTCCCCCGCGCCTATCCGTACCGTCCCCGATGCGCCCGCGAACTGGCCCGACTGCAGCAGCATAGCCTCGATCGAGGTCCATAGGGGCTCGCATTCCTCGACGAACTGCCGACCGCGGATCGTCAGCGCCATATTGCGCCCGGCGCGCTGGAACAGGGGAAAGCCGATCTGGTTCTCGAGCTCCCTGATCCGCGCGGACACGGCCGGCTGTGTCGTGTTGAGTCGTTCGGCCGCTGCGGCGAAGGTGCCTAGCCGGCTGATCCACAGCAGCGTCTCGATATGGTAGAGTGCGATGCGTTTCATAGACATTGGTTATGTATAACCAACAAAAACTACAATTAGATTTAATGAGTCATCGCCGCTAGAATTGCAGGCAGGAGGAGCGCCAATGACAAAGATATATTCGTCCGCCGCTGATGCGCTGGAAGGCCTGTTGTTCGATGGAATGACGATATGCTCGGGCGGCTTTGGCCTATGCGGCATACCCGAACGGCTGACCGACGCGATCGTGGCATCGGGCGTCAAGGGCCTGATCATTGCATCGAACAACGCCGGGATCGACGGCGAAGGGCTCGGCAAGCTGTTGCGCAGCCGCCAGATCGCCAAGATGATCAGCTCCTATGTCGGCGAAAACAAGGAGTTCGAACGGCAATATCTGGCTGGCGAGCTCGAAGTCGAATTCTCGCCGCAGGGCACGCTGGCCGAACGGATGCGCGCTGGCGGCGCCGGCATTCCGGGTTTCTATACCAAGACCGGGGTCGGTACGCTGGTGGCCGAGGGCAAGGAGACCAAGGAGTTCGACGGCGAGACCTATGTCCTCGAACGCGGCATCCGCGCCGACCTGTCGATCATCAAGGGCTGGAAGGCCGATGAGAGCGGCAACCTGATCTTTCGCAAGACGGCGCGCAACTTCAATCACCCGGCGGCGACCGCGGGGAAGGTCTGCGTCGCCGAGGTCGAGGAGATCGTGCCCGTCGGCAGCCTCGATGCCGATAGCATCCACCTGCCCGGCGTCTATGTGAAGCGCCTCGTGCTCGGCGCGCCTTATGACAAGAGGATCGAGTTTCGCACTGTCCGGCAGAAGGAGACCGCATGATGGCCACCGTAATCAAGGGCTGGGACCGCAACCAGATGGCGGCGCGGGCGGCAAAGGAGCTGCGCGACGGCTATTATGTCAACCTGGGCATCGGCATTCCGACGCTGGTGGCGAACAACATCCCCGACGGGGTGACGGTGACGCTGCAGTCGGAGAACGGCATGCTCGGCATCGGCCCCTTCCCCTATGAGGGCGAAGAGGATGCCGACCTGATCAACGCCGGCAAGCAGACGATCAGCCAGCTGCCGTCATCAAGCTTCTTCTCCAGCGCGGACAGCTTTGCGATGATCCGCGGCGGACATATCGACCTCACCGTGCTGGGCGCGATGGAAGTGTCCGAAAGCGGCGACATCGCCAACTGGATGATCCCGGGCAAGATGGTGAAAGGCATGGGCGGTGCGATGGATCTCGTCGCCGGGGTCAAGAAGATCATCGTCGTGATGGAACACACGTCGAAGAACGGCGACCCGAAGTTCATCCCCAGCTGCACCCTGCCGCTGACCGGCAAGAATGTCGTCGACATGATCGTCACCGATCTCGCCGTCTTCCAGCGTTCAGATCACAATTCGCCATTCAAGCTGATCGAGACCGCCCCCGGCGTCACCGCCGAAGAGATCGCCGCAAAGACCACTGCCAGCTATCTGAGCTGATCCTGGCCCGGCCCCCGATCCTGCATGGCTTGGGGGCCGGCCAGAGCTTGCCGGCGGTCGTCAATCGGGCACATATAGCTGCTGGATCTTGCCGCCGTCGACGGGGATGCACGCACCCGTAATGTAGGACGCCTCTTCCGAAAGCAGGAAGCGAACCACCGAAGCTATCTCCTCGGGCCGGCCCGGCCGCCGCATCGGAAGAACCGCCTCGATGCGCTCCTGACGCTCGGGATCGGCGCGCGAGAAGGCCGCCGAAGCCGGCGTCATGATCTGCCCGGGCGCGATAACGTTGATACGAACGCCATGCGGCGCGGCTTCAAGCGCCGCCACCGCGCTGAAATGGATCATCGCCGCCTTGGACGCCGAATAGCTGGCCATCCCCGGCATCGCGCCGAGCCCGTTCAGCGAGGCGATGTTGACGATCGCCCCCGACCCTTGCGTGATCATCAGCGCCAGCGCGGCCTGCGTGCCGACAAAGGCGGCATCGGCATTGACCTGGAAGTCGTTCCGCCATTCGTCGAGGGTCAGTTTCACGACCGGCTTGTAGGCAATCGCCATGGCATTGTTGACCAGGCCATCGAGCCGGCCATGGCGATGGGCGACGTCCTGAATCAGTGCGCGGAACGCCCGGTCGTCACTCACATCCAGCCGATGCGCCTCTACCCGCCCGATCGCCGCAATCTCAGCCCGCGCCACTTCTAGCCGGTCCTGCCCGCGTGCGCAGATGATCACCGTAGCGCCGTCTTCCGCCAGCCGCAGGGCCGAGGCGCGGCCGATGCCGTCGCTGCCGCCGGTCACGATCACGACGCGGCCATCGAAGCTGCCGCAAGGCGCGGCCTCGTTCATGCCGTGGCGGCGCGATGCCGGGCGACGAGTTCGCGGCCGATGATGAGCTGCTGAATCTGCGTCGTGCCCTCGTAAATGCGGAAGACGCGGACATCGCGGTAGAAGCGTTCGACCGCGCTGTCGCGCATATAGCCGGCGCCGCCGTGAATCTGGACCGCGCGGTCGGCGATCCGGCCAACCATCTCCGAACAGAACATCTTGGCGGCGCTCGCCTCCAGCGTGACCCGCTCACCTTCATCGAAGCGGCGGGCGACGTCGCGCAACATGCATTCGGCGGCATAGAGGTCCGCCTTGCCGTCGGCCAGCATCGCCTGGATCAGCTGATAATCGCCGATCGCATGACCGAAAGCGTGCCGCTCCACCGCATAGGAAACCGACTCGTGCAGGAGACGCCGCGCCTGACCAACGCAGACCGAAGCGACGTTGATACGACCGCGATCGAGCGCCTTCATCGCCGTCGAGAAGCCGCGCCCTTCGACCCCGCCGATAATCGCGCTGGCCGGCACCCGAACATTCTCGAACAGCACGTCACACGACCATGCGCCCTGCTGTCCCATCTTGTGATCGCGCGCGCCGATCGAGACGCCGCGCGTGTCGGCAGGCACCAGAAACGCGGTGATATGGCCGTTCTTCGGCAGTGACTCGGCGTTCGTCCGCGCCATCACCAAAAACAGACCCGCAACCGGGCCGTTGGTGATGTAACGCTTGGTGCCGTCGATCACATAATCGTCGCCATCGCGCACCGCGCGGGTGCGCATCGCCGCCGCATCGGACCCGGTATCAGGTTCGGTGAGGCAGAAGCTGGTGATCACCTCGCCCGATGCGATGCGCGGGAGCCAGGCCGACTTCTGATCCTCGGTCCCGTCGCTCAGGATCGCGCGGGTGCCAAGGCCGATATTGATCCCGATCAACGAGCGGAACGCAGCCGACGCCCAGCACAGTTCCATGATAATCTCGACCTCCTCGGTCGAGCCGAGACCAAGACCGCCATATTCCTCCGGCGTCGTCAGCGCGAACAGACCCATCTCGCGGAAGTCGCGCCAGACGCTTTCGGGAATAAGGTCTTCGTCCGCGACCTGCCGCTCCAGCGGAACGAGCTTTTCCCGCGTGTAGCGACGAACGGTGTCGACGAACTGATCGAGCGTTTCGCGGTCCATGGTCAGGCGCCCTCGAGCCCGACGATCGCGATCGCCGCGACATTCTGATTGGGCATGCCGCCGAGATTATGGCTCAACCCGAATATCGGCGGTTCGGCCCGCTGCCGCTCTCCTGCCCGGCCCAGCAGCTGCAGGTAATTTTCGTAGATCATCCGCAGGCCCGAGGCCCCGATCGGATGGCCGAAGCATTTGAGGCCTCCGTCGATCTGACAGGGGTTGGCGCCGTCCGCGTCGAAGCGGCCGTCAAGCACGTCCTTCCAGCCCTGCCCCTCTTTCGAGATGAGAAGGTCCTCCATCGTCACCAGTTCGGTGATCGAGAAGCAATCATGCACTTCCATCAGGCTCACCTGACTGCCCGGGTCGGTGATGCCGGCCTCCTTATAGGCCTTGGCCGCCGCGACCCGCGTCGTCGGCAGATAGCTGCCGTCCCAGCCCTGCCCCTGCAGCTCCCAGCCGTTGGACACGGCGAGCTGGAGCGCCTTCACCGTGACGATGTCCGCCTTGCCGAGACTGCGGGCGATCTCGGGCGTAGTGACGATGGCGACCGCCGCGCCGTCCGACACGCCGCAGCAATCGAACAGGCCCAGCGGCTCCGCGATCATCGGCGCGTTGAGCACGGTATCCATGTCGATCGCCTTGCGCAGATGTGCCTTCGGATTCTTCACGCCATTGGCGTGGCTCTTGACCGAGACATGCGCCATCGCCCGCTTGAGCTCGTCCTTCGACATGCCATGCCGCGCGCGATAGGCGGAGGCGAGCTGGGCGAAATTGCCGGGGGCCGAGCCGACCACGCCGATCATGTCGAACATGGTGCCGCGGGTGCGGACGGGCAGTCCGCCATAGCCGGTGTCCTTGAGCTTCTCGACGCCCACCGCCAGCGCGATGTCCGCCGCGCCCGACGCGACGGCATAGACCGCGCCGCGAAACGCCTCGGTGCCGCTCGCGCAATAATTCTCCACTTTGGTGACGGCGATGTTAGGCAGGCGCAGCGCCATCGCGGCGGGAATGCCGGAAGGGCCGACATTCATCGCGTCGAAGCCCACCGATAGCCAGGCGGCGTCGATCTGCGACGTTTCGATGCCGGCGTCTGAGAGCGCCTCCAGATAGGCCTCGACCATCAGCTGTTCGGCGTCGTCATTATATCGCTCGCCAAACTTAGCGCAGCCCATGCCGAGGATCGCAACCTTGTCCTTGATGCCGGATGCCATGATCAGGACTCCTTCGCCGCGGGTACGGCCTTCCAGAAATAACGGGTGAACTGACGGCGCTCGTCGACGGCCTTGATGCGGAACATCATCCGCATCTCCATGCCCACTTCGATCGCTTCCGGCTCGACGTCGGTGAACTCGCACGCCATGCGTCCGCCACCTTCGAATTCGACCATGCCGTAGCAGCCCGGAGGATCAGGCGTGTAGCCCAGGCTGTCCGCCGTATAGGTCATGATTCGCGCCGGAATGTCGGCAAGCGGATAATCCTCCTGCGTGCCGACTGCGGCGTCGTTGACCGACACGCTGATCTCCGATCGCGGAAACTGGATCGTGCCGGTGCGCGTGCAGCGCCCGCCGACCAGACCGAACACTGTCCTGCGGTTGCGGTAGAGCGCGGTCATCGGCTGCTTCTGGTCGAACTCGGCGCGCATGCCCGTCTCCATCTGGAGATGGCCGTTGAACGCGAGATATTTCATGTAATTCGCTTCGGCCTGGCCACGCGCGGCCCAGCCCGAAACGCCGACTGGCCGGCGGTGGCCGGCGATCGCATCGGTCGCCTCGAACAGCAGCACGTCGGCGCCCTGGCCGAAACCGAGCAGCAGGATGCGGTCCCCGGGCGCGGCCGCTTCGAGCGCATCGGCCAGCATCACCAGCGGGTGCGCCGCACCGGCATGGCCGATATTCGCGGACAGCGTGTCGCGCACGGTCGCAACCGACCGAACCCATCGGTCCATTGCCGTTCCCCCATCATGTCGGCGTCCCCGAACCACGAGGTACAAGATCCCGCCGAGACAGGCGAGCGTGACCAGCAGCGTCAGTCCTCGCGCTAGCGGCGAGGAGAGCCAGATACTTGCAACGATGTAGAGTGAGAAAAAGTGGACCGCCCAGATGAGGAGGCCGCCAAGCAGGAAGGCCCAGGTCCGCATGGTTCAGCCGCCTACCGCACGCGTCAACACCGCCGTCAGTGCGCCTTGGCCTGCGGCATAAACAACCCACAACACGCAGAGATCGAGGCTGTTGTTGCGCGGCCGTACGATCATGCCGCGGCTGTTGCGCGCCGAGATATACCCGGCCATCAGCAGGCCGATGGCCGCGAGCATGGCTTCCAGGCTGAGCAGGGCATAGATTGTCGCACCTTGTCCGCTTGCCTCCGGACGCAATCCCGACGCGGTCCAACTCCACAGGTCCGCGCCGATGCCCGCCGCCAGTGCCAGTGTAGCGCATAGGAATAAGACGCCCGGCGTCCACAGCTCAGTCGCCTGGCGCGCCAGCATGTGCCGGGACAGCCCCGCCAGACCTGCGGCCGCGGCATAAGCGGGCAAGATAAGCCAGAGCGCGGTAGGATCGGCGGGCGCGATCCAGAATTGCGGCTGGACGCCGTAGAGATAGAAGAAGCTGAACAACCCCATCACGAAGATCATGCCCACCACGATCAGCAGGATCACCATCGCCCACCACCCATGGCTGCTCGAGCCGGTGATATAGGTCGGCAGGCGAATACCCGCGCCGACGTCGACGTCCGGCTCCTTCACCAGCCGGTCCGTATCCCACAGCCAGCGCAACACGCAGATCACCGCGAACACGCCGCAGGCGAAAGAAGGGATGTAAGCCTGGATGGTCAGCAGGATGAAGAAGCCGGCGGTGAAGAGGGCAGCCAGGAACGGCCACACTGACGGCCCGGGCATGATCTGAAGATATTGCGGCTCCGCGCGAAGCGTGCTGGTGACGATCGTCTCACGCAGGCCGGTGGCCGAGCCCGGCAGGAAATATCGCCCAGCCTCGACATCTTCCGCCAGCTTCGGATCGTCCCATAGTGGCTCGCGGCTTTTCACCACCGGAATGCTGCGCGTCGAATAAAGCCCGGTTGGTAGCCATTCGAGCGTGCCTCCGCCATAGACGTTGCCCGCATCATCATTCGTCGTGAACCGAAAATTGCGCGCCACATCGAGCAGGAACATGATCACGCCCGCCGCCAGCATGAACGCACCTATAGTCGAGATCATGTTGGTGACCTCCCAGTCGCGGCCCGGCAGATAAGTATAGACGCGGCGAGGCATGCCCATCAGGCCCGTTAGATGCATCGGCCAGAAGGTAACCTGCATACCGACGAACATCAGCCAGAAGGCCCATTTGCCGAGCCGCTCCGAAAGTGCGCGGCTGCTCGTCATCGGCGCCCAGTAATAGAAGGCGGCGAACATTGGGAAGACCATGCCGCCAATCAGCACATAGTGGAGGTGCGCAACGATGAAATAGCTGTCGTGCGCCTGCCAGTCGAACGGCACCATCGCCACCATCACGCCGGTCAGCCCGCCGATGACGAAGGTGACGATGCCACCAAGCAGGAACAGCGTAGGCGCGTTGAAGCGCGGCTTGCCCACCGCGAAGGTCGCGATCCACGAGAACACCTGGATACCGGCGGGCACACTCACCGCCATGCTCGCGGCCGAGAAGAACCCGATCGACAGGTTCGGCATGCCGGTCGCGAACATATGGTGCGCCCACACGCCGAAGCTTATGAACCCGGTCGCGAGGAAGGCGAGAACGATGAGATAGTGGCCGACGAGCTGCGTTCGCGTCATAGCCGCGACCATCATCGAGACAAGTCCCGATGCAGGCAGGAAAATGATATAGACTTCGGGGTGGCCGAAGAACCAGAACAGGTGCTGCCACAGCAACGCATCGCCGCCTCGCGTGGGATCGAAGAACGGCCAGTTGAACGCACGTTCCAGCTCGAGCAGTAATGTGCCGAGGATCACCGAGGGAAAGGCGATGATGATCATCACCCCGAACACCAGCATGGCCCAGGCATAGATCGGCATCTTGTCGAGCGTCATACCCGGCGCACGCGTGCGCAGTACGCCAACCACGATCTCGATCGCACCGGCGATCGCGCTGATCTCGATGAAGCCGATCCCGAGCAGCCAGAAATCGGCATTGATTCCCGGCGAATAGGTGATGCTGGTATAGGGCGGATACATGAACCAGCCGCCATCGGGCGCGAGGCCAAAGAACAGCGACGCGAAGAAGCACAGCCCACCGACGAAATAGGCCCAGAAGGCATAAGCCGACAGACGGGGGAATGGCAGATCGCGCGCCGCCAGCATCTGCGGCAGCAGCAACACCCCGATCGCTTCGACCATCGGCACGGCGAACAGGAACATCATCACCGTGCCGTGCATGGTGAAGAACTGGTTGTAGGTGTCTTGCGGCAAGATGCCTTGAAGCGGCAGCGCGAGCTGCACGCGCATCACCAGCGCGAGGATGCCCGCAA
>NZ_LARW01000062.1 GCF_000971055.1 Sphingomonas sp. SRS2
GTCGGCAGATCACGCCATGGACTGCCCGTCCGGACAATCCATAGCACTGCCTCCAAAAATAGACGGTTGTTCCTCCCGCTTCGTCCCGGGTCGGTCGGCTTACCCAGACAATGCGGTTCCATCTTTGCCCACTGGGCGTCGGTCAGTACGAAGCGTTCCATCCAAAGTGTGAATCACATCTCCCCAAAAATGTGAATCCTAAATCCCCACAACCCCTAGTCGAAGCGCTCCGTGCACATCGTCATGACCTCGGCGGGTGCGCCGAGGCGCGTCATCCTGACCAGTGCGCCCTGCTTGAGATCAAGGGTCCTCTCATAGCTTCCCGCGCCGCGCGCCTTCATCGTCGCACCGATCGATCCATCAAGGTCGCGCTTCATCTTCTGGAACGCGGCGAAGCGGTCCTGTGCCTTGGGATCGGTCGTCGTCACCGTCTTCACCAGGAAATCGGCCATCGCGTAGCAGCCCAACTGGGCGTCGAAGCGGCCTTCGGGAAGGGCGATCCCACTGGTCTTCTTCACCTCGGGAAAGGCCTGATCGCAGGGCGCAACCAGATCCTGCCACTTGCCGTTGGTGATATCGGCCTCGACCTCGCTCATGCGGCTTACCACTGCCGAGGCGTTTTTCGTCGAGAAGCCTTCGCCTTCGATACCGGCGAGCATCGCATAGTGAATGATCCGCGTCTGGGCGTCGAAATCGAGATCGCCTTTCGTATCGGGATTCCGGAGACGCGCCTCGGCCGCGCTCACCACGGCGCAGCTCGCGGCCTTATCGATCGGATCGGCCGGCAGAGCGAGCTTCTTGGGTCCGCAGGCCGACAGCATCAGGGCGCTCGCCGAAACCAGAAAAATCGCACTACGCATCGTAACTCCTCACATCCGTCCATTACTGTACGTTTCGGACCGTCAACGGGTTCCCCTCCCGATGGGGAAACAAGATGTCGCTAAGGTGAACCATCGCCGCCTTTGCGGCGGTCAGTCGCGATAACCGGGGAGAGCGATGCCGCGAACAATCGCCAACGCACGCAGGACGAATCCTGCCGACACCGCGATGGCGGCGGCGGGAAGGAGCGGCGCCCCCATCATCGTCAGCACCACGAACAGTCCGGCGGACAGCGCCGCCGCCGTCACATATAGCTCGGGCCGCAGCAATATCGACGGCTCGCCTGCCAGCACGTCGCGGATGATTCCGCCCATACAGGCGGTTATGATGCCCATCGCCGCCGCTCCGAGCGGCGGCACGCCATAGATCAGCGCCTTCCATGATCCGAACACCGCATAGGCCGCGAGCCCCAGGCCGTCGAACCATTCGAGCGCCTTGACCGGCCATATCCGTTGGGGGGTCACCCAGACGGCGAGCGCCGCCAGCAGGCACACCGCGAGCGCGCGATTGTCATGAATCCAGAACACCGGCGCGCCGATCAGAAGGTCGCGCAACGTGCCGCCGCCGGTGCCCGTTACCGCCGCGAAGAAGGTAAAGGTGACGATCGTCATTTGCCGCCGCGCCGCCGCAAGCGCACCGCTGACCGCGAAGATCGCGATGCCGGCGATGTCGAGCAGCGGGAGGACGGACTGCGCCATCATGAAATCGGGAAATTGCATCAACCGGCATGTGCGCCGAATTGCCTTTCGCTTTCAAGCGAAGCTTCGGCCTCCGCGCGAGCAGGCTCCCGTCCCTATCTTGAAAGGCAACCGCGAACGGATGACTATAGGCCATGACCGAATCCCCGACGATCAGGATCCGCCCAGTCCGTGAGGACGATCTCGAGGCGATGCTCGCGCTGGCCGGCAGCGCGGGACCGGGGTTCACCAACTTGCCGTCCGACCGCGCGGCGATGACCGAACGGATCGCGCGCAGCAACGCGCTTCTCGCTGGCGAGGAACTCGGCGGTGCGATCATATTAGGGCTGGAAATCGGCGGCCGGATGCGCGGTTGCGGCATGATCTTTCCCCGGCTGGGCGTCGACTGGCCTTTTTACAGCTATAGGATCAGCTACACGACCCATAGGTCGAGCATCGACGGGCGCATGGTCCGCTTCCCGGTGCTGACCCTCACCAACGATCTGGAGGATTGCGCCGAAGTCGGCGGACTGATGATCGATCCCACGCTCCTGCGGGGCGGCTATGGCCGAATGATCGCACGCAGCCGCTATTTGTTCATGGGATGCCACCGTCCGCGCTTCGGCAAGCGAGTGCTCGCGGATCTAAGGGGCTGGAGCCAGAAGGGCGAATCGCCGTTCTGGGATGCTGTCGGCGGCCGTTTCTACGCGATGAGCTTCGCCGAGGCCGATCATATCTGTGGCACCACGGGAAACCAGTTCATCGCGGATCTGGGGCCGCGCGCGCCGATCCACGTCAACATGCTGTCCGAGGATGCCCAGCGGGTGATCGGCGGCGTCCATGACGATGGCCGCAAGGCGCTGAGCCTGCTGGTCGAGGAAGGCTTTCGCGACGAAGGCTATGTCGACATCTTCGATGCAGGTGTGACGATGGTGGCCATGATCGACGATCTGCGCGCGATCCGCGACCTGCGCCACGCGGTGTTCGCGCGCGCCGACGACGGCGACAGCCTGCGCGACCATCTCATCACCCGGGGCAGCGGCGCGGATTTCTGCTGCACGCTTGGATCGATCGAAATCGCCGGCGGCGGCCAGGCGGCGACCGACCGGGCGAGCGCGGCGATGCTTGGCCTGTCCGACGGCGAACGCTTCAGCTATCTGGCGCTATGACCACGACCGAAATCAATTTCGACGGGCTGATCGGTCCGATGCATAATTATGCCGGGCTTTCCGCCGGCAATGTCGCGAGCGCGAGCAATGCCGGCGCGGTATCGCAGCCCCGCGCCGCCGCGTTGCAGGGCCTCGCCAAGATGAAGCGGCTGATGGACCTTGGGCTGACCCAGGGCTTCATCCCCCCGCCCCGCCGCCCGGCGCTCGCGGCGTTGCGCGGCCTGGGCTTCGCGGGTGACGACAAGGCTGTGCTGGCGCGTGCCGCCGCGGAGGATCCGGTCCTGTTCAACAACGCCTGCTCGGCGTCGGCGATGTGGGCGGCCAATGCTGCAACCGTGATCGCCGGGGCGGACAGCGGCGATGGCCGAATCCACCTCGTCACCGCCAATCTCTCAACGATGCTCCACCGAAGCTTCGAGGCTCCCGACACCTTCGCGATGCTGCGCACGATCTTCGGCGACGAGCGGCATTTCGCGGTCCATCCGGCGCTGCCGGGCACGCAGCATTTCAGCGACGAGGGCGCGGCAAATCACATGCGGCTGACGGCGCAGCATGGCGCGCGCGGACTCAACATCTTCGTCCATGGCGCTTCACGGGGCAGCCGCAACCCCGAACGCCAGGCACGTCGCGCGGGCGAAGCGGTGTCGCGTCTTGCCAGGATCGATGGCTTTCATACGCTGCAATCACAGGCCGCGATCGAAGCCGGCGCCTTCCATAATGACGTGGTCGCGGTCGCCAATGAAAATGTGCTGCTCGCCCATGCTGCGGCTTTCGAGGATCGTGACGGCCTGCTCGCGGCGGCGGCGCGTGCGGTGCCCGATTTCGTGCCGGTCGAGGTCGACAGCATCACCCTCGACGATGCGATCCGTTCCTATCTGTTCAATTCGCAGCTCGTCACTTTGCCTGACGGGACAATGGCGCTGATCCTGCCGGGCGAAGCGCAGGGCAATGAGCGCGTCTGGAAGGCGATCGAGACGATCGTCGCCGGCAATAATCCGATCGCCCAGGCGATCGTCGTCGATGTACGAGAGAGCATGCGCAACGGCGGCGGCCCCGCCTGCCTGCGCCTGCGGGTCCCAGTAAGCGACGCCGCGCTTGGCGGTATCGATCCCCGCTTTCTGCTCGACGAACGCCGCTGGGCCGCGCTCTGCGCACTGGTCGAACGGCATTGGCCCGAGAAGATCGACTCCCGCGACCTGCCCGATCCGGCGCTGTGGGAAAGCGCCCTGGCCGCCCATGACGCGCTGGATGCGCTGCTGCGCGACATTTGAACTTGGCGGGGGAATGTCGCACAAGGCGATGATGGCTTTCCATCTCCAGACTTATCCGCAGGCACGCTGATGCTGGTCGTCCGCCCCGCCGGCCCTGCCGATCTCGACTCGCTGATGGAACTCGCGGTCCTGTCGGGACGCGGCTTCACCAGCCTGCCCGAGGACGAGGCGACGTTGCTCGACCGGCTCACCCTTTCCGAAGCCAGCTTCACCGGCGCGATCGGCCCGCGCGAAGCCTGGTACACGCTGATGCTCGAAGACAGCGACACCGGGCGGATCGAAGGGATCGCCGGCGTCCGCGCCGCGGTCGGCGTTACGCGGCCGCATTTTTCCTTCCGGGTGATGACGCTCGCGCAATTTTCCTCGGCGATCGGGACGCGCTTCGATCATCAGGCGCTGGTGCTGGTCAACGAATGTTCGGGCTGGACCGAGGTCGGCTCGCTCTATCTGCGGCCCGAGCGGCGTTCGGGCGGCGCGGGAAGCCTGCTCGCCCGATCGCGCTACATGCTGATCGGAGTCGAGCGCGCGCGTTTTTCGGAAACGGTGATGGCCGAACTGCGCGGCTATTTCGCGCCGGACGGGGTTTGTCCCTTCTGGGAAGGCGTCGCGAGCAAATTCTTCCGTCTGCCATTCGAGCAGGCCGACCATATGGTCATGTCTACCGATGGCCAGTTCATCCTCGACCTGGCGCCACGCCACCCGATCTATGTCGAGTTGATCGACCAGGCCGCGCATGAGGCGATCGGGCGCGTCCATGTCGAAGGCGAGGCAGCGCGGGCGATGCTCGAACATGAGGGTTTCCGCGGTTCGGGGCTGATCGACATCTTCGACGGCGGCCCGACCTATTCGGTGCCGCGCGACGCGATCACCACGATCGAACGCACCAGTCCGCTGGCGCTGGTGCAGGGTAATCCGGTCGAGGCGCCCGAGCGGCTCGTCTCCACGGCGTCGATTGAAGGATTTCGTGCGACCCGCGCCAAGGTGCGGATCGAACATGATACGGCGATGGTCGATGCCGCCGCGCTCGATGCGCTGCGGCTTAAGCCGGGTGAGCTTGTGAGGGTTAGACAATGATGCAGTCGATCGATCCGGCAACCGGCCAGGCGATCTGGGAAGGCGAGGAAACCGCGACCGGCGCGATTCCGGCGATGGTCGAACGCGCCCGCGCGGCGCTGCCCGCCTGGGCGGCAAGGAGCGTCGACGAGCGCGTCGCAATCCTCAAGGCCTATGCCGAGACGCTCAAGGCGCGCAGCGAGGATATCGCCCGCGACGTGGCGCGCGAAACCGGCAAGCCGCTGTGGGAAACCCGCACCGAGATCGCATCGATGGTCGGCAAGGTCGGCATCTCGATCACTGCCCAGGCCGAGCGCGCGGGCAGCCGATCGGCGGAGATGGCGTTCGGGCGGGCCGTGCTGCGCCACAAACCGCATGGCGTGATGGCGGTGCTGGGCCCTTATAATTTCCCGGGCCACCTGCCGAACGGTCATATCGTCCCCGCGCTGCTCGCCGGCAATACGGTGCTGTTCAAACCGTCGGAGGAAACACCGCTCACCGGGCAGCACCTGACCCGCGCGCTGCATGATGCCGGCGTGCCGGAACATGTCTTCCAGATCGTTCAGGGCGGTCGCGACCAGGGCGCGGCGCTGATCGCCGCCGATATCGACGGGCTTCTCTTCACCGGCGCTGCGACCACCGGCGCGCATTTCCGCCGCGTGATGATCGATCGGCCGCACGTCATCCTCGCGCTCGAACTCGGCGGCAACAACCCGCTGATCGCCTGGGGCGACGCCGACGCATCGGCGGCGGCGATCGTCCAGTCGGCGTTCATCACCACCGGCCAGCGTTGCTCCTGCGCACGCCGCCTGATCGTGCCCGAGGGCGTGGAGGGCAACGCGATCATCGAGGCGACCCATACCCTTGCCTCGCGGCTGCGGATCGGCGCGTGGGACGATGCGGACGAACCCTATATGGGCCCGCTGATCTCGACGCGCGCCGCGCAGAATGCGATCGATGCGGTGTCGGCGCTCAAGGCCCAGGGCGCGAAGCCGCTGCTGCCCTTCGAGCGGCTCGAACGCAGCGACGCCTTCGTCACTCCGGCGATCTATGACGTGACCGGTATCGACGTGCCTGACGCGGAGATTTTCGCCCCGGTGCTGCAGGTGACGCGCGTTCCCGATTTCGACGCCGCGATTGCGGCTGCCAACGCCACCAGCTTCGGGCTCTCGGCGGGCCTGCTCAGCGACGACCCGGCGTTGTGGCAGCGTTTCGTGAACGAATCGCGCGCGGGCGTGGTGAACTGGAACCGGCCGACCACCGGCGCGGCGGGGAACATGCCTTTTGGCGGTCTCGGCCAATCGGGCAACCATCGCCCCAGCGCCTATTATGCCGCCGATTACTGCGCCTATCCGGTCGCGAGCTTCGAGGCCGAGGCGATCGCCGACCTTAGCAGCGAGCTGACGGGGCGGATATTGTGATCGACCAGCACCGCGCCGCACTCGACGCCGCTGTCGCGGCGCCGATGCTGGCGCAGGTGCGCGCCTGGAGCGCGGTCAACAGCGGGTCACGCAATCTCGACGGCCTGAAGGTCATCGCCGGGACACTGGCCGACGCTTTCGCGATATTGCCGGGTGATGTGGCATTGCTCGATCCGGCGCCGGGCGAGGAGGTCGATCGCGCGGGCAAGTCCAACGCCATTGCCTTCGGCCGGAATCTTCATGTCCGCGTCCGGCCACAGGCGCCTGTCCAGCTGCTGCTTACCGGCCATATGGATACGGTCTACGCGATCGATCACCGGTTCCAGACGCTCACCGATATCGACGGCGGAGCGGTGATCAACGGTCCCGGCGTCGCCGATATGAAAGGCGGCATCGCGCTGATGCTGGCGGCGCTCGCTGCGCTGGAGGCCTCCCCGCTGGCCGAACGGATCGGCTATGAGGTGATCGTCAATTCCGACGAGGAGATCGGCTCGCCCGGCTCCGCCCTGCTGCTCGCCGAACGCGCACGGGGAAAGCTCGCCGCGCTGACCTATGAGCCCTCCGCGCTTCCCGACGGCACATTGGCGGGCGCGCGCCCCGGCAGCGGCAATTTCTCGATCGTTATCACGGGGCGCTCGGCACATGCCGGGCGCAATCCAGAGGACGGGCGCAACGCGATCGTCGCGGCAGGCGATCTGGCGCTGCGGCTGTCGCGGGCACGGCGGGCGGGCCTGTCGATCAATCCTGCAAGGATCGACGGCGGCGGGCCCAACAATGTCGTGCCGGACCAGGCGGTGTTGCGCGTCAACCTGCGCCCCGCTTTGCCCGAGGATCAGCTGGCGGCGCAGGCGCTGCTCGACGATCTGATCCGGGCTATTGCCGCAGAGCATGACGTATCGGTCCACATCCATGGCGGCTTTGGCCGTCCACCCAAGCCGATCGACGACAAAGCCGCGCGCCTGTTCGCGCTGGTCGAGGAAAGCGCGGCGCTGCTCGGCCGGCCAATCACCCACAAGGCCAGCGGCGGCGTGTGCGACGGCAACAACATCGCCGCCTGTGGCGTGCCGGTGGTCGACACGATGGGCGCGCGCGGCGGTGCGATCCATTCGCCCGACGAATATCTGATCGTCGAGAGCCTCGCCGAACGGGCTCAGCTCTCGACGCTCGTCATGCTCAGGCTCGCCGAACAGGGTTTATAACGTCAGCCGGCGGCAGACGATCATGGATTGAGCTTCAGCGCGTTTATGACCGCGTCCCAGGCTACCAGCTTGAAGTTCTGCGCCTTGGGCATGTTGTCGCCATCCTGGGCGATGAACAGACCGCCGGGATAGCCAGGGCCGAAATCGCCGAGTTCGAGAGCGATGCCATCGGTCTCGCTGGTTTCCCCGAAGCGGCCCGCGCCGATCCGGAAGCGGCCGGCGAAGAGGCCGTCTTCCAGGCGGTAGAGCGCATAGGCGTTGTCGCCCTGGCTCGATACGACCAGCCAGCCTCCCTTGTCGCCAATCGGGGCGAGCGCCAGTCCCTCGACATCGGCGACCAGATTCGCGCCATCGACTTTGGCGATCGAGGTCGCGGCGGTCGATCCCGTCGGTGCGGCGTCGAAGCGCCACAGGCCGACATTCTCCTCCGCGACATACAGCATGTTGGTCCGGGGATCGACGGCGCAGCCTTCGGACTGGGTGGCAAGCTTCATCGTGCGCACGATCGCGCCGGCGGGCGCAGTTCCGGACAGGTCCAGCGCCACCTGAGCGATGGTCCCGTCCTTTGCGACCATATAGACGTGCACCGCCCCACCCTGCGGCGCGAGGCACAGGCCATAGGCTTCGCCGGCCCCGGCAGCCACGGTGCCTAGCAGCCTGAGCGTCGCCGCAGCGGTGTCGAGTTCGAACAGCGCGATCCGTGCGTTCAGGGGATCGTTGCGATCCGAAGCCGCGACCAGGACGCCCGGCCTCCCACCGATCAGGGTGGTGATCAGGTCGACATTGTTGACCCGGCCGGCATCGATGAAATGACGCTGGCGGCCGCTAAGGTCATAGACATTCAGACCCGCCTTTTTGTCGGTACCGACGATCAGGCTGCGCGCCGGATCGCGCGGGTCGCGCCAGATTGCGGGATCGTCCGCCGCATCCGCATTGGCGGTGGCGACCGCATCGGTCTCTCCGGCCGCCGTCACCGCCGGCGCGGGTGCGCGCGCCGCAACCTCTGCCCAGCTTGGCGTGCGTGCAGTGCATCCCGGCAGGAGCAGCGCGAAAAAGCCGGCCATTGTCACTGATCTGAAAACTGTCTGTCTGCGTAGCGTCATCACGGTCCTCCAACTGTCCGCCGACTCGCACGCAATTGCGAAGCATTGGTGACAAAGGGGCATTTCGATGAAAAAGATGACTATCCTGCGGCTTGGCGCGGCGGCAATCCCGTTGATCCTGGCGGGCCCGGCTATGGCCGCCGACGCGGCGGCCGCCGAAGCCGAGGCCCCTGAAGCCAACCAGATTATCGTCAACGGCGAGATCATCTTTCGCGATCGCACCACCGATCCCAACCCCGTCCTGACCTATGGCCTCGACTATTTTCAGCGCTTCGAACCGGTCTCGGTCGGCGAAATGCTGAAGCGCGTGCCCGGCGTCACCTTCACGTCGGACGTGCTCGAATATGATGGCGTCCAGTTTCGCGGCCTTCCACCGGGCTTCACCCAGGTCCTGATCAACGGCCGCCGCGCGCCGGGCGGCGAATCGGACCGTAGCTTCTTCGTCGATCGCCTGCCCGCCGAACTGATCGAGAAGATCGAACTCGTCCGCAGTCCGCGCGCCGACCAGCCCAGCGAAGGCGTCGCCGGCACGCTCAACATCATCACTAAGGAGTCGGTCAGCTTCGAAGGCGGCTTCGCCAAGGCGGGCGCGCTGATCAATAGCGACGGCAAGGTCCGGCCCTCGGGCGCAGTGGCCTATGCCGGCAAGCTTGGCGAGGCGACCAGCCTGTGGGCCGGCCTCAATTATCAGGAGCGCCGCAACCCGAAGAAGAAGGTTTCCCTGCGCTATGGCGATATCTTCTCGGGCGACGGATCGCCCGCCGATCCCGATTTTGAGGACACCGAGCTGCAGGCCGATACCCGCGATGGCCGGGACGTTTCGGGCAATGCCGAGATCACCCATGAATTCGACGGCGGCGGGCGGCTGCGCATCGGTGGCCTCTATGTCGACACCAATCGCGACGAGGACGAGACCTCGCTTACCTATGAAGGGCCCGACCGCGATTTCGACGAGGCCGAGGTCCAGCATGAGGATATCCACCAGAAGACCTATGCGATCACCAGCGACGCCAGGGTCCCGTTCGGCGGCTTCGAACTGGGCCTTGCCGCCGGCTGGAATGGCTATCGCGAAAATACCGACATCACCATCGATAAAGGCAGCGAGGAGGATTTGTCCGACCTGGCCCTCGACGAAACCGAGACGCTGCGTATCCGCGACAATGAATATACCGGCACGGCCAGCCTGACCTGGGGCGACGATACGCCGTTCAGGATCAAGGGTGGCGTCGATCTGCTCAGCAAGAAGCGCCGGGGCGAGAATCTGGTGTTCGACGATGAGGGCGCGCTGGACGATCTCGATCTCTCCGCCAATTTCCAGATCAAGGAAAAACGTTATGATCCTTATCTGCGCTTCACATATGCGCCGAGTCAGCAGCTGAGCATCGACACCGGCGTACGCTATGAGATTACCCGCCGCACCACGACCGGCGCGGACGGCACCCAGCGCTACAAGACGGAATCGCTCAATCCGTCACTACATATCCGATATGCCTTCACCGAATCCGATCAGATCCATTTCTCGATCGCGCGCACCGTCCGTCGTCCGAATTACGATCTGATCTCGCCATATGAGCAGGAAGAGAGCCCAGGCGACGACGATATAACGATCGGCAACCCGCTCCTGAAGAACGAGCGCGCATGGGGTATCGACCTCGGCTATGAGCGCAATCTCGGCGGGCGTGGGATCGTCGGCGTCAATGCCTTCTACCGCAAGGTCAAGGATCTTACCGAACTCGTCCAATTCGCACCGAACCAGTTCACGCCGCAGAATATCGGCGACGGCAAGGTGTGGGGCATCGAGGTCGACTTCTCCGCTCCGCTGACCGTCCTCGGTCTTCCCGACACCGGGCTGTTCGCCAACTATACCTATCTCGACAGCTCGACCCGCGATCCCTTCACGGGTGAAAAGCGCCGGTTCAACAACCAGCCTCATCACGTCTACAATCTGGGCTTCATCCAGACGGTGAAGCCGATCGACGCCAGTTTCGGCGCGACGATCTCAGGGCGCAGCAAGGCTCGAGAGTCGAACTTCGACGAGACGGTCGACCTGACCTACACGCCCGATCTCGAACTGTTTGTCGAGAAGCGCATCGGCAAGAATTTCGTGCTGCGCGGCACCGTCCAGAACCTCCTCGACCGCAAGAAGAAGGAGCGTTTCCTGAAATATGACGGCGACAGCTACGACGAAATCCTCCAGGCGCGCGCCGCTGGAGACATTGACGAATATGAACTCGAGCGGGAACGCTCGGGCCAGCTGTTCCAGATCACGTTGCGCGCTGCATTCTGAAGGCGGCGGGGCCGGCGGATAACCGGCCCCGCTCCCTCACGGATTGGTGCAGCCCAGGGTAGACCCCGCCGCATCGCACGCCGCCCGGTCGCCCAGATAGACCGCGCCCTGCTTCATCACGAAGGCTGGCTTCTCCAACTTGCGGATGTCGGTGAGCGGATCGCCGTCAACCGCGACGATATCCGCGAAATAGCCAGGTACGATCGCCCCTAGATCCTTGGGCTTGCCCAGCAAGGCTGCACCCGTCACCGTCGCTGCCTGGATGACCTGCATCGGGGTCATCCCATAGCGGACCATGATCGCCGCCTGCCTGGCATTATGGCCATGGGGATAAATCCCACTGTCGGTTCCATAGCTTAGCCTGACGCCCATCTTCACAGCTTTGCGAAAATTCTCACGCTGCACGTCGGCGACGTCGCGATCCTTCTGGAGCGACTCCTCCGGCACGCCATTCTTCTTGCCTTCCGACTGGGTGTAGTCGGTGTTGTAGATGTCCATCGACAGCACCGTTCCGGCGGCCTTCGCCATGCGCAGCCCTTCGTCGTCGATCAGACTGGCATGTTCGACCGAATCGGCGCCGGCGCGGATGGCGGCCTTGATGCCGTCGGCGCCATGGGCATGCACCGCGACCGGACGGCCATGCATATGTGCTTCGGCGACTATTGTGTTGGCCTCATCCTGATCGAATTGCTGTGCGCCGACCTTGGTTCCGCGTGAGAAGACCCCGCCCGTCCCGCAATATTTGATATGGTCGGCGCCATATTTGATATTTCGGCGAACGACCGCGCGCACCGCATCGGTGCCGTTGGCGACGCCCTCCGCTTCATGCTCATATTCGGGCGCGAGGTGATTATCGTCGCAATGTCCCCCGGTTATGCTGAGTGCCGGGCCGGAAGCCAGGATGTGAGGCCCCGGTATCTCGCCGGCGTTGATGCCGTCGCGCAGGGCAATATCCGCATAGCCCGAGGAACCGACATCGCGGATCGTCGTGAAGCCGGCCAGCAGCGTCTTGCGGGCATTGGCTGCGCCGGTGATCGCCGAACGCGGCACCGAGATATGATAGGATTCATAAGGGCTGACGGTGGGCTCGCCGGTGATGTGCGTATGGGTGTCGATCAGACCGGGCAGCACCGTCTTGCCCGAAAGGTCGATGATCGTCGCGCCGGCCGGGATGGCCGCGCCGGCAGCGGGGCCGACGCTGGTGATGCGCTCGCCGGTGACGATGATAAGCTGGTCGGCTTTCACCGTGCCGTTCGCCACGTCGATTAGCCGTCCCGCCTTGATCGCGACGATCCGCTCCGCTGCCTCGATCGGCGTTCCGGCCAATGCCAAGGCCGCGCTCGCTATCACCAGATATGACCTCATCCCGATCCTCCCGACTGTGTCTTTTCGACAACGCGTGAATGTAGCGTTCAAGCAGATGGTGCAGCTGCTAACAAGCTTGTTGACACCCCCGCCCCCAAGGTTTCTTCTGCCGGAACAATGTCACGGGGCGGCTGAGTGAATTCAGGCGAGCAGGCACCAACGGGCGGTCTCGAAACGGCGCTGAACCACGCCCGGCGGCTGCTCGACGAAAATCCTGCCCTCGCCATCCAGCAAGCCCGTGAAATCCTGGCGGTGCTTCCCGACCAGCCGCAGGGACTCTATCTTCTGGCGGAGGCCCATGTCCGGTCCGGAGAGCCCGACAAGGCGCTGACCGCTGCGGAGCGGCTGGTCACGTTGATCCCGAACAATGCTGCTGGCTGGCGGCTGATCGCCCGGCTTCAGCGCGCAGCGGGCGACGACCGCGCCGCGCAGGCCGCAACGATGAACGAGCTCGTCGCGGCCTCGACCGACCCGCGTCTCGCCAAGGCGGGCCATGCGCTCGTCACCAACCGCATTCCCGAGGCCGAGGCGCTGTTGCGCGATGCCCTGCGCGCCAATCCGGCGGATATCGCGGCGCTCCGGATGCTGGCGGAGCTCGCTGGCCGGATCGGTCGCTATCGTGATAGCGAGACGCTGCTACGCCGGGCGCTGGAGATTGCGCCGGAGTTCGAGGCCGCCCGCCACAATCTGGCGCTCATCCTGTTTCGTCAGGCCCGCCCTGCCGAGGCGCGGGTCGAGGTGGACCGACTCCTCGCCCGCGATCCGCACGACCGGGCAGCGCGCAACCTGCTTGCGGCGGTGCTCAGCCAGTTGGGCGAGCATGACGCCTCGATCGCACTTTATGAGGAATTGCTGGCCGAGCATGACGGTCATCCCTGGCTGTGGCTTAGCCATGGCCATGGCCTGAAGACGGTGGGTCGTACCGGCGAAGCCATAGCGGCCTATCGCCGTGCGGTCGCTATCCGGCCAGAGACGGGCGAGGCATGGTGGAGCCTCGCAAACCTCAAGACCTTCCGCTTCACCGATGCCGACGTCACGGCGATGCGCACCGCGCTCGCCAATGATCGACTGAACCCCGAGGACCGCGCCCAGCTCGACTTCGCGCTCGGCAAGGCACATGAGGATCGCGGCGAAGACGTTGCTGCGGTCGACCATTATCTGTCCGGCAACGCGATGCGCCGCCAGATGGTGCCTTACCATCCGGACGATACGAGCGACCATGTCGACCGGGCATCGGCGTTCTTCACCGCCGATTTCTTCGTGGCGCGTGAAGGCTGGGGATGTCCCGCGAGCGATCCCATCTTCGTCCTCGGCATGCCGCGATCGGGATCGACCCTGATAGAGCAGATCCTGTCGAGCCACAGCGAAGTCGAAGGAACCAGCGAACTCGCAGACATCGGCGCGATCGCCAAGCGGTTGAGCGGCCATGTCCGGCGCGGCACGCCGTCTCCCTACCCCGGTAATCTCGCCCACCTGACCCGCGATGAGGTTCGCGCGCTCGGCGAGGAATATATCGAACGGACGCGGGTCCAGCGGCACAGCGGGCGGCCGCGCTTCATCGACAAGATGCCGAACAACTGGGCGCATGTGGGACTGATCCGGCTTATTCTGCCCAACGCCACGATCATCGACACGCGCCGTCACCCGATCGGCAACTGCTGGTCGGTCTTCAAGCAGAACTTCGCGCGCGGCCAAGCCTATAGCTACGACCTCGCAGATCTGGGCCGCTATTATGCCGATTATGTGCGGATGATGGCGCGCTTCGACCAGGAGATGCCGGGCACGGTACACCGCGTATTCTACGAAGCGATGGTCGAGGACAGCGAGCGCGAGATTCGCGCGCTGCTCGCCGCCGCGCGGCTGGGCTTCGAGCCGGCCTGCCTCGCCTTTCATAAGACCGAGCGAGCGATACGTACGCCCAGCTCCGAACAGGTTCGACAACCGATTTTCACGGATGCGGTCGATCATTGGCAGCGCTTTGCCGACCGGCTGACGCCGTTGCAGCAGACATTGGGAAGTCTCGTGGAAGAATATCCCGGAACCAGGGTGGAAGAGGACGCCTGACCAACCAGAAAAGGGGCTTATGATGACGAATGGGAGCAGAAATACGCGACGGAGTATGGGCAGAACGTTGGCCGCGATCCTCGCGGCGACAGCTCTGACACCGTCTTTCGCGCAATCGACGCCGGCCGAAGAGATCGCCGACAACGGCGACATAGTCGTGACTGCGACGAAGCGTGCGGAAAACCTTCAGGACGTGCCGCAATCGATCCAGGCCTTTGGGACGCAGACACTGGAGCGCTACAATGTCTCGAGCTTCGCCGACGTGCAGAAGCTGGTGCCGAGCATGAGCTTCCAGACCTCGCAGCCCGGCAGCACGACGGTCTATTTCCGCGGCGTCGCCAGCGGCGGCGACGGCAACCATTCGGGTTCGTTGCCGTCGGTTGGCGTCTATCTGGACGAACAGCCTATCACGACCATCGGCGGCACGCTCGACATCCATGTTTATGACATGGCGCGGATCGAGGCGCTGTCCGGCCCGCAGGGCACTTTGTACGGTGCTTCGTCGCAGGCCGGTACGATCCGCTACATCACCAATAAGCCCGACTCGAGCGCTTTCGACGCGGGCGCCGACTTCGAGGTCAACCGGGTCAGGAAGGGCGGCACCGGCGGCAAGTTCGAAGGTTTCGTCAATCAGCCGCTCGGCGACAATGCGGCGATCCGCCTCGTCGGCTTCTACCGCAAGGACGCCGGCTATATCGACAATGTGCCGGCCACCCGCAGCTTCACCAGCGGTGTGACGATCAATAATAATTCGACGGTGGAAAAGGACTATAACGATATCGAGTCCTATGGCGGGCGCGCCGCGCTGCAACTCGACCTCGACGACAATTGGACGGTAACGCCGACCTTCCTCTACCAGCGGCAGAAGTCCACCGGCTTCTTCGGCACAGATCAGCAGGTCGGCGATCTGCAGGTGCAGCATTTCGGGGACGAATATCGCAAGGACGAGTTCTGGCAGGCTGCACTCACCGTGCAGGGCAAGATCGCCGATTTCGACCTGACCTATGCGGGCGCCTATCTCGATCGCGATATCGACCAGTTCAGCGACTATACGGATTATGCGGTCGCCTATGACATCCTCTACGCCCAGACCGGCGGCAGCTTCTCAAGCTACTTCACCAACAATGCCGGCGCTTTTGTCGATCCGGGCCAGCATATCCTGGGCGCGGACCGCTATAAGAAGATGAGCCATGAGCTCCGGCTCGCCTCGCCATCGGACAAACCTTTCCGGGTGATCGGCGGCCTGTTCTATCAGCGTCAGACCCACGGCATCCTGCAGGACTACAAGATCTTCGACCTCGCCGACGCGACATCGGTGAATGGCCGGCCCGGCACGATCTGGCTGACCCAGCAAAAACGCATCGACAAGGATTATGCAGCGTTCGGCGAAGCCTCCTACGATATCACGTCGCAGCTCACCCTGACCGGTGGCCTCCGCGTGTTCAAATATGACAATTCCCTGTTCGGCTTTTTCGGCTTCGGTGACGGCTTCAGCAGCCGTACCGGCGTCGCGGCCTGCTACACTGACGCCAACGGCGCCTTCCTCGGTCCGATCCGCGAGGGCTCGCCCTGCACAAACCTTGCCGAAGTGGTGAATGGCAAGCTCGTACCGAAGCGCGCCAAGGGCAATGGCGTGACGCATCGCCTCAACCTGTCGTGGAAGCCGACCGACAACTCGCTGATCTACGCGACCTGGTCGCGGGGCTTCCGCCCCGGCGGCCTGAATCGGCGTGCCACGGTCGACAATTATGATTCCGACTATCTGACCAATTACGAGATCGGCTGGAAATATACGACGTCGGATGGATCGTTCCGCTTCAACGGCGCGATCTTCATGGAGGACTGGAAGAAATTCCAATATTCCTTCCTGGGCGCGAACAGCTTCACCGAGATTCACAATGGCCCGGATGCCCGGATCAAGGGTATCGAGATCGACGTCGCGCTGCGGCCAGCCCGCGGCCTGACCTTCGGCATCGCTGGCACCTATGTGGACGCGAAGACGCGCAAGAACCTTTGCGCGATCGACGATCCGACCGGCGTCTGCGATCCGACGGCCGGCAACTCGATCGTATCGCCAAGGGGTACCCGCTTGCCGGTGACGCCGAAGTACAAGCTGAACCTCACGGGTCGTTACGACTTCGCGATGGGCGACTATAAGGCGCATCTGCAGGGGGTGATGGTCTATGCCGACGACGCCACCTCGGATCTCCGGGTGCCGTTTGCGGTCGGAATCGGCAGGCTGCCCTCCTACGTGACCGCAGACTTCGCTGCGGGCATCGACTTCGGCCAGTTCAACGCCGAAGCTTTCATCACGAACGCGTTCGATTCACGGGGCCAGCTCAGCCGCAACATTCCGTGCGGTCAGTGTCTGATCCGGCCTTACGCATTCGTGACCAAACCGCAGACGATCGGCCTGCGGATGGGTTGGAAATATTGAGCAAAGACCAGTCGCCGGGCGGTGTCAAAACCGCCCGGCCGCTCGGGCTGATCATGGCCACGGCGCTGGTCGTCGGTAACATGATCGGCTCGGGCGTCTATATGCTGCCCGCCAGCCTGGCACCCTATGGCTGGAACGTTATTCCGGCCTGGGGGATCACCATTGCCGGGAGCCTGTGCATCGCCGCAGTGTTTGCGGGGCTGTGCCGGGCCCGGCCGCAGGCGGGCGGCCCCTATGTCTATGTCAACGCCGCTTTCGGCAAAGACACCGCCTTCTTCATCGCCTGGGCCTATTGGATATCGTTGTTCGTCGGCAACGGAGCGATCGCGGTGGCGGCGGTCAGTTATCTATCGGCCTTCATCCCGGCGCTGGCCACCAACGCCCTGTGGTCGACCGGCGTCACGATCGCGCTCGTCTGGACGCTGACCGCGGTCAATATCAGCGGGACGCGCAACATGGGCTGGGTTCAGATCGTGACCACGGTCCTCAAGATCATGCCGCTGATCGCGGTGGTCATCATCGCCGTGGTGGCGGCCCCAGCGGGCGATCTCACCCTCCCCGATCCCAACAAGCCCGAGATCGGGCTGGCGGCGATCACGACGGCGGGCACCCTGACCCTGTGGGCCTTTCTCGGCCTGGAGTCGGCCACCGTGCCGGCGGGCAAGGTCATCGATCCCGAACGCACCATCCCGCGCGCCACGCTGGGCGGCACCGCGCTGACGGGGGTAATCTATCTTTTCGCCTGCATGGCGGTGATCCTGCTGCTCGCGCCCGATGTCGCCGCGCATTCGGCGGCGCCCTTCGCCGAGGTGATGGGGCGTTACTGGGGCAGCGGCGCGGCCCAGGTCGTCGCCGCCTTCGCGATGATCAGCGCGCTCGGCGCTCTCAACGGCTGGATATTGCTCCAGGGTGAGATGCCCGCGGCGATGGCGGCGGGCGGGGTCTTCCCCCGCGCGCTCGGCAAGGTCGCTGCCAATGGCGTGCCGGTCCGCGCGCACCTGTTGTCGAGCGCGCTCGTTACCGGCGTCCTCGCGCTCAACGCCAGCAAGACGACCGTCAACCTCTTCACCTTCATCGCGCTGCTGGCGACGACAGCGGCGCTTGTCATGTACCTGTTCGTCGCGGCGGCGGCCCTCAAACTGGGAGGCGTGAAACGCTGGGTGGCGATCGCGGGCGCGGTCTATTCGGTCTGGGCGCTCTATGGCGCGGGAGCCGAAGCCAATATGTGGGGTGCGGTGCTAATCCTCGCCGGTGTGCCGGTCTGGTGGATCATGCGGAGGTCTCCCGTCATCCCAGCGCAGGCTGGGATGACGGGAGAGTAGCGCGCGCCTCGACTTCATGAGATGCCAGCCTGCGCTGGCATGACGAACCGAGTCAGCCGAACAGTCGCCCCAACCCCCGGTCGGCGAGGATGGCTTGCGCGGCGTTATGCCCCGGCGCGCCGGTCACGCCGCCGCCTGGATGGCTACCAGCGCCGCACATGTAGAGGCCCTTGATCGGTCCGCGATAGTCGCCGTGACCCAGAATGGGCCGCGCGCCCCATAGTTGGTCGAGCGCCATATGGCCGTGCATGATGTCGCCGCCGACCAGCCCAAAGGTGCGTTCGAGATCGAGCGGAGACAAGATCTGCCGCCCGACCACCGATTTCGCGAAGCCCGGGGCATGCGCCTCAACCGTCGCGATAATGTGATCCGCTGCCGCCTCGCGCTCGTCGTCCCAGCTTCGGCCATCGGGAAGTACCGGTGCGAATTGCTGGCAGAACAGGCTGGCCACATGGCTTCCCTTGGGGGCGAGGCTGTCGTCGACGGTCGAAGGGATCAGCATCTCGACGATCGGCGCCTTCGACCATCCGAAGGTGCGCGCATCGGTGAAGGCGCGGTCCATATAGTCGAGCGTCGGCGCGATGATGATGCCGCTGCGGTGATGCTCGCCCTCCCCCGGCAGCGCCGAGAAATTGGGCAGCGCCGACAGCGCGACATTCATCCGGAAGGTGCCTGATCCCGCGCGGAAACCCTTCATGCGATGTTTGAAATCGGCGTCGAGATCGGCCTGATCGATCAGCTTGCGATAGAGGAGCCCCGGCCCGACATTCGACGCGATCACCGGCGCCATATGCTCGGCGCCACTTTCGGTCCGCACGCCCACCGCCTTGCCGCCGTCGACCAGCAGCTTTTCGACCGACGTATCGGTCTCGAATGTCACGCCGTGATCTTCGCACGCCGCGCGCATCGCCTGCGTGATCGCTCCCATGCCGCCGATCGCATGGCCCCACGCGCCCTTCTTGCCGTTCACCTCGCCAAAGACGTGGTGGAGCAGGACATAGGCGGATCCCGGCGTATCGGGACTGGCATAGTTGCCGACCACCGCGTCGAAACCGAAGGCCGCCTTCACCGCATCATTTTCGAACCAGCCATCGAGGAAAGTCCGCGCGCTCTTCACGAACAGGTCGAGCATGTCGCGCTGCGCAGGCAGCCCCGCCATCGCGATCTTGCGACCCTGCCCCGCCGCCTTGAGCAGTTCGAGCAGCCCTCCGCCGGCATTAGGCGGAATCTTGAGAGCGAGGTCGCGCAGAACGTCGGCAACGCCTTCCAGCGCATCATAATAGGCCGGCAGCGCCTCGGCATCGGCGGTGGAGAAGCGCCGAAATTCGGCCTGGGTCCGCTCCAGACCGCCGCCGAGCTTGAGATAACCGCCATCCTCCAGCGGGAGGAAGTTGGAGATCGGCCGCTCGACGATACGCAGACCACGTTCGTAAAGCCGCATGTCCCGGATAACGCGCGGCTGGAGCAGGCTCACCGTGTAGCTTGCCACCGAATTGCGGAAACCGGGATGAAACTCCTCGGTAATCGCCGCGCCGCCGACCACCGAACGGCGCTCGATCACCCGAACCTCGAGGCCCTTCGCCGCGAGGTAAAAAGCGCAGACGAGCCCGTTATGCCCGCCGCCGATAATGACGACATCCTGCTTCGTGGTCACGAAATGCGCCCCGCCACACTCTGCGCGCTCCAGCCCATCGGCGGACGCTTGGGTTGACGCGCCTCGGGGATCAGCACCCGGAATTTGCGCGCGAAACTTTTCAGGCAGACCTCGCTGTTGCCCAGCGGGCCCTGTGTATAGCTGTCGCTCGCCATGCCGTCCTGGACGCGCGCGACCAGCGTGGTGTCCTCGGCGTTGACGAGCCGGTTGATCCGCCAGTTGAGATAGCGGGCCGCCCTCATCTCGCGCCGGTCATCGGGCAGGACATAGGCAATCTCGCGAATGATCGTCTCGGTGGGCGACACCGGGATGAACTGCATGAAATCGATCTGGTCGGGGTAGATATCGAATGCGGTGTTCGGCCATAGCTTGAAATAGATCCACAGCCGCTGCCTGTCCGCCGGCAGATGATCCACCCGGGGCAAATATTTGCGGTAGAGCGCCTCCGACGAACTGCCCGGAACGCCGTCGAGCAACGGCCCGTACATCTTGTCGACCCATTCGGTCGCCTCGATGCCATAGCCCGGGCCGAACAACCGCTTGAGCCCGGGATGCGCGACCGGAATGTGCAGGCCGTCGGAATAATTGTCGGCGATATTCTTCCAGTTCACCGTACGCGGGCGCATCACCACCCGGCCAAGGGCGCGCATATCCTCGAAACGATAGGGAGCGACGTCCTCCTCATAGGGAGCCATCATTTCGGCGACCGAAGGTCCATCGCCCTCGATCCGCACGAAAATGAAGCCGCGCCAGACCTCGGTCGCGAAGCGGTGGAGGCCGTAATCCTTCATGTCGAACGCGGGATAGTCGCGCTTTCCCGGGACGCCGCTCAGCGCACCGTCCAACTCATAGGTCCATGCGTGATAAGGACAGATAAGCTTCTTCGCGCAGCCTTGCTCGCCGTCCACCAGGCGCGCCGCGCGGTGACGGCAGACGTTCGACAGCGCGCGCACGCCGCCATCTTCGCCGCGCACGACGATTATCGACTCGTTGCCGATTGCCAGCGACTGCCAGTCGCCCGCTTTGGGAATATCGCTCAGATGACAGACAAGCTGCCAACTGCGCCGGAATATCCGTTCCTGCTCAAGCGCATAGACCTCCGGATCATGATAGAGCCAGCCCGGCAGGCCCATATTCGCACCGGGATCGGCCGCCGATCCGACATCATTCACTGCGCGTAAAGTCATGGTTTCACCTTTGTCAGCAGCCTGCCTGTCCAAGCGAAAAAGGGCAAATGAAAGCTGTTATGCCGCACCGCAACATCGCTGTTGCGCCACGCCGATGTTGGGATACACTCGTCCCTGTTCTGATGCCGCCCGGGGAGTCGCCGTCCATGAAAACCAGCCAGGCCGCGTCCTTGCCCAAACCCGCGCCGCGTACCTCGAGTCCGGAAACGCTGGCGGGCGAGATCGTCGAGCGGCTGACCTACCGGATCGGCAAGAATGCGGCGGCGGCAAAGACCCATGACTGGCTGGCCGCGTCGATCCTCGTCATCCGCGACCGCATCATCGACAGCTGGATCACCAGCACCGAGGAAACGTACAAGGCCGGTGCGAAGCGGGTCTATTATCTCAGCCTCGAATTCCTGATCGGCCGGCTGATGCGCGATGCGGTATCGAACCTTGGCCTGATGGACGAGATGCGCGCCGCGCTCGCATCGCTCGGCGTCGATATCGATATCATCCGGGAACTGGAGCCCGATGCCGCGCTCGGCAATGGCGGACTTGGCCGCCTCGCCGCCTGTTTCATGGAGTCGATGGCCTCGGTCGATATCCCGGCCTATGGCTACGGCATCCGCTATGTGAACGGCATGTTCCGGCAGGAGATTTCGGACGGCTGGCAGGTCGAGCTGCCCGAGACATGGCTCGCCCACGGCAATAATTGGGAGTTCGAGCGGCGCGAGGCCAGCTATGAGATCGGTTTCGGCGGCGTGGTCGAGCTGGCGGCGGCCGATGGCAGCGGCGATCATGCCCGGCTTTGGAAGCCGCACGACCGCATCATCGCCACCGCCTATGACACGCCCGTGGTCGGCTGGCGCGGCGAGCGGGTCAACACGCTGCGGCTGTGGACGGCGCAGCCGATCGACCCGATCCTGCTCGATGCATTCAACGCCGGCGATCACATCGGCGCGCTGAAGGAGAGCAACAAGGCGGAGTCACTGACCCGCGTCCTCTACCCGGCGGATTCGCATCAGGCCGGGCAGGAACTTCGCCTGCGCCAGGAATATTTCTTCTCCTCGGCGTCGCTCCAGGACATCGTCCGCCGTCACGTCCAATATTTCGGCGACATCCGCACCCTGCCCGACAAGGCGGCGATCCAGCTCAATGACACCCATCCAGCGGTGTCGGTCGCCGAATTGATGCGGATCCTGATCGATCTTCACAATATTGACTTCAACGAAGCCTGGGACATCACCCGCGCCACCTTTGGCTACACCAACCACACGCTGTTACCCGAAGCGCTCGAAAGCTGGCCTGTGCCGCTGTTCGAGCAGCTGCTCCCGCGCCATATGCAGCTCGTATATGCGATCAACGCCAAGTTGCTTATCGAGGCCCGCAAGCAGCATGGCTTCGACGATGCCGGGATCAGCGCGATCTCACTGATCGACGAAGGCGGCGATCGCCGGGTTCGCATGGGAAACCTCGCCTTCGCGGGCTCGCACAGCGTCAACGGCGTGTCCGCGCTCCATACCGAGCTGATGAAGGAAACGGTCTTTGCCGATTTCCATCGGCTCTATCCCGACCGGATCAACAACAAGACCAACGGCATCACCCCCCGCCGTTGGCTGATGCAGTGCAATCCCGAACTGACCGGGCTTATCCGGGAGGCTATCGGCGATGCCTTTCTCGATGACACCGAGGCGCTGTCTGCGCTCGGGAAGTTCGCCGACGACAGCGCGTTCCAGGAAAAGTTCGCGGCGGTAAAGCTCGCCAAGAAAGCGGTGCTGTCGAACCTCGTCCGCGAGCGGATGGGTCTGAAGATAGATCCCGCCGCATTGTTCGACACCCAGATCAAGCGCATCCATGAGTATAAGCGCCAGCTGCTCAATATCATCGAGGCCGTCGCGCGGTACGACCAGATCCGTTCGCATCCCGAGCGCGACTGGGTGCCCCGGGTCAAGCTGTTCGGCGGCAAGGCGGCGCCGAGCTATCACAACGCCAAGCTGATCATTAAGCTCGCCAATGACGTCGCCCGGGTGATCAACCATGATCCGGCGGTGCAGGGCCTGCTCAAGATCGCCTTCATTCCCAACTATAATGTCTCGCTGGCCGAGATCATGATGCCCGCTGCCGACCTGTCGGAGCAGATCTCGACCGCCGGTATGGAGGCGTCGGGGACCGGCAACATGAAGTTCGGGCTCAACGGCGCGTTGACGATCGGCACGCTCGATGGCGCGAATGTCGAGATGCGCGACCATGTCGGCGCGGAGAATATCATCATCTTCGGCCTAACAGCTGCCGAGGTAGGGCGCGCGCGGGCCGAGGGGCACAACCCCCGTCAGATCATCGAAGCCTCGCGTGAGTTGAGCCAGGCGCTGCAGGCGATATCGGGCGGCGTCTTCTCACCCGACGACCGCGATCGCTACAAGGCTCTCATCGCCGGCCTTTACGATCATGACTGGTTCATGGTCGCCGCCGATTTCGACAGCTATGCCGCCGCCCAGCGCGACGTTGACGCGCTGTGGGGCCGCAAAGTCGAGTGGAATGCGAAGGCTATCCGCAACGTTGCGGGGATGGGCTGGTTCTCATCGGATCGCACAATCCGGCAATATGCCTCTGAAATCTGGGGTATTCTCTGATCTCATCCACTTCTTATCCACTTCTTATCCACCGCTTTGTGCCGGCCGAAGTATAGCGTAGCATCGCGATCGTGAGCGACCTGAACAAAGCCGAGATATCCGCACTGATTAAGGGCAAGCACGGCGATCCCTTCGCAGTGCTTGGCGTCCATGTGGCCGACAAGGGTTTCTTCGCCCGCGCCTTCATTCCCGGTGCGGATAAAGTCGAGGCGCTGACCCTGGCAGGCCGGCCGGCAGGCATGCTCGACATGGTCGACAAGGCCGGATTGTTCGAGGGCATGCTCGATCTGGATAAGCAGCAGCCGCTGCGCTACCTCGCGGCCAACGCGGGGGCGGCGTGGACAATCGCCGATCCTTACAGCTTCGGGCCGGTAATGGGCCCGATGGACGATTATTATATCGCCGAAGGATCGCATCTGCGCCTGTTCGACAAGATGGGCGCGCACAAGATTCATCATGAGGGCGCCGATGGCGTCCATTTCGCGGTGTGGGCACCCAATGCGCGCCGCGTCTCGGTGGTCGGCCTGTTCAACCAGTGGGACGGCCGCCGTCACATGATGCGGCTGCGCCGCGACACCGGCATCTGGGAGATATTTGTCCCCGATATCGGCGAAGACGAACCCTATAAATTCGAGATCGTCGGCGCGAACGGCAAGATCCTCCCGCTCAAGGCGGACCCCTTCGCCTTCCGTTCGGAGCTGCGCCCCGCCACCGCATCGATCACGACCGCGCCGATGACGCATGAATGGCACGATCGGAAGCATCGCGACTTCTGGGCCGGGGCCGATATCCGCCGCCAGCCCATCTCGATCTACGAAGTTCATGCCGGCTCCTGGCAGCGCGACGAACATGGCGAGTTCCTGCACTGGGACGCGATGGCCGACCGGCTGATCCCCTATGCGGCCGAGATGGGCTTCACCCACATCGAGTTCCTGCCGATCACTGAGTTCCCCTATGATCCGAGCTGGGGCTACCAGACCACCGGGCTTTATGCGCCCACCGCGCGCTTCGGGGAGCCCGAGGCTTTCGCCCGTTTCGTCGAAGGCGCGCACAAGGCCGGGATCGGCGTGATCCTCGACTGGGTGCCTGCGCATTTCCCGACCGACGATCATGGTCTGTCACGCTTCGACGGCACCGCGCTCTACGAGCATGCCGATCCGCGCAAGGGCTTCCACCCCGACTGGAACACCGCGATCTACAATTTCGGACGACGAGAAGTGATGTCATTTCTCGTCAACAACGCATTGTTCTGGGCCGAAAAATATCATCTCGATGGCTTGCGCGTCGATGCCGTGGCATCGATGCTCTACCTCGATTATTCGCGCAAGGACGGCGAGTGGCTGCCCAATGAAAAGGGCGGCCGGGAGAATCTGGAAGCGGTCGAGTTCCTGCGCAAGATGAACAAGGAACTCTACGGTCATCATCCCGGCGTCATGACGATCGCCGAGGAATCGACGAGCTGGCCGAAGGTTTCACACCCGGTCCACGAGGACGGCCTCGGTTTCGGCTTCAAATGGAATATGGGCTTCATGCACGACACGCTGCGCTACATGGCGCGCGAGCCGATCCACCGCCGCTATCATCACAACGACATCACCTTCGGGCTGCTTTATGCCTTCGACGAGAATTTCGTCCTGCCGCTGAGCCATGACGAGGTCGTTCACGGCAAGGGGTCGCTGCTCAACAAGATGGCGGGCGACGACTGGCAGAAATTCGCGAACCTGCGCGCTTATTATGCGTTGATGTGGGGATATCCAGGAAAGAAGCTGCTGTTCATGGGTCAGGAGTTCGCCCAGCGCGCGGAATGGAGCGAAGAGCGCTCGCTCGACTGGCACCTGCTCGACGCGCCTGCGCATGAGGGCGTCCGCCGGCTCGTCCGCGACCTCAACCACATCTACCGCGACCGCCCCGCCCTCCACGCCCGCGATTGCGAGGCTGAGGGATTCCGCTGGGTTGTGGTCGACGATGCGGTCAATTCGGTATTCGCCTGGGAACGGCATGCCCCGGGCGAACGACCGATCGCGATCATATCGAACATGCCCCCGGCGCCCCGCCATGATTATCCCCTACGGCTGTCGCGCGGCGGCACGTGGCGCGAGATAATCAACAGCGACGCCGCGATCTATGGCGGGAGCAATATGGGTAATAGCGGGATTATCACGGCGGCTGACGACGGTTATGCGCGCATAACATTGCCGCCACTTTCGACCCTGATGATCGAGGCTGGGTGATGGCGGGAGGCAAGGCGATGCAGGAACGGCGCAATCAGCCGCTGGCGCGCGACGCAATGGCGTATGTGCTGGCGGGCGGGCGCGGCAGCCGGCTCTACGAGCTCACCGACCGCCGCGCCAAACCCGCGGTCTATTTCGGTGGAAAGTCGCGGATTATCGATTTCGCGCTGTCGAACGCCCTCAATTCGGGCATCCGCCGCATGGGCGTCGCGACCCAGTACAAGGCGCATTCGCTGATCCGCCATCTTCAGCGCGGCTGGAACTTCCTTCGTCCGGAGCGCAACGAGAGCTTCGACATATTGCCCGCGAGCCAGCGTGTTTCGGAACATCAATGGTATGAGGGCACCGCCGACGCGGTGTTCCAGAATCTCGACATCATCGAGTCCTACGGCCCGGAATATATGATCATCCTGGCGGGCGATCACATCTACAAGATGGATTATGAGCTGATGCTCCGCCAGCATGTCGAGGCCGGGGCGGATGTCACCGTCGGCTGCCTGGAGGTGCCGCGCATGGAGGCAACGGGCTTCGGCGTGATGCACATCGACGCCAAGGCGCGGATCAAGGCATTCGTCGAGAAGCCGGCCAATCCGCCCGCCATGCCCGGCAAGCCGGATACCGCGCTCGCATCGATGGGCATCTATGTCTTCAACACGAAATTCCTGGCCGGCGAGCTGCGGCGCGACGCCTCCTATCCGGCATCGAGCCACGATTTCGGCAAGGACCTGATCCCCTACATCGTCCGGCACGGCAAGGCGGTCGCCCATCTCTTCTCGCAAAGCTGTATCCGCGCCGAAAGCGAGCCCGAGGCCTATTGGCGCGACGTCGGCACCATCGACGCCTATTGGGAGGCGAATATCGACCTGACCGATGTCGTGCCGCAACTCGATCTCTACGAACGCGACTGGCCGATCTGGAGCTATGCCGAGGTCACGGCGCCCGCCAAGTTCGTCCATAATGACGAAGGCCGCCGCGGCGCCGCCACCTCGTCGCTGATCGCCGGGGGCTGCATCGTCTCGGGAGCGTCGCTCCATCGCAGCCTGCTGTTCACCGGGGTTCGCGTGAACAGCTTCTCGTCGATTACCGAGGCGGTGATCATGCCCGGCTGCCAGATCGGCCGCGAGGCGCGGCTGCACAAGGTCGTGATCGATCAGGGCGTCCAGATTCCCAAAGGGTTGATTGTCGGGGAGGATCCCGTCGCCGATGCGAAGCGGTTCCGGCGTTCGGAAAAGGGGGTCTGCCTGATCACGCAGGACATGATCGATCGACTGGTGGCCTGACGAACAATGGCCCTGCGCGTCCTGTCGGTCACGTCCGAACTCCATCCCCTCGTCAAGACCGGTGGCCTCGCCGATGTGGCGGGCGCGCCGCCGCCCGCGCCCGCCCCGCATGATATCGAGGTGCGCTCGCTGCTCCCGGCCTATCCGCAGGTGCTGCGCAAGATAGGCAAGGCAAGGGCGGTGCACAGCTACAAGGCGCTGTTCGGCGGGCCTGCCAGGGTGTTGGCAGCGACGGTGAACGGCCTCGACCTGCTGTTGCTCGACTCGCCTGCCCTGTTCGGCAGCCGTGAAGGCGGCCCCTATTCGGACCTGACGGGACATGACTGGGCCGACAACTGGCGACGCTTCGCAGCGCTGTCGGCGGTCGGCGCCGATGTCGCGGCGGGTGCGGTGAAAGGGTGGCAGGCCGATCTGGTCCATGCGCATGACTGGCAGGCGGCGATGACCGCGGCCTATGTCCGCCACGGTCGCGCGCCGGAGACCCCAGTCGTCCTGACCGTCCATAACCTCGCCTTTCAGGGACGGTTCGACACACGGATATTCCCCGACCTGGGCCTTCCCCCGTCTGCCTATTCGCTGGAGGGTGTGGAATATTATGGTGGCGTGGGCTTCCTGAAGGCCGGGCTGCAATATGGCGATGCGATCACCACGGTCAGCCCCACCTATGCCGATGAGATCCGGACGCCGGCCTTTGGCATGGGGCTGGACGGGCTGCTGCGCGGGCGCGGCGATGCCGTGCAGGGTATCGTCAACGGGATCGACACCACAGAATGGGATCCGGCGACCGATCCCAACCTCGCATCGGGTTTCTCGATGCGCTCGCTCGGTACGCGCGGTGGCAATCGGCGCGCGCTGGAAAAACGTTTTGGCCTGAAACGCGGCAAGGGGCCGATCTTCGCGGTGATCAGCCGGCTGACCTGGCAGAAGGGGATCGACCTGATCGTCGATGCGGTCGAACATCTGGTCGCCCATGGCGGACGGCTGGTGGTGCTCGGCTCGGGCGACAGCGCGTTCGAAGGCGCGCTGCTCGCCGCGGCGGCCAGGCATCGCGGAATGATCGGCATCGTGACCGCTTATGACGAACCGCTTGCCCATCTGATCCAGGGCGGCGCCGACGCGATCCTGATCCCGTCGCGCTTCGAGCCTTGCGGACTGACCCAACTTTACGGCCAGCGCTACGGCACCATTCCGATCGCGGCGCGCACCGGCGGCCTTGCCGACACCATCGTCGACGCCAACGAAGCGGCACTCGCCGTGGGTTGCGCCACAGGGCTGCTCCACGAACCCGGTTCCGGGGAAGCCCTGAAAGCGGCGATCAGCCGCGCAATCGCGCTATACTGGGCGCCCGGAGTCTGGCTCGCGATGCGCAAACAGGGCATGCGTGCCGACTATGGATGGGAGCGGAGCAGCGCACGCTACGCCGCGCTGTACCGCTCGCTAATCGACAGGAGCCCGGCCGTATGAGCATCCGCGAGGTCGCGACGAAAGCCTATGACGACCAGAAGCCCGGAACATCGGGGCTGCGCAAGAAAGTGCCTGTGTTCCAGCAGGCCGGATATGCCGAGAATTTCATCCAGTCGATCTTCGACTCGCTCGACGGGTTCGCCGGCACGGCGCTGGTCATCGGCGGCGACGGCCGCTTCTACAATCGCGAGGTGATCCAGACCGCGATCCGCATGGCGGCGGCGAACGGGTTCGGGACGATCATCGTCGGACGCGGCGGCATATTTTCCACCCCGGCAGCGAGCCATATCATCCGCCATTACGGCGCTTTCGGCGGGATCATCCTGTCCGCCAGCCACAATCCCGGCGGACCGAACGAGGACTTCGGGATCAAGTATAATATCTCCAACGGCGGCCCCGCCCCGGAGAAGGTGACCGACGCGATCTATGCGCGCAGCCGGACGATCGGCCGCTACCTGACGCTCGACACGCCGGATGTCGATCTCGACCGGGAAGGCGACACGCGGGTTGGCGACGCGACGGTGCGGATTATCGATCCGGTCGCCGATTATGCCGCGTTGATGGAGAAACTGTTCGATTTCTCTGCCATCCGCAAGCTGATCGATGGCGGTTTCCGCATCGCCTTCGACGCGATGAGCGCCGTCACCGGCCCCTATGCCACCGAGATACTCGAAGGCCGCCTCGGCGCGGCAAGGGGGACGGTGCGCAACGGCATCCCCCTGCCCGATTTCGGCGGGCATCACCCAGACCCCAATCTCGTCCATGCCAAGGACCTCTATGACGAGATGATGGGCCCCGACGCGCCCGATTTCGGCGCGGCATCGGATGGCGACGGCGACCGTAACCTGATCATCGGCAAGGGCATCTTCATCACCCCGTCGGATTCTCTGGCGATGCTGGCCGCCAATGCGCATCTCGCGCCGGGCTATGCGCGCGGCCTGGCCGGGATCGCGCGATCGATGCCGACCAGCGGCGCCGCCGACCGGGTCGCCGAACAGCTGGGCCTGCCGCTGTTCGAGACGCCGACGGGATGGAAGTTCTTCGGCAACCTGCTCGATGCCGGCAAGGCGACGATCTGCGGCGAGGAGAGCGCCGGCACCGGATCGGACCATGTCCGCGAGAAGGACGGCCTGTGGGCGGTGCTGCTCTGGCTCAACATCCTCGCCGTCAGGCAGGAGAGCGTCCGCGCGATCGCCGAGGATCACTGGGCGCGCTTCGGCCGTAACTATTACGCGCGCCACGATTATGAAGGCGTCGACAGCTCCGCCGCCGACGCGCTGATCGCCGAGCTGCGCGGCCGCTTGCCGGCCTTGCCTGGAACGTCGATCGGGGCGTTGCGTATCCAGGCTTCCGATGATTTCGCCTATCTCGATCCGGTCGACGGATCGCAGAGCGCCAGGCAGGGCATCCGCATATTGTTCGAGGGCGGATCGCGCATCGTCTTCCGCCTGTCGGGCACCGGCACCACGGGCGCGACGATCCGCGTCTATATCGAGCGCTATGAAGCGGTAGGCGGCGATCTCGCGCGCGAGACCGGGGATGCCATCGCCGACTTGATCGTCGCAGCGGAAGAATTGTCGGGGATCGAGCGGCATACGGGGCGGACAGCACCGGATGTGGTGACGTGAAGCGAGTTCAAACCCGTCGCCCCAGCGAGGGCTGGGCCCCATGTCGCTCACGACCCGCTACGGCATCTGACAAGGCGAGAGACATGGATGCCAGCCTTCGCTGGCATGACGGAAAAAACTGAAGATGACGGGCGTGCCTCCTGAACGTTTCGGCGCCACGATCACCTCCGACGGCGTCCATTTCGCGCTCTGGTCCGAAACCGCCACCGCAGCGTGGGTCTCGATCTTCGACGCTGACGACGCCGAAATCGATCGCGTCGCGCTGGAGCGCGGTCCTGCCGATATCTTCCAGGCCGTCGTTCCGGGTCTTGGCGAAGGCACGCGCTATGGTTTCCGTACCGATGGCCCCTATGAGCCTTCGCAGGGGGATTGGTTCGATCCCGCGAAGCTCCTCGCCGATCCCCATGCCGTCACGATCGATCGGCCCTATGCCTATGACGCCCGGCTGGGCGCGCGCCGCGACGAGGCGATCGATACCGCGCCGCTGATGCCCAAGGCGGTCGTTTCCGCCCTGCCCGCCCCCGTTCCGCACCGCCCGCCAAGCTTTATACCGGGCGGCCTGATCTATGAGGTCAACGTCCGTGGCTTCACCATGCTCCACCCGGAGATTCCGCAAAAGCAGCGCGGCACGATCGCAGCATTGTGCCATCCGGCGATCATCGCGCATCTCAGGAAGATCGGCGTTACCGCGATCGAACTGATGCCGATCACCGCCTGGATCGATGAGCGCCATCTCGGTCCGCTCGGCCTGTCGAACAGCTGGGGCTATAATCCGGTGGGCTTCATGGCGCTGGATCCGAGGCTGGCTCCCGGCGGCCTCGCGGAGTTGCGGCGCACGGTCGAAACGCTGCACGGCGAAGGCATTTCGGTGCTGCTCGACGTCGTCTTCAATCATAGCGGCGAGAGCGATGCGCAGGGTCCGACGCTCTCCCTGCGCGGTATCGATAACCACGCCTATTTCAGCACGGTCCGCGACGAGCCCGGCACGCTCGCCAATGACAGCGGCTGTGGCAATACGCTCAACTGCGATCATCCGGCCACCCGCCGGCTGATCCTCGACGCGATGCGGCACTTCGTCTGCCATGCGGGGATCGACGGCTTTCGCTTCGACCTCGCGCCGATCCTCGGCCGTTCGCGCGACGGGTTCGAGCCTGACGCAGCCTTCTTTCGCGAACTGCGGCGCGACCCGCTATTGAACGACCGCATCCTGATCGCCGAACCCTGGGACATCGGTCCGGGGGGCTATCAACTCGGCAATTTACGCGAGCCTTTCCTCGAGTGGAACGACCGGTACCGCGACGACGTCCGCCGCTTCTGGCGCGGCGATCCGCACAGCATCGGCGATCTCGCGACCCGGCTTGCCGGCTCGTCGGACATTTTCGGCGGTCATGGTCGGACGCACAGCCGCAGCGTCAACTTCATTACCGCGCATGACGGTTTCACCCTCGCCGACCTGACCCAATATGCGGCCAAGCATAATGAAGCCAATGGCGAAGCGAACCGCGATGGCCACAATGATAATTTCAGCTGGAATAACGGCATCGAGGGAGCGAGCGACGATCCAGCGATCACCGCAGCGCGCTATTCCGATCGCAAGGCTTTGCTCGCCACCCTGTTCGCTTCGCGCGGCACGATCATGCTGACCGCAGGTGACGAGTTCGGCCGCAGCCAGCAGGGCAATAACAATGCCTATGCACAGGACAACGCGATCAGCTGGATCGATTGGGCTGGCCGCGACAGGGCGCTGGAGGATTTCGTCGCCCGCCTCGCCGCCATTCGCGCCGCGCATCCCGAGATCGCCGATCCCGTGCTGCTGGGCGGCGCCGATGTCGAGTGGACGTCCTTCGACGGCCGCCCGTTCGAGGATGAAGACTGGCACGACCCCAAGACGGCAAGCATCGTTATGCTGCTCCATCTGCCCGAACAGCCCCGGCGCATCGCGGTCGCCTTCAACCGCACCGACGAGGCGCTGTCGGTCGGTCTGCCGCCGAAGCCAGGTCATCATTGGCGACGGCTGGACGAAGACGGTGGTGCGCTGACGCTGCCGCCGCGCTCGGTCGCCTATCTGATCGAGGAAGCATCGGCATGACGAACGATCACGACCACGGGCGGGACTGGTGGCGCGGCGCGGTGATCTATCAGGTCTATCCACGCTCGTTCCAGGACAGCAATGGCGACGGGATCGGCGATCTCAAAGGGATTACCGCGCGGCTCGATCATATCGCTTCGCTGGGCGTCGACGCGATCTGGGTATCGCCCTTCTTCAAGTCGCCGATGGCCGACATGGGCTATGACGTTTCGGACTATCGCGACGTCGACCCGATGTTCGGCACGCTCGCCGATTTCGACGCGATGCTTGCCCGCGCGCATGAATTAGGCCTGCGCATCATCATCGATCAGGTGCTGAGCCACACATCCGATCAGCATGCCTGGTTCAGGGAGAGCCGGGCGAGCCGCGCCAATGCCAAGGCCGACTGGTATGTCTGGGCCGATGCGAAGCCCGATGGCACCGCGCCGAACAACTGGCTGTCGATCTTCGGCGGGCCCGCCTGGGAATGGGACGGGACGCGGATGCAATATTATATGCACAGCTTCCTGGCGTCGCAGCCCGACATCAACTTCCATTCGCCCGAAGCGCGCGACGCGCTGATCGAGGCGATGCGCTTCTGGCTCGATCGAGGGGTCGACGGCTTCCGCCTCGATGCCTGTAATCATTATCTTCACGACGCCCAGCTCCGCGACAATCCGCCGACGAAGCGCGCGTCGGCGCATGATGTGCCGGACACCAACCCCTATGGCTTTCAGGAGCATCTGTACGACAAGACCCAGCCCGAAAACCTGGCCTTCCTGAGACGGGTTCGCGCGCTGCTCAACGAATATCCAGGCACGATCGCGGTTGGGGAGGTGGGCGATGGCGATCGGTCGCCCGCGACGGTGGGGCTCTATACCTCGGGCGGGGACACGCTCCATTTCTGCTATACGTTCGACCTGTTCGGCCCCGATTTCTCGGGGGATTATTTCCGCGCGACGGTCAGCAAGTTCGAAGAGGCGGCGCAGGACGGCTGGGTCTGCTGGGCGTTCTCCAACCATGATGTCATCCGCCATGTCAGCCGCTTCACCCGGCCGGGTGACGACCCCGACCGGATCGCCCGGCTATCGCTCGCCATCCTCATAGCGCTGCGCGGCACGATCTGCCTCTATCAGGGCGAGGAACTGGCGCTGCCAGAGGCCGAGATAGCGTTCGAGGATTTGCGCGATCCCTATGGCATCCGCTTCTGGCCTGCGTTCAAGGGCCGTGACGGCTGCCGGACGCCGATGCCGTGGACGGCAAAGGACAGCGAAGCGGGCTTTTCGACCGGCAAACCCTGGCTCCCCGTCCCCGCTCAGCACCGGACGCGCGCGGTCGATGTGCAGGAAGGCAACAAGCGCACGGTACTCGCCTTCTATCGCGAGGCGCTGGCCTTTCGCCGTAATTGCCTGTCGATCCGGTGCGGCGACATCGATTTCGTCGAGGCCAGCGAAGACATATTGGCGTTCACGCGCAGCCATCGCGGCGAGACCACCCTGTGCCTGTACAATCTGTCACGCGAGCCGTTGGACTGGACCCTGCCCGCCGCCTTTACCAGTGCGATCGTCGATCCGATCTCGGCGCCGGGGATTACCCTCAACCGTAAGAAGGCGCGGCTCCCCGGCCGAAGCTGGGCCTTTTTGCGCTGATCGGCATCACCTGCCATTCTGCATGACGGATGGCGGAAATATCGCTCAGGGACGGCGGAAAGCCGATGCGCCGGCGTTATCTGCCGATGGGGAAATAGCCGCACATTTCCGCCCCGCGGCGTATAAAGTTCTTGATATAGTATATCATCCCTTTTATCGAGGCGCCAAGATAAAGGGAATGATATAGCATGACACGTACCACGGCGCTGAAATTCTCGGTGGCGGTCCTCGGCCTTTCCACCACCCTCCCCGCTTTCGCCAGTGAAGCCGAGCCCGATTATCACAAGCCCGGTTCGTCCGAGATCATCGTCACCGCTCCAATCCATCGCGATCGGATGGATCTATTGTCGGGCGCGTCAGTACTGACTGGCGCCCAGCTGACCACAGCGCTGCGCCCGACGATCGGCGAGACGCTCGGACACACGCCCGGCGTATCGGCTACCTCCTTCGGGCCGAACGCGTCACGGCCGATCCTGCGCGGCCTGCAAGGCGAGCGCGTTCGCGTCCTGACCGATGGTATCGGCTCGGTCGACGTGTCGAATACCAGCGTAGATCATGCCGTGGTCGTCAATCCGCTGCTCGCCGAACGGGTCGAGGTGCTACGCGGCCCGGTCGCGCTGCTCTATGGCTCCGCAGCGATCGGTGGGGTCGTCAATGTGATCGACAAGCGCATACCGCGCGCCATTCCCGACGAACCGATCCATGTCGCCGCCATCGCCAGCTACGGCAGCGCCGCCAGCGAGCGTTCGGCGGGCGTATCGATCGACGCGCCGATCGGGGGCGGCTTCGTAGCGCATCTTGACGGCAGCTATCTGAAGACCGACGATCTGCGGATTGGCGGGCATGCGCTGACCCGGCAGGGCCGCGCCGATGCGCTTGCCTCGGCGCTGCTTCCGTCCGATCCGGATGCCGATGAGCCCATCGATTTCGCGGCCAATGCGGCGATCCGCGGCAAGCTGCCCAACAGCGCAGCCAAGACCTGGGTCGCGGGCGCCGGTCTGTCCTATATTAACGGCGACAGCCATTATGGCCTGTCCTACAGCCGCTATGACAGCCTGTATGGCGTGCCTATCCGGCTCGCGACCCTGCCTGGCCAGGAGCAGGAAGCCCCGCGCATCGACATAGTCCAGAACCGGCTCGACGCGCGGGCGGAGATCGCGACGGGCGGCGCGGTGATCGAGAAGATCCGGGCTCGGCTCGCTTACGCCCAATATCGGCATTTCGAACTCGAGCCGGATGGCGCCATCGGCACCCGCTTCGACAATCATGGCTATGAAGGCCGAATAGAGCTCGTCCAGGCCGGCCGCGGCGCTTGGCATGGGGCGACCGGCATGCAGTTCCTGTCGCGCGATTTCGACGTCGCGGGTGAGGAAGCCTTCCTGCCGCGCAACGCCACGCAACAGATCGGCGTCTTCACGCTTCAGCAACTCGACTATGGACAGGTGAAGGTCGAGGGCGGCGTCCGCTATGAAAAGACATGGCTGTCATCGACTCCGTTCGAGGATCAGCCGCAATTCTTCAGCGGGAACCGGAATTTCGATGCGGTATCGGCGTCGCTGGGTGCATCCTATGGACTGAACGCCAACTGGCGGGTCGGTGCGAACCTGCTGCGCACCGAACGCGCGCCATCGGCCGAAGAACTGTTCGCCAACGGCCCCCATGCCGGCACCGAAGCCTTCGAAATCGGCGATCCCGATTTTCGCAAGGAAAAGAGCTGGGGCGTCGAAGCGGTCGTCCATGGCAAGGGAGCTGGCTTCACCATCGACGCCTCGGTCTACCATAGCTGGTTCGACAACTTCATCTATGACAGTCCGGACGGGACGCTCGAAGACGGCCTGCCAGTCTTCCGCAACTTTCAGGCGAAGGCGCGCTATTATGGTGCGGAGATCGAGGGAACGCTCGATCTGGCGACTGTCGGCGCTTTTGCGGTCAAGGCGGACGCGCTGGCCGACTATGTCCATGCCGAAATCGTCGGCGTAGGTCCCGCGCCGCGCATTCCGCCCCTGCGCTTGTTGGGCGGGCTGAGCGCCGCAAGCGATCGGATCGATGGCCGGGTCGAGGTCGAATGGACCGACAAAGCGCGTCGTCTCTCCGCCTTCGAGACCGGCACGCGCGGGTTCACGATGGTCAACGCATCGCTGAATTTCCGTCCACTGGCGGCACAGCCGGGAACGACCATCGTCCTTTCGGCCAATAATATATTCGACGTGAATGCGCGCCGTCACGCGAGCTATCTGAAAGATTTCGCGCCGCTGGCAGGCCGCGATATCCGCGTAACCGCGCGTGTCAGCCTATGAATACCAAAATAGATAGATATGGCCCCGTGACGATGTAGCTTTTTCTGGAACGGGCGTTCGATGTCGTCTAACGACCGTCGCGCATGAGGGGCCATGACATCTTCTTCCGCTATGCCAAGCCACGCGGAATTAGTTGGCGTTACCTGCTGACATCATTGTCAATCATCGCCTTTGCCGATGTGCCGGTCCTGGCCGCGGACGATGTCGACGCGATCCTCGTCGTCGGTCAGCGCGATCGTCCGATCAGCATCGAACCCCGCGGCCTGTCGGTCAGCCTGGGCAAGAAGGAGTTCGCCGGGGTAAATGCAGCGAATGTCGAGGACCTTATCAAATATGCGCCCGACTTCTTCGTGCGCAGCCGCTTCATAGGCGACAATGCCGCCGTCGTCGGCTTCCGGGGCACACATACGACGCAAAGTGCTCGCGCACTGGTGATGGTCGATGGGTTCGTGATTTCGAACTTCCTCGGCAACAGCTTCGCCTTCCCGCCTGCCTGGGGAATCATAAGCCCCGGTGAAGTCAGCCAGTTCGATATCGTCTACGGTCCCTATTCAGCACGCTATACCGGCAATTCGATGGGCGGGATCGTCAACATCACCACCCGCGCGCCCGAACGGACCGAAGCGTTCGGCACCGTACAGGGCTTCATCCAGCCCTATCGCCAATATGGCTCGCAAGAGAGCCTGTGGGGCGGAGCGATTGAGGGCGGTGTCGGCTTCCGGCAGAAGGACGGCCCCTTCTCGCTCCGTATCTCGGGCCGGCGGCTGCGGAACAACACCCAACCATTGCTTTTCTATCAGCTCACGCCGGCGACGCCCGGTGCGCCCGCGACGCCGATCAGTGGGGGCGTGGTCGATCCCGACTTGCTGATCAAGACGCCGATAGCCGGCGACTATGCCACCGCACATACGAAGCAGGATCAGGCGCGCGCGCAACTCCGCTTCGACAGTGGCGACATTCGTGTCGAAGCGCTGTTCACCTATTGGTGGAATAGCGACAGCCAGCTCGATCCCAGAACCTATCTGCGCGGCGCGAATGGACAGCCCTTTTACGGATCGCAGGCGAACGGCGGCCGGGTGTTGCTCAACGGCGCGGCCTACACGCTCAATCCCTTTCTCAGTTTCAACCAGGGCATCGCCGACAAGGACGAGTGGCTGGCGGGTCTGAAGATCGCCGCGCCGTTGCTCGGCTTCGACATCAGCGCCAACCTGTCGACCCTCCAGTTCGATCGCCAGACGACACGCCGCTCGAACGGCTATCTGTCGGGGCTGAGGGGCGGGCCGGGAATCCTGATCGAACAGGGCCCGACCGACTGGTACACGCTTGATCTGACCGCGGCGCGAACGATCGGCGCGCACGCGATCGCGGTCGGGCTCAACGCGAACCGCTACCGCACCAGCCAGCTGGGCTTCGGCACGACGCGCTGGCGCGAGGCCGCAGGCCGCAACTTCATCAGCCGGACGGGCGGCAATAGCCGGCTGATCGGAATCTTCGCCGAAGACGAGATCAGCCTCGCCGATGGCCTGACCGTTACGCCGGGCCTTCGCGCCGACTTCTGGCGATCCTATGACGGCCGCCGCGTCATCGGTGCGGCTGTCACGCGCTACGCGCCGCGCCGCGACCATCGGGTCGACCCTAAACTTTCCGCGCGCTGGGCTTTCGCGCTCCGCTGGGCCGCCGAACTGAGCCTCGCCACCGCGACGCGCTTTCCGACCGTCGGGGAACTGTTCCAGGGATCGCTCAATGGCGACGGGTCGTTCAACACGACCAGCTTCGATCCGACTCTGAAACCGGAACGCAGCCGGGACGCCAATCTGCTGCTTCGCCATGATCTCGGTCCCGTCAGGCTTACCGGCAGCCTATTCTATCAGCGGGTGCGCGACAGCATCTTCAGCTATCTCGGCTTCAACGCAGCTGGGGTCGCAAGCCTGACCTTCCGTAATATCGATATAACCCGCCAATATGGCGTCGAGATCATCGCCGAGACCCGCAACTGGCCGTTCGAAGGCCTCGATCTGGATGCGAATGCCGCGCGGATCGACGCCATCACCGTCAGGAACCGCGCCGACCCGGCGTCAGAGGGCGTGCAGTTCGCGCGCATCCCGAAATGGCGGCTCAACGCCAATCTGCGCTACCGGATCGACCAAGCCACCGATATCGCCCTTGGCGCACGCTACGCATCGCGGCCGAACAGCGACATCGACGGGCTCCAGCGCGGCGATACCTATGGCTATACGTCCGAACTGCTGCAGATCGACGCCAGGCTCAGCCATCGGATAAGCGAGCAGCTTCGCGTTGCCGCTGGCGTCAACAACCTGACCAACGACAAAGCCTGGGTCTTCAATCCGACATCGCAGCGCACCTTCCTGATAGAAGCGGGCTGGACGCTGTAAAAGCCGCTGGAGTCGGTGAATTCACCGCGTCATAAGGCTGCAATGCTGGAGGCGCAGTCGATGACGATGATTTCCCGCCGCGACCTTCTCATCGGCGCCGGCGCCGGCCTGATCGGCGCCCCCGCCATCCTCCGCGCGCAGCAGCTTTTCACCGCCTTTCCCTTCCGCCTCGGCATCGCCTCCGGCGATCCCAGCCATGACGGCTTCGTGATCTGGACGCGGCTGTGCCCCGATCCGTTCGACGAACATGGCGGCATGCCGACCGCGCCGGTCGATGTCGACTGGGTGGTCTATGAGGATGAAGCCATGCGCCGGGTGGCTCAGAAGGGGGTCGAGCGGGCCTGGCCCGAGCTGGGCCATTCGATCCATGTCGAGATCTCCGGACTGCAACCAGACCGGCCCTATTGGTACCGCTTCATGGTAGGACGCGAGAAGACGGTACTGGGTCGCACCCGCACCATGCCGCTACCCGGCAAGCCACTCGCCCATATCCGCTTCGGGGTCGCGGGATGCCAGCATTATGAGGACGGCTATTTTACCGCGTTCGACCATCTTTCCCGCGAGGATGTCGCCTTCGTCTGGCATTATGGCGACTATATCTATGAGGACCGCGCGCGGCAGGTGAATTACGGGCGCGACGGATCGCCGCGCGTCCATGTCCGCGATCATGTCGGCACTGATTGCTATACAATCGGCGATTACCGGCGGCGCTATGCGCAGTATAAGATGGATCCCGACCTCCAGAGCGCGCATCTCGCGGCGCCATGGTTCACGACCTTCGACGATCATGAGGTGGTCGATAACTGGACGGCAACGACCAGTCCCTATCAGAGCCGCCCCGAACTTGCCGCGATCCGCCGCGCGGCGGCGATGCAGGCCTATTATGAGCATATGCCGCTGCGCCGCAGCTCGATGCCGACCGGCGGATCGATGCAGCTTTATCGCCGGGCGCAGTTCGGCGACCTGCTCAAGGCGCATTTCCTCGATACCCGCCAATATCGCAGCGCCCAGCCCTGTACCGGATCGTTCGAGCCGATCTGTGCCGGCGTCGCGGATCCGCGCCCGACGGTGCTGGGCGATGCGCAGGAAGCCTGGTTGCGCGAAGGTCTTTCCGCGAAAGACAGCCACTGGAACCTGATCGCCCAGCAGGTCATGATGATGCCGCTCGACCGGCGCACCGGAGCGGGCCCGGCGGAACTGCGCAATATGGACAGCTGGGGCGGCTATGATGCCGCGCGCGAGCGGCTGCTCGGGAGCCTCGACGGCCTTGGCAATATCGTGGTGATGACCGGCGACGAGCATCAGAATTTCGCAGGCGAATTACGGCGCGACGCCGGCCGGGGCAAGGCGGTTGCGGTCGAGCTGGTGACGACGTCGATCAGTTCCGGCGGCAATCAGTGGATCAAGCCCGAGGCTGCCCGATATATCAAGGCCGCCAACCCCTTCTTGCGATATTCGAGCGACCGGCGCGGCTATGTGCTGTGTGACGTCACGCCTACGCGCTGGCAGGCGAGCTTCCGGGGCGTCGACCAGATAACCGCGCGTGGCGGCGCGATCTCGACCCTTGCCACCGCGACGATCGAGCATGGCAGGCCCGCGCTCAGGATTTCCTGATCGACCGGCTTTTCAGCCGCTCGAGCACGATATGCTTCCAGCGGTCGTCGGCCGCGCCCCAGGCCGCGATTTCATCGAGCGTACGCCGGCATCCCTGGCAATAACCGCTGTCGCGGTCGATCACGCAGATCTGATTGCAGGGAGATGGGACGGCCATGCCTTTTGCCATTCCCCAAGCCGGCGTCTGTGACAAGCCGCGTTTTAGGGGTCTACAGGTCGTCGCTTTTTTGCCGGGCGCATGGCGGACGGAACCGGATCACCCTGGCCGCCTGAGGCCGGTGTCAGGCGGCGAGCGCGGTAAGTGTCGCGGGCGTCAATATCTGCGGCAGCGTCTCGGTCCGTCCGTCGCGACGATAGAATAGATAGAGCGGCACGCCCGAGCGGCCCCGCGCCTCCAGGAACCGGCCGATCGCCGGATCGCCGTTGGTCCAGTCGCCGACCATCACCACCACGCCGGCCCCGGCGAAATGATCACGGACCGCCTGCCGCTCGATCGCGGCTTTCTCATTCACTTTGCATGTCAGGCACCAGTCGGCGGTGAAGTAGAGAAAGACCGGCTTTCTTTCGGCCAGCAGCGCGGCGAGCCGCGCCTCACTGAAGGGTTCGGCATCGCCTTTGGCGGCTTCGCTCGCCGGTGCCGCCGCCGTGCCCGCCGGCACCAGCAGGATTGCCGCCATGGCCGCCGCCACGACCGGAAGGACGGGCGCCCAGCTGAAACGCTTTCCATGCGTTTGCCGCGCCCCTACCCACCATAGCGCCAGGCCGAGCAGCAGCGCCGCACCGATGCCCACCACCATCTGGTCGACCCCCGCCTGACGCCCCAATATCCAGGCGAGGCCAAGCGCGGTCGCGAACATCGGCACGGACAATATCCGCCGCATCCGGTCCATCCACGCGCCGGGTTTGGGCAGCAGACGCCGTAACGACGGCATGAAGCCGATCAGCAGGAAGGGCAAGGCGAGCCCCAGGCCCAAGCCGGCGAAGATAGCTACCGCCGCGACGGGCGGCAGCAACAACGCCGCGCCGACCGCGCCCGCCATGAACGGCCCGCTGCATGGCGTGGCGATCAGCGCAGCAAGCACGCCCGTCCAGAATGCCGGCGCCGCGCCCTGCCCGCGGGTCATCGCTTCGCCAAGGCCGACCGCGCGCAGCTCAAACAGTCCGGCGAGGTTCAGGCTGATTGCCGTGACCAGCAGCAGCAGGAACAGCACCATGCGGGGATCCTGAAGCTGGAATCCCCACCCGGCGGCCAAACCGCCCGCCCGCAGCGACAGCAGGGCCAGCGCCAGCAAGATGCAGCTCAGGATGACGCCGCCGCTATAGGCTAGCGCTTCGACCCGCGCCTTGCCATCGGTCTCCCCGCCGCGCGCAAGGCTCAGCGCCTTGAGGCTGAGGATCGGAAAGACGCAAGGCATCGCGTTGAGCAACAATCCGCCCAGCACCGCCCCGCCCAGCGCCAGCAGAAATATCCGCCACCCGCCCTCGGGCGCGGCGTCGCCGGACGAGAAGACCGGAATACCCGCCGCAGGTACCGTGCCCGGCCGCGCGGCGAGCGACAGGCCGCGGTCGGGGCCGATCGCGATGACGCCTTCGATCGTGCCGGCGGGCTCGGCATATTTCGCGGCCTTCGCCTCGACGATCAGCCGGTCGCCCCGGCGGCTGATGATCTGCGGCGCGGCATAATCGATCACATTGTCGGTCGCCGGATAGAAATAGGGGTCGGCCACGGCCCGGCTCGCGGGCAAGGGGATCGCGATCCTGACTTTGCCGGCCTTCGTCTCGAAACTCGCAGGCTGACCGAGCGGCATGGGCAGCCTGGCCCGCCAACCATCGAAGCGCCCCCGTGCGGCGGGCGTGACAGCACCGTCGCCAATGACGAGGTCGAGCGACACCGGCCCCTGTTCTGGAACGCAGATCACCGGCGAACAGGCGAGCCAGCGCGCCTTGCCACGGAGAGCAAGCGGCGTTCCGGGCTTCGCGTCCCTCGGCACGGTCAAGGTCATCAGCAGCGCATAGGGCCGCTCATAGACATAGTTCATCAGCCCTTGGACAATCAGGCGCTGCGGCACCGGATAACGCATCGCCCCGGCCGTTGCGCCGTTCGGCAGCGCCCAGGCGATATCGGCTGGCGCCCCCGCATCGCCCGGATTGATCCAATAGCCGTGCCAGTCGCGCTCAGGCGTCATTGTCAATGCCAGCGTGATCCGGCTGCCCGGCGCGGGGCGCATCGTTTCGGCATCTAGGCGTGCGCGGATATGCGCGGCTTCGGCGGCCACGCCGCCAACCAGCAACAGCACGATCCACAGCCGGGCAAGGAAGCTCAACATTCGCATGGGCGGATTATGGCCCTGTCGGCGCCGGCTGGGAAGCCATCCGATCAGAGACTGCGCTCCTCCTCATAGGCATAGCCATCGCCATTGCGCACGAAGCCCTTTGACAGCAGAAACTCCCCGAGCCTCGACATCGTCGGCCGGACGAAGGCACGCACCCGGAATTTGGTCATCGACAACATGGTAATCTGCTGCTGCTCGCGCCCGCTCAGGCTGGCGAGGTCGAAGGCAAGCTTACCGTCACGGCACAGCGCAGGCCCGGTCATCTCGCCGGGGAGACCGACCGCCGGGAGCGCTCCCGACAGATAGGCGCGGACCTCGCCGCGCCCGTCGGCGCATTCGCCGCCGGGGAAGCGCGCGCTCAGATTGTCGACGATCAGCGTGACGCCACCAATTGGCGGAGGCCCCGCCATAGCCGGCATGCCGACCGTGAAATCGTCGATACCCGCGCCGCCCAGGCCATAGCTGAACACACCGCCAAGGCGCGAAACTTCGTCGCTGCCCGCGATGTTGAGCTTGATCCGACCATTGGAGATATCATCGAGCGAAAGCTTGCTGTGGACATCGCCGAGCTCGATCTTGCCGAGCCGCGCGTCATAAAGCTGCCCTTCCCAGAGATTGCCTTCGATCTGTGAAGCTTCCAGCCCGAACTTGCGCAGCTGGAGCAGGTCTACAGCGGTCGAGAGCGGCACCAACGGGATCGCCGCGAACGCCGCCGCCACTATTACCAGAAACCAGAATATCGTCTTCATCTCGCCCCCCTTCAGCGCGCTCGTTCGAGCCGCACTGAAACCGTTAATGTCTTATCGTCGTTCGCCCGCGCCGACAGCCGGGTGACGAACAGCCCGCGCCGCGCCTTCATCGCCGCGAGCCATGCGAAGAAAGGCTGCGGCCGCACTGCCGCGATCACCAGCAGCGCGCCGTCGCCATCGCGAGTAACGCCCGTGACCGTGAAGCCCGCACGTTCCGCCTCGCCCGCCACCAGCCTCTCGACCGGCGCGGGATTGCGGGCGGGCCGATCGGCGGCGCGGATCTTCCCCGCCATCAACAGCACGTCGGCAAGCGCACGGGCATCGGCGTCGCGCGCCAGTTGCGCGCGCTCGATCGCATGGCCGATGGGCCGGGCCACACCGTAAAAGGCGATCAGCGGCACGGCGATCACGGCAAGCAGGATCAGCAGCCCATGTTCGCGCGGCGTGCGTTCGCGCCACCAGGCCATCGTCGCGTCGATCATGGCCGGTATATCCGGATATCGGTTGTGCCCTGCCCCGCGCCACCGGCCTCGACGGTCAGCCCGCCCGATCCGATCCGGCGCACGAGTTCGGCAAGATCGGCGGCGCTGGCCGTGCGCACCCGCGCGGAAAGGACGCCGCTATCGTCGAAGCCGACATCGGCGAGTTCGACATTGGGCGTCTGCCGCACCGCGCCAAATAATATCGCTGCTCCGTCGACGAACCCCATGCCCGGTCCCTGCAGGCGTTCCAGCCGCCGCTGAAGGACCGCGCGGGGATCCTCAGGCGCTTGGCCCAGGCCCAATGTGGCGCGCGCTACATTGCCGGCTTCCTGCCGCATCTGATGGCTGTCCCAGCTTATCCGAGCCAGACGCGCCACAGGGATCAGTACGAGCAGGATAGCAGCGGCCACCGCATAGCGGATCATCCGCCCGCGCCATCCGGAATCGATCCGCCAGGCACGACGGCGACGCCATACGCCCTGCCGCAGGTCGAGCGGGAGCGCGGCGAGCGCCGAGGGTAGCTCGGCTTCGAAGCGAGCATCGTCCATCGGCTCGACATCCTGACCCGTCAGCATCACCTCGGCCAGATCGGGTTCGATCGCGAATGCCAGCGCGTGGCCGTGGACCAGGGTGCGGCCCGGACGCGCCCACATCCGCGCCGGTCCCTCGCCATAGGCGATGAGCAGCGGCAGCGGAACGATATGGTCGATCTCTACGCCGGCATCGGCGGCCCATTCGACCCACGCAGCGATTCGCGCCGTGGCGATCGCGGCGACGAGGCGTTGCCCGCCATGTACCCGGCCGATCGCGATATGAAGCGCGCCGACCGGCCCGAGACTTGTCTCCCCGATCGCTATCCGCGCCGCTGTGAGCGCCTGCGGCTCGGTCAGCGGCGGCAGGTCGATCCAGCGCATCGCCACCTCGCTGCCGAGCAGCAAAAGGAAAACCCGTTCGTCCTCGCCGGGTTGGGGCAAACCATCGATCCGCGATCCGCGCGCGATGACGCGGTCGTCGGCGAGCCGGAGCCACCCCTCGATGACGCCGACCTCATCTTCGGCAAATAGCAGGAGCGCGCGCATCCGCTACCGATTCCCCCAGGCCCTCGCGACCACCCGCGACGGCGCAATTCCGCCGTCGATCAGGGCCACTTCCCTCACCTGCGCACCGGCCAGCCTCACGTCAAGCTCCAGCGTGAACCAGCGGGTGCGAACCGCGATTTCCTCTCCCAGACCGGCGGCGTTTCCCATCGCCGCAATCCCAGGCTGCTCCCGGAACTGCGCGCTGTTCGACCAGCCCCCTGCCGGCCTGCTCCGCAATATCGCTGCAGCCTGCGGCACCGGCATCCGCCCGCCGTAGAGCATCGCCAGCAGCGGGGCTCGCTCGGGAGGCAATATGTTGACATTGAGTGGGGCGATTTCGCTCACCGGCAGAGCGCACACCCACGGGCTGATCGCCGTGTATATGGCCGGCGTCACCCCCGCCACGGCGCGGAGCTCGCTGACATCGGCCATCAGCGTGTTGGCGGCGCGATAGGGAACGGGCGCGCGGGCATAGCTTTCGTCCTCAGCGCCCTGACGCTGCGGCACGGTGTCGCTGTCGATCCAATCCGTGATCGCGGCAACCAGCGGGCGGCTGCGCGTGGCGGGCACCCCCGCGATCGTCAGCAACGTCCCAAGCCGTTCCATCATCTGCGGCCGCGCGGTAAAACCGTTCAGCTGATTGCCGCTGACGAGGCTGTTGAGGTTGAAGCATGCCCCGCCGTCGCCCAGCTTCGCGCGGATCATGCCGCCTTCGACCGGGATCGACCGACTTTCACCCGTCCAGCCTGCCGGCAAGGAGTTCTCTCCGCGTGCCCGGTCGTTAAGCCGGTCGACGATCAGTGTCGCGAGCCCTTCCGCACCGAGCGCATAGCCTCGCGCCTGATCGATCGCGCGCGCATTGCCGGCAAGGCGCGTCGCCAGCGCAAGACGGTCCATCGCCAGCGCGGCGAGCGCCGCGATCAGCGCGACCAGCAGGAGCACCGCAAGCAAAGCCGCGCCACGCTCGCCCGGCTTCATCTCCCTATTCCCACCAGAAAGAGCTGCCGGACGTCACCGACGCCGTCGACCGTCATCACCAGTTCGATCGCATCGGGCACATCGGCGGGAAGGCGCGGTCGCCAGGTCTCGGTCCACACGCCCTGGCGGCGATAGCGCAGCGCCAGTTTCGATATCCCCGTCATCAGCGGGCTGCGCACCGCGCTATCGGGTGCGACGCCGTCGACCATCGGCCAGCTGGCGCGGACCAGCGCTCCGTCCACGAGGCTGTATGACACTTTCTGGAGCGAGGAGCGCGGCGCTGCGCTGTCGTTGGTCCAACCCCCGCGCACGAAGCCAAGCACCGTGCGGTCGCCGATCACCGCCGCCTGCCGGTCCCCCCGCTCATTGCGGCTGGTTCGCGGAACCAGCTGCGCCATATCGGCGGTGAGAAGCACCGACGCGCGGCGGACCGCGGCGATCCGGTCGAGCGACCGGTTCGTGCTCTCCTGCGCATCCAGCGAAAATCCGAGCAGATATCCCCCCGCAACCGCGATCAATCCGAAGATCGCGAGCGCGACGAGCAGTTCGATCAGCGTGAAGCCGCGCGCGTCCTTCATGCCGTCCGCCGATAGACGGTGAGCGACGCCGCCTCGCCGCCAAAGGGGCTCGCGACGATGACGCGCACCTCAACCAGCCCCGCGTCGGGCATCGGGCGGGTGATACGGACCCAGGGCCAAGGCCGGCCCGCCTGCATCTCGGTGCCGCTGGCCGTCCCGATCACCGGCGCGTTTGGATCGGTCAGCACCTCGACCGCGCGATTGCGCGCTACGATCTCGGCGGCGGCGCGGACTTCGAGCATCCGCGCGTTGGTCATCGTCGCCCCCTCGAGGCGGAGCAGGGTCAACGCGGCCAGGCTGAACACCGCCAGCGCGACCAGCACCTCGATCAGCGTGAATCCGCGCTCACATCTCTCCATCGAATCAGCCGCCAAGCGCTACACCTCCGCCGGCGTCGACCGTCACCGTCCGGCGCAGTCCCTGATAGCCGAGCGACAATATGACAGGGTCAGCGAGCCCGGTGGTGTCGAAGCGAATGCGCTGCTCACCCGAGGGCACCGCAACGACGGTCATCCCCTCGGGCAGTTCGACCGCGCGAAACGGTTTGTCCGTCTCGGCGACCCAGGCCGCACCGTCGAAGCGCTCGAAACGATAGCCACCGGGCTGAAGCCGGATCGCCATCGGGCGCGAGGACATCACCGCTTCGTCACGCAGCGCCGCGGCCTGCGCCGCGAGCCTCTCGCTGCTGTCGCGCAACGCCCGCTCCGGCCCCGGCAGACTCAGCATGACGGCGGTGGCGCCGACCGCGACGATCGCCAGCACGACGATCAGTTCGATCAGCGTGAAGCCGCGCTCATTTCCAGTTACCGATATCGGCATCCTGTCCCTCGCCGCCCTCGCGGTTGTCCGCGCCGAGGCTGTAGATGTCGACCGCGCCATGCCTGCCCGGCGCCGCATAATGATAGGGATTGCCCCAGGGATCGTCGGGCAGGCGCTTGATATATCCGCCCGCGGGGTAGCGCCCGGGCTGCGCCAGCCCCGCCGGAGCCGTCACCAGCGCCTGCAGGCCCGCCTCCCCCGACGGATAGGCGAACATATCGAGCCGGTAGCGTTCGGCCGCCTGTTCGAGCAGCGCGATATCGGTTCGTGCCTTCTCGGCCATCGCCCTGTCCTGCGCGGGCATGACGTTGATCACCACCACCGTGGCGAGCAGACCGAGAATCAGCAGCACGACCATCAGTTCGATGAGGGTGAAGCCACGTTCGTCCAGGCCGCCTTCGTGATTTTCCATTTCCATCATGTCAGTCCCGCCAAGGTATCGAGCTGCAATATCGGCAGCAGTATCGCCAATATGATCAGCGCAACAATCGCGCCCATCACGACGATCACCGCCGGTTCGAGCAGCGACAGCAAGGTCGATGTGAACAAATCAAACTCGCGTTCGAGATAGTCGGCGGCGTGTTCGAGCATTTCGTCGAGCCGGCCCGCCGCCTCGCCGCTCGCCGCCATATGAACGAAGATCGCCGGAAACAGCCCCGACCGGCGCAGCGCAGCCGACAGGCTCGATCCGCCTTTGATATCTTCGACGATCGCCTGCGAAGCGCGGCGCAGCGCCTGGTTGCGCAGGGTGGCCGTGGTCATCGCGATACCCTCGACCAGCGGCAGCCGGCTTTCGACCATCTTGGCAAGAGTCCGCGCCATGCGGGCGGCATGGAGATCGCGGATCAGCCGGCCGAGCAACGGCAGACGCAACAGCCAGGCGTCGAAGCCATGCCGCCGCTCGGGATCGGCAAGCAGCCGGGCGGAGAGCAATCCGCAGAACATCACCGCGAGCAGCATCGCCCACCACCAGGAGCCGATAAACTGCGACACGCCGATCACGACCCGCGTGAGCAGCGGCAATTGCTGGCCGACCGTATCGAACTGCTCGACGATCTTCGGAACTACGAACAGCATCAACGCGAGCACGACGCCGCCCGCGACCAGCGCAAGCGCCGCCGGATAGGCCAGCGTGGTGACTAGCTTGTTGCGGATTATCGCCTGCCGCTCCTGAAGGTCGGCCAGCCGCTCCAATATGTCGGGCAAGGTGCCGCTCGCCTCGCCGGCCGAAACCATCGCGCGATAGAGCGGCGGAAAGCTCCGCGCTTCGACAGCAAGCGCATCGGCAAGCCGGTGCCCGCTCAGCACCGACCCATGAACGGCATCAATCACGGCGACGACGCGCGGCTTGCCGCTCTGCTGGCCGATGCTGCGGAGCGCTTCCTCGATCGGCATGACGCTAACCAGCGTCGCCAGCTGCCGGGTGAACAGGGTAAGCTCGCGAACGCTCAGCTTCGCCCGCCGCGTCAGGAGGCTCGCGGTCAGGCTGGGCCCCGGCCCTTCGCCCGCCTTATCGACCGCGACGACGTAATAGCGGCGCGCCTCAAGCCGGGCACGGGCGAGATCGGGTGTCGCCGCCTGCATCCGGCCCCGCCGCTCGCGCCCGCCGGCGTCGATTGCCCGCCAGGCATATTCAGCCATCGCTGGCGTCGCTGCGCAATATCCGCAGCGCTTCCTCGGCACTGGTTACGCCGTCTCGCACCAGGCGGCGCGCCGCCCTGGCGAGGGTGTCACCGTTCACGAAGGCGATCTCCGCGATCGCATCCTCGTCGCCATTGTCGTTGATCACGGCGCGGATGCGGTCGTCGACGCGGATCAGCTCGAACAGGCCGATCCGTCCACGATAGCCGCTATGCCCGCAACTATCGCAGCCGCGCGGCGTGCGGACCAGCTCGTCCTTCCTGAGCTTGAGCGCGCTGCGCACGCCGGAAGCGGGCGCATCGGCCGTCGAGCAGATCGGGCAAAGCCGCCGGACGAGCCGCTGCGCGATGACCGCCCGCAGTGTCGATGCGATCAGGAAGGGCTCGATCTTCATGTCGCGCAGCCGGGTGATCGCGCCCACCGCGTCGTTGGTGTGGACTGTCGACAGGACGAGATGGCCGGTCAGCGAAGCCTGGGTCGCGATATCGGCAGTCTCGCGGTCGCGAATCTCCCCGACCATCACCACGTCCGGGTCCTGCCGCAGGATCGCGCGCAGCCCCGCGGCGAAATCGAGCCCGACCCGCGGATTGACCTGGGTCTGGCCAACTCCATCGATCGCATATTCGACCGGGTCCTCGACCGTCAGGATGTTGCGGCTGCCATCGTTGAGCAGGCGCAACGCGGCATAGAGTGTCGTCGTCTTGCCCGAACCGGTCGGGCCAGTGACGAGGATGATGCCGTTCGGTTCGCTCAGCGCCGTGGTGAACGCCGCTTCGATCTTCGCCGGCATGCCAAGCGCGTCGGGTGCGATCCCGGCGGCCTCCTTGTCCAGGATGCGCAACACCACGCGTTCACCCGCACGGCCTGGCAGCGTCGAGACGCGGACATCCAGCAGCCGCCCGGCGATCGACAGGCCGATACGGCCATCCTGCGGCAGACGGCGTTCGGCGATGTCGAGCCGGGACATGACCTTGATCCGGCTCGCGACCAGTGGCGCGACCGCGATCGGCAGACGCAACCGCTCGGCCAGCACGCCGTCGATCCGCATCCGGACGACGAGGCCGCTCTCATAAGGTTCGAAATGGATGTCGGAGACGCCATTGCGCACCGCTTCGGCGATCATCCCGTTGATCAGCCGGATGACGGGCGCGTCATCGGCGCTGTCGAGCAGGTCGGCGCTGGTCGGTATTTCGCTCGCGAGCGCGCTCAGTTCCTCGCCCATCACCAGCGCGCCACCGAGCATCTCGGCCGCCTCGCTATCGACGGCATAATATTCGGACAAGGCCCGCTCGAATCGCTCGGGCGTCAGTGCTTCGATCGTGAATCCATGGCCGAGATGGCGGCGAAGTTCGATCAGCGCGGCGCGGTCGGCGGCGCTGCTCATGCCGATCAGCGGACGCCCATCGCCATCGCTGCCGGTCAGCGGCACGAGGCCGGTCCGCCGGGCGAAGCCATAGGGTATGTCGGATGCGGAAGCGATCGCCGCCTCCTCGCTCACTGGCCGCGCGGCGGCGGCGCCGGCGCGGGAACCGGGCGGAAGACCTGGCTCGATGTCGTCACCTTCGGGACGATGATCTCGGGTCCGCCCGAAGGCGCGGCGGCGACCGGCGGCGCAACCGGCACGGTGGTTCCCATATAGTCCGTCACCAGCTCGTCGATGCCGGGCTCCTCGCCAGGCTTGCCGTACCGGACCTGCTCGCCACGAATATATCCATAGCGCTGGGCGGCAAGCCGCTGCGCATCGGCTGGGCTGCGCAGGATCGTCGGCCGGATGAACACCATCAGGTTGGTCTTCACATGACTGCGGGAGCGCGACTTGAAAAGCTCGCCGATCGCCGGAATGCGGCTCAAAAGAGGGATCGCCTCGATCGTGCGGCGTTCATTGTCGTCGAGCAGGCCGCCCAATGCGATGATATCGCCGTCATCGACGGTGACGGTTGTCTCGATCTCGCGTTTGTTGAGGATCAGGTCGGGCGATCCGCTGGCGACGGGCCCCGCGATCGACGAGACCTCCTGCCGCAGAAACAGCTTGATCGCGCCGCCTGCATTAATCTGCGGCTTCACCTCGAGCTGGATACCTACATTCTGGCGCTGAACGGTGCGGAACTGGTTCTCGAAATTGTTCGAAAGCGCCTGTCCGGTGGTGATCGGAATTTCCTGCCCTACGAGCAGTCTGGCTTCCTGATTATCCAGCGTCAGCACCGATGGCGTCGACAGGATGTTCGATTTGGTATCCGTCTGCACCGCATTGATGATCGCGGCGAAAATACCATTCTTGCCGATCGTGTCCGCAAAGCCCGCAAAGCCGCCGCCGGCATTGAGGATCGAGCTCACCGCAGCCTCGGCCAGCTGGTCGCTGATCGCATTATTCTCGGTCGTCGTCGTCGTCGTGCCGTTGACGACCGTCGTCGTGGTCGACAGTTCGCGCGCGCCGACCGCACCCGCGATCGTCAGCAGGTTTGGCGCGGCGTTGGAATAATTGGTCGCCGCGATCGGTACGCCCGACCCCGGCTTGCCGCCGAGCAGGAACTGAACGCCCAGCTTGCGGGCGGCATCATTGGATATTTCGACGATGATCGCTTCGACCAGAACCTGATCGCGCCGCGTATCGAGCTGACGGATCACCTCGCCCAGCGTGCGCTGCACATCGGTGGGCCCAGCGATGATGATCGCGTTCGCGCCTTCATAGCGCGTGACGACCGCCCCGCCGCGTCCCGACGACGTGGGGGCCGGCACCGGCGCGACGGCAGCGCTGGTGCTGGCGGAAGCAGGCGTCGTTGCGGCAACCTCCCCGGCCTGGCCGACGAGCTGCTGGAGCACCGGCATCAGCTTCGCGGCGTCGGCATATTGCAGGAAGATCACCCGTATCTCGGACGCGCTCGCCGCGCGGCGATCGAGATCCTCGGCGAGCGCCGCCATTTTCGCGACGCTCGACGCATCCCCGCGCAGCAGCAACGCATTGCCGCTGTCGACCGCAACCACGGTCGCCCCGGCCGCACCGCCCTGCCCGGCCGTCAGCGTGCTCAGCGCCGAGGCGATCTCGCGCGCGCCGGCGTTCCGCAGCGGGATCATCCGGGTCGAGGTGCTATCGCGGTCGATCCGCGCTATCAGGCTGCGCATCTGGCGCAGATTGTCGGCATAGTCGGCGATGACGAGCGAATTGGCGCTACGGTTCGCGGTAATCGATCCCTGCGGGCTGACCAGCGGCTTGAGCGTATCGATCGCGCTGGTGGCGTCGATCGCGCGCAGGCGCACCACATCGGTCACGAAATTATTGGCCGATCCGCTGCTGCGCCCCGACAGGGCCGCGGCGCCATCCGCCGGCTGGATACGGAAGGCCCCACCCGCCATCGGCACCGCGACAAGGTTGTTTGCGCGCAGGGTCGACAGGAACAGCTCGAAATATTCGCTCTTGCTCAAAGCCCGGTCGGTGACGACCGACACCTTGCCGGCGACCCTGCTGTCGATGATGAAGTTGCGCCCGGTAACGCGCGCTGCATCCTGTATGAAAGCGCGGATATCGGCGTCACGCAGGTTAAGCGTCTGCTGCGCGGAAATCGGGGCGGCCGCCAGAGCCAGAGCCATGGCAAGCGCGCATGTCGCGTTCCATGACCTCATTTGCCGCCTCCTATCGTAAGCGGCACCCGCTTGCCGCCACGTTCCACCTCGACTGTGACAGCCTGCCCGCCGCCCGCCAGTTGTTCGAGGCCAGCGCCGTCGCCCACCGTGCGTCCGTCGATCGTCATCAGCACGTCGCCCGGCTGGAAGCCGGCGGCCGCAAAGGCACTGCCGATCGATCCGGGCCGAAGCACGTAACCCTCGATCCGCCCGCCGCGCATCCGCGGTTCTGCCGAGATGTCGGCGATCAGCGGCGGCGTGACGGAGGGTGCGCGGATCGCCGCGAAGGGATCGGCCTGCACCGGGCTGCCGGACATCGACGCGACCGGCGCTTCGATCGACTGATCGAGATAGAGCGTCTCGCGCGCGCCATCGCGCAGGATCGTGACGCTGTCGAACGCCACGGCGGCGAGTACCGCGCCGGGGACGATCTCATCGCCGACCGCATAGCTGTTCTGGGTGCCATCGGGTAGGCCGATGATTGCCGAGCCGCGTCCCGAGACGCTGTCGGCCCGCACGCCATGAAGGCTGAGATTGAGCGAGGTGACGACTCCGGGCCCCGCCGCGCCCAGGTTAAGCCGAAAAAAAGGGTCGAAGGCCGAAAAGGCCGAAGGCGAGGCATCGAAGCGGACGGCTGCCGAAGATGACGCGTCGTCGGGTGCGGTCGGCGCGGCCAGCGCCCAGACCAGCCCGAGCGCCGTCACGGCGACCACGCCGATCATCATATATTCGAGCGCCTTCTGAAGCTGCAGCGCGCCAAGCGCCGGAGGCCGTGCCCAAGCACGCCAGTCCACCGCGCGCCAGTCCAATCCCACGGCCACTCGCTACCCCCCAAATCCCTCGCGGAGCCAGCTATAAGCGAGATTAGAGGAGCTTAGGAAGCATCTTATCCTCGCGTGGGACGAGTTGCGCCGTCCTTACCGCCCGCCGGAAAAGCCGTGCATGCGCCGCGCCCACTGCAATCCGATCACCAATCCCTTGGCCGGCTGGATCATCAGCATCGCGATCACCAGCGCCAGGCCGGGCCACAGCGTCATTTGAACCCACATCGGCATATCCAGGCGCAGGTTCGCCGCGACGACAAGCGGGACCAGCACATGGCCGAGAACCAGCACGACAAGATAGGCCGGCAGATCATCCGCACGCTGATGCGCCCAGCTCTGGCCGCACGCCGGACAATGGTTCACCGGCCTGAGGAACGATCGAAACAGCCTGGATTCCCCACAGGCGGGACAGCGTCCCTTGAGGCCACGCAGCATCGCGGCGCGCAGATCACGTTCGTCGCTGACAGGATCGTCGACCATGTGCGGGCCTTAACAGACGGCAAGCGGAAGGAAACACCGCTTTGTTCGTTGACCGCGCCGCTGCGCTTGTGGCAATCGGCATTCGGATCGGCGATCCCGTTCACGGTATCGCGGGTGTAGCTCAATGGTAGAGCAGAAGCTTCCCAAGCTCTTGGAAATCCCAGAAAACCGCCATTTTTTCTGTAAAACGCCTCAACTCCGACTTGCCTGTTTTCAATGACTTAGTGATTGGTTGTAAAACAAGCAGCCGATCATCGATAGAGCATCGAAGGGCGGCGATACCCCGTTAAGGGACCGGTATTGCTAGGCAAGGCGGGGCAGAAATGGCTAAACCATATAGGGCGGCTTCTTGGCGACCACCGCATCTCACGCGCCACGAATGGTTTGACGCCTGGGATCTCGCAGAAAGTGTGTTCCTGGTTTGCAGACATCCAGACCACTGGTTGATAACGGATTTCCTCACCGACCATGTCGCCTGCAAACGTGAGGAGACGCCCGCTCTCTTCGAGAGTGACGCCTATGATCTAGCGATGGCAATCATCGTCGAGGAACGCCCAAAGCACGAAGCACGCCTCCACGCTCGCAACGCACGTGAGGCGGCATGGAAACGGTTGGAACGATCGCGCCTACCGATGAGCCATCCTCGCGCATGGCGCCGTAGCGACGTAACTGCGGCAATCGGCCACCGTCGAACGCAGTTCGCTGTCGGCCAAGGCGGATTTCACGTCGGCGAGCTTCAACCGCTCGGCGACGATCCTAGTGATTGGCAATGCGCGATGCGTGCTAACACCAATCCCGCCGCCGATTTCACGTACGTTTATGATTGTGGTTCCGAACCCGCCTCGCTGGTGCGCAACTCTGTCAGGTCTTTCGTCCGAGCGCGCGCTGGAAAGCCGATCCAAATGTTGTTTTTGTCGCATCTGGATCGCGACCACATCACCGGTGTGCCCCAGCTCCTCGACAAAAGGGCCGGCGTCGCCGTCGATACGATCGTGCTGCCATATCTCGATGAATTGGACCGTATTATTGCATTTAGTCGAAGCGCAGACACAGAAGGTGAAGCGTCTATCGAGCGCTTTCATGCCGATATGGTTTTAGACCCCGTAGCGACACTGAATCAGTTCGAGCCCAGGCAAGTGATTTTGATCCCGGCAACCGACGATGAAGGCCTGGCAGGGCTACTTCCTACCGATCCCCCCTTCGGACGTGGTGATGATTTTGGCTGGACGACCGAAGCGCTATCGGGTGGTGGCTCACCGGATGTGCATAGCGACGCAGCCGGTGCGATCGTGCTGCGGCGCGCAGAGTTTGCGCTTTCCCTTCGCGGCGAATGTCACTGGCGGCTGCGACCCTACGTCAGGCGCGCACGCGAGGAAGATCGCCAAGCGTTTATGACTGCCACCGAGTTGCTACTCGGTTGGCCCCGTGGAAGCTTTCGGGACAAAACCTCTTCAACCGAGCAGCGTCGGGTGCTCGTCACCCGAGACTGTAGATCGGCGTGCAAAAAGGACCCCCTTAGCGGGGTGATCGGCGTCTAAAAGGGACCCCTCATTTCGATGGTTTAAACGGCCGACTGGATTGTCAGTTGGCGAGATCGGGATGTTGGTTGTGGAG